>JBJEHU010000066.1:16180-65299 GCA_051876355.1 Atopobiaceae bacterium | reverse complement strand
TTTTGGCTGGATTGGCGATCGCCATGCCTGTCCCTGGTTCATGTCGCTCGGCATCTTCCTGGCAGGGTCCGGCATGGCAGGGATCGGGCTCTTCTCCGACTACCGTCTCGTCGTCTGCTCGGCCATGGTGTCGGGGATAGGCGTCGCGATGTTCCACCCCGAGGGAGGCCGTCTTGCCAATCTTGCTGCAGGAAGCAGGAAGGCGGGCGGCATGAGCATATTTGCTGTGGGCGGCAATATCGGCTTCTTCGTCGGTCCCATCCTTGCAGCTGCCTTCATCTCCGCGTTCGGCCTTCGGGGCACGCTTGCGTTTGCCGTTCCTGCCTCTGCCTGCGCGCTCGTGCTCCTCGGCTTCGGCGAAAGGTTCAGAAGGCTCGGCGCAGGCGGCGCGGCTGCGGCGGAGGAAGGCAGCAGCGCCCAGGAGGAGCACTGGGACCGCTTCGGCCTGCTCGTGGCCGTGCTCTCCGCACGCTCTGCCATCCTGTATGGCCTTCTTGCCTTCATCCCCCTCTTCATCATGAATGTCCTCGGCCAGGATGCGGCGCTGAGCTCTCTTGTCATCTCTGCAGCATCCATCGTCGGCGCTCTGGCAACGCTTCTCTCCGGACGTGCCTCCGGACGCTTCGGCACGCACCGGCTTGCGATCTTCTGCCTTGCCCTCATGGCTGTGCTCATCGCAGTGTTTGCGCATGTGCGCATCCTTGCGCTCGCCGTCGTCCTGGCAATCCTGCTCGAGGCGGCAGCCGATGTCTTCTATCCCTCTGCTGTCGCTCTCGGCATGAGCTATGTGCCGGGACACCTCGGCACGGCATCGGGCCTTTCGTACGGCGTCGCCGTGAGCGTCGGCGGCATTGCGGAGCCTTTCCTCGGCATGACAGGCGACTCGTTCGGCCTTCCTGCCGTGATGATGGGGCTGGCAGGCATCGCAGCTGCGGGAACTGCCCTTGCCTTCATCCTCGCCAGGGTAGATGCCGTGGATGGCAGGCACATGGCACGCTAGCGGCAGGGTGCGTGCAGAGGCAGGAGCCTGCTTTCTGCAGCGGGACTGAAAGGCTGTGTGCCATTCGCCGGAGGAGAGGCATGAATTGCAGATGCTTCTGCGAGAGAGATTCCCATGGGTGCTATATGTGCAGGAACAGTATCTGTCGATGCGCTTGCATGCAGGAGTGTGATGCATGCTGCCACCAGGGGAGAATCGGGGCATGCCATGAAGTTCTTCATCGATACGGCCGATCTCAGCGAGATCGAGACTGCCAAGTCCTGGGGCGTCCTTGCGGGCGTCACGACGAACCCCTCGCTCTATGCGAAGACCGGAGGCAGGCTCAATGACTTCGAGGGGCACATGAAGAAGATCTGCGAGGCCTGCGAGGGGCTTCCGGTCTCTGCGGAGTCCCAGGCAAAGACGACGGAGGACATGGTCCAGGATGGCAGGCGCCTTGCCGCCCTTGCCCCCAATATCGTGATCAAGCTCCCGATCTGCGAGGAGAGCCTCCCCGCCACGCGCACGCTTGCCGGGGAGGGCATCCGCGTGAACATGACGCTCGTGTTCTCGGCGCCGCAGGCGCTTCTGGCAGCCCGTGCCGGCGCCCGCTACATCAGCCCCTTCATCGGCCGCTTCGACGATATCGGAGACGACGGCGTGGGGCAGCTCGCCCAGGTCATCCAGTGCGTGAAGAACTACTCCTATGGCTGGTGGGACGAGGAGGGAGGCCCTGAGATCATCGCGGCCTCCGTGCGCTCTGCAAACCACGTGACGCAGGCAGCGCTTCTCGGCGCAGACATCGCCACGGTCCCGTTCGCGACGCTCAGGAAGTGCATCCGGCATCCTCTGACCACCGAGGGCAGGGCCAAGTTCGATGCGGACTGGGCCAAGGTCACAGGGGAGCAGGCATAGCGCTTGCATGGTGCCCGTGCCTCTGCAACGGCCGAGGGATGCAGGGGCTGTCTGGGTACGCGAAAGCAAAAGTTGAGAGCGGATTTCCCGCATAGCGAGGGTCCGCTCTCGTCCTTTCGGAGGAAGGTAGGTGCGAAACGAGACAGGCAGGCTGCTTCAGGAGGCTGCACGTATCTGGCATACTCTCAAGCCTTCTTCTGCAGCTGCGTGTATAGAGAGCTCCCGCCGCTCCCTGTCGGGGATGCGCATGAGCCTGCGATAGTGGGGCCAGCTCAATTCTCGACACGCTGTGTCGCGAATTGGAAATGCGTTATAGAAGGTCCTCATGCTGCGCAGGGAGGCTATCGAATTGGCACACATGCAGCATCTGGCGGCAGCTGCATGCGTGCAGGATCTTCAGTGCTCCGCAATGGGGAGGCGCATAGGCCTTTGATGGCAGGGCAAGCGGGATTGTGCACACGCTGTGTGCACAATCCGAAATGCATGAGAGATGCTGTATCTGGCCATGCTTACTGCTCAATCACGAGCGCTTCGGTGTCGATTGCATCGCCGTAGACCGTCGTGAGCATGCCCCAGAAATAGGTCGGCTCATCGCCCGAACTCTCGTAGGTGACCTCGATGCTGTCGGGGTCGGAGATGGTGATAGCGTCGCCTGCCATCGTGCGGAGCCAGTTTCCTTCTTCGTCGTAGACATCGAAGATCGGGACGATCTCGTCTCCTGTTGAGAAGCTGCTGAGGCCATGTCCGAAGACGTGGCTCTGCGTCTGCTCGTGGCTTCTCCAGCCCTGGACATAGCCTATGGACTGGTCCTCAGGCGGCCAGTAGACGATGATATCGATGCGCTCCTCGCCGTTGAGTATTGCGGGGATCGTGCCCGTGAAGCTGTAGGTGCCATCGGCAAGGGCTGTCGGGGTGTCGCCGAAGAACGAGACAATATGGCCATCGATTGCGGTCCAGGTTCCGTCGAAGTCGACAATGATGTTGTCGTCTGCGTCGGTATCCCAGACGTTGTCGGAGCCAAGATAGATATACTCTGCCTCGTTCTTCGGGTTTCGCTGCATGACAGAGACCTGGAAGTCGGCAAGCGCATCCCAGAGCGTATCGTCCATCTCGACAATGTACCCAGCGCTGGTCTCAGCGAGCTCAAGTGCGCTTGGCAGCTCGTCGTAGCTGAAGCTCTCCGAGACATCGCTGAACCAGGAGGAATCCTGGGAGCTGCTCGAGGCAAAGTCGCCGCCCGAGGCAGAAGAGGCGGCTTCGTCTGTGCCTGCGGTAGAGGAGATAGCGCTCTGGATCGAGGAGAGGATGCTGCCTGTGCCGGTGCCTTCTGAAGAGGAGGAACCCATGATCGAGAGGAAGTAGTCGTAGAACTCCGTCGGCTTCGTATAGGAGATCTCTGTGAGCGTCGAGCGCATGCCTTCGTAGGAGGAGACCTCATCGTAGGGGAAGTAGAGCGCAAGGCCATTCGCGCCGTCGATGCTTGTGGCAGAGCGGTATTTGACGCAGCTCCTGACAGCAGCCTCGAGGCTATCCTTCCCGTCGAAGTCGGTGCGTGTGATCAGGTCGATGAGGTCGACCTGATCGATCTGGCCATCAGCGAAGGACGTGGCACGGGAGCGTGCCTGGGAGAGCTCCTTGAAGCGGGAGTTGTCTGATGCGATGGCAGACTCTGCCGAGGCAAGGAAGCTGCTCATGCTCTCGTAGACATTGGGAACCTCGCGGAGATCGACAAGCGAGAGCGTGACATCGGTGTAGTCCTCGTCCTTATAGACCGCATAGTAGTCATCGATTGCGCGCTTGCCGAGCTCGACGGAGCTCGTCGAAGGATTATCCTCGAGCTCCCTGAGGAAGCCGGTCCAAGACCAGCCCTCGCCTGGCTCGTACTCCTCGGAGGCGATGAGGTAGTCGGCGCAGGGCTCCAGGGCATATGCCGTCTCTACCGTGCCCATGAGGCAGGCATCGAAGCCCACGATATCGAACTTCTGGCCCGAATCCAGAAGCGCCTGGCGGAGATCCGCCAGGGAGAGCGGCTTGTCGTCCGGATAGTTCTCGTCGCTGCCGAAGCCGCCCACCGTGCCGCCTCCATGGTCCCAGAAGACCATGAGGTAGCGGTCTGCTGGGTAGGCATCGGTTGCAAAACTGATGAAGTCAGTGACCTCGTTCTCGTCGAGCACGCTGCCAGAACCTGTGTCTCCGAGGAGTTCGGCACCGTCTCCTGTGATGTGCCAGCGCTGGCGAAGAGTCCCGTCTGCCTCGTCCGAGAACTCCCAGCTGCTTGCGCCTCCGGTCTCGACGACGATATTCACGTTCTTGCCGCACTCGGCGTCGACCATCTCCTGGATGTCTGCGCTTGCAGCGCCGTATTCGGATTCGAGGTCTGAGCCGACCATATAGACGAGCACGGTTGCGCTCTTGGCGGAATCCGTATCGACGTAGTGGTCACGCAGGCCTGCAAGCGAGAGATCGGTGCCGGCGATGCCCGAGGCGGAGCTGGTACTGATATCCTCGTCGTCGCAGGCGGCAAGCGCACCTCCGGAGAAGATGAGCGCGCCTGAAAGGAGGACGGCAAGGAAGCGCTGAGCTGCGGGGTGTCTTGAGGTCATGGCATGCCTTCCGGATCGGCTGTCGTTGGCTGCAGCCGATGATACGGAAAGCCCAGCTTTCTGCCGTCATCCCGAAGTATGAGACAGGCGGTATGAGCGGCCTACTTCTTCGGGTAGCGCTCCTTGCCGGAGAGCTCGTCCACATCGATACGCCAGATGCGGACGCGGGCAACCGCCTCGGGCGGGAAGGAGGTAGGAGCGCCTGGTGCCATGTGCTCCATGAGACGTGCCAGGGCCACTGACTTTCCTGCCTCATCCTCGACGCGGCGGATGTGCCCCTTGCCGACAAGCGACTGGTAGGAGTAGGAATAGGCACAGGCGTAGGGGCCGGTGATGACACCGAGCTCGCGGTCCATCTCGATTGCGACAAGAGGCTCAGAATCGAAGCAGCGGACCTTCCGGCCTTCCGTGGCAGAGTGGAGATAGAGCTTCAGGGGTATTGGGTGTCCTGCGCTTCCTTCGTGCATGCGCTGCCAGGTCTCTTCGTCCCAGTCATAGCCGAAGCTCATGGGCACGATATAGGGGCCTTCCTCGTCTGCGCAGCCGATGCGTACGGTATGGCAGGCATCGATCAAGGCGCGGATAGCGTCCGGATCCTGGATCTCTCGGTGCGCTCTTCTCATGGGCGTCATTGCGTCTCCTGTCTCGCAGCAGATTTCATTGCTGCCACTCTACACCGCAGGGCACAGGAACTGCTCTGTGCCTATCGGACGTTTCTTCCAGCCGATACAGGCTGCGTGGGCCTCATGCTTTTCCGGCCTTCCGTCCCATACTTCGGGATGATGCGCATCCATTCACTTCTGCCTAGCATTCGTATATGTCGCAGGGGAACAGCAGCCAGAGAGAGCCCTGCTCTGCCTGCAGCAATCCATGTGCAGCCTGAGCGGCTGGCCAGATAGGACAAGACCACCCTTCGTACCCTGCCTGGCCAGCTCTCGGCTCAGGCGCTTGATATCGCAATCATCCACACCATAGCGAAAGACAGAGCTGGTTCCATTTCTGCAGTGCCTATCCGCTCTCGGACCTGAAGATCAAGATTCCGATCCTGTAGAGGGCTTCTCATCGTCTGCCGATGAGGACAGACCCGACATGGCAGCAGCCAGGCAGGGATGCTCTGCCTGGCTGCTGATCTTTTTATAGGAGCGCTGACTTACTTGACGCGGTCGGTTCCTGCAAGAGGCTTATCGCCAGGACGTGCCTTGGGTCCGACAAGCTCGTGCGGACGGTAGGGCTCCTCGAGGTAGGCGATGTCTTCTGGCGTGAGCTTCATGTCGAGGGCGCGTACCGCGTCATCGACGCGGCTTGGCCTGCTGCAGCCGACGATCGGTGCAGTCACGCCCTTCGCCCAGTGCCAGGCGAGGGCGATATCTGCCATGGGGAAGCCGAGGCGCTCTGCCACCTCATGGACGCGGGTGACGATCGGCATATCGATCTTCTGGTCGTGGTTGTACTTGTTCCTCATTGTTCCGTCGGTCGTGGAGCGTGTGGAGTCGGAGTCCCAGGTCGGACGCGTCAGATGGCCGGAGGCAAGCGGGCTGTACGGAGTGATGCTCACGCCGTACTGGCGGCAGACGGGAAACATCTCGCGCTCGTCCTCGCGGTAGAGCAGGTTGTAGTGACACTGCATGCTGCTGAAGCGGGTCCAGCCATTCTCGTCGGCTGCGACCTGCATGTTGTGGAACTGGTAGGCATACATGGCGCTGGCGCCGAGGGCACGGACCTTGCCGGCCTTCACGAGCTCATCGAGCGTCTCCATCGTCTCCTCGATCGGCGTGTCGTAGTCGAAGCGGTGGATGATGTAGAGGTCGAGGTAGTCGGTGCCAAGGCGCCTGAGCGTGCCGTCGATCTCGCGCAGGATCGCTTCGCGTGAAAGGCGGCCCTCATTGAAATAGACCTTGCTTGCAAGCACGACATCCTCACGCTTGACACCGAGGTTCTTGAGGGACTGGCCGATGAACTCCTCGCTCGTGCCATGGGCATAGACATTGGCGGTATCGATGAAGTTGATGCCGTTATCGAGTGCCTCCTTGATGACGGCCTGGGTGGCAGGCTGGTCGATGACCCACTGGTGGAAATCGGGGAAGACACGTCCAAAGCTCATGCCGCCGATGCAGATACGGCTGATCTCGATATCGGTCTGTCCCAGCTTTGCGTACTCCATGAAAGCCCCTTTCTCTCTTCTTGGCTTCAAGCGTAAAGACGACCGATAGGTATGTGAAATGCCTAAAGTGGCAACTCTGGTATGTGATGCACGTATTTCTGAAGAGACTGCTGCTTGTGCATGAAACTCGAAGGAGCGGCAGGGCCTGCTCGGGGCGTTCGGTGCTGCAGGCACTGCAATCAGCTGGATGGTGGGAAGCATTGTCCAGCAGAGACCAGAGCAGCTTCCTTGCAGGACCTCAATGTTTCGTTTGGCAGATGCAATGACACCTCCTGCCTCTGTCTCCATCGTAGCTGTCCTGACGAACTCGGAGACTCTCGCGGCTATGTGAAAAGGCATGCATTTTCGGCTTGAAGTGGCAATGGCTTTGCATGCATATGGCTGTTCATGGTGAGAAAGACTCGTTGAGTTGCTCCGGATAAATCCCAGCAGATGTACAATGGGTACATATTGTGTATCACCATGTGGATGGGAGGAATCATGTCCGAAGCAAGGCTGAGCATACGTACGGATTCAGAACTCAAGAAAGAGGCGCAGGAGCTGTTTGGCCGCATGGGATTTGATATCTCTACTGCCGTCAACGTCTTCCTGCGGCAGGCGGTTCACGATCAGGCGCTTCCTTTCAGGCCTTCTGTCGAGAGCCCCGACAGCATAGAGGCACGACGTCAGGCGGAGGCCGGAGAGGGCAAGACCTATACATCCGTAGCCGACCTGATGGCAGACCTCAATGCTTAAGACCATTCGTGCATTGCCCATGTTCGAACGGGACGTGAAAAAGCTTCGCAAAAAGCATTTTGATCTGGTCCGGCTCCAGGATGCAGTCACCGCTCTATTCGAGGAAGACGAACCGACGCTCATCCGGCTGCGCGATCATGCGCTCAAGGGCAGCTGGAAGGGCTACCGCGAACTGCATATTGATGCTGATTGGCTGCTCATCTATCAAATCGAAAGAGATGAGCTGGAGCTTGTTCTGGTCAGGTCAGGCTCGCATGACGATTTGCTGTGAGGGAATGAATGTCTCTGAGCGCTGCTTGCGCATGAAGTTCGTATAGATGGCAGGCTCCTGTACGGGAAGATCGATGCTCCAAGCATGGGCTTCTGCTGGATGGCGTACCAGCCCTGCCTCCGCACGGCAGATACGGGACAAGGCCTGGCATCGCATGAAATGGCTATCGGACCAGCCGTATCCTTGCAGCGAAGGCCCTGACGCTCTGTGTGCCAGGGCCTTTTTGCATCTTGCTGGCTCACTTCGTGCTGAGCTGTGGGATATCGATGGGCATCCACTCGGCTGCAGCGACAAGAGCATCATGGTATTCGTTCCAGAGATGGAGGGCCAAGCCGACCCTGCGGCCGAACTTTGTCTGATCTTCAAGGTAGTCGATCTCCTCGTTATCAGGCACAAGCAGGACCCAATCCTCCCCCATAAGAAGGCTTGCAAGGTTGCCTGCATCGCAGAGGTAGGTCGGCATGCCAAGCTCGTTGAGCCTTTTCCACATGAGCGCCATCTCTGAGGCGTTCGCGTTGAAGAATCCGCTCATGCGCAGGTGCCAGAGACCTTCCGTATCGAGGGTGGGCTCGAGATAGACGCGCGTAGCGCTTCTTCCTGCAAGCACCTCGAAGGCATGGTTGAAGCGATGGTTCGACTGCATGAAATCGCGGAACACGCCAGGGGAGTCCTGGTCGAGCTCGAGGACATCGGTATCGCGTGGATCGCCGAAATAGCAGTACCAGGCACGTGAGTCCGAAGCTGCATAGCCGCCACATGCACCATCCACCCTGAACCCTGCCGCCTTGTAGGCTTCTCTGAGGGCCGAGAAATATTCACTGGCGCTGAGCTCTGGAAGACGCGGCAGCTGTCTTTCCGAAGGCTGCTTTCGAAGGACGTACGCGAGCTGCTCTCGTCGCTCTTGCGGCAGGTCTCCTCCGTAGCGCCGACCATCGACGCCCGTGATGCGCCAGAATGTGCTGCGGCGCAGGAATCCCCAGCGGCAGGAATAGGGAAGCTCTGCCTTCAGGCGTCTCTGGTAGGTGCCGCCCTTGAAGGTTGCCACTGCATGGGATATCGCGCGGGCCAAGAGGTCGATTCTTCTTGCACGCTGGCTGTCCGGGCGCTCGAGGGCATAGTCCGGCTCGATCGAGAGAACGCATTCATGATCTATCGAGATGCTGAGCCATTCGTCTGCGCGCATGCAGGAGATGAGATGCCAGCGCTGCTCGTGGGGATACCAGGTTCTCCATTCATTCTGCCATGCTTCTTTGGTGAGGGGGCTTCCGTCTCGGTACTCCTCCTCTTCCTTCTTCCACTCCTCGAAGCTCTTCCATCGCTCGATCGGTCCCCGTGCGACGCAGATCCAGATGCTGCGGTATTCAGAGGTGTCCGGAGCAGGCGCAATAGCTTTCATCTGGTGGAATATCTTCCAGCCTGCTTCTATGGAAGCTGCGTCTCCGAGCGGCCCGTCAGGATCTTGGGCAGCACATGCGACCAGAAGGTCGATATCGGGCTGCAATAGGTGCTTCATGGTGTACTCCTCACATCTTCTTGCAACGGCTTGTCTGCGCTCTGCTGATGCAGTAGCACCTGCATATGGGACGTGGGGGACCAGGGCCTTGGAATGAGGGGCGTGCAGGGAGCTTGCTGCAGGAAGCTCTTTGCAGCTTGGTCAATGCGATATGGGGACTTCTGGAAGCTGACATCTGCGGCATCTATATGCACCTCGCAATCGCTCCATCCAATGTGGAAACAGGAGCGCTCACTGCGGAGATGCATGCTGCACGGAGCAGCACCGTATAGCCGGCAGGCTTTTGCGCGGAAGCTCAAGAGGTCCGGCGTGCGCGGTGCCTGCAGCTCAGACAGCCTCTATTGCTTGCGTAGACTGTATGCTAGAATAAGAACAGTTGTTCGTCAATATCTGTCTCGTATCTGACAGAAATGGGAGAGCCGGGAGGAGAGCATGGGTGCGTTCTATGAGATAGTCTCGACGCCTGTGGCATATGCCGAGCGGCCGGCACTGACGGGGGACGGCATGTTTGCGGGAGCGCCGAAGAGCATCCCCTTCGGACCCGGGCGTCTTCAGCATTGCGTGCTCTGGGAGCCCGCCAATGTCGTCCACAAGGAGCCGGTCTTCTGGTTTCATGGCGGGGCATTCCTGGTCGGGACGCCTGAATCCATGATCGATGCAGCCCGTGTCTGGTGCCATGAAGGGTACCGCTTCGTCTCGGTCGGCTTCCGTCTTGTCCCTCATGACCGCTTCCCAGCCCAGGTGGATGATGCCTACGAAGGTGTGCTTGCTACCCAGGCCTGGCTCTCCGAGCATGGCCTTCCCCATGAACACGTTATCGTCGGCGGCAGTTCTGCCGGAGGGCAGCTTGCCTGCCTGCTGGGGTACAGCGAGAGGCTCGCAGAGCGCTATGGCTTCGACAGGAGTGCGGTTTCCGCTGTCGTGAGCTGCGCTGCCATCGTCGATGCAGACGATCTCGAGCTGGCGCCCATTCGTCCGCTCTCGCTCTGGAAGAGCTTTGTCGATCTTCCCTGCAAAGACCCGAAGAGCGCAGGCGCAATACATGAGGCGCTCCTGCCGTACTCACCGATTGCCCTTGCCAGGGAAGCGGAGGGGCTGCAGCTTCCGCCCTTCTTTGCGATACAGGGAAGCTCCGATACCCTGAGCCCCTATCCGCATCAGCAGGCATTCGTGGAGGCGCTCAGGGGGCATGGAACAGAGGCCGTGCTCGAGACGATTGCAGATCCTCGCTGGCAGCACATGATCGGCACGGTCACGATGCACCGCAAGGACCCCGACACGTTCGTGCCTCTGAAGCGGCTCTTCTCCTGGCTCTCCGGCATCGATGCAAAAGGTGCAGGCTCTGATAGATGAGCATGCACGATATCTGGAATCCCTGGCATGGGTGCAGGAAGTGCTCGGAGGGCTGTGCGCACTGCTACATGTACTATCTTGACGGGCTCCGCGGGCAGGACGGAAGCGCCATCCGCCGTACGAAGGCAGACTTCGACAAGCCGGTGCAGAAGGACAGGACGGGTGCTTTCCGCATCAAGAGCGGAGAGACCCTGAGAGTATGCATGACCTCAGACTTCTTCCTCGAGGAGGCTGATGCCTGGCGGGACGACGCCTGGGAGATGATGAGGGAGCGGCCAGATGTCGTGTTCTTCCTCCTCACGAAGCGGCCGGAGCGGGTGCGTGACTGCCTTCCTCCCGACTGGGGAGTGGGCTGGAGGAATGTCTTCTTCAATGTCACATGCGAGAACCAGAGGCGTGCTGATGAGAGGATTCCGCTCCTGCTGGATCTGCCTTTCCAGCACAAGGGCATCATGTGCGCTCCGTTCATAGGACCTGTGAGCATAGGGAAGTATCTCGACGCAGGGCAGATCGAGCGGGTCGTCTGCGGAGGAGAGAACTACGACGGATGCCGGCCCTGCAGCTTCGACTGGGTGAAAGCACTGCGTGCGGAGTGCGTTGCGCACGACGTGACCTTTGCCTTCATTGAGACCGGCACGATCTTCGTGAAGGATGGCAGACGCTACCATCTGCCGGACAAGAGGCTTCAATCGGTCATGGCATGGAAGTCAGGCATGAACTACGAGGGAAAGCCGCAAGAGTTCGACCTCCGCTATCCGATAGGGCTTGCCGTGCCCGAAGAGGAGAGATGGCATCCCTGGTTTTCGGACTGGTGCCAGGAGTGCGCGAGCCGTCCCATCTGCAATGGCTGCACGAAGTGCGGCAAGTGCGGGAAGGTCTAGCTACATCCTCCTCATGCGGCTCTGAAAGAGCTCGCAGAGCGTGGAGGCGATGTCTTCAGGCGCTGCGTTCATGCCGTCTTCGACCCACTGGGCAAGAAGGCCGAAGAGCGCATTCGCGTAGGCGATGGCAAGCGTGCGCTCTTTCGGATCTGCTTCGATTCTGAGCGAAAGGGCAAGGACGCCTTTTACGATGGGCTTGCGCAGAAAGTCTCCCATATTGCGGGCAAGCAGGACCTGCACGAGCTTTGCATGCTTCCGGAAATAGGCTGCCATGAGGACGATGTTTTCCGGCACGATGTAGGCAGCAAAGCCGCGGCCATGCACGACCTCGCGCTCGTAGGTGCGCATGATGCAGGCAATGTAGCGCTCGAGCACATCCTCCGCCGAAGCGAAGTGGCGATAGAACGTGGCCCTCGAGACGCCAGCCTGCTTCGTGAGCTCGGAGATGCTGATTGCGGAGAGTGGACGCGTGTCCATGAGGTCGATGAGCGCGAGGGCAAGGCACTCGCACATGAGCTCCTCGTCTGTCCAGCTCTCCATGCCTGTCTCCTATCTCATATGCTGCCCGTGATACAGACTGTATCACGGGCAGTCCCTGCTGTCTCTTCTTTGCTCCTCTGCTGTCTCGCGTCGGCGGACGGCACATCTGCGCAGCATGCGGGCGCATACACTTCTTTCGGCTGAATGAGGCTCTGCTCGCAAGGATGGGAGAGGACTGCTATGGACAGGAATTTCGATGAGTGGAAGGTCGCCGTCGTCGGCGCCGGCACGATGGGGCTCTGCATCGCGCAGCATTTCGCAATGAACGGCAATGAGGTCTGGCTCTACAACCGCACGCCGGCACATCTCGAGACGGCAATGGCGCACATCCGCTCGAACATGGAAGGCCTTGTCGGGTACGGGATGGCCAAGAAGGAAGAGGTGGATGAGGTTCTGGACCGCATCCATGCGACATCCGACCTGCCAGAGGCCGTGGCAGATGCCGACTACGTCGTCGAGAACGTGGCAGAGCGTCCGGATGTGAAGGCGCAGGTCTTTGCTCAGATCGATGCAGCAGCACGTCCCGATGCAATTCTGGGCAGCGATACGTCCTCCATGGACATCTATCAGTTCGTGAAGGTGTCCCAGCCGGAACGCCTCCTTATCACCCACTACTTCAACCCGGCCTATGTGATGCCGCTCGTCGAGGTCGTGCGCGGACCTGAGTCGACGTATGAGACGGTCGACACGATCAAGGAGTTCCTCGAGCATACGGGCAAGCAGGTTGCCGTCCTCTCCAAGGTCATCCCTGGCTTCATCATCAACCGCTTCACGGCAGCGCTCAGCCGCGAGGCCTGCCATATGGTGGAGGAGGGCTACGCGAGCTTCGAGGACATCGACAAGGCAATCGTCTCAACGTATGGCCCGCGCTTCACGTTCGAAGGTCCCTGCCGCCTCGGCGATTTCGTCGGCCTCGATGTCTCTGCCTATGTGTTCAACAACATCTTCCCGACGCTCTGCAACGATACGGCAGCCTCTCCTGTCATCACGGACAAGGTGAAGAAGGGACAGCTCGGCGTCAAATCGGGAGAGGGCCTCTGCGGCTCCTATCCGGATCCCGCCAAGTCCTACCGCGACCGCGATGCCCGAGTCGTAAGGACCATCAAGGCCATCCACGATATAGACAGCGAGATGTAAGACAAGCTGTTCCAGAGATGAAGAGGCGCCCGGAGATGTGCTCTCCGGGCGCCTCTGTCTGTTCTGAGCCTGCCCTAATGCCTGAAGATGATGGATCCGGTTGCGGGATCCATTGCGTCGACGATAGCCAAGGAATCGACGCGGTAGCCCTGCTTGCGCAGGCGGTCGCCGCCGCCCTGGAAGCCCTTCTCGACAGCGATGCCGATGCCTTCCACGGTCGCTCCTGCCTGGTGGCAGAGATCGCAGAGGCCTTCCATCGCGCAGCCGTTTGCCATGAAGTCATCGACGATCAGCACGTGGTCGGAAGGCCCGAGGAAGCGCTTCGAGACGATGACCGTGGAGATGTTCTTGTGGGTGAAGGACTCGACCTGGGTCGAGAGCACCTCGCCGTCGATGTTGATGGACTTCGACTTCTTCGCGAAGAGGACGGGCACGCCGAAGACGATGCCTGCGGCAGCGGCGATCGCGATGCCGGAGGCTTCGATGGTCAGGACCTTGTTGATGGGAGCATCGGCGAAGTCGTGCTTCCACTGGAGCGCCATCTCGTGCAGGAGCTCCATGTCTATCTGGTGGTTCAGGAACGAATCGACCTTGAGGACATTGCCTTCCTTGACGGAAGCATCCTTGAGGATGCGCTGTTCCAGAAGCTCCATGCGATATGGTCCTTTCCGCTTGTCTGCCGTTATGTGGACTGATTATACGGCTCCTTCTGGTAGATGCGACTGTATCAGCCAGACAAACACGGCGTATCGGCGATGGGGCTGTTGAACATTCATGCTATAAATTGAGGTAACTTATAGTATAATTGTTCTCGCGAGGAAGAATATGGACGGACTGGACGAGCTAGCAAAGAGCAACAACGGATTTATCTCAGCAAAAGAAGCATCAGAGCTCGGCATCCAGCGGCGTGAACTGGGGCAGGCAGTTTTAGACGGAAGGCTTATCCACGTTGATCGTGGCCTCTACTGCTTGCCGGAGACTTGGGAAGATGAGTATGTCGTCGCGCAGCATCGCTATGCGCGCGGCATTTTCTCGCACGATACCTCCTTGTATCTACTGGGGTTGTCCGATCAGGCACCTGAAGCTCTGAACATGACATTTCCCTATGGATACAATCCCACGCGCCCGCGCAGCTTTGGATTGCTAACGCGGAGCTCTCCCAAGGGACTTCATGAGCTGGGCAAGACTACCCTCGTCACACCATATGGCAACCATGTATGGGGCTATGGGGCCGAACGCTCGCTTTGTGACATGTTCCGGGGAAATGCTGTTCCTGATATGCAGATTGCTGGTCCTGCCATGAAGCACTATGTTCGGTCGAAGGAACGTGACCTGGCAAAGCTCGAGGACTACGCAGTCAAACTTGGCGTTTCAAGAAAGCTCCGTACCTATCTCGAGGTGTTGCTATGAAAACAAGGAATGCAATGCAGCTTAAGGCCTTGATAAACAACAGGGCGAAAGCGGCGCGCGTATCCCCACAGCTCATGCTGCAGAACTACATGCTTGAACGGCTCGTAGACCGGCTGGCACATTCACGCTGGCAGAGCTCTGTCATCATCAAGGGAGGTATGCTTATCGGTTCGCTTATCGGTGTCGATAAGCGAACGACGAAAGATCTTGATACGACGGTGATGGGATTCGGCCTGAATCACGAGTCTGCCCAGCTGGTCTTCAGCGAGGTTTGCAGCATCGATTTGGATGATGACATCAAATTCGAGTTGCTTCGCACAGAGGATATTCGCGAGACAGACGACTATCCTGGCATTCGGGCCTTTCTGAAGGCTCGTTATGATCCGCTTGATGTGCCCCTGAGCATCGATGTAACGACGGGTGATGCTATCACGCCTGGAGCAGTGCTGTATGAATACCCATTCGTCTTCGATGAAGGACATGCAGCTGTTATGGCTTATCCTCTCGAGACAGTTCTTGCTGAGAAGGCCGAAACAGTGCTTGCGCGCAATATCAAAAACAACGCGCATGCGTGATTTCTATGATCTCTTTGAGCTTTGGCGTATTAAGGGGAAGGAAGTCTCTCTGGAAGATTTCCGGAAAGCCATTCTTGCTACCTGTACCAAGCGCAATACGCTTTCGTTTCTTGGCTGTACGTCCGATGTGGTCCATAGGATGAGGGTAGATAAGAAGCTAAAGCTGAGATGGGCTGAATACGCAGCCAAGCATACGTATGCTGAAGATATCTCGTTTGCTGAAACACTCGATGCGTTGGAAGATATGCTAGAGAAGGCGGGTATAGCCGACTGAAAGCCAGCAGAAAATGAATGCCGCCCCGATTGCGGAGTTCAGACGCTCGGGGCGGATGTGCACCATATCCTCTCAGATCGACTTGATGCTCTGGCGGAATGCTTCGAGGCGGGATTCGTCTGCCTTTGCAATCTGGCTGTCCATGAGCTCGAGAATCTGGTCGCGCTGCTCTGGCACATAGCCGTCGAACGTCACGGTGTTTGCATAGTGGAGCGCAAGCATGCGGACATGCTTGGGATAGGTGGCATAGAGCTCGCGGAGCTCCTGCATAATCTCTATCTCGGTCTCAGGCACGAAGCTGCCCTCACCCCTGCTCCTCGCAAGAGGCGTACCGTCGAAGATATTGAGCGTATGGATCATGAGGATGGAAGGATTGACTGCCCCGAAGACCTTAGCGCTTGCCTGTGCGTTCTCGATGCCGTGGCCATGCCCTGCCAAGCCTGCCATATAGAAGAAGGCATAGCGCATGCCTGCTGCATCGAGGCGGGAGCACTGCTCGATGATGTCTTTGGACGTGAAGCCCTTGTGCATGGAGGCAAGGGCCGGGTCGTAGCCTGACTCTGCACCGATTGAGATGAGATCCATGCCCTGTGCCAGAAGGGCAGAGATCTCTTCATCTGACTTCTGAGCGATATCGTCGATGCGGGCAAAGCAGCCGACGCTCTGGACGCGGGGGAGCTTTCTATGGATGAGCGCAAGCACATCGAGCAGGAATGTCGTATCCAGATGGAAGGCATTTCCGCCACCTAGGAAGATGCGGGGAGGCACGCGCCACAGGTGCGAGAGCTCATCGATGTCTTCCTCAATTTCCTTCATGGGAGAGGGATGGAAGCCTTTGTGGTACATGTCGCAGAACCTGCAGGCATTCCAGGAGCATCCTGTCGCCACCTGGAGGATCTCCATGTCCTGCTCGAAGAGGGGACGCCACAAGGCGCCTTCCGAATAATGCATGAGCGTTCCTTTCGCCGTATTTTCTGCTGCGAGTATGGCCGCGTTTCGCGGTCTTTACCAGTAGCTAGGGGGAACATGAGCGGCTCATGCAATGCCTTGATTTGGAAGGACGTGGGGAGATGCCTGTCTGCATCTATGCAGGCATTGTGCAGAAAGAAGGCCCCCGGAGGGGCCTTCCAAAAGGGGAGACTAGCTGTTGCTCGTGTAGTGGGGAGTGGTATTACGCATTGAATACATAGCGGTCGAGACGCGAGAAGGCTTCCTGGACACGCGAGAGCGGAAGCGCCAAGTTCATACGGATATGGCATGGACCGTGGAAGGCGCGGCCATCCTGCCAATCCACGCCTACTCGCCATCCCTCATGTTCGAGCCAGTCGATGTCGCGGCCATGCGCCTTGCACCATTCGGTGCAGTCGAGGAAGAGCATGTAGGTGCCTTGCGGCCGGCTGACGCTTACACCCTCGAAATGCTTGTCGATGTAGCGGCAAGCCCAGAGGATGTTTTCGTCCAGCACCTTCAGGAGCTCGTCGAGCCAGGCTTCTCCTTCTGCACCATAGGCGCCAATCAGGGCATGCATCGAGAGGACGTTCATCGAGTTGTAGTGGCACTTGGCACTCTTCGAGGTTACGCGGTCGCGCAGATAGCTGCTGTAGATGATGTGGTAGCTGCCAACAAGTCCTGCAAGATTGAAGGTCTTGCTTGGCGCATAGAGGGCAACGGTCCTCATCTTTGCGTCTTCGCTGACAGACTGTGTCGGGATGTGCTTGAAGCCGGGCATGATGAGGTCGGACCAGATTTCATCGGAGATGACCATCACGTCGTGCTTCTTGTAGATCTCCATGGCACGCTCGATCTCGCGGCGCTCCCAGACGCGCCCACAGGGATTGTGAGGAGAGCAGAAGACGGCGACATGGATGTGGTTCTCCTCGAGCTTTTTCTCCATGTCCGCATAGTCCATGCGCCAGATGCCAGCCGAGTCCTTCACGAGCGGGGAAAGCACGATGTGATAGCCGTTTGCTTCGATGCAGTGCGTGAAGCCGATATAGGTAGGGCTATGCAGCAGCACGGCGTCGCCTGGAGCCGCAAAGGCGGTAAGCGCTGAGACCACGCCGCCGAGCACGCCATTCTCGTAGCCGATATCCTCCTTTGTGAGGCCCTCCACACTGTTTCTCTTCTTCTGCCAGTCGATGATGGACTGGAAGTATTCATCACGCGGAGCGAAGTAGCCGAAAGCTGGATGCTGGGCACGATCGATGATGGCACGGGTGATGGAGGGGGCTGTCGGGAAGTTCATGTCGGCCACCCACATGGGGATGGTGTCGAAGCCCTCGTCTGGTGCGGCCGGCGCCATGCCGCCTGTGCCAACAGCGTCGACTGCTATTGCGTCCTTGCCATGGCGCTCCATGATGGAAGTGAAATCGAAAGACATCGGATGCTCCTTCTTTCTGGCTGCACTCAGGCAGTGATCTCGTCGACGCTCTGGACAGCGTCATATCCATGCTCGCCGGTACGCACCTTCACGGCATCTGCAACGCCGTAGACGAAGATCTTGCCGTCACCGATGTGTCCGGTATAGAGAGCCTGGCGTGCTGCACGTACGACCCGCTCGGCTGGAACCTTCGAGACGACGACCTCGACCCGGACCTTCGGGATGAGCTTCACGTCGACAGGAAGTCCGCGATAGGTCTCGTGTGCACCTTGCTGCTCGCCGCAGCCTCGGACATCCTCGACGGTCATGCCAGTGACGCCGATTTGCGCAAGCGAGTCGCGAAGTGCCGAGAGGCGGGCTGGACGGCAGACAATCTGAACGAGCTTGAGGCGGCAGTCGTCTGCCCCTCCTTCGAGGGAAAGCGGTATTGCCTTCTCGGGCGGGATATCGGGCGTACGGCGAATGCCGCCACGATCGGATCCAAGCTCCGGCATGAAGGCGACGAAGGCATTGTCGAGCGTCGTTCCGGAAAGGCCGAGGCCTCGTGCTTCCTCGTCGTCCATGACCCTGAGGTCATGGCTGCGGCGCAGAAGAAAGAGGACGACCCAGGCAAAGGCTGCTGCCCAGGCGCCGATAGCGAGGGCACCCAGAAGCTCGATGCCGAGGAATCCCGGATTGCCGGCAAAGAGGCCGTTGTCAGAGAAGATGCCTGCTGCCGCAAGGCCGAGTATGCCGCAGAGCCCATGGGTCGCAATGGTAGCGACAGGGTCATCAATGCGCAGCGTGCGCTCCACCCATTCGGAACCGAAGATGACGGTGGCGCCAGCGCAGATGCCTACAAGCACAGCCGCTGCCGGATTCATGATATCCGCTGCACAAGAGACGGCGACAGGGCCGCCGATGAGGCTGTTGAGCACCATGGGAACATCGATGCAGCTGTAGCGGAGCTGGGAGATGCAGATGGCAGAAAGCGTCGAGACGCTTGAGGCAACGAGCATGCAGAGATAGGCATTGCCCAGAGACTCGGTCGATGCCGTGCCGAAGACGACAAGCGAGATGCCCATCATGCCGAACCAGCCGACGAAGGCAAGAAGCGTTCCTTCGAGGCAGAGGATCATGCTCTGACCTGGCAGGGCTTCGGGCGTGCCCTTTCCGTCTTTGCCGTATTTTCCGGCACGCGGACCCATGAGGGCCGCTGCGACGAGCGCGACGATGCCGGCAGAGATGTTGAGCGACGAGGTGCCCGCGAAGTCATGAAAGCCGAGGGCAGCAAGCCAGCCGCCGCCCCAGGTCCAGCGGTTCGCGAAGGGATAGACAAGGAAGCCAAGAACGATGCCTGTAGCTACCTGCGATGCAAGGTTCGACCTGCCGGAGAGCGAGCCGCAGACGATGTTGGCGAGTACGGCTACGATCACGGCCTGCGATGCCACGAAGAGCGGGAAGGAGACGCCATCCGGAAGGGTGGGGCCATAGTTTCCGAGCGTGAAGAAGTCGAGCACGCCGAAGAAGCCGCCTTGGCCACCGAACGAGAGGCCAAAGCCGATGAACAGGAACGAAAGCATCGCGGAGAACGTGATGAGCAGGTGGCGGACAATGGTGCCGGCCGTGTTCTTGCGGCGGACCGACCCAAGATCGAAGAGCGCATAGCCTGGAACCATGAGGGCAGCCACTGCCATGCAGGCCACGGTCCAGACCGTCGCCGATGTGATATCTGGCATTGAGACCGCCTCCTAGGCTGCCGGCTCGGCGCCGATGCCCATCGGGTGCGTGACACGTTCGAGGAACTTCTGGGTGCGCGCCTCTTTCGGATGCACAAGAATCTCCGAAGGCTTGCCTTCTTCGACGATGTTGCCGCCTTCCATGAAGATGACGCGGGTCGCGACCTCGCGAGCAAAGGCGATCTCGTGCGTGACGATGACCATCGTGATGCCGGTCATTGCAACGTCCTTGATGGTGGCGAGAACTTCGCCGACAAGCTCGGGGTCGAGGGCGGATGTCGGCTCGTCGAAGAGAATGACATCAGGGTCGAGGATGAGGGCGCGGGCAATGCCGGCACGCTGCTGCTGGCCGCCGGAGAGCTGGATGGGATAGTAGTCGCACCGCTCTGAAAGACCGACCTTGTCGAGAATCTCGAGCGCTGCCTTCTTTGCATCGGCTTTCGGCACTTTCTTCACAGTGATGAGGCCCTCCATGACATTCTGGAGGATGGTCTTGTTCTTGAAGAGGTTGTAGTTCTGGAACACCATGGCCGTCTTGCGGCGGAGCTCAATGACCTCGCGCTTGCGGTGCTTCTTTGCATCGACCGTGAAGCCGTTGATGGTGACCGTTCCTTCGTCGGCAGGGTCGAGGAAGTTGATAGTGCGCAGGAAGGTGGTCTTGCCGGAGCCGGAGGGACCGAGGATAACGACGATTTCGCCCTTCTTGACGCTCAGGTCGACACCCTTGAGCACATGGTTGTCGCCGAACGATTTGTGGATGCCTTTGAGTTCAAGCATGTAGCTGGTATCAGACATGGGAAGCTGCCTTCTCTCTATTGTTCTGCGATAGCTGGCTCGGTCGCGCGGATGGTGTCTTCAGCGGGTGCCGCCGCATTCTGGGCATTGCGGTCGAGATGGCGGGAAGCCTTGGCCTCGATGAGGCGGAAGATGCGGTTGAAGATGTAGCTCAGCACCTCGTAGACAATCGTTGCCATGAGATAGGCCTCGATGTAGGCGTAGCTGCTCGTAGCCAGAAGCGTCGATGTTGCCATGACCTCATAGACGCCGACAAAGTAGGCAAGCGACGTGCCCTGGACAAGGCCGACGAAGAGGCCGTTCAGGTTCGGCAGGGCGCTCGTGATGGCCTGCGGCAGCACGATCCTCACGTATGCCATCGTCTTTGTCATTCCCACCGATTCCGCAGCCTCGAGCTGTCCCTTGTCTACAGCCAGGATGGCGGAGCGGAAGACCTCGGAGGAATAGGCTGCCTGTTCGAGCACGAAGGCCGAAACGGCGTAGACCTCAGGAGGCACGCTCGAGACATCGATTGTGCGGCCGATGGAGACGCCGTAGCTATAGATGATGAGCGGCAGCGAATAGTACGAGGCGAAGAGGATGACGATCATAGGCACGGAGCGCATGAACGAGACAAAGACCGTGAACAGCTGGGAAAGCACCGGCGTGCGGGCGCACTTGACCAGTGCGATGATGAGGCCAAGCGCCCAGCCGATGGGAATGGTGACAAAGACGAGGAGCAATGTCACCGGGACGGATGCAAGCACCTGCGGGAAGGCGGATGCGATGAATGACCAATCGATGCTCATGTTCCCCTCCCTACGCTGTGACTGCGCGGCCGTGCGAGCTGGCGGTTTCGATCAGGGTGGTCAGAAGCTGGAGCAGAAGGCAGATGGCCCAGTAGATGAGCGCTACGGCGACATAGATCTCAAGACGGGTCGCGCCATAGTTTGCAGAGGCCAGAGCCTGTGCGCGTCCCATGAGGTCGAGCGTGCCGATTGTGAAGGCGAGCGATGTCTCCTTGAAGATCGAGATGATGTTGTTGCCGAGGTTGGGAATCGCGATAGCGATAGCCTGGGGAAGCACGATGCGCATGAGCGCCTGCCGTTCCGTCATGCCCACGGAGAGCGCCGCCTCCGTCTGACCTTGCTCGACGGCAAGGTAGCTCGAGCGCATCATCTCACCGAGGTTGGCAGACGAAATCAGGGTCATTGCCGTGACGATGAACGTGCTCTTCGGGAGCGCCGCAAGAGCGGGGAAAGCCTGAGGGAGGCCCATATAGAGCAGGAAGATCAGGACGAGAGACGGAACGCCACGCATGAGCGAGATATAGCCGTGTGCGATGCGGGCCAGAGCGGGCGTGCCTTTCACCTGCATAAGGGTCAGGACAAAGCCGATGATGAGGCCAAAGAGGAGCGAGTACACCAGAAGATAGATGGTGACCGGCATGGCGGTCAGAATCTTCTCGATGTATTGCGGAATGAGCTCTGGCGAGAACGTGAAGGTATATGAACTTGTCATGGCTGCCGCCTAGTCGTTCATGAGCTCGTTGTCGGTCAGCGAGTCCGCGTAGACCGTGAAGACATCGCAGCCCAGATCCTGCTCTGCGATCTTGCCGAGAGTTCCGTCTGCCTTGAGGTCCTTGACGGCCTGGTTCACGGCATCCCTGAGTTCGGTCTGTGACTGGTTGAACATGAAATAGGTGGATTCGCACATCACGACGTCGGTCTTGTAGAGGCCGGTGCCGGCAGAATCGTTGATTGTATCGAAGCCGCCGTCGTAGCAGAGGACGGCGTCGACCTGGCCGGTTGCTACCATCTTGAAGCCATCTGCTGGGGTGGTGTTTGAAGTCGTCTGGAGCACGAGCGCCTTGTCGGGGTACTTCTTGTTATAGCTTTCGAGCATGCCGTACTCATAGTTCGCAGGACTTGAAAGGACCGAACGCCCTGCCATATCGTCGAGCGTCTTGATGTTGGGGTCGGCGACAGCGAAGACCATGGGCGAGAGCGTGAACGGCTCCTCGCAGAAGATGAACTTCGACTTGCGCTCGTCGTTCGGCACGAGCTGGCACGAGACGAAGGGTGCCGCTCCCGACTCGCAGGCGGTGATCATTGCCGAGAAGTCGAGGGCATCGATTGAGAAGCTGTAATTGTCGAGCTTGTCGTCGACTGCCTTGATTACATCGACGTCGTAGCCGACCGGGTTTCCGTTGTCGTCCACGTAGCAGTATGGCGGATTCGAGTTGCAGACATCGACGGCGACCTGCGTGCCCGAAGCGCTTGTGGAGGAGGAAGAGCTGGATGTCTCGTCAGGTGCTGAACAGCCTGCAAGGCCGAATGCACCGACGGCGGCAAGGCCGGCAAAGCCGAGCGTCTGCTGGAGGAAGGACCTTCTGGTGAGGCCGCCCGCATTCTGCAGGCCATCGAAGACATTGCTGGTTCTCTTTGCGTTCATGATGTCCTCCCTGTCTATCAAGGTGCAGGAAACCTCTTTTGTTTCCTGCGATGGGGACATCATCGGTGGCGGGATTTGCCGTTCCGTTTCACGAAAGTGCATCTAGACGTAACGATGGCGGGACGATTGAGCTTGAAATGTGGCTAAAACAACAACTGAACGGTTTCGCGTCTGTGACTTGTTGCGGGTCAAATGCAGCCTGGTATCTGAAATGTAATACGTGTTCAAAGAAGTGCAGGGAGCCCCCGAAGAAGCTCCCTGCAGGATGGCTCTGTCTTCTGAATGGCAGCTCAGGCAACAAGCCCGTTTCTCTTCTTGATTGTGCCTTCGACCTCGTCCATGTGGACAGAGGCAAGCTGGTCTTCGAGTGCTTTCTGGGCACGCTCGAGGTCCTCGTCCAAAGCAGCATGGATGTTCCTGCCGACAGGGCAGAGCGGAGACGGGTTCTCGTGGAAGTGGAAGAGCGAGTCTGCCTCGGTCTGGTCGACCGCGCGCCAGAGATCCAAGAGCGTGATGTCTTTGAGGGGACGTGCGAGGCTGATTCCACGCTTGCCCTTGCTCGAAGAGATGATGCCAGCCTCCTTGAGCATGCCCATGATCGTCCTCACCATGACCGGGCTCGTGCCGATGCTTGCAGCCAGGAAGGTGCTCGTCACGGGCTGGGTAGGGCTGAAGTAGTCTATGGCACAGACCATGTGCGCTGCCATGGTCAGCCTGCTTGTTATCTGCATTGCTATCGTCCTTGCTTCTCGAGGGCGGCCTCTGCCTGGGCAGCGCCGGATTTGGCACAGTCTGCAAGCCGGCTGTCTGCAAGGGTGCATGTTCTGCGCTGGCGTGCGACGAGCTTTGCCACGAATTCTGTGGCGGGACGGGCGAGGATTTCATCGGGCGTACCATACTGCTGGATCTTGCCGGAATCAAGCACGAGCACATGGGTGCCAAGGTGCAGCGCCTCGTTGATGTCGTGCGTCACGAAGAGCACGGTGATGCCGCACTCGTGCTGGATGCGCACGATCTCGTCCTGCAGCTGCTCGCGCGTGATCTCATCGACGGCACCGAACGGCTCATCCATGAGGAGGATGTCAGGGGAGGCAGCGAGTGCGCGGGCAATGCCGACACGCTGCTGCTGGCCGCCGGAGAGCTCTGCCGGATAGCGCTCGAGAAGATCCTCTCCGAGCCCCACGATATGGAGCCACTTCTTCACGGCGGCAGCCGTCTTCTCGTGGTCCTTGCCGTTCAGGAGATTCGGCACATAGGCAATGTTCTCTTCGACCGTCATATGCGGGAAGAGGACGCTTCCCTGGATGGCATAGCCGATGGATCGGCGCAGGGCAATCTTGTCCTGGCTTCTGATATCCTCGCCGTTCACGAGGACCTCTCCTGACGTAGGCTCGACGAGGCCGTTCACCATCTTGAGCGCCGTCGTCTTGCCGGAGCCTGACGTGCCGATGAAGGTCACGAACTCGCCTTTCGCTACCTTGAGATTGAAGTGGGAGAGGACAGGCGTGTCGCCATATGATTTCGATACATCGCGGTACTCGATTGCGTACTCGCTCATTTCAGGAGTCCCTTCTGCTTGAGGTAGGCGGTGGCGACGGAGGCAGGGTCCTTGCCTTCCTCTTCCACCTCAAAGTTCATCTCTGCCATATCGGTGTCCGTGATCGTGCCCTGGAGCTTGTCGAGGACAGATCCGAGCTCGGGGTGCTTGTCGAGCACTTCCTCGCGCACGACGTTTCCGCACTCGTAGGACGGGAAGAAGTGCAGGTCGTCCTCGAGCACGCGGGCATTGGCCTGGCTGAGCTTGCCGTCCGTCGTGAAGACGACGATCGCATCGACGCTGCCCTCTTCGAGCGCCTGGTACTTGAGGCCGATGTCGAGGTCCATGGTCTTGCCGAAGCTCATGCCGTAGGCAGAGCACAGGGCATCGTAGCCGTCCTCGCGCTCGTAGAAGTCATATTCGGCACCAAGCGTGAACTGGCCTGCGACCTTCGCAAGGTCGGAATAGGTATGGAGGTCGTACTTCTCGGCAATGTCTTCGCGTACGGCTATGCCATAGGTATTCTCGAAGCCGTACATGCCGCGCCAGGTGAGGCCCTTCTCCTCGTAGCCTGCTTCGAGCTCCGGGAACTGGCTCTCGTCGTAGGTGCCATCGCGCTTGAGTACCATGGCCCAGCCGGTGCCGGTGTATTCAGGGTAGAGGTCGAAGTCTCCTGACTCCATGGCAGGCTCGATGTTCGAGGTGCCGCCGCCGACACCCTGGGTCACCTCGACCTTGAGGTCTGTGTCCTGCTCGATGAGCTGCTTCAGCATCTCGCCGAGCACATACTCCTCTGTCATCGGCTTCGTCGCGAGATGGATCGTATCTGCCGGAGCTGCAAAGAGCTGCGGCGCTGCGATGCCTGCTGCGACGAGGATGGCTGCTGCACCGGCACCGACAAGCATGCGGCGGTTCTGGCGCTTGGCCTTCTTCGAGCGCAGCTTCTGGCGTCTCTCTGCAAAGCCGAGCACGGCATCCACCACAAGCGCAAGCGCGGCAATAAGCAGGCTTCCTGCCATCGTCATTGCTGCATTGTTCGTCGTGATGCCGCGGTAGATGGCGACGCCGAGGCCGCCTGCACCGATGAAGGAGGCGATGCCTGCGAGCGCTATGGTCATCACGGTCATGTTCCTGATGCCGCTCATCACATAGGGGAGGGCAAGCGGGAGCTGGATCTTCGTCAGGATCTGAAAGCGCATGCTTCCCATGCCCTCCGCTGCCTCCATGACGGCCGGGTCCACGTTCGTCATCCCTGTATGCACTGCCCTCACCATGGGCAGCAGGGCATAGATCGTGAGGGCGATGATGGCGGTGGTGTCGCCGACGCCCGAGAATGGGATCAGGAAGCCGAGCATCGAGATCGAGGGGATCGTATAGAGGAAGTTGATGACAGCAAGGGTCGGCTTCGCTGCCTTCTGGTAGATGCTGATGAGGATGCCGGCAAGGCCGCCGAAGACGATTGCGATTGCGATTGCAGCAAGCGATATCTCGATATGCTCTACAAGGAGCCCGCCGAAGAAATCCCAGCGGGTGCAGAGCAGGTTCCACATTTCCTGGAGCATGGATCTACTTCCTCCTGATGGCTCTGACGGGGCAGTTCTCGAAGCAGAGGCCGCAGTGGAGGCAGTGGTCCTGCATGATGGAGTAGGGCCTGCCGGGAACTATGGCGCTCTGCGGGCAGACGCGGGCGCACTTCCCGCAGCCGATGCAGGCATCGCCGATCGTGAAGCCGCGCTGCTTGGGATGGGCTGCGCCGAGCGCAAACGTGTGGCGCTCGATAGGCGAGACGCCGAGGTCGAAGAGCTCGACCTCTCCCTCTGCGATGCGGAACGGCTCGAGCGCATAGCGGGCATCTCCCGGATAGATGTCATTCATGGATGGATTCTCGTCGAAGATGCGGTCGATCCAGGCATGCGGATCGTCCTTGATGCGCTCTGCCTTCCCCATGAGCCGCACCATCTTCCAGTCCTTCGTGAGCGCATCGATTGCGATGTGGGGATCGCGTTCGAGCTGCACGTAGAAGTCCTTGCCGCGCGAGGTGCAGAAGATGAGGGCGTCTTCCTCCTCGAGCATCATATCGATGATGCGGATCTCGGGATGTCCTTCCTCATCGATCGTTGCAAGTGACACATCCTTGATCTCTCTGAGCATGTGCAGACAGGCCTGTGCATCCATGGCCCTCTCCTCTGGTCTGGCGTTGCTTGTCAATGTGTAATATACGTTGTGACACAAAAGTTGTCAATAGAAATATTACAGGTTTGGTATAGTCCATAGCGGCAGGAGGAGATGAGGCCCCAGAACAGGGGGAAGCACGCACTCAGACAAGCGGGCAGATTGAGCGTGAGAGCGATGGAAAGGGTTGCATCGCAGGGCACTGGGATATCGCAGAGCCCATGCCGCCGCGCTCGGAGCTCGCGAACTCCGGAAAGTTCCAGAGAGGATGGATGCGATGAAGGACATGACACAGGACGAACGGCGCCTCTGGCTCATCGAGCAGCTCATAGCAGAGAGAGGCGACGTTGCGGGACTCGAGATTCCGGAAGACGCAGAAGGCCAGAGGCTCCTGCTCCGGGCGCTCGTGAACGTGCGCCCGCCTGAGCCGGCTTCGACCGAGCTTCTCTCCGTGCAGGACCAGTATCTTGCCGGCAGATTGCAGGAGCGGGGAGGGGCAGTTCCTGTGGAGGGCATCCCTGTCACCAAGGAAGGTTTCGCAGTCTGGCGGGGCGACATCACGAGGATCGCTGCCGACGCAATCGTCAATGCCGCAAACAGCCAGATGCTCGGCTGCTTCGTGCCGAACCACCGCTGCATCGACAATGCAATCCACACCTATGCTGGCATCGAGCTGAGGCTTGCCTGTGCCGAGCTCATGGAAGCGCAGGGACATGAGGAAGGGACAGGTCTTGCAAAGGTCACGTCTGCCTTCAATCTGCCCTCCCGCTACGTGATCCATACGGTAGGGCCGATCGTCTATGGTCCCGTGCCGACTCTGGAAGACCGGAGGCTTCTGGCCTCGTGCTACACCTCCGCGCTCGATGCGGCAAAGGAGGCTGGATGCAGGAGCATCGCGTTCTGCTGCATCTCGACAGGAGAGTTCCGCTACCCGAACAGGGAGGCGGCCAAGACCGCGGTCTCCTGCGTCAGGCAATGGAAACAGAGAACAGGATCTGATATAGAGGTGATCTTCGATGTCTTCAAGCCAGTGGATGACAGAATCTATAGGAAGCTTCTCGGATAAGACGGAGCGCATAGCAGAAGCGATTCGTGGGGCTGACGCCGTGTTCGTGGGAGCAGGTGCCGGACTCTCGGTGGCGGCAGGATTTTCCTACGACGGCGAGCGCTTCGAGAGCAGCTTTGCCGACTTCAAGGCCCGCTTCGGGATAGAGGACATGTATACAGGAGGCTTCTATCCCTTCCTGGACAAGGAGACCTACTGGGCCTGGTGGAGCCGCATGATCTGGGTGAACCGCTACGCGTGTCCCGTGGGCAAGGCCTACCAGGACCTTGTGGCGCTCCTTGAGGGATGCGACTACTTCGTGCTCACGACGAATGTGGACCATCAGTTCCAGCGCGCCGGCATAGACAAGGCGCGGCTCTTCTATACGCAGGGAGACTATGGCCTCTTCCAGTGCTCAGTCCCCTGCCGCCAGGTGACTTACGACAACAGGGACATGGTCGAGGCCATGGTACGCGAGCAGAAGCACCAGCGCATTCCCTCGGATCTTCTGCCGCGCTGCCCCCGGTGCGGAGAGCCGCTCGTGCCGAACC
Organism: Atopobiaceae bacterium; assembly: GCA_051876355.1. Taxonomy (GTDB): domain Bacteria; phylum Actinomycetota; class Coriobacteriia; order Coriobacteriales; family Atopobiaceae; genus Olsenella_L. The sequence continues at coordinate 37,321 of JBJEHU010000066.1, read as the reverse complement.
TGCGCTCCGACGACAGGTTCGTCGAGGACAGGGGCTGGCATGAAGCGGCAAGGCGCTACGAGAAGTTCCTCAAGAAGCATCGCAAGGGACGGACCGTGCTCCTCGAGATCGGCGTCGGCGGCAATACCCCTTCCATCATCAAGTTCCCGTTCTGGCGCATGGCACAGGAGAACAGGGACGCCACGTATGTGCAGCTGAACTTCGGCGAGGTGATTGCTCCCCGTGCACTCGAGAAGCAGGCCATCCTCGTCGACGGGGACGCAGCCAAGATGCTTGCTGCTCTGAGGGAGAAGCTCGCATAGCCTATCCATGAAGAAGAGGCAGCCCCGTGGGAGCTGCCTCTTCTCGTGTCTCTCTGTGCTTGGAGCTATGCCTGCACAGGCGGCTTTGCGCCACCCTTTGCGAGGCCTTCGAGCTTTTCCTGGATGTCGGCAAATTGCTGGACGATCTCGAGCGTGCCCTGGTAGGTGCCGTCCTCTGCGCGCACGGCGAGGTACTGCACGCGGGTCGGGACGCCCTCTTTCGGCATCCATACCTCCATGCTGTCGCGCGTGCCACTCTTGAAGTCGGCGATGAGGCTGTGCACGATCGGCTGGACACGGGGCGGGTGGCAGCTCCAGACCTCGCGGCCGAGGCAGGAGAGCGGACGTGCGAAGACCTTGCCTTCGTTCGTGAAGAACTGCGTATGGTCCTCGGCGTCGACGAACGTGAGGTCGACGGGCAGGAGCTTCAAGATCATGGCGAGCTGGGAGACCGTGAGCTTGCCGGTCGGCAGCGTCACATAGCCATCCTCGGAAGCAGAGGACTCCTTCTTTGCCTCGAGCTTTTCCCAGACCTCGCCGTCAAGCCACTTCGGCGCAGAGGCGATGAAGGCCCAGCCGAAATCGGGGAGGTCGCGGTAGACCTGATACCACGTGTCCTTGTCGAAGTTCTCCTGGCAGAGCGGGAAGAGAATCTGCTCCTCCTTGTAGATCATCTCGCGGATGCGGGCAAGGAGCTTCTGGAGGCGCGGCGTGAGGGACGCCGCAGTCTCTTCATCCCAGCTCCTCGAGAGGGCAGAGAGCTCGTGCACGATCTCGTCGTCGACGCCCCACATGACATCGGAAGGGCCGGTGAAGCCTGCCTCATAGAGCGGCGGCATCAGGAGCTCCTCCTTCTTCGCATAGTGCTTCCTGAGGTCGCGGAGGGATTCGAGCCCGTGCTTCACGGCGTCTGCGTCCTTTGCGATAAGTGCCGTATCGAGCATGTCGAGCACCTGCTCGAGACCTGTGTTCTCGAGCTTCAGGATCGAGACGGGGTGTCCCTGGGGAAGCGCATTCGGCGTGAGGTTCGAGAGCGTGCATTCCTCTTCGGTCCTGCCGTGGAAGAGCGCAGAGTGCACGTCGCAGAGCTTCTGCACCTCAGGCACCGGCACGCCTCCCTCGATGAGCTTCTGCTCGGCGTGGGCGATCTCCTCGGCAGAGACTTCCGAGAAGTCGCGCACGAAGTCGGCACGGACGCTCTCGAGGTCCTCGCCCGCAGAAAGCCGGGAGACGAAGCTTGCCAGCTCCTCCTCACGCTCAACTGCAGTCGTTGCCTTCTTCGGCGTCTCGGCTGCAGGAGCCTTCTCCGGCTCGGAGGCAGGGGCTGCCTCCTCTGCAGGCTTTTCTGCCTTCGCCGTCTCCTCGTAGCCCTTGACGGAAAGTCCGTGGGCCTGGAAGGTGCGGACAAGCTCGTCGAGATCGACGCCCTTGACGCCGCATCCCTTCCGAATGGTCATGAATTTCCCCATCGTCTGCAGCATGCCGGGCTTCACGATCTCCGTGAAGCCGGCTTCTGCCATGAGGTCCTTCACTTCGGGGTGTGCCGTGCACGTCTCATAGACGCTGGCATCGAGATCTATCGCTTCTGCCATGATCTGCATCCTTTCTGGCAGCGTGTTTCTATCAGACGAGGGAGATGAGGAGCGCCATCTTGAAGCGCTTGTCGGCACGGATCGCATGCCTGCCGCCGGCATCGAACTTGAAGGCAGAGCCTGCCGGGAAGGCGTGCTCCTTGCCTTCGTAGATGACGGTCGCCTCGCCGTCGAGGGCAAGCAGGAGCGCATCTCCCGGAGCGGCGTGCTCGGAGAGGCCGGTGCCGGCATCGAATGCCATCTCGACGAGCTTGAGGTGTGCATTGTGGGCAAGGTCGCGGTTCACGATGCGGCCCTCGGCATACGGCACGGCATCTGCCAGCTTGAAGGCAGTGCCCGTCTCGGCGGGAAGATTCGTTGCGGAATCCTTCGCAAGGGCGATCTCGAGATAGACCGTGTCCTCGGTCGCATGCTGGCCGGACGGCACAACGACCGGCGTGAGGTAGGCCTCGCCTGCCTTCACCGTGGCGGGAGCAGCGCCCGTCTCTTCGAGCGTGCCCTGAAGGACATAGTGGAGCTTCGGATAGGTGTAGAGCTCAGCCGAGATATCGGTATCTGCGCCGAGGCTGAAGTAGGAGATCGTATTGCCGTTCGAGTCCTCTATGGCCTTGGAGATCGTGCAGCCCTGGGCTGCCGGATTCTCGTCTGCGATGGAGAACGTGCGTCCTGCTGTCTCTTTCATGGGGTGCCTCCTGGCGGTTCTGTTTGCTGTTCTGGGACTCAGCGTACGGGGTGCATTCCCCAAATTCCGTGGTTATAGCAACACCTAGCGGAATAGTAGGAAAAAAATGATAGAAAAATGGTGCCAATTTGACGGAATGCGTCCTTCTGGCATGAAAACGGCCTGGCAGAGGATGTGCCAGGCCGCAGGAGGAGCTTATACAGATTGTCCTATTTCAGGGGCAGGAGCGGAATCAGGAGGGAGAGCATACCCTGGGATTCGGTCGGGAACGTGAAGATGAGCTGGGAGAGCGCAAGGCCACTCATCTTCTGGGCAATCACGAGCGCCGCGAGGTCTGCCCAGACGCCGGCATCCTCGCCGTAGAACGCAGCACCTGCAAGGAGGCCTGTCTCCTTCGAGAAGATGAATGTGAACTCGGCGTCTGCCTCGTTCTTCGCCTCGAAGAGGAGACGCTTGCCGTATTCGACGGTCTCGGTGCGCCAGAGCTCGGGGCGTGCCTCTGCCTCCGTGAGCGTGACGCCGACCTGGGAGATGCGGGGAAGCGTGAAGACGAGGTTCGGGATGGCGGGATAGGAGATGGGTGCATCGGAGAGGCCGAGAATCTGGGTGGCGATGTAGTTCGATTCGAACGTGGCGGTCGGCGTGAGCTTCGGGATGCGCTTTGCAACGCAGTCGCCCGAGGCGTAGATGTTCGGCACGGCTGTCCTCATGTGGTCATCGACCTCGATGCCGCGCGTGGAGAAGGCAATGCCGAGAGCTTCGAGTCCGAGACCCTCCACATTCGCCTCGCGGCCCGTGGCGCCGAGGACGTAGTCGGTCAAAAGCGTCGTGCCGTCGGCGAAGACAAGCTCAAAGGCGTCTCCTGCCTTCTTCACTTCCTGCACATCATGGTCGAGGAGGAATGTGACGCCCTCCGTCTGCATCTTGGAAACGACGCGGTCCACGTACTTCTTGGGATACATGCCGAGGATGCGCTGGTCGTGCTGGATGACAGCCGTCTCTGCACCGAGCTTTGCGGCGATCGAAGCGAACTCCATCGAGATGATGCCGGCGCCGATGAAGGCGATGCGGGAGGGGAAACGGTCGAGGTCGAGGAAGTCGCGGCTGTCGTGGATGTATTCTGCGCCGGGGATGGCAAGCTTTCTTGGATGCTCGCCCGTGCCGAGGACGATCGTCTCTGCCGTGATGCGCTCAGATCCGGCCTCGATCGTGTGGGCATCGACGAGCGTGCCGTGGGCATGGTAGACCGGCATGCCAGCCTGCTTGAACATGCCCTCGAGCACCGTGTGCATCGGGTTCACGACCTTCTTCTTGTATGCCATGAGCTCTTCCCAGCTGACGGAAGGCACTTCGTCTATGCCCATGCCGCGGAAGCGTTCGAGGCCGTCCACGTAGTCGAAGGGGGTGTCGAGCAGGATCTTTGCATTGCAGCCCCAGTTCGTGCAGGTGCCGGCGACGGTATCCTCCTCGACGAAGGCAACGCGCTTTCCTGCCTTCCTGAGCATGAGCGCTGCGTGCCATGCCGCGTGACCTGAACCGATGAACGCTACGTCGAAATCGTACATGAGAGCCTCCGAATCGCTTGATTCATTGCGTACAATACAATTGTGTACAATAAAAAAGGCAAGTCAAGCCAGATCCGGAAAAAGGGGAAAGAGGCCCTTGACCCTCACGCAGCGTCAGGGTCTAGCATGCTTGGTGTCAGGAAGCGGGAGGAGGCCCTATGGGAGAGCGGGGACGGACAATCCAGGAGATGGGCGCGCTTGCCGGCGTGAGCGCAAGGACGCTTCGGCTCTGGGACGAAAAGGGACTGCTCGTGCCAAAGTGCGGGGAAAACGGCTACCGCGTCTACACGGAGGAAGACGAACGGCGCCTGCAGCAGATCCTGCTCTGGCGGGCCTGCGGCATGCCGCTGGGAGAAATCAAGCGGGCGCTCGCGTCACCGGAGTTCGACGAGGAGAAGGCGCTCGAAGAGCAGATAGCGCTCCTCGAAGAGCGGGAGGAGGTGCTGCGTCGGGCACGGGAATGCGCCGAGCGGACGCTCGGAGCGGTGAGGAAAGGAAAGAAGATGAAGTCAGAAGAGCGGTTCCGTGGCCTCAAGGAGGCTGCAATAGAGAAGAACGAGAAGCTCTATGGGGCCGAGGCGAGAGAGAAGTACGGCAATGAGGCGGTCGATGCTGCAAACGACGCCGTCAGGAACATGACGGAAGGGGAGTGGCAGGACCTCGGTGCTCTCGAAGAGCGGATCATCGAGGAGCTGAAATCTGCCATGAAGAGAGGCAGCGTATCGGGGCCCGAGGCAAAGCAGCTCGTGCGCGACCATGCGGCCTGGGTCCAGGCGCACTGGGGCAAGGACCATCCGCTCACGCATGAGATGCATGTGGGGCTGGGGCAGATGTATGTTGCAGATCCGCGCTTCACTGAGTACTACGACACGCGTGCGGGCGAAGGGGCAGCTGCCTTCCTTGCGGCTGCTATCGAGGCATCTGCATTCTAGCTAGGCGAGCTTCTCTTCGAGCCACTCCTTCAAGATCGGACCCTGGCTGAGATTCGGGTCCTTCGCGCCGACGAGGAGCGTGATCGTCTCAGGTGCCAGCTCCTTGAGCTTTGCTGCCTCTGCCTTTGCCTCGTCCGAGGCATCGAGCTCGGCGAGGTACTGCTGCCGGAAGGCCTCGAAGTTCTCGGGCTTGTGGCCGAAGGCCTTCCTGGCCTCGGTCGAAGGGGCGAAGCACTTCGCCCACTCGTCCATTGCGAGGTTCTCCTTCTTGATGCCGCGCGGCCAGAGCCTGTCCACAAGCATACGGTACCCGTCATCCGGCTCTGCTGCTACATACGGACGCTTGATCTTGATGTCCATGGGCTGCCTCCTGTATCTGCGATCCGCCTTATGGTAAGTCTCTTTCCCGGCAGCGGGGAGAGTTTCCTGTTGCGATGAAGATATGACAGATACGAAAGAATGAAGACAGAAACATAAGACAGAGGGATTTCCTCCCGCTATCGTGTCCTGCAATTGCACAGCAGGATGGATGGCGGGAGGATCTCCATGAAGGTGTTCATGATCGGCGGCACAGGACTTCTGGGAAGCGAGGCGGCCCGCGAGCTCATAGCCCGTGGCCACGAGGTGGCAACGCTCGCGTTGCCGCCGCTGCCGGAAGGGGCGCCGCTTCCTCCCGAGATGAAGATCGAGTTCGGCAACTACCTCGAGATGTCAGACGACGAGCTCAGGGACCACTTCCGTGGCTGCGATGCCTTCGTCTTCGCAGCAGGCGTCGACGAGCGCGTCGAGGGTCCGGCTCCGATCTATGACATGTACAAGAAGTTCAACATCGACCCGATCAGGCGCCTCCTTCCGCTTGCGAAGGAGTGCGGCGTGAAGCATGTCGCAATCTGCGGCAGCTACTTCGCCTATCTCGCAAAGACGCGCCCCGACATGGAGCTCACAAAGTGGCACCCCTACATCAGGAGCCGCATCGAGCAGGAAGAGGCTGCCATGAGCTTTGCGGATGACAGCTTCGATGTTGCGGTGCTCGAGCTTCCCTACATCTTCGGCACGCAGCCTGGCAGGCGCCCCGTCTGGGTCTTCCTCGTCGAGTCCATCGCGAAGATGGGGAAGAACGTGCTCTGGACAAAGGGTGGCACGGCTATGGTGACGGTGCGCCAGGTCGGCCAGGCGCTTGCGGGCGCTATCGAGCGCAACCACGGCGGCCGCTGCTACCCGATCGGCTGGTGGAACATGCACTGGGACGAGATGCTCCAGATTGCAGAGAAGTACATGGGCGTCTCGAAGCCGATCAAGACGATTCCGAAGTGGATGTATGCCATTGGCGGCTGGAACCTGCGCCGCGACCAGAAGAAGCGCGGCATCGATGGCGGTCTCAACATGGTCCGCTTTGCCGACATCCAGTGCACGGACCTCTTCATCGACCGCAATCTCGGCTCCGTGCCCTTGGGCGTCACCGACGACGATATCGACGCCGCTATCGGCGACTCCGTGAAGCTGTCCATGGCAGTGGCCGAAGGCAAGGCAAAGACGATCTCGATGAAGGGGGAGTAGCATGGGCAGGCTGCGTGTCTTCATGACCGGCGCTTCGGGCGGCATGGGCATGGAATCCCTGAAACAGATGCTGCCGGATGTCGGCAAGGCATATGACCTCGTGGTCCTCGTGCGCGACTCGGAGAAGAACCGCAAGGAGATGGCGCCGTTCGAAGGGACAGACGGCCTCGAGATCGTCTGGGGCGACCTCGGCGACAGGGAAGCCTTGAAGCGCTGCCTTTCTGGCACGGACCTCGTGATCCATATCGCTGCCTTCGTCTCTCCTGCAGCAGACTACTACCCGAAGCGTGCCATGCAGGTGAACTTTGGCGGAACCCGCAACCTCATCGAGACCATCTACGACCTCGGCGAAGAGGAGACGTGCGCCTTCGTCTACATCGGCACGGTCGCAGAGACCGGGGACCGCATGCCGCCGATCCATTGGGGACGTGTCGGAGACCCGATCAAGCCATCGATGTTCGACTACTATGCCGTATCGAAGGTCGCCGCCGAGCGTCTCGTGATCGAGAGTGGCCTTGCACGCTGGGCAAGCCTTCGCCAGACCGGCATCATGGGCCCTGCGATGGTGCGCATCCGCGATGCCATCCAGTTCCACAACTGCCTCTACAACGTGCTCGAGTATGTCTCGGATAGAGACTCCGGACGTGCGATGGCGCATCTCGCCGACTATGAGGCAAAGGGCACGCTTGCCTCCTCGTTCTGGGGACACATCTACAACATCGGCGGCGGCCCCTCCTGCCGTACGTCGACGATCGAGATGTACCGCGAGCTCTATGGAGCGCTCGGCTTCAAGAGCCTCGACCATGTGATCGACCCGCGCTATACGGCGACAAGGAACTTCCACGGGCAGTACTACCTCGACTCAGACAGGCTTGAAGGATATCTCCACTTCCAGCAGGACTCGATGCAGTACTTCTACGACGAATACCTGAAGGCCATGGGTCCTGCCACGGTCGGCTTTGCGCGCATGCTTACGAAGCTTCCGGGCGGCGAAGCCTTGATGGGCAAGATCATCAAAAAGTCGACCTTCGACAAGCTCCTCGATACAGACCATGGTACGCGCCACTTCATCAACGCAAACATGGAAGACCGCATCGATGCCTACTGGGGCTCGAAGAAGGTCTGGGAGGCACTGCCTGCCAAGGTGAGCGAGATGGAGCCTTTCACGGATTGGGATACGGTCGTTGCTATCGATCACGGCTACGACGAGTCGAAGCCGGAAAGCGAGCTCACGCTTCAGGATATGCAGAAGGCTGCGAAGTTCCGTGGCGGCGAGCTTCTGTCCACACACATGAAGAAGGGTGACTGGACGACAAAGCTCCGCTTCCGCTGCGCCTTCGACCATGAGTTCGAGGCATCGCCCCGCCTCGTGCTCGAAGGCGGCCACTGGTGCCCTGTGTGCGAGCGCACAAGCTGGAACTACGGCGAGAGAGCCAAGCGCGACCCGTTCTTCGCGCAGGTCTGGACGCCGCTCCACGATTCCGATGAGCTCCGCGAGTATCCGAAGGAAGTGAGCGAGCTCGACATCTAGAAGAGCCAATGAGCAGGCACGAGGGTCCGGGATAGAAGTCCCGGACCTTTCTCATACTTCAGGATGATGCGCTGGCAGAAGGCAGCAGGGATACTTCAGGAAACAATGGGCCGGAGTCTGGCCCGCTGCTATCCTGAAAGGACTGTGCCATGAGGATCGAAGAGCTCGCAGAGCAACCCGAGACGGTCGAGGAGGCGCTTGCCGCGTCTGGCTTCATTGTCCAGCGGGGCAGCATGCAGGTGCTCGACTGCCTGGCGCTGGCAAGCGAAGGCAGGCTTTCCTCCTGTTTCGGCAACAATGCCGGCTCTGTCTATACGGCCGTGTTCCTGCCGCTGGCACCGGGACAGGAAGCGGCCAAGGCGCCTTGTGGCTCGGGGCTTCCGGACGAGGAGCTGGGCATCGCGGCAGAAGATGGGGCGACCTATCCTGCCAACCCCTACTTCAGCCCCGTCGGCTGGTCCTGGAAGCTCCGCGAGGACGAGGCCATCCTCATCCTCGGCAACACGCCGCCGGCATGCGTCTACCATTCGCTTGTGAGCTATGTCCTCCTCACGGCAGACGGAAGAGACGGCGCCATCTCATACCATCCCTCCTTTGCCTCTCTGGGGAGGCCTGCGAATATCCGCACGCTCAGGCATGAGGGAACGCGTTCCGATCTTGCGCCCTATGCCTATCTCCTCACGGGCGATGTGCACTGCGCCGAGGCCGTGACGGTGGCGCTCCAGAGTCTCGGTATCGCCGAGCATGAGCTCAATCTCCACCTCCTGCCGGCCAAGGTGCTTTCGCTTGGGCTGGATGAGGGCGGGGACACGTTTGCGGTCTTGGGGAGGGCCTCGCAGCCAGAAGATCCCGACCTCTTCGGCCAATGGCTTTCCGCTATCGCAGACGAGACCGTCGTCCTGCGCCTGACGCCGAAGAAGGCATTCCATCTGCCGGCACCGGCAGGCCCTCTCCTCACGCGGGGCACCGGCATGCATGAGGCGGGGCGGGTTGCAGGCGTCAAGGCAGGGCTCGCCTCCATCCGCGCTGCGCTCATGCGGCAGTATGGGAAGGACTACGACGTGGAAGAGCTCTCCTGCCGCATTGCCGTGACGGAAGGGCTCACAGGCTACCTGGCAGGGTGCAACTCGCAGGGAGACAATCCCGATGCAGCCTACCTTATGGCAGGAGACTTCGCATTCGAGAGCGACGAGGATTTCTGCGTTGTCTACGGCGTGAACCATACAAGGAGCGGCAAGGCCACCTATAGCAACGTCGTGCTCTATGCAAAGCCGTGGCTTTCTGGCATCGCCAGCATCTACGACCGGGACTTCGAAGGATCTGCCGAGGGCTATGTGCCGGCTGAGCTCGCAGACCCGGACGACTTCTATGTGTTCAAGCTGGCACGCCCCGGCTGGACTATGGCAGACGGGCATACGGTCGAGGTGCCGTATGGCACAGGAAACCCGAAGGGTGCATGCTATGGGGCAGATGCAGGACAGCCGCTCTTCTGTGCCTTCAGGGCCTATATGGAGCCAGAGACCGGGACAGGCCCCGCGTATGCCGAGCTTGTCTGGGACCGCCTCATCGTCTTCCACAGGAAGAAGGATGCAGATTAGAGCGCAAGCTCGCCTTGGCTGAAGAGCACGGCATGCCCTGCAAGCTCGACATGCCCTGGTCTCACCTCGCACTGGAGGATGCCTGTGCGCTTCGATGCCTGGAAGGCGCAGATCTTGGCCTTGCCCAGCTTTCCTGCCCAGAGGGGCGCGATATGGCAATGGGCACGTCCGCAGACGGGATCTTCCGGTATCGCGATCTTGGGGCCGAAGCTCCTCGAGATGCAGTCGAAGTCTCTGCCTGGGGTCGTCGCATGCTGCATGAGTCCGGGAAGCATGGCAAGCTTCGTCTGGTCAGGCGCGAGGGCACGGATGGTGTCCTCATCTGCAAAGACGCAGACCAGGTCTTCGCCGAGCCAGGCCTCTTCTGGCACGGCGCCGAAGGCCTCTGCCATGGCAGGCGTGACGGCAATCTGCTCCATCGCGAAGGCAGGGAAATCCATTGCATAGAGGCTGTCCCGGTGCGTGACTTTGAGCCTGCCGCCCAGGGTATCGAAGGCAAGCGTCTTCGCGCTGTCGTGCAGAATCGTATCGGCGACGAAGGCAGAGGCGAGGGTCGCGTGTCCGCAGAGGTCGATCTCGCCTTTCGGCGTGAACCACCTGAGGCCATAGTATCCCTCCTGCGGCAGCAGGAATGCGGTCTCTGAGAGAGCGTTTTCCTGTGCAATGGACTGCATCAGGGAGTCTTCGGGCCAGGCGTCCACAAGGCAGACCGCAGCGGGGTTGCCGCGGAAGAGCTCTTCTGTGAATGCATCGACGATGCACTGCTTCATGGGTGTCCTCCTGCCTCTAGGCGAAGCGCTTCCGCCATTCGTTCGGTGTCATGCCGCATGCTTTCTTGAAGACCGTGCTGAAGTGGCTCTGGGAGCAGAAGCCGAGATAGGTCGAGATGGCAAGGAGCGGCTGGTCCGTGTTCTCGAGGAGGCGCTTTGCCTCCTCTATCTTCTCGTGCTGGATGTAGTCGGAAAGGGAGATGCCGCATTCGCGCTTGAACTGCGTCGAGAGGAAGCCACGGCTCACGGAGAGCGCATCGGCCACATCCTGGGTCTTGATGGGCTCGAAGATATGGGCATGCACATAGTCGGCCACGCCACGGGCCAGAGGCGAGGGGTCGGCTCCGATCTTCAGGCGCTCGACGCGCTCTGCGTAGTCGAGGAGCATATGCCAGCCGAGCTCGGCGATGTCGCTTGTGCTCTGCATGCTCTCGCAGCGGCCGATATAGGCATCGGAGAGGCCCAAGGCTTCGTCCTCGGCGAGGCCTCCGTCGATAGCGGAGCGGGAGGCAAGCGTCGCCTCGACGATCAGGAGGTCCTTCGTGTGGCGCAGGTAGCTCTTCGTGAGCGTGCCGGCACGGAACGTCGGGATGCTTGCGAGGTAGCTCCTGAGCTCCTGGGGGCGTCCCTGCGAGATGAAGGACGAGATCTTCTGCTCGACCTCGCGGCTCGAATGGGTGCGCACGTCGGGGCGGAATGTGTTGCGGCCGAACTCCTCCTGGGCAAGCTCGCGGGAGAGGGTCTCCTGGGCAGGCTGGCTGATCGCAAGGTCCTCGACCGTGAGGTGGCGTCCCGTGAGCGCAAAGCCGAGGGAGCAGATGACAAGAAGCGCGGTCTCGTGCGGCATGATGCCGAGCGCATCCATTGCATGCTTCCAGGCATCCATCTCGTCGGGCAGGACGCCCAGAGAGATGCCGAGGCGCTCGATCGAGAGCTCGTCAGGCCTTCTGTCGTAGAAGGGGCCGACGACGAAGAGGATCTGCTCCTTCCTGATGTACCCATAGAGTGCAAAGTCATCCGTCTCGAGGCAGAAGGCATCCGATGCCTCCTCGTCCATGCGGGAAAGGAGCGCATCGGCGGGGTCCTGCGGCAAGGGGGAGGGGGAGGACATGAGGATCTTCTCGTGCCCTGTATAGGCACGCACCGGGATCATCGAGATGTCTGACACGAGATGGGCTACGTAGTCGAGGTCTCCGATATCCATGGGATGCCACCGTTCATCTGCTGTTTGCTGCCGTCTGCGACCAAGATAACAGATATGGTAAAGGTAGAACAGATATGAAATACAGGAAATGCCGTTCTCCGTAAAGTCGAGCCAGCATCAGAAACTAGGCCAGTTGATTGGGAGGACAGCATGGCGGGCGGCATAGCACTTTCATTCGTGAACAGGCACATCTTTGACTCGCGCGTGAAGACGGACAAGGTGGGCGCGAAGGAGAAGATCCTCGGGTATCTCATAGGGCCGATCGGACCTGCCCTTGTGAATGCCGTGCTTGCAAGCTACCTCAATGTCTACTACACGGATGCCCTGGGCCTGACACTGGTCTGGGGAGGGCTCTTCCTTCTCATCTTCCCGATCGTCTCGAAGGTCGCGAATGCGGTCGTGAACCTCTGGGTCGGCAAGCTCATTGAGCGCACGCATACGCGCCAGGGCAAGGCGCGCCCGTATCTTCTGATCTCGGCCCCGATCTTCTTCATCACCACGGCGCTCTGCTTCACAGTGCCCGATCTCGGCATCGCCGCAGAGGTCATCTGGGTCACAATCTCCTACAACCTCTTCTATCTCTGCGCTAACTCGTTCTATACGATGGCGCACAACCTGATGGTGCCGCTCTCGACGCGTGACTCTGACGCCCGCGGCTCCCTTTCTGTCATGAACAACATAGCAATGACGATGGCAACCGGCATCATCATCGCAATGCTCTTCCCGATGTTCGTGCTGCCGGTGCTCGGTGCCTCCCGCGGGGCCTGGGCGGCGATGGGCTGGATCCTCGGCGCCGTCGCCCTGCCCATGATCTTGATGGAGTACTACTACACCCGCGAGCGCGTGACCGAGGAGCAGGGCGAGGCAGAAGAGGCAGAGCCGCTTCCCTTCCGCGAGCAGATCAGGACCGTCGTGCATGACCGCTACTGGCTTGTCCTCATGCTCTATCTCTTCATCTACACGCTCTCGATGAACTTCAAGAACCTCTCGCTTCTCTACTACTGCAACTACGTGCTCGGCTCCTACAACGACGGCATCACCATGACGCTCGTGAACGTTATCGGCGGCATTCCGATGGGCCTGGGCATCTTCGCCGTCTGGCCCATCGCGAAGCGCGCTGGCCTCAGGAACACGACGCTTGTCGGCTTCATCATCGTTGCTGTCGGCTCGGCCATCTGTGCCCTCTTCCCGACGAGCATGCCGATCGTTCTCGTCGGCCAGTTCATCAAGAATGTCGGCTGCCTTCCTGCCTCCTATGTGTTCATGGCACTGTTCGCTGACGTGCTCGACCACTGCGAGTGGAAGTTCGGCTTCCGTTGCGACGGACTGTCGAGCGCCATCTACTCGATCATCCAGACCGTCTGTGTCGGTATCGCGAACGGCGTCTTCAACCTCATGCTCTCCGTCACGGGCTATATCCCGCCCTCGGTCGTGGACGGCGTGACCGTTGCCGCTCAGCAGTCCGATGCCACGAAGGCTGTCTTCGTGTTCTTCTTCCTCGTCCTCGACATCATCACTTCCGTCGTTATCGTTTTCCTGCTCTCGAAGCTCGATGTGGAGAAGACGATCGACCAGGAGCAGGCAGAGATCAAGAGCCGCCACGAGGCAGCCGCAACCGCTAAGGAGGACTAGGCCATGCATGCAGTCAAACTCGAGGCAGCCTGCCTCACGAACCCTCTTGGCATCGATATCGTGTGTCCGCGCCTGCGTTGGCAGGATGCCGACGGCATCTCCCAGAGCGCGTATGAGGCAGTTGCAAGGAATGCTGATGGCGGTGTCCTCTGGGATACCGGCAAGGTCGAGTCTGCCTCTATGGAGCTTGCGTGGCCGGGAGCTCCGCTTGCGAGCCGCGAGCGCGTGACGTGGCAGGTGCGCGTCTGGGACGAGAAGGGCGAGGCCGGCCCCTTCTCCGATGCGGCCACGATCGAGATGGGGCTCCTCGAGCCTTCCGACTGGAAGGCATCCTGGATCTCGGGCGACTACGACGTGCCGACGCAGAAGGCAAGCGCTGTGGGCAACTTCAAGCAGATGATTGCTGCCATGCATCCGGCAAAGCCTGACCAGGTCGTGACAGAGCCCATCATCGAGGGACGCTTCCCGGTCGACTGCTTCCGCAAGGAGTTCGAGACCGCGAAGAAGGCCGTGCGGGCACGGCTCTATATCACATCCTGCGGCCTCTACGAGGCAAGGATCGATGGCCAGAAGGTGGGAAACTGGTGCATGGCGCCAGGATATACGGACTACCGCAAGCGCATCCACTACCAGACGTATGATGTGACAGACATGGTGCAGGAAGGCGCACATGCCCTCGAAGTCCAGCTCGCCGATGGGTGGTACCGCGGCTCGACCGGTGCCTGGGGACTTCTGAACCAGTTCGGCACCCAGACGAAGCTTCTGGCCCAGCTCGAGATCGAGTATGCAGACGGCACGACCGAGTGCATCGCTTCCGGCAGGGACTGGGAATGGTCGGATGATGGAGAGATCCTCTTCGCCGACAACAAGGACGGCGAGATCGTCGACGCGACCAGGACACCGAGCTATTTGGGCCATGCGAGGCTTGCTTCCTGCAAGGTCCAGCCGACGGCTTCGGACTCCGTCCCCGTGACGGCGCATGAGCGCTTCGTGCCCAAGATGCACAGGGCGCCGAACGGAAGGCTCCTCTTCGACCTTGGCCAGAACATCGCAGGCTGGATCGGCTTCCATGTGTCGGCGCATGCAGGCGAGCATGTGCTCCTGCGTGCCGGCGAGATGCTCGATGCGCAAGGCAACCTCACGCTCAAGAACATCCAGTGCACACGCGAAGGCTTTGCGACGCCGCTCCAGCAGGTCGAGTATGTCTGCCGCGAAGGGGCAAACGACTACGAGATGCGCTTCTCTGTCTTCGGCTTCCGCTATATCGAGGTGGAGACGGATACGGAGCTCGGCGAGGGAGACCTTTTTGCCGAGGCTGTCTATTCGGACATGCCAAGGACCGGCATGTTCGAGAGCTCGCACGACCTGCTGAACCGCTTCTTCGAGTGCACGGTCTGGTCGACGAAGGGAAACTCCCTCGATATCCCGACGGACTGCCCGACCCGCGAGCGCCATGGCTGGTCAGGAGATGCGCAGATCTTCTTCGAGACGTTCTCCTACCTCTTCGACTGCGAGACGTTCGAACGCAAATGGCTGCATGACCTCTACGATGCCCAGCGGAAGGATGGCGCGCTCACGCAGATAGCACCGTATGGCGGCGTGGACTCCTACATGAAGTTCCTCGACGGCTCCGTCGGCTGGGCAGATGCCGGCGTCCTCATCCCGTATCGCTACTGGAAGCACTACCATGACCCGAGCATCCTCGCCGAGTTCTATCCTGGCATGCAGCGCTACGCGGGATTCATGATGAAGAGATGCGGGAAGAGGGGAGCGTTCTCGAAGCGGATCGTGCTCTCCCGCGAGGCACGCAAGTTCCTCGTGAACACCGGCCAATGCTACGGCGAGTGGGCAGAGCCCGAGGATGTCCACAAGATGGACTGGAAGGATACCGTGGCACCGCACCCCGAGGTCGCAACGGCCTATACGGCGGAAGTCATGTCCTGCATGGCAGAGATCGCCCACGAGCTTGGACATCTGGACGATGAGAAGCTCTACCAGCGCTACGCGGATGGGTGCCGGCTTGCCTACCAGGAGCTCTCGCGCCTCCAGGAGTACACGCTCGATACGGAAAGGCAGGCACGTCTCGTGCGTCCGCTTGCCTTCCATCTCCTGGACAAGGAGCAGACGTCCTTTGCCGAGAAGCGTCTTCTCACGGCGCTCGACCACTACGGCTGGAGGATCGGCACGGGCTTCCTCTCGACGCCGCTCATCCTCGACGTGCTGTCTGCGTATGACCTCGAGGCAGCGTATCGCCTCCTCGAGAACGAGGAGCTGCCGGGGTGGCTCTGCATGCCGAAGCTCGGAGCGACGACTGTGTGGGAGTCGTGGGAAGGCACGGCAGCACAGGGCGGCATCGGCTCGCTCAACCACTATTCGAAGGGCGCCATCTGCGCCTGGCTCTTTCGCTGCATGTGCGGCATCGAATGCACAGGCGAGCGCCATTTCCATATCGCGCCGCATCCCGGCGGAGACCTCGCCTTCGCGAAGGCAGAATACGACAGCATCTATGGAACCGTGGCGTCCGGCTGGAAGAGGACCGAGGATGGCTGGAGCTTCGATATCTCGGTTCCTGCCAATGTGTCCTGCGACATAGAACTGCCTGATGGCGCGAAGCGGACGGTCGGTGCCGGTACCTATCACATGAGCTGCAAGGATTAGCGAAGGAGCGCATCCGTGGACGATAGCACGAAGAAGAAGGCAGAGAGCATCGTCTCCGCACTCACGCTCGAAGAGAAAGTAGCGCTTGGTGTCGGTGCTGACTTCTGGCGCACGAAGGCCCTGCCCGAGAAGAATCTGCCGGCACTGACGGTGAGCGATGGCCCGTCGGGCCTCCGCTACCAGAAGCCGGGAACCGATGCGAAGGGCATGACGGAATCGGATCCGGCAACCTGCTTCCCGTCCCTCTCGACGGCAGCTTCGACCTGGGACAAGGAGCTCGTCGGGAAGATGGGTGCCGCTATCGGCACCGAGGCACGTGCACTCGGGGTCGGTGTGGTTCTCGGCCCGGGACTCAACATCAAGAGGAGCCCGCTCTGCGGCAGGAACTTCGAGTACTTCTCGGAGGACCCCTACCTCACGGGTATGCTTGCGACGTCCTATGTGCGCGGCGTCCAGTCGACGGGCACTGGTTCCTGCATCAAGCACTTTGCCGTGAACTCGCAGGAATACAAGAGATTCTCGAATGACTGCCTCATCGACGAGAGGACCCTGCGCGAGATCTATCTCAGGGCGTTCGAGATGGTCGTGAAGGACGCCAGGCCTGAGATGGTCATGAGCGCCTACGTGATGCTCAATGGCATCTACTGTTCGGACAACCAGCATCTCCTGCGCGAGATCCTGCGCGACGAGTGGGGCTTCGACGGCGCCATAACGACAGACTGGGGCGGCATGCACGACAGGGCGAAAGCCTATGCGGCGACCTGCGACCTTGCGATGCCGGGTGCTGCCCCGCATCTCGAGAAGCAGGCGCTCGACGCCGTGCATGCAGGCACGCTCGCAGAGGCCGACATCATGGCCTGCGCCGAGAGGATCGCCTCTCTTGCTATCGAGCATGCAGAGGCATGCACAACGCCGGTGGATATCGCCGGCAACCGTGCCGTGGCCTTGAAGGTCGCAGAGGAAGGGCAGGTGCTCCTTGCAAACGATGGCACGCTGCCTCTTGCGAAGGATGCAAAGGTTGCCTTGATCGGTGCCTTGGCCAAGACGCCGCGCTACCAGGGCGGCGGCTCGAGCCACATCAATGCAAGAAATGTCGAGACGCTTGTTGGCCTCAAGACTCAGTGGACCTACGCTGCTGGCTACGACCCGAAGAATGGCTCGACGACGCCTGCCCTTGTGGACGAAGCAGTCGCAGCGGCACGTGCCGCGGAGGTTGCCGTGGTCGTCGTAGGACTGCCCGAGACGATCGAGTCCGAGGGCTATGACCGGCGTGACATGAAGCTTCCTTCCGGCATGGACGAGCTCGTGCATGCGGTTGCAGCAGCAGCGAAGCATACGGTCGTCGTCGTTCAGAGCGGCTCTGCCGTCGAGCTTCCCTGGGAGAAGCAGGTCTCTGCCGTACTCTGGGCAGGGCTTGGCGGAGAGGCAGGAGCAGAAGCGACCGTGCATGTGCTCGAAGGCGATGCTGATGCTTCCGGCAGGCTTGCGGAGACCTGGCCTTTCCATGCAGAGGATGCGCCGTGCATGGGCTGGTGGGGAGAGCCGCACCGTCAGGCGCAGTACCGCGAAGGCACGTTCGTGGGATACCGCTACTACGAGACGGCAGGCGTGCCGGTTGCACACCACTTCGGCGAAGGCCTCTCCTATACGACGTTTGCGATGGCAGATCTCTCTGTCCATGGCATGAGAGCAACGATCTCAGTCACGAACACCGGCGCGCGTGCCGGTGTCGCGGTGCCTGAGGTCTATGTCACGGCACCTCAGGGCGGGCTTCCCGAGCCGGCGCTTGCGCTCGCCGGCTTTGCCCGCATCGAGCTTGCGCCCCAGGAGACGAAGCAGGTCGAGATCGCGCTCGGCCCCGCTGCCTTCCGCGTCTGGAAGGACGGCTGGCAGGAGCTTGGCGGCATCTATACCATCCATGCGGGCTTCTCGGCACACGACCTGCCGCTTACATGCACGTTTGCGCATGAGGGGAAGGCTGCCAGCACGTTTGCCGACAGGAAGCTTGCCGGCACCTGGTACGAGAAGCCTCAAGGCAAGCCTGTACTCAAGGATTTCGAGAAGCTCTACGGAAAGCCGGTGCCCCAGGAAGCGCACCATGTGAAGGGCACGTACGACGAGACGGATTCGCTCATCGAGATGGCAGAGACGTCGAAGGCGGTGAGGTTCATGGTGAAGTCGATCGTCGGCGCGATCGAGAAGGGCTACGACGATCCGAGCGATCCCCAGTGCCGCATGTCGATCCAGTCGAGCGCGGGATGCGCGCTCTTCGGGCTTGTGAACTGCGCGGGTGGAGCGATGCCGACATGGCTGGCACAGGGCCTCCTCAACATCGCAAATGGTCATGCACCTTGGCACAAGGCTTAGAGGAAAAGGCATAGAGAGAATGCACGGAGGAAGATGCTCTGAGTGTCTTCCTCCGCCGCTATGTCGAATGATTCTGCAATACAGAAATATATGTTGCTATAATCCCTCTATATAGAAATATATATTTCTGCGAAGAAGGATTTATGGCAGGAAAGACGCCCATACCGGTCGCTCGTGCGCAGAGGACCGTCGCAGCCAACCTCGATCTTGCACGCAGGCAGCAGCGCATCAAGCTCGAGCTGCTTGCAGAGCGCTGCAATCTTTCCGTTCCCACCGTGCGCAAAATGCTGAATGAAGGGCAGGGAAGCTTCGAGAACTTTCTGAGGGTTGCACGTATCCTCGGGTTCTTGGACGGCATCGTCGAGGCGACCGATCCGCTTCATACGCCGTTGGGACGCATACGTGCCGAAGATGATGTGCCAAAGCGGGTGAGGCAATGATGAGGCTCAAGGTCACGATAGAAATTGCCGGCAAAGATGTCTTTGCAGGCACGCTTTCCCAGCAGGTGCGCAGAGGGGTCGAGGCGGCTTCCTTTACCTACGATGCTGCGTACCTTGAACGCCCTGATGCTTTTCCTCTCGCGTCTGATATGCCTCTGACAGCCGGTTCCTTTCATTCCCGGGGCTTGGCGCAATTTCGTGTCTTCGAGGACGCTATGCCCGATCGGTGGGGGCGTAACCTTCTCCTGCGGGGAGAACGACGCCAGGCAAAGGTGGAGGATAGAGCCGAGAGGGCGTTCTTTGAAACAGACTATCTCGTGGGCGCAAACGACGAGACACGCCAGGGTGCTCTGAGATTCTGGGACGAAGAGAAAAAGTGCCCTCTTGCTCGGCCGGATGAAGGAGTTCCCAAAGAGGTAGATCTTCCCGATCTTCTGGATGCAGCTGATGGCACTGCCGCGGGAGACGATGCGGATATCCACGATCTGATATCTGCCGGATCGAGCCTGGGCGGAGCCAGGCCCAAAGCATCGGTGCGCGACGGGGCAGGCAATCTCCTTATTGTAAAGTTCCCGAGAGCGGATGAGGGAGAGCTCGAAGACGTCGCTGCTTGGGAAAAGACCATGCTGGTGCTCATGGCAAAATGCGGCATCCAGATTCCTCGATCGCGTCTTTTGAGAATCGGGGGCCGTTCTGTGCTGCTCCTGTCACGGTTCGATCGGTCGGGTATCAGACGTCTGCCCTATATAAGCGGCATGACTGCAGTACAGGCCAACGATGGAGACAGGGGTTCTGCGCTCGACCTCGCAATGTTTCTGGAAGAAGAGGGCGCGCAGCCTGAAAGGGATATCCGGGAGCTATGGCTACGGATGCTGTTCTCGTGCGCTGTCGGAAACACCGACAATCATTTCAGGAACTTCGGCTTCCTGCATACGGAGAACGGCTGGAAGCTCTCGCCCGTCTTCGATGTGAACCCGACGCCAGGCGCCGGAGAGAAGTATCTGGCGACTGCCGTGGACGTCGACGATTTCAGTGCCGATCCTGTCCTTGCGGCTGGGGTTGCTGAATACTATCGCTGGAATAAGAGCGAGGCCCGTGACGCGGCAGAGATGATGGCTGAGGCATTGAAGGGCTGGCGATACGCTGCCCATAGATGCGGGATCGGAGACGCATCCATCGAAAGGATGGCAGGTTGCTTGGATGCGGGCAGGAAGCGATTGGAAGCAGCAGCCAGGAGATAGGAGGACTGCATGGTGTTCAAAGATGACAGAGGCTGGCATATATGCCGGTGACTATCTCTCTTGCTCCCATGGAGGGGGTAACGGGACACGTATTTCGCGAGGCTAATGCCGCCTGCTTCGGCAGGCTCGACAACTACTATCTTCCGTTTGTCGCACCAGCACACACAGGCAAGGCCTTCACCGAGAAGTCTCTGAAGGCAGTTGATCCTCATGGGGAAGAGCAAGACTTGGTGCCGCAGCTGCTCACGAAGAATGCGGACGACTTCGTGTGGACTGCGGGTCTTCTGGCCGAGCTGGGATACCGTGAGGTCAACATCAACCTTGGCTGTCCCTCCGGAACAGTTGTCGCAAAAGGCAAAGGAGCGGGACTTCTGCGCGATGCAGAGGAGCTCGAGAGGTTCCTGCAGGACATCTGCGCAAGGTCACCTCTGCCTGTTTCAGCCAAGACCCGTTTGGGGCTTGCCAATGTCTCGGAATACGAGAGGCTCCTCGATGTCTTCTGCCGCTGTCCTCTGAAGGAGCTCATCGTGCATCCCCGGGTGAGGACAGAACTCTATAAGGGAATACCGCATATTGCTTGCTATCAAGAGACGCTTGAGAAGGCGCCTTTCCCCGTTGCATACAGCGGGGATATCTTTTCGGCTGCAGACTTCGATGAGCTGATGAAGAGATGTCCTGCAACTACGCATGTGCTTCTGGGGCGTGGCATCCTGGCAAATCCTGCACTGGGCCGCATGCTCAAGGGTGGTCCTGCCGCCACAGCTGAGGAGATCAGGGAATTTCATGACAGGCTGTTCGGGGGATATGAGGAGGAGATGGGCGGAAATGCCCTCTTCCGCATGAAGGAGTGGTGGTCCTACGCGAGGTTTGCTTTCAAAGACCCTCAGAAGGTATGGCGGATTGTGAGAAAGGTTCGCAAGGCAGATGAATACGAGGCGGCTGTGGAGCGCATTTTCGATGGGATAGAGCTGGCAGATGAGGCAGTATATCGCCCCTGACGTGCAATGAAAGCTGAGGTTTGGCTGCCAGAGCATAGTCGCAGACTGCGATGGCAGCCAAACCCTAAAGCG
>JBJEHU010000066.1:0-15932 GCA_051876355.1 Atopobiaceae bacterium | reverse complement strand
TAAAGCGGAACAGCAGCCAAACCCTAAAGCGGAACAGCAGCCAAACCCTAAAGCGGAACAGCAGCCAAACCCTAAAGCGAAACAGCAGCCAAACCCTAAAGCGAAACAGCAGCCAAACCCTAAAGCAAAACAGCAGCCAAACCCTAAAGTAGGATACAATATTCCCTGATGGGAGGCCTAATATGAAATACATGCCTAGGATAGCTGACAAAGAGCTTTCAAAGCGTCTTGACCGTTCTGGCGCACTTCTTGTACGCGGACCAAAGTGGTGCGGCAAGACGTCGACCTGTCAGCAGGTAGCAAAGAGCTCTCTCATGCTTCGCGACCCGGATGTGCTCGCTGCGAGTGCGGATGCGCTCGAGATACAGCCATCCCTCCTGCTGCGAGGAGACAAGCCGCGCCTGATCGATGAGTGGCAGGTCGCTCCTGTGCTCTGGGATACAGTAATCAATGCCGTGGATGTTGCAGGCGGCATTCCAGGTCAGTATATCTTGACCGGTTCGGCAACTCCTCTCAGCCTCGATAACGAGGATGCTCCGAAGCATACCGGAACGGGCCGTATCGCACGCATGGAAATGGATACCATGACTCTCGAGGAGTCCGGGGACTCTTCGAAGGACGTGAGCCTGGCGAAGCTCTTCGAGGGAAATGAGCATGTCGCGGGAAGCTCGGATATCGATATCGAGGGCTATGCCAATCTCATCTGCAATGGAGGATGGCCGGCTCCCATCTCATTTGGCAGGCCGGATCCGGGCATTGCGGAAGATTACATAGATGCACTCTGCGAGACAGATGTCTCTCAGGCTGCAGGCCAGGATCTCGACCCGTCGAGGACACGGGCACTCCTGCGCTCGCTTGCACGATGCAGTGCGCAAGAAGCGTCGCTTGCTACCCTCCTTGCAGATATCCAGGACACCGGTCTCAAAATCAGCGATCCGACGCTCCGGGTCTATCTCAATGCTCTGCGCCGCCTCTATGTCATCACCGATATCGAAGCCTGGGCTCCCAATCTTCGTTCGAAGACCCCTCTGCGCAAGGCACGGGTCTGGCATCTCTGCGATCCATCCCTTGCAGCCGCTTCATTGGGCTGCAATGCACAGGGTCTGCTCAACGACCTGAACACGATGGGCTATCTATTCGAGACACTCTGTGTTCGAGACCTGCGCGTCTATGCACGTCCGCTTGGAGGAAGGATCTATCACTATCGAGACAAGAACGGCCTTGAAGCTGATGCTGTCATCCAGCTCAATGACGGGCGCTGGGCTGGCATAGAAGTGAAGCTCGGAGGAAAGGACCGCATAGAAGAAGGCGCGGGCAACCTCCTGTCGCTTTCCGAGAAGGTAGATCGCGAGAAGATGGGGGCACCGAGTTTCCTGATGGTGCTGACCGGCGGAAAGTATGCCTATACGCGTCCTGATGGCGTGCACGTGGTTCCGCTCGGCTGCCTGGCTCACTGACTGGGAACATTCATCTGCCACGATCTATTGCTATAGACTACCGGCCCGTTTCCTCCTGGAAGCGGGCCGGTGCTGTCTCACTCTGTATGATTGCGCTACTTGACGAGCTGAATCTTCTCCACGTCGTCGCGGTGGGTCTCGCGGTAGAGCACGAAACGGTGGCCGATGACCTGGACGACGGCGGAGTGGGTCGGACGGGAGAGGGCGATGGCTGCCTCGCGGGTATCCATGCCGGCGCTTCCCTGGACGGAGCACTTCACGAGCTCATGCGCTTCGAGTGCATTGTCCATCTGGCGCACGACAGCGTCCGTGATGCCTGCCTTGCCGATGCCGACGGTTGCCTCGAGCCTGTTGGCGAGGCTGCGGAGCTGCCTGATCTGGCGGCCATTGAGTTCCATGGAATCCTCTTTCTGGAAGGTGCTGGCAGAACGCTGGATATCCGTTCTGCCTCGTATCCTTGATGGGCCGGAAGCTTGGGTCCGGCAATCTGGTCCACCCGATGATACGGTATCGGACATACGCAGGAGACAAATACTCCCGCAATCCATGAGTTGCCCCTTTTGAGGACAGGATTGCGGGAGCGTGTGTGCCTACTGCTGGTTCAGGATCTCTGCTGCCTCGCGACCGGTCATGTCGGAAGTGATGCCGAGAGCTGCTGCAGCCGGAGTCATGCCGGTGATCTTGTTGGCAAGGACCTCGTCGAAGCTTCCGCCGGCAACGCGCACAGCCACGTCGCCGAGCTGCTCTGCCTTCTCGAGGCTCAGGTATCCGCACATGAGGAAGCCTTTTGCGCAGCGGATCACAAGGAGGGAAGCATGGCCCTCTCCTGCAAGTGCCGGCACCATGGTGCCCTCTGCACATCCGTGGTCCAGCTTGATGAGCTCGGTTGTGGTCATTGCTCCTCCTCTGTTCTGGCTGCTCTGGCAGCATTAGGTCATCTCTTCGATGATACGGCGGACATGTTGCGGACTCGTTTACTTGGCAGGGCGTCCCTTGCGCTTCATCTTGATGGGGAGTGCTGCGACAGTGTCAAGCGCCGCCTTTGCAGCAGCCTCTGCTTCGGCAATCTCTTCCTCGGTGAGCCCCGCAGCCTCGAAGGCTTCCTTTGCCGCTGCGGCGTAGTCGCGCTTGTGCTTCTTGTTCAAGGCATTCCAGTCGATGTGCGCAAAGCGGGGAATGAGATTCTCTGCCAGAGGGAGCTTTCCCTGCTTCATGAGGACAGCAAGGACGGGATATCCCGCATACCCCTGCCAGTAGCTCGCATTGTCGTTCGAGGAATAGGTGTCCTCGGTCCAGGAGATCGTGTAGTGCTTGGCACCATTCGAGGACGTGACCTCTGCTGTATCCTCTCCCATCTCGACCCTGCCATCGGCAAGCGCGCTCCATGCTTCATAGACCTTCTGCAGAGGCGGCAGCTTCTCCATGATCCTTCTTCCTTCTCGGGCTCTTCTTTCCCCGCTATGATACCCATCCCCTGCATAGAAGAAGGGGAGGCCCGGGTGTGCCGGAACCTCCCCTGGGACGTGCTCTGTGCGGACAAGCTACTTGCCGAGAACGGCCCTGCCTTCAGCGTCGGTTGCGACGATGGCGGCATAGAGCTCGTCGGGCGTGACATCGCCTGCGAGGTTGTGGATCGTCTCGCCGGGGACGCAGGCATGCTCTGCAATCGTGCGGATCTGGTCTTCGGTTGTGACGCCGAGCTCTTCGAGCGTCACCGGAAGGCCTACCTCGAGGCAGAAGCTCTGGACATCCTCGAACTCCTCCTTCGTGGCGCCCTCGAGCGTGAGCTGGACGAGCGTGCCGAAGGCGACGCAGTTGCCGTGCGGAACGCTGTGGCCGCCGAGTGCCGTCAGTCCGTTATAGAACGAGTGGGCTGCTGCGCAGTTCACGTTGTCTGCGCCGACGCCGGAGAGATAGACGTTTGCCTCGATGA
The DNA here is from genome assembly GCA_051876355.1 of Atopobiaceae bacterium. GTDB lineage: Bacteria > Actinomycetota > Coriobacteriia > Coriobacteriales > Atopobiaceae > Olsenella_L. Next base: position 12,542 of record JBJEHU010000066.1, on the reverse strand, counting down.
TTGCGTCGAGTGCCGGCGTGACCACATGGTGCTCGCAGGCAGCAAGAGCCTGTTTGCCGTAGTTCCTGAGCGTCTCGTAGCAGAGCTTCGCGAGTGCCATGCCGGCACGCGTGATGCCTGTGCCCTCGAGGCTCGGGGACTCGGTGCGGATGGAAGCACGGCCCTCGAAGAATGTGCCGAGGGCATCGCCCATGCCGGCAACGAGGAAGCGTACCGGTGCATCGGCGATGACCTGGGAGTCGACCATCACGGCATCAGGGTTCTGCGGATAGAAGAGGTACTTGTCGAAGCTGCCGTCGTCGTTGTAGATGACGGAAAGGCCGGTGCAGGGTGCATCGGTTGCGGCAACCGTCGGGATGATGACAACCTTCTTGCCGGTGTAGTAGGCAGTTGCCTTTGCCGTATCGACAGCAGAGCCGCCGCCGCAGGCACACACGGCGTCGATCTTGTCCTCCTCGACGATCTTTCTCATCTTCGCGATCTCGCCCTTGCTCGAGATGCCGCCGAAGATCTCGTAGCGGCGATAGCTGCCGTCGTCGCCGAAGCTCTGCTCGATCTTGTCGTGGCAGGCCTTGTAGCCGCTCTTAGAGCAGATGAAGAGCCAGCGGCTCCCCATGTAGCCCATCTCGTCCTTGAACTTCAGAAGCGCATCCTTGCCCTGGACATACTTCAGGGGCTCGCGCATGGCGCGGAGCAGTTTCATTGCGTTCTCCTCTCTGAGGGGTGCCTGCATCCGTACAGGCATTAACGCATTAGATACCCCGCATCATGCGAAAAATGTTTATCCATTACGTAAAAATACGCATGTGCAAATCTAGGCATCTGGCTTGACGGATGGGGAGATGCGTGGCTATTCGTCCGTATCGTCCGCATCGCTTGCGAGGTAGTCGAGCAGGTGCACGATCCTGAGATCCGGCACGACCCAGAAGGCGAAAGCTGCAGCAAGCGCCACAAGGGCAAGATGTGTCTTCGTCAGGAAGAGGGCGCAGAAGATGCCGACGATCTCGAGGATGAGCGTCGTGCGCTCCTTCACGAGCGAGCGCTTCTGGAGCTCCTCCATGCCGGTGACGGAGTATTGGCAGCGCAAGTCGTGCCTCACGACGCGCTCGAGATTCATGTAGGAGAGCGACAGCAGGAGATTGAGCACGACGTAGCAGAGGACCGGGAGGTCGGCAAACTGCGTCTTTGCAAGCCAGTCGGTTGCCACGGGGATGAATGACATCACGAAGAGGAAGAGCAGATTTGCCCACAGAAGCTTGCCGTCCACCTTCTGCACAAGGTTCATCAGATGGTGGTGGTTGTTCCAGTACGTACCGACGCCGACGAAGGAGATTGCGTAGGAAAGGATGGCGGGCACGAGCGACAGGAGGTCCGAGAGCTCGGCACCTTCGGGGGCAGAGATTGTGAGCACCGTGATCGTGATGATGATTGCGATGACACCGTCGCTCATCGCTTCGAGACGTCCTCTGGGCATAGCGTGCTCCTTCTCGTGACAGGGCCTGATTTTCCGCTCCCCATTGTAGGCAGTTGCGGCAGCAGGCATGATCTTCGTTGGATCTCTCTGCGCCATGCTGCCTGCACAAATGCGCCAACATCATAGATTCCTCGTGAATCATGATGATAGTAGATGATAAAAACAAATGTTCTGTTTCAGTAATAAATGCGCAGGTAGATGAAGTGCGCCCTTCTGTCAAAGGACGAAAAGTGTAATAGGGCGATAGAAGAGCGCGAGAACGTGATGCAAGGAGAGGCATCAAGCCCAATGAGGTATATAGCTCCTGTCTTTGGGACCAGCAGTCTTGTCGAGCACCTTTATCGTGCCTGCGGTGCAGCAATTGCTTATGAGACGTGAGATTGCCAGCAGCGATTTTCGGTCATCCGGGAGTCCAAAACGGTGCCTCAGCGATTGATTGGTGAGAGATTCCCCCTGCGCATACATGAGGCAGGCATGCCAATAGACGGCATCCATACGCTCCTGTCTTGTCATGCGATCGTAGGTGCAGGTCTCATCAAAGAGCGTTGCAGTCGTTCCGGTATCTTCGTCGCTGGATATATGGGGCGACAGCATATGGGCGTCTTCGCATGCTTTGACGGCACGGTCCCAGCCTGTCCCGGCCTCCTCGCAGAGATGCATCTGCCTAAGTATGCCAGCAAGCTTGTTGTTGCGAGTTCTTGGGGGTGCATTGAGGATTCGCTCTGCAGGGATGAGACTGGATCCAGGATTGCTGAAAACGATTCTGTTGCTGTATATGCGCACGAGAGGGCCCGAATCTGCGGCCGAGAGGTCTTGGTGGATGACAGCATTGGATAGAAGCTCGCGGACTGCGGTCGGCGGAAATGCGAATGTACGGAGCCTGAAAGCACCTTCGTTCGTTTCTCCGGTTGAGGTGATGGCTGCGATATGCTGCTGTGCTTCTGGGAGCGACAGAGCGTAGCCCTTGGTGAATGTGGTGTCGTTTCTGATATCGAGATTGCTGTTACCGACATACGCGACAACACGTATGGCGCGCTGTTCGAGATGCAGAAACCTTCTCAGATCCCGCGCAATGAGCAAGGCCCCGAGATTCGTGATGGAGTATCTGCCGTTGTCCTGCTCCTTTATCAGGCACTGTTCGGTAAGAAAAGCTGCAGCTGCATGCAGGCTTGTGGGCACCTGCAGCTTCATGAGATTGAAGAAGCTGTCGATGTCCAAGAGATCCGGCATATCCGATAGCTGCACATCCTCCAAGGCAACATGCAGCTCATAATCGATGTTCTGAAGCCGTTTCCATAGCTCTGCCTCTTTGGCCGAACCTGGAATGATTTCGGTCGTGCTGGTCCCCTCGCGAATGTAGGCATGCTTGTCGAAATAGACGGGCTGGCTTGTCGGAGCGGCAATCTTCAGGACGCAGAAATGTCTGCCCTGATGATCGATTTCGATGAACTCATACCGTGCGTTGCTCGAGAGCTTTGTTTTGAGCCAGATAGGAAGCAGCTGGTTGCCCTTGCCCTTGGCTGAGTTGTGGTTGAAGGTGGTGCCGACAAGGCGATGCGATGCATCATCGACGCCCCAGATCTTATAGGCATATTCACGGCCGCAATAGGCAGCTGCGTTGGAGAGGGCAGAGATATCTCTGCCGATCTGTATGCAATCAGAGTTGCTCTCCTTGAACTCAAGCCATTCGGTTTCCTGTGGAAAGCCAATGAGCGAATAGATGAGCTCCATGGGGTCTGCTTGTGCATTCATGAGGTGCTCCAATCTGGCGCAGCAATGCCTCCGTCAATTAGATTATACCAAAAACGATAGTAGATGATAAAAACAAATGTTCTGTTTCAGAAATAAATGCGCAGGTAGATGAAGTGTGTCCTTTTGGCAAAGGGTGAAAAGTGCAACAGGGCGATAGAAGAGTGCAAGAACGTGATAATAAGAAGCTGAATACCGGGGCGAGAGAGGGTGTGCATGTCTCATTCCATGCGACATAGAACGTGCGCGGCTGCCCTTCTTGCGGCCTGCGCTGCTGCGGTTGCTCTGCTCCTCCTCGCTGCCTGCTCATACAGTTCAGATTCATCTTCCGAGATGCCTGCCCATATCGGGGACCATCTGCCGTATGTGAGCATGGACGAGCGCTGGATAGATGACACGGCACTTGGTGCGCATGACGAGGCCAAAGCAGGCGAGCGGAATGGCAAGGATGCCACGACCTATATCTGGCGGGCGCAGAACGGCACGGACGATGAGGTATTCGAGGCAGTCTGCGTTGGAGGTGTCGTGTGTGCGATTGAGAAGGAGAATCGGGACAAGGACTACTGGCAATCCGGCGAGGAGCTTCCTGACCGCACGGCGACGGGAGAGACGCTGAGTGAGGAGGCACCTCAAGGAGCGCCGCCCGCAACATTCGCATTCGGTGGCGGCAGTGCGTCTTCCTCCTCCTCGCTCTCGCCTGAGGACTTCGACAGCGCCCAGGGGTATGCGGATGCCGTAGCTGCTGCCGGCGGAAGCTGGGACGATGCCTATACGCGCTGGGAAGACGAGTGCGGAGACGACGAGCAGGGGGCTCAAGAGGAAAGAAGGCCGATGAGGTCGTCTGCCGTGAGGGCTGCGAGCGAGGTGTCGGTTCCCGCCATGAGCGACTCGGCAAGCGCGCTCTTCTTCTCCTGGAGCTCGACGATGCGCTCCTCGATTGTGTCCTTCGCAATGACCTTGTAGACGCTCACGGCATGCGTCTGGCCGATGCGGTGGGCGCGGTCGGTCGCCTGGCGCTCGGCTGCAGCATTCCACCAGGGGTCTGCATGAATGACGATAGAAGCGCCGGTAAGATTGAGACCGGTGCCGCCAGCCTTGAGGGAGATCAAAAAGACCGGCACATCGTTGCTGTTGAACTCATCCACGAGCTCGAGGCGCTTCTTCTTGGGGGTCGACCCGGTGATTGTGAAGCAGGGGATCTTTGCCTTGCCGAGACGCTTGGCAATGAGGTCGAGGAAGCTCGTGAACTGGGAGAAGACGAGCATCTTCTGGCCGGATTCGATGCCCTGCTCCACGAGGTCCATGATTGCATCGAGCTTGGCGGAGCCTCCCTTGTAGTTCTCGAGCGCAAGGCTCGGGTCGAGGCAGAGCTGACGCAGGCGCGTGAGCTCCGCGAGCACCTGGATCTTGCTCATGTCCTCGAAGCCAGAGGTGCCCTGAGCCTTCTTCTGCTTGAGGAGGCTTGCCCTGAGCTTCTGCTCATGGGCGCGGTAGAGCTTCTTCTGCGTCCCTTCCATCTGGACCGAGACGACCGATTCCAGCTTCTCGGGAAGATCCTTGAGCACGTCCTTCTTGAGCCTTCGGAGGATGAAGGGCCCGACAAGCGCCTGGAGGCTCTTCTGTGCCTCCTCGTCTCCTGCTATGATCGGCTGCTCGAAGCGGATCTTGAAATGGCGGGCGCTCCCGAGGAGCCCTGGCATCAGGAAGTCGAAGATGCTCCACATCTCGGAGGGACGGTTCTCGATCGGCGTGCCGGTCAGGGCAAAGCGGTGCTGGGCCTGTATGAGCTTCGCTGCCTTTGCGGCCTTCGTCGTGTGGTTCTTGATGTATTGGGCCTCGTCGAGCGTACAGCTCGTGAACTTCATGCCGGCGAATTCCTCTGCGTCGATGCGCAAGATATCGTAGGAGGTCACAAGCACGCATCCGCCCTCTGCTTCCTGGCGCAGGACATGCCGCTCGCTCTTCGTGCCGGAGACGGCGAAGACATCCATATCAGGTGCAAAGCGGGAGAACTCAGATACCCAGTTGTAGACAAGCGAGGCAGGGCAGACGATGAGGTGGGGACCAGTCTTTCCCGATTCCTCCTTCACAGAGGCTATCCAGCTGATGAGCTGGACGGTCTTGCCGAGGCCCATCTCGTCTGCGAGGATGCCGCCGAATCCGCAGTCTGCCAGAAGGGAGAGCCAGGCAAAGCCTTCCTTCTGGTAGCCCCTGAGGATATGGCCGAAGGGGGCAGGAGCCATGCGCTCCTTCGTGCGCTCGGTGTCAAAGCGCTCGATATAGGCCTTGTAATTCTCATCCCTTTCGGCGTCCTTCAGGCGGTCTTCGAGATAGAACGCCTCATAGACAGGTAGCTCGACCGTGCCCTTGGCAAGAGCGCGGTCGCTCACGCCGAGGTCTGCGCTCAGGTGGTCGAGCTCAGCCAGGTCGACGCCTGCCATCCTGAGATAGGAGCCATCCTTCAGGCGGTGGTAGCGGCGCTTTTCGCGGTAGCTTGCAAGCAGGCGCACAAGCTCGTCCTGGTCGAGGTCGTCTGCAGTGACGGAAAGGTCGATAAGGCCGCCGGTGAGGGAGAGGCTTGTGTGCACCGTCGGCTTTCCCTTGAAGGAAAGGCGGTCGAACGAAGGGGTCGTGAAGACCTCGCCCATCTCGTGGCATTCCTCAAGCCCCTGGAAGAGGAGCTCCTCCGTCTTCTTCTCGTCGTCTTCGGAGAGGAGCCATACCGGATGCGAGGGGCGCCCCCGCCGCTTCATGTCGGGAAGATAGCGGTCGAGGAGCTCCTGTGCCAGAAGCTCCGTATCGCTGTCGCGCATGAAGGCATCGTCCGGGGTGCCGCCATTGCCGAGAGGATATTCATGCTCGCCGTAGATAGCCTTGCCCTCGCAGGAGATGATGTCGCCTCTGCGGTCGAAATAGAACTGGAGCGCGCAGGGCTCGGGGGCAAGCGCCGCGAGGCTTTCGGGCACGTCGAGGCCAAGCGCTTCCTCTGCTCCCGGGAGCACCGTCGCCGTGAAGCGCAGGGCATCCTCTTTGGCAACGAAGAGCGTGTCTGAAGAGAAGAGGGCCGCAAGAAAGCCCCGTGCCTTGTTCATGCTTTCCGGACAGAGCCAGAAGCTGCCGCCCGCAAAGAGAGCGACGTGGCCTGCATCGGCGAGAAGCAGACGATATTCCCTTGTCTGTCCAATTTCGTAACCGCCTTCGGCTTCGCGGATGGAGATGCCGAGGTCGGGCATGCCGCGCTTTATGGCAGCGTAGCCATGGACGGGAGACCTCTCATCGTAGAAGAGAATCTCTTCGCCTTCGAGGGCAGAGAGAAACGAGATCAGCTCAGACGCCGTGAGGCGCATCTCGCGGCCAGCCTTGGGACGGCTGTAGTCGTAGTAGTAGCTGCTGTTCGTGGAGCGCGCGATCTCCGTCCTGCGGGAGAGCGCGTCCTGGAGGAACCGCTCGATCTTCCGGGCATGGGGCACAAGAATCTCCGGCGTGTGGGTGAAGGCAAGCTTCTTGCCGTAGGAGAAGTGCTCGCCTGAGCGCATGCGGGAGCAGAAGTCATCGATGCTCTTCACAGTGTAGGAGACATCGCCGGGCCCTAGCACTCTGAGGCTGAGCGCCCAGACGCCGTCCCTGCGGCGGGCAAGCGTCGGCTCCAGATCGATGATGGCACCGGTGCGGGAACGGGAAGGATGTGTCTTGTCCATAAGGTCGAAGAGGGCAGGGCTTGTCTGGCGGCCTGGATTGTCTCCGATCTTGGTGAAGGATTTCGGTGCCTCGAGGTAGCGCAGCACGAGTGCGCCAACATGCTTGCAGCAGCCCCAGTAGTTGCGTATGGCGGGGCAGGTGCAGGAATAGTCGACGATCTCATCTCTGTCCTCGTCCACGGTGGCGTGCACCTCGTAGACGTTGCCGGGATAGGAGCCCTTTACCTGAGCATCGAGCTTTGTGACCGTATGTCCGCGCCTGCCTTCGCGGCTGCAGGTGGGATGCAGGAACTTCGTGGGATGCCCTGCAAGCTCTTCGGCCCTTGCGACGGTGGCGGGGGTTGAGCGCCTATGTACGGCCAGTTCGGTGATGCTCATCGATTTCCTCTGGAACGAGATTTGGCCAGGCAGCTTCCGTCTGGCATCTGCTTCCCGATTCTATAGGAATGGGCCGACAGGCATCTGCTGCATGCCGATGGGAAACATTGAGCCGAAGAGTTGGTCGAGAGCTTCGTTGGGCTCATATCCCTCCTGCATATGGGGTATGGTTGGGCACGTATAGAAGCGTTTCGTAAGGAGGATATCCGATGTTCGATCATGAGCCGGTGCCCGGCAGGAACGATCCCTGCTGGTGCGGAAGCGGAAAGAAGTACAAGAAGTGCCATGAGGCATCCGACATGAAGATGGAGCGGCTCTACGACGACGGCGAAGAGGTGCTGCCGCGCTCGCTCCTGAAGATGCCGAAGGACATCGAGGGCATCAAGGCCTCTGCCGCTGTGAACATGGGCGTGCTCGACTATGTGGGCGAGCATATCAAGGCCGGCGTCTCGACGATGGACATCAACGAGTGGGTCGAGTCCTATCTTGCGGCGCATGGTGCCGTGTCGGCAGACCTCAACTTCGAGGGCTACCCCTATAGCGTCTGCACCTCCATCAACGACGTCGTATGCCATGGCTTCCCGAACAAGGATGATGTCCTGAAGGATGGTGACATCATCAATGTCGACATGTCCACGATCAAGGGCGGCTACTTCTCCGATTCCTCCCGCATGTTCTGCATCGGCGACGTCTCGCCCGAGCGCAAGCGCCTCGTCGATGTCTGCCATGAGTCGGTGAAGGCAGGCCTTGCTGCCGTGAAGCCGTGGGGACACTTGGGAGATGTGGGTGCTGCCGTGCACAAGGTGTGCACCGATGCAGGATTCACGGTCGTCGAGGAGTATGGTGGCCACGGTATCGGCAAGGAGTTCCACGAGGATCCGTTCGTGAGCTTCGTCTCCGAGGCAGGCACCGGCCCGATCCTCGTGCCGGGCATGTGCTTCACGATCGAGCCGATGGTGAACGCGGGCAAGCCGGGCATCCGCACGGACCGGAGCAATGGCTGGATCGTCCGCACGAGGGACGGCTCCGACTCCGCGCAGTGGGAAGTCCAGCTCGTCGTGACCGAGGATGGCTACGAGCTTCTGTCCTGGTAGAGAGAAACAGGAACGTTTTTCTGGAAGGCATGCAGCGCTCCTGCATGCCTTCTTTCGTAGCAGACCGTCTGCGTGCCGGCCCTTTGAAGCTTTCCGCTGGCAGGATAGACTGGAGAGAGGCGACATATCGGAAAGGGGTCCTGCCATGCTGAACCATTTCTCGAAGCATCCGCTCTGGGAGTGCCACAAAACGCTGATCCGGGTGGCGCAGGGACAGGAGCCTGCCGATATCGTCCTTCAGCATGCCACGCTTGTGAGCGTGACGACGCATGAGCTCCTGAAGGATGCCGATATCGCGATTGCGGCAGGACGTGTTGCCTATATCGGCATTGACGGCCATACGGCTGAGCACTGCATCGGAGAGAAGACGAAGGTCATGGACCTCGCCGGTGCCTATGTCGCCCCTGCCTTCATGGATGGCCACATCCATGTGGAGTCCGCTATGGTCGGACCTGCCGAGTATGCCCGTGCGGTCGTGCCGCATGGTACCTCCGCTATCATGTGGGACCCGCATGAGGCGATGAATGTCTGCGGCATGGATGCGCTCGATGTCCTCATAGAGGATGCGAAGCGTGTGCCGCTCAAGTGCTATGTGACGCCGGGCTCCTGCGTGCCGGCTGTTCCTGGCTTCGAGGATACAGGTGCTGCGATCGATGCAGCGGATATCCACGAGGCGATGAAGAGAGACGAGGTCTGCGGCCTCGGAGAGATGATGAACGATCCGGGCGTGCTCTCCTGTGCGGAGGGTCCGCTTGGAGAGATCGAGGAGACCCTGAAGGCGGGAAAGACCGTCACGGGCCACTATACGATGGGGGACACGGACCAGGGGCTCGAGGCCTATATCGCCTCCGGCGTCTCGTGCTGCCATGAGTCGGTCACGCGCGAAGAGGCGCTCGCGAAGCTCAGGTGCGGCCAGTATGCACAGCTCAGGGAAGGCTCTGCCTGGCAGAATCTCGAGGAGCTTGCGCATGCCGTGACAGACAACGAGATCGATACGCGCTTCGTGAACCTCGTGACAGATGACTCCCATCCGGAGACGCTCGTCTCCGAGGGGCATATCGACCGGATCTTGAGGAAGGCGGTCTCGTTCGGGATCGACCCCATCTCTGCGATCCAGATGGTCACGATCAATGTGGCGCAGTGCTTCGGCCTTGCGCAGGATCTGGGCTCGGTCACGCCGGGCAAGTGCGCAGACATCGTCGTGCTCGACGACCTCACAGATTTCCATGCCCGCCTCGTCTTCATCGACGGCGAGCTTGTCGCAGAAGATGGACGCGCGCTCTTTGCGCCCGAGCCTTTTGTCTGGCCGGACAGGTTCCTGCATACGATGCATATCACGGACGAGATTTCGGCGGATACGTTCCGCATCCCTGCCGTGAGGAAAGACGGCTCCGTGCTTCCTGACGGCAAGGCCTCTGTCCGTGTCATTGCCTCGTCTGCAGGATCGACCCTCACGAAGGAAGAGCACCTCGAGGTGCCGGTACGTGATGGCGCGCTTCTCGCAGATCCTGCGCACGACGTCCTCAAGGCCTTCGTCTTCGATCGCCACCACGAAGGGGGACAGCATGCCTGTGCCTTCGCGAAGGGCTTCGGTATCCACGGCGCCCTGGCCCAGACCGTGGCGCACGATGCGCACAACCTGCTTGTCGTCGGAGACTCGGATGAGGATATGGCCATAGCGGCACGCGAGCTCATCGCCTCGGGCGGCGGCGAGGTCGCCGTCCAGGACGGAAAGATCTTGGGCAAGGTCGCCCTTCCGCTTTTCGGTATCATGTCCACCTCTCCCATCGAGGAGGTCGCACACGATGTTTCTGGCATAGAGCATGCGTGGAAGCAGATGGGATGCACGATGCCAAGCCCATTCATGACAATGGGGCTGCTGTCGCTTGCCTGCATACCGGAGCTCAGGCTCACAGATAGAGGCCTTGTCGACTGCTGCCGCTACTGCTTCGTGCCGCTTCTTGTCGAGGACGGGGACTGAGCTTTCTCGAAGAGCGCAAGCTGGAAGCGTGCCGCTTCGCTCATGGGGAGGGATCCATAGCGGGAAAGCCCGTCTGCGCAGGCGGAGATGAAGCGCCTTGTCTCGAAGTTCGCCGTGATGCCTTCGAAGGAGGAGAGCTCTGCCGAAAGGAGGGCAATCGGCTGGAGCTTGCGCTCTCCTATGAAGATGCCCGATAGATGGAAGGCTTCTTGGGGAACAGCGACCCCGAGCTCTTCGGTGCATTCACGTGCCGCGCAGGAGTGGATGGGATCTTTGGCTTTGAGATCATCCTCGTCGAGCGCACCTGTCACGGAGACGGAGATCGTCTTCGGCGCCAGCGCCACGGCAGAGGAGCGCTCCGCGAGAAGGCAGCGTCCTTTCCCGTCATGCAGAAGCACGCTCACGGCGAGGTCATCTGCAAGATAAGGACAGGAGAAGATCTGTGCCGGATCTTCTGCAAGCTCTGACCGAGAAATCTTCTGTCTGAGGCGTGCAGCCAGAGCCTGCACCTCAGGGGACCAGCCCGAGATGTCGCGGTCTAGGAGCAGATTCGTCGACAGGAGATTGAAGTAGCTCGAGGGCGCAAGGCCGAGCGTGAGCGTGCCGTCTTCCAGAACGAGGCGCTCAAGGCGCACGGTCTTTCCGTTCCAGGCACCCGGTGCGGCCGCGCCTGCGATGAGCGCCTCCTCCTCTGCCGTGAAGATGGGCACGAAGGAAGAGGACAGAAGCTCATAGGCAATCTGTTCCGGAGCAGCGATGAACATGGGTGCTCCTAGATCTCGAGCACAAGGACCGAGGCATCGTCTCGGTGCGCCTGTGGCCGGTCCTGGCCGAACTGTCCTGTAAGATGCGCCGCTGTGACAGGGATGGCATCGAACATATCCTGGCCATCTGTGCACTCTGCCTCGAGTGCCGCGACGAACCCATCGGTTGCAAGCGCAATCCTCGTGCCGGCGGGCGCAGCGAAGCGCATCCTGGCAGCATGTCCGATGCCCTGCCCATCGAGCGTCCCTACCCAGTAGCCATCATCTTGGTTCAGGAGCTTCCGTGTGTCCTGATAGATTGCAAGCCTTGCTTCGGGCGTGTCATCGTCGAGCGCGGCGATGGCCTGCCTGTTGCGTTCTTCGAAGGGGGCGAAGCGCGTATCCGTGAAATGCTTGCCGGTATCGAGGAAGAGGTGGCAGTCGCAGAGCGCTGCTGCCTCGATGGTGCCGTCGCCTCTCTCCTGCACGAGCATGAAGGCAAAGGAGGGAAGCGCATAGGCAGGGACGTCTTCGATAGTAGGGTCCATGCAGGATGCCTTGGCTTCTGCCCGTGTGATGGCATGCAGTATGAGATCGATGGGGCCACGATCGGCAGAGCTGCTCTCCTCTTCTATGAGGGCAGAGAGCTCGAATGAGACGAGGCGGGCAAGGAACTGGCTGTCGCTTTGAGCGAAATGGCGCTCAGGCCAGAGGTCGGTCGCGCCGTCGATCATCCAGGCATAGCTGCCGGCACGTCCGAAGGCATCTTCATTGGCTGCTTTCGTGCCGCGGAGCGTGAACGAGAAGAGGGTGTCCATTGCCTGTCCTCCAGAATGCGTGCTGCCAGATGGCACAAGTCTAAGGGGACGGTACTTTAAGGCGCTGTAACGTTTGGCGAGGGGATGAAAGGCTGTCGGCGCCCCTGGATATAATTCACTTGGTTCCAGAAATTCCTGGACTACGGAGCAGAGAAACAGCAGGAAATGAAGCCATTCAAGCTCCGATGAGGATGCAGGTCATCCTGAGGGCACGGTGCCGCGGGCACCGGGTGTCCTTATCCCATTTATGAACATTCTGTGAAGGCCCACTTTCCTGCCCTGCAGGGGAGGGGAGCCGTGTAAAGTATTTCCTCGCGCTGAGGCACCCCGCACCGAGCGGAGCACGCGCCGAAGCGCGGCGAACCTTGAAAACCGGATACTGCGATCGAAGAGATCGGAAGACAGACGTGAGCGATGCTATCGACAAGACAGCATCCGTCGATTCAATTCTTTGAGGACATCGAGATGAATCCAGATCGGCGAGAACTGGAGAAGCGGGACGAAGGCTCCATCACTTACATGATCTGACATGCCTCCGGGCATGGACATATCTGAACGGAGAGTTCGATCCTGGCTCAGGATGAACGCTGGCGGCGCGCCTAACACA
>JBJEHU010000065.1:0-4125 GCA_051876355.1 Atopobiaceae bacterium | reverse complement strand
CTTGAGCGCGAGGAATAAATATACGCTCCTCCTCCCTCCTGCGCCAGCACAATCCCGGCCTGCACAGGGTCTCCACAATTTCTTCCGCCAGTGGCAAAGAAGGGGCGCCAGACGGCACCCCCTCCCTGATACGTATGGTTCAGAACGACTCGAGCATGTGCACGCTCGACTTGAGCAGCGCATCGCGCTCCTTGGCGGTATGCGCCTCTGCATAGACCCTGACCGTCGGCTCTGTCCTCGATGGTCTCACCATCGACCACGAGCCATCGGCAAACGTGAGCTTGAGGCCATCGCCGTGGGATACGCCGCACGGCACCTTGCCGCCGACGCTCGGCGGATTGAGGCCGGGCAGAAGGAGGCGGAACGACTCGATCGCTCCATAGTCGAGGCGCACATCGCGCCTTCCATAGAAGAACAGGCCGATTTCGGAATCGAGCTCGTCCACAAGCTCGCTCAGACGCTTCCTGCGCGCGGCGACATATTCGACAAGCAGGAGCGCTCCGAGCAGGCCATCGCGTTCCGGGAAGTGTGACGGCATGCATATCCCGCCATATTCCTCTGTCGCAAGGAGCACATCCCCATCCCACATCTCGTTGTAGAGGCGCGAGAAGCCGACGGGCGTTTCCGTCATATCGAGCCCCAAGCGCTCTGCCTGCGTCTTGATGCTGGCCGAGCACGAAATCGTGGCCACGATGCGGCCGGACTCATGCCGATCCGTGACAAGGTGGTCCATAAGGAGCGGAACGAATGTCTTCGGCGCAAGCAGCACGCCCCTGTCGTCCACCGCCGTGGAGCGGTCCGCATCCCCATCGAAGACGAGACCGAAGTCCGCGCTGTGCGAGAGCACGCCACGTTCGCATTCATCTACCCAGGGCTCTGTCGGGTCGGGGTGGATGCCGCCGAAGTCTTCTGCCGGACCGCTATGGATCTCGAGCACCTCGCAGCCCATGCCACGCAGAAGCTCTGCCATGGAGCCTGATGCCGCACCATACATCGGGTCGACGAGCACCTTGAGATGCGCATCGGCGATAAGGCTGCTATCGACCTTGCCGGCGATATCGGCAAGGTATGCGGTCATCAAGTCGGCATGCTCGAACGTGCCGAGCTCGGTCGGCACCGTCGGGGATATGAGCTCCTCGACCTCGTCCATGAAGATGCGGGTAGCCGGGCTTCCGTCTGCCATGCGCAAAATCATGCCGCCGTACTCTGCCGGCGCCTCCGAGGCCGTGATCATGATGCCGCCGACCGCTGTCGCGTCCTGTGCCAGGTTCCAGCCCAGCGCAGGCAGAGGACAGGGCCTGTCCGACACCTTCACGTGAAGGCCGGCTGCGGCAAGAACGCCCGCCGCGACGTCTGCAAGCTCGCAGGCATCACGGCGGGTATCATATCCGACCAATATGGTTGCTGCGGAACGTGTATCCGACCAGATGACGGCAAGCGCCTCTGCGATGCGGGCGACCGACGAAGCATCGAACCCTTCGCCATAGCGTGCCCGCCAGCCACGCGTTCCGAACCGGATGATTCCCATAGGGGCTCCTAGAGCTTGACCTCCCCGAGCGCCTCCTTGAAGGCGGTTGCGAGATCAGGGTCTTTCAGTGCCATGCGTGCATTCGTGGCTGCCCAGGCTGCGGGGGTGCCAGTATCGCAGCCCTCTGCCGGATCGACCACCAATGCGTACATTTCCTCTTCCTCGAGCAGCTTCACCATCGAATCGGTGAGCTGGATCTCTCCGCCGGCACCCGGCTCCTGCGTTGCAAGGAGCTCCATGATGCGGGGCGAGAGGAGGTAGCGGCCGACGATGAAGAGATGGGACGGCGCGTCCTCCCTCTTCGGCTTCTCGACCATGCCGGAAAGCTTCCAGACGGCACCCTCGGACTCCGGATCGGTGACAGCAGAGCCATCGAGCATGCCAACGCACTCGCCGGCGACGATGCCATACCGGCTGACCTGGTCCTCAGGCACGGGAGCGACAGCGATGACAGAGCAGTTGTTGTGCGCCTTCGAGACCTCTGCCATCCTCACGCACATCTGACGGTCGGGCACGAAGTAGTCGCCGAGGAGCACGAAGAACGGATCTCCGTCCATCTTGTCTGCAGCGCAGTGGATAGCGTGGCCAAGGCCGAGCGGCTTCTCCTGATAGACGAACGAGACCGGAAGGGCGCTTGCTGCTGCGACCTTCGCTGCGAGCGCATCCTTGCCATGGGCATGCAGGTATGCCTCGAACTCCTCGTCCTTCGCGAAGTAGTGCTCGATCTGCGGCTTCATGTGCGAGTTCACGATCACGACTTCATCGACGCCTTCAGGCTCGAGCGCCTCTTCCACGACGTACTGGATGACCGGCTTGTCGATGACAGGAAGGAGCTCCTTCGGCGTGCACTTTGTGGCCGGGAGGAAGCGGGTTCCGAGTCCTGCAGCAGGAATGATGGCTTTCATGGAATTGACCTTTCAGAAGCATTGTTCAGTCTCTTGCACTATCAGTCAGCCCGTTCAGGATAGCGCTCATCTTGAGCTTTGCGCCACCCGCAAGCATGTGCGGCCAGACATTGCGCCGCAGGCGGCGCAAATTGGAGCCCCTTGCACGGATGCTCCACAAATCCGGCCCGACCTCCGCCCGTCAGAGATCGAGCTGGTCGTAGGTGTCGGCCATGACGCCAGCCATTTCGGGGCCGGCGCCTTTGCCGGGTCCGACAAGGCGGATGCCCGCACGTGCCAGGTCTGCCACAGCCGTCGCCACGGCATGCATATTGTCGAGACGGGAGCGGTCCGTCCTTGCTGCACGATCTGTCGTATCGGAGATGCGAACGAGCAGCGAGACGCCTGCCTCGGCTGCCGCCTCCGTAAGGCGATCCGAAAGTGCGCAGGCACCGACCGCGTCAAGCCCCTCGACGCCGAGCGTCGCCAAGCCCAGCTTTCCTGCCTCGGCAATCGCATCGAAGACAGATGTCCCGTCGGCCAGGTTGTGGCCCGAGTCGAGCGTGACCGATCCGATGACCGGGCGGTAGGCGCCAAGTTCGCGGGCGATGGCGGCATATCCTGCACCCTTTGCGGCTGCCCGCAGATGCGCAAGGTCCGGCATCGAGGAGAGAAGGATGCCATGCACGCCTTTCGAGATGAGGCAGCGTGCCTCGTCCTCATAGGCGCGCACCGCTTCGTCTTCCGACTTCGCGTCGTCGAGGCAGCTCGGCCCCAAGGCTCCGACGACGAAGGGGCTTGCGCTTCTGAATGCAAGGCGCACGGCACGGGAGCACACGTCTTCCATGCGGATGCCCGTGTCTTCTGCCGCAAGCGTCGGTGCCGAGCATCGTTCCGTGAACGTCACGGCGACATCTGCCCCCACGTCGTGGTAGAGCCGGTGTGCATGCGCGACCGTCTCCTGCTCGAACATGATCCACTCGCCATCTGTCACCTCGTCGCCCGAGGGGAACTCCGAAAGGATGTAGCGGATATCTCCCGGAAAGACGAGCGTGCCTTTTCCATCAGGTGCAAGGAGCTCGCTCAGGCTCTGCGCCGCCTCGTCATCTGCATCAAGCTCAGCCATAGGCCCTTACCTCTCGAATGTCACGCCCTGTTTCGTCATGTACTCGATCCAGCGCTTCTGCGTATCCTGGGAGAGTGCATGCTCCATGAGGCAGGCTTCCTCGTCTGCGGTATCCGGATCGACGCCCAGATCGTTCGTGAGGAAGCTCCTGAGCACACGGTGGCAGAGCCACACATGCGCTGCGTATTCTGCGCCTTCCGGCGTGAGCGTGACCTTGCCATAGCGGGTCTGGTCGACCATGCCGGATTCCTTGAGCGTCGAGAGCGCCTTGTTGACCGAGGCCTTCGAGACGCCGAGCTGCTCTGCCACATCGACCGAACGCACGCCGTCCGCGCCCTCCGCCTCCTTCGAGAGACGGTAGATCGACTCGAGGTAGTCCTCGTTTGCCATCGTCAGGCTATGCTCCGGCGCCATTTCGTTTCTAGCCATATGTACTCCGCATCCATAGTTGCTGTCTGCGTTCTCTTACCCAACTTGGGCTCGCTCACATGCATCCGCACCCAAAAAGGAGCATACCAGATAGCTTTTCCGCAGGCGGATTAGCATTCTGAGTGCAACACGATCCGCCATCTCATGAATGTGGCGCA
>JBJEHU010000064.1:0-21893 GCA_051876355.1 Atopobiaceae bacterium | reverse complement strand
CGATGAGTGCCAATCTTCAGCCGATACTCGAACGTTGTCGCTGCAGAGCAACGCTTCAAATGCTTCAATATCATTCACGTATTTGTCGGCGAAAGCGATAGATAATGCTCGCTTCTCGCTATCAGTGCAGTCACGCTCGATACCATAGAGTGCATGCTCGAGGTTCCTTGAAACGAAGTAGAGTCTATAAGGCACTTCCTTCTTTCGATAGGTCAGATTGGAACATGCGATTAGCTCGCGTATGGCTGAAGCTTTCTCATGATTGCGCCTGATGACATCAGAAGTGTTTCTTGCCTCAATAAAGTTTGGCCCATAAACAAAGCCTGTGCAGTCTGCCTGATGGATGTTTGCATCAGGAATGAATGCACCGTCAAGGTCGACGAGATGAACAATGAGATCTAGGTCATTCCAGGTATATGCGTGTCTTCGCTCTATCCGATCCAATATGAAGCTGCGGACAGTATTCTTCATCTTGCGGTCGATGCGGAAATTCACATTGCCCTTGAACAGACGCACGGTAGTCACATCGCAGCGAAATGCTTCGGATTCCGCTTTTCTGGATGGCTCAGCATTTCGCTGCATGAGCAACGAACTGAACGGTCTCATCAGGGCATCTTCATCGCTTGGCCCCTCAACGAGGAAAAGGACAACGCGACTCTTCGCATTCATTTGGTGCCGCCTAGACTAGCGACCAGAGTGTCAAAGTCTGCTACTTCTGGATGGCAGGAATGATAGAAGGCGGCATCAATATCCAGCTCATCGGTCGGCTCATATACTTGCTCTTTCTGTCCACCAAGATTGATGGCCCGGATATACTGGCTACGCAGATTGTTCGTTGCGGCAGAGCCTCGGAACCGGATATAGCGGTTATCAGGATTCGTGGTTGTGAAGACAAGGCAGCCCGATGGCAGACATTCCAACGGCCTGAGGTTATGCGCCGTAAAGATAAGCTGTCCTTTGCCGTGGTCAGCGATTACTTGGAGAAGCTCGCCGAGCAAGAATTCAAAGATGCCGGAATCAAGTTCATCGATGACCAAACAGGCATTTGCATCAGCATAGACATCGATGAGACGTCCAAGAATCGAGACGATCTTCTTGATGCCTTCAGATTCGCACCGGAAAGGCACGCGGATGCTGCCTCTGCAGGAGAGAAGCTCAACTCGTTTGCCGGGCTTGCCATTATCAAGCGTCTCGTTATTGAGCTCTTTCAGCTCAAGCGTGAGGCCCGGAACAATGGCAGCGAGCACCTTGTTTTCCATCCCGATGGTAGCCTGCAGCTCTGGACAGACCGATACCGGCAAGACGGAAGATCGATCTGAACGGAGCAGGATGTCCCTGAAATATCGCCCCTCCTCGTTTGGCTGGTCTCCAGTTTCCTTCATAAATGGTTTGAGGCCATCTGGAGCTGAGAAGGGCAGAAAATCGAACGCAAGTGAAGCGCCACGTGTCGTATCAAAGACTTCAAGCTTTAAAGATGCAAAACTCGCCAGTATCGA
Source organism: Atopobiaceae bacterium (assembly GCA_051876355.1). Taxonomy (GTDB): domain Bacteria; phylum Actinomycetota; class Coriobacteriia; order Coriobacteriales; family Atopobiaceae; genus Olsenella_L. Next base: position 20,397 of record JBJEHU010000064.1, on the reverse strand, counting down.
TATGATGCCAGAGAGCGGAAGGAGAGTGCGTGCATAGGCTTCAGTCCCTGCATGAGAAACGGTTCCATCTGCGGAATGATTGGAGTAGCCGCTTTTTGTTGCCTCGACGAACTCCTTGAAGGCCTTCGAGAAAATCTTGGAAGAACTGGCCAGCTCGGCCGACCGCTGCGATAACGAAAGTTCCATGCTGGCCTCAGATCCAGCCAGATTTCTCAAGGCGCGCCAGCGTATTTCTGGTGCAAATGTATAATCCTTGCCTGTCTCGCCGAGATTGTAGGCAATGAGCGTACGTTTGGGCATTCCGGATGCTCTTACTGCAATCGATTCGGAAGATATCTCGAATATGCTATTGCGTATTCTGCAGGAGAAGCGGTATTCAGCGAAGAATGGCTTTCCTGCAGCGATGGCTGCCTGAGCATCTTCTTCTATGCCAAGCTCTTTAGCAGTCTCTCTTGTTACCTCGAATTCGATAGCAATTTCAGCAATTGGGGAAGAGACACCTATAAGTTCCTTCGCGCTAGTCGGCAGAGGCTGGCCGCACATCAGGAGTTTCAGACACGAGAAAGCATCAACGACAGCGGTTTTGCCTGAACCGTTCTGCCCATAGATGCCAGCAATGCTCGATCCGGATTCTTCATCTCGGAATTCAATCGATCCATGGTGAACGTTCTTGATATTTGTGAGCTCTATTTTTCTAGCGCGAATCATATCGATTCCTTTCTACGGCTACATCATACGTTAATAGGAAAGGAAAAACGATAATAATATCCAAATAGGCTTACAAATTTACGTCTAATGGCGTAATGGGGGGATATCTGCGGAGCATTACCAAGGCAATACGAGCATGCCGAAGAGATAGAGGTCGATGGCTCCGAGTCCTGCCCCGATGAGGAGGGAGAGGATGCCCAGCATGATGGCAGAAGAACGGGTTGTCCTGATGAAGGTCGGATCCTTCTTGCGGTAGTAGATATGCTGCGGCTTCTCGTTCCTGAAGCGCTTGTCTACCGTATGCTCGTCGTAGGTGTCCCTCGTCGTGCTCTCATAGGGCTCGCCGTCAATCTCGTAGGCAAAGCTCACGTGGTAGATATGGGGAGCTGCCGGCAGGTGGTCTGCTGCCACGAATGTGGCATCGGTCTTCTTGAAGGCGACAAGAGGATAGAGGATCTCGCGGATGCCCAGGACAAGCAGGAGCACGGACAGCGGTGCAAGCGCATAGCTCAGCACAGCGAGCTCCTGATCGGTAAGGTACGAAAGAAAGTTCACGGAGACCCTCATCCTTTCCAGGACGTTTCCTCATCGTCACCTTCGCATCCGCAAGGGGATGAAGGCATGGCATCTACCGTATACTACAACGGAATAAACAAGCTGCATGCTGTCTGGTTGTGATGAAATGCCTTTTTCTTCCCATCGTGAGCTTCCTCCCGTCGTCTACAAGCTCCTGATTCTCTCCGCTGCACTCTTCTGGGGAGGGTCGTTCGTCGTCCTGAAGGATGCAATCAATGCGGTGACGCCTTCCTGGCTTCTCGCTATCCGCTTCTCTCTCGCCGCCCTTGTCCTGGGCTTCATCTGCCGGAAAAGGATTGCCCAGAACTTCGACAGGAGCCATCTCTTCGTCGGTGGCGTCACGGGCCTTCTCAATGGTCTTGGCTATCTCGTGCAGAACATCGGCCTTCTTGGCACGACGCCGGGACGCAATGCCTTCATCACGGCCATCTACTGCGTGATGACACCGTTCTTCTACTGGGCGTTCGCAAAGAAGCGGCCTGCCATCCACAATGTGGTTGCCGCCGTACTCTGTGTGACCGGCCTTGGCTTCCTCTCTCTGGGAGACGATCTTTCGCTCTCGCTTTCCTGGGGCGATATCTTGACGCTTGTCTCTGCCGGCTTCTTCGCCGCGGAGATTGCCTCCTATGCCTGCCTTGCAAAGGATGAGGATCCGATCACGCTCACGGTCGTCCAGTTCATCGCCTATGCAATCGTCTGTGCCATCGGCGGCCTTCTGACAGAGCCTCTGCCTCCTGCCTCTGCCTTCACGCAGGACTTCTGGTTCCAGATGGCCTATCTCGTGATTGCCTCGAGCTGCCTGGCCACCGTTGCCCAGAATATCGGCCAGAAGCACGTGCCTGCTGCAGAGGCAGCGCTTTTCCTCTCGTTCGAGAGCGTCTTCGGCGTCCTCTTCTCGGTGCTCTTCGGCTATGAGGCGCTGACCCTCACGCTCTTCGTGGGCTTTGCCTTCATCTTTGTCTCGATGCTCATTTCCGAGCTCATGCCGTCGCCTGAGGCACGGGCGGTCGAAGCAGAGCTCGCGGCAGGGGAGCGGCCAGAGCTATAGCCGGACTTCTTTTCGCTGGATACGACAGCAGGACGGAACACTATCTTCCATTGAACGAGAAAGCTGCCGGGCCCCGCATGGTGCGGAACCCGGCAGCTTCGTGTTTTGGGATTCTCTGCGCTGAGCTCAGGCAGCTATAGAGCTACTCGGCGTGGCGACGGCGGCGCAGGGAGGCGAAGATGGCAGCAATGCCGAGTGCGGCTGCGGCACCGGCGCCTGCCATATTGTTCGTGTCGGAGGTGTTCGGCAGGGCCTCCTGGCTTGCTGCTGCGGCAGGTGCTGCCGTGCTCGCCGTCTTTGCGGCAGCCATGTGCTTCGGCGCGTAGGTGTCGCTCACGGTGCCTTCCGGCTGCTGTGCGTTGTCAATCTGCTCCACCGCATCGTCGATGGCCTTCTGGGCATCGTAGTCGGCCTGTGCCTTTGCAAGGTCGTCTGCGGTCTTCTGCTCTGTGGCGGCAGCGGCATCGTAGGCGTCCTGGGCGTCCTTGACCTTTGCGAGGTCTGCCTGGTAGGCATAGGCAGCATCCTGAATCTTCTGGAGCTCGTCCTTCCAGTCGGAGAGGTCGGTATCTGCGATGTAGGGATCGAGGCTTGCGGGGTCGGCGAGGATCTTGTCTGCATCGAGGCCGGAAAGCTTCTCTGCGACCTTAGCGAGACGCTCTGCTTCGGCCTTGGCTGCAGCAGCGGCATCTGCCTTCGCCTGGGCATCAGCTTTGGCAGCGTCAAGCACCTTCTTTGCCTCGTCTGCCTTGGCACGGGCATCCTGCGCTGCCTTTTCCGCATCGGCCTTGCTCTGGCTTGCTGCCGTATCCTCTGCGAGCTTCTGGGCGTCAGCATCGGCCTTGGCCTGTGCATCGGCGAGCTTCTGCTCTGCCTGCTTGAGGGCCGCATCAGCCTTTGCAGCCTCGTCCTTTGCCTGGGCAAGTGCTGCGGCGTCGTGTGCGCTCTTCTGGGCTGCCTTGTCATATGCTGCCTGGGCATCGGCGAGCTTCTGCTGGGCGTCCTTCAGGGCAGCATTGGCCTTGTCGAGAGCATCCTTTGCGGCCTGGGAGCCGGTTGCGATTGCGTCGTAGGCCTTCTGGGCATCCTCTGCCTTCTTGGCAGACGCTGCTGCCTTTGTGCTCGATGCATCAGCGGCTGCCTTTGCGGCATCATAGTCAGCCTGTGCCTTGTCCTGTGCTGCCTGAGCATCAGATGCTGCCCTGTCGGCTTCATCCTTGGCGGTCTGGGCATCGTCGACGGTCTTCTTGGTGGCGTCGTAGTTGGACTGGGCTGTGGTTACGGCATCCTCTGCTGTCTTTGCGTCAGCCTTTGCGCTATCGAGTGCCTTCTGGGCATCGGCGACCTTCGTCTTGGCAGCATCGAGCGCAGTCTTGGCAGACGTTGACTTTGCTGTGTAGGCATCGAGAAGGTCGCGGAAATCCTTTGTGCTGTAGGATTGGCAGCCGGACGTTACATACCGGCCAAATCCTGCGCCGCTGGTTGCGCCTTGGGATGAATAGTCATTGGCATTCTCGACTGTGTTGAAACCTACGCCAATCGTCTTGTAAGAGGGATTGCAAAGGTTCATGTAGTGGCCGACGCTGTTGACATAGAGGCCGCCGGCAGCGATATACGTATGCGTACGTGCATAGTTGCGAATGTCCTGGCTATGCTGTGCATAGAAGTTGTAGGCGTCCTTGCCAGTAAGACCCGTCTTCCCATACAGCTCTTTGACTGCTCGATCGAACATCACCTTCTCTGCATCCCACCAGCCGCTAACGGGGTCGTCCGATCCCCATGCGAGATTCTCGTTTCCTACGAGAGCTTCTGTATGCCCCAAGAAGTATGAGGAGCAGTCTGTCTGCATTTCCTCCTTGCCCATGAGAGCAGGGTCGACGCTGAGAGGATCGAGGCCGACAGCTGTACGCTTCGTGTTAATTTGGTCGATGATATCGAGCGCCTTGTACATGTTATCGAGTGTGCTGGCGTCGCCGTCTTTGCCGAGCTGGACATGGTCGGAGAGCTTCAGACCCGCAGGAGCCTTCTGCAGATTGATATCTTCTGCGTCCGGATTGACTGCAGTCTTGACGTCTTTATCCCAGTTCGTGTAGCCAAGCGTTGCAAGGAAGCCACGGGCGTTCTGCTCGCTTGTCTGGGCCTCGTCGTAAGCCTTCTGAGCTGCCTCGAGCTCCTTTTCCGCTGTATCGTAGGCAGACTGTGCTTTGGTGAGGTCGGTGTCCTTCGGCGTCTTGTCGGCCTTTGCCTGGCTGAGTGCCGTCTCGGCAGAGGAGAGCTTGTCCTGGGCTGCCTTCAGAGCATCGGCAGCGCTTGCTGCCTTTGTTTGGGCGTTTTTGTAGGCAGTCTTGGCGGTCTCGAGGTCACTTGCCTTCTGTGCTGCAGTGGCTGCATCGCTCTTGGCCTGCGCAGCGTCGTCAGCTGCCTGCTTGTTGGCAGCGTCGAGGTCTGCCTTTGCCTGCTTCTCGTCGCCGGAAGCTGCAGCATCGTAGGCATCCTGCGCCTGCTTCTGGTCAGCTTCAGCCTTGTTCTCGTTCGCCTTCGCGTTGTCGAGGTCAGTCTTGGCGGAAGATTCGGCAGCCTTCGAGGCATCTGCTGCCTTCTGGGCATCGTCTGCCTTCTGATTGGCTGTGTCTGCAGCAGCCTGGGCAGCATCCTTCTCGGACTGTGCCTTGGATGCTTCTGCGGCAGAAGCATCCGCTGCTGCCTTGTCTGCATCGACCGTGGACTGGTCTACGGTTCCGGCCTTCTCTGCTGCCTTCTCGGCCGCGTCGGCCTTTGCCTCGGCATCGTCTGCGGCTTTCTGCGCATCAGCCTCTGTGTCCTGTGCCTGCTTGGCAGCATCTGCTGCTGCATCAGCCTTGTCCTGGGCATCCTTTGCCTGCTCGGCAGAGCCCTTCTGGACATCAGAGACGCCGTCGCGCACGGTGGCCTCGTCCTGGTCCTTCTTGGCCTGGGCATCCGTGAGGTCCTGCTTTGCCGAAGCCTCATCGGCCGCTGCCTTGTCATGCGCTGCCGTTGCCTCATCGAGCGTCTGCTTGGCAGACTCGGTCGTCGTGGCTGCGGCCTCGGTTGCCTTTGTGCTGTCGGAGGCCGTGGTGTCCTTCGGCGCATCTTCTGCGAGTGCCGGTGTCGCTGTCATGATGAGGGCGCCTGCAGATGCTGCGACAGTCGCAGCTGCCAGAATGCTCTTCGGCGTCTTCGGCTTCTCGATCTCTTTCATATGCTTTGGCTTTGCGCTACTCTTCATGTTTCCTCCTCTTGAGCAGGATGTGCCTGATATGGCTGGCCGGGAATGGTGTGGCCTCGCCCCATCCTGTCTCCCATGATTGTTCATGGGAGCTTCAGAATGTTGCGCAACATCTTGAAAAGGCTTTTCGGAGGCAGATCTTGTGGCGGACTCTGTCCAGAGATGAAAAGGCCGGAAGAAGCTGGGCTGCTTCTTCCGGCCTTGATATGCATTGCGTAAAGCAAGTTGCTTATGCGTCGAGGCTCTTCAAGACCAGACGCCACGCAGTCTGGAAGGGGAGATTCTGGGCCTTTGCGAGCGCTGCGACGGAGTCGTATTCGGGGTAGGCGCGCTCCGTGCCGTCAGGCATCGTCACGATCTTGATGTCGGCAGGGCCGATCTCGGTCTGGACAGTGTCGATGCGGCGGGGAAGCGTCGTCCGCTGGTACGGATAGCGGCGGATGCCTATGGTCGTCGTGTCCTCGAAGAGGATACGTTCCATGGTCTCTCTCGTCTCTTCAGTGCAGAGGACCTGGATCTGCCAGGCCGGCCTGTCCTTCTTCATGAATACCGGCAGGAAGTGGGCCTCGAGCGCTCCTGCATCGAAGAGGTGCTCCATCGTGTAGCCAAGTGCCTCGCCTGTCGCGTCATCGACCTCGCACTCGAGCTTCCAGACGTTGGCAGCACCTCCGCAGGCATCGGCAGCTGCGCCCTTCTTCGGGGCATCCTGGGGCTCGATCAGGTAGGCACGCACGGTGCTCACAGGGTGATAGTCGCGCTTGCCCGATCCTGTGCCCGAGGCAAGGATCTTCCAGGAGGAGGGGAGTGCCTCTTCGGTCTTGAGGGCAGCGGCGATGGCGGCACCGGTCGGCGTCACGAGCTCGCCTGTGCGTCCTGTCGTGGCAAGTGCAAGCCTATGGCTCTCGCAGATATTTGCCACGGCCGGAACCGGAATCGAGAGGACGCCGTGCTGCGTACGGATGCGGCCTGTGCCTTCGGCGAGAGGTCCTACGTACGTGCGCTCGATATCAAGATCGTCTGCGCAGACAGCGGCAGCGACGGTATCGACAATCGAGTCGACGGCACCGACTTCGTGGAAATGAACCTCCTCGATAGGCACGCCGTGGGCACGCGATTCTGCTTCGGCGACGATGCGGAAGATCTTCTTGGCCAGCTCGTTTGCACGGGGCGTGAGCTCGCCGGCATCGATGATGCTCTCGATCTCTGCAAGGCCGCGGTGCTCGTGATGGTGCTCATGTTCATGATGCTCATGATCGTGGTGGTGATGGTGGTGCTCGTGCTCATCTTCGTGGTCGAGGTCTCCATACAGCCATGCCATGTCGTGGTCGTGGTTGTCCTCGTCGAGCTCCACATCGAAATCGGTGGCCACGATGCTTGAGACCTGCTTCTTCGAGATCTTGACCGTATAGCCATCGAGCGGCAGGCTCGCAAGCGCGACCTCGAGCTTCTGCTGGTTCGCACCGAGGTCGAGGAGCGCGCCGACGACCATATCTGCAGAGATGCCTGTCTCGCAGGACAGGTACAGCATATTACCCATAGCTCAGCCTACTTCCCTACATGATTGATGAGGTTCGCCTGATAGCCTGCCCCGAATCCGTTGTCGATATTCACGACCGAGACACCGCTTGCACAGGAGTTGAGCATCGAGAGGAGCGCTGCCACGCCGCCGAAGGATGCCCCATAGCCGACGCTTGTGGGAACGGCGATGACGGGACAGGCAGCAAGGCCGCCGACGACAGAGGCAAGGGCACCTTCCATGCCGGCAACGCACACGATGGCTGTGGCATGCTGGATATCGTCTGTATGGGCAAGGAGGCGGTGGATGCCGGCGACGCCGACGTCGTAGACGCGCTTGACGCGGCTGCCGAGCATCTCGGCTGTCACAGCTGCCTCCTCTGCGCAGTAGAGATCGCTTGTGCCGGCAGCAAGGACAAGGACTGTGCCCTGTCCATCAGGCTCCGGTGCGTCGCCGATGATGCCCAAGCGGGGCGTCTTCTCGTAGCGGAAGCTTCCCGCATCGTGCAGGAGCCTCTTCGTCTCTTCTGCCTTCTCCTCGTCGAGGCGGGTGATCAAGATCCTCGTCTCCCCATGTGCCATGAGGGCATCGGCGATGCCGGCAATCTGCGCTGCCGTCTTTCCGGCACCGTAGATGACTTCGGTCGCTCCCTGGCGGATGCCGCGGGAAAGGTCTGGCACAGCGTAGCCCAGATCGACAAGCGGTGCCTCGCTGAGCTTTGCTGTGGCATCGTCGAGCGAGACCGTGCCTTCCTGTACCTGGGCCAAGAGGTGCTTGAGCTCTGCGCGCTCCATGGACCTACGCCTTCTCTTCTGCCGTGAGCGTCTCGTTCATGGATCCCGTGCGGTAGCCAAGAAGGTCCATCGTCACATAGGAGAAGCCATAGGACTTGAGCGCTTCTGCAACTTCGAGGCGCATATCGAGGAGCTTCTGGAGCTCTTCGGGGGCGACTTCGATGCGGGCGATGGCGCCGGTCTTTCCTTCCTGGTGGATCCTCACGCGCAGCTGGTGGAAGCCGCGGTCGAGCAGGAACTGCTCCGACCTGTCGACCATCTGAAGCTTCTGGCGCGTGATTTCCTCGCCGTAGACGAAGCGGGAGGAAAGGCAGGCAAAGGACTGCTTCCGCCAGGTCGGAAGGCCCATCTCGCGGCTGAGGTCGCGGATCTCCTGCTTCCAGAGGCCGGCATGCCTGAGGGGCGACTTCACGCCGAGCTCGGCCACGGCCTTGAGGCCGGGACGGTAGTCTCCCTCGTCGTCCTTGTTCGAGCCTTCGAGGAGATAGGCAAATCCTTCCTCGTCCTTCTTCTTCAGGATCTCCGAGAAGAACTCCTTCTTGCAGAGATAGCAGCGGTTCGTCGGATTGTGGCTGAAGCCGGGGATGTCGAGCTCTTCGGAGGCTACAGAGAGATGGCGGATGCCCTCCTTCTGGCAGAAGTCCTCCGCCTCATGGAACTCCCTCACGGGGAAGGACTCGGAGCGTGCCGTTATGGCTATTGCCTTGTCCCCAAGCGTGTCGTGGGCAACCTTCAGGAGGAATGTCGAGTCGACGCCTCCGGAGAAGGCGACCGCGACCGATCCGAGCTCCTGGAGATAGTTCCTGAGCACCTCGAGCTTTGCGTGCTCTGCTGCCGAGGCGGTGAATGGTTCTGGCATATGGTTCCCTTCGTGCGCAGTTTTGCTGCCTCAAGCGTAGCAAAAGCGGGGTTTGTGGAACGAGTCTGTAACACCCCGGACAGATGTGCGTGTGCACGGACAGGCAGTCTTTGGGAAACCTTATAGTGGAAGAGCTGATGGACAGGACAAGGTGATTGCATGGACGAGAATTACCGCAAAGCGATGAAGCAGGGCGAGCGCGACTGCCGGAAGGCACAGGCGCAGGGCCGCCATCCCTATCTGACGGCGCTCGATTCGATCACGGGCGAGGAATCGTTCGCCGGGGAGAAGCCGCTTGGCAGGTACGAGATTCCGCTCTCGCAGGTCGTAGGCACGCGCACGGAAGGCAGGCAGGTCGCGTTCTCGCGCACGTTCCTGCCGATCCTTCCCCAGAATTCCGAGTTCGCTATGAAGTGGTCGAACCTCTATGAGATCCAGGTTACAGAGGGCTTCCGCGATCCCATCAAGGTCTATGAGTTCCTGCACCGCTTCTATGTGCTCGAAGGCAACAAGCGCACCTCGGTGATGAAGTATCTCGGCGCGCAGACGATCGAGGCGGAGGTCACCCGTCTCGTGCCGAGCGAGGCCGATGACACGTACCAGGAGTTCCTCGCGTTCTGGAATGTCTGCCCGCTCTTCGAGATTGACTTCACGCTTCCTGGCTCCTACGCAAAGCTTGCGGGGTACTTCGGACAGGACCTCAAGAAGAAGTGGCCGGACGAGCTCGTACAGTATCTGAGGTCGACGTACTACTTCTTTGCGGAGATGTTCTTCCGTTCCGGCGGCTGGCACCTCGATGTCACGGCCTCTGATGCCCTCCTCATCTACCTCTCGTTCTTCGGCCAGGACCGCCTGCTCGAGACGCCGTCTTCGATCGTGCTCGACCGCATCCAGAAGATTTGGAAGGAGCTTGTCTTCCAGGGGTCGACGCTCGACGGCGAGGAAGGTCCGGTCGTGCTCGTGGACGAGCCGAAGACCGCGCCGAAGTCAATCATCTCCTCCGTCCTGGGGCGTCTTCCCCAGACGGGGCAGAAGCCTGTCATCGCTGCCTTCATCCATGAAGGGACGGCAGAGGACTCCGCCTGGGTGCGTGCGCATGAGGAGGGAAGGAAGGAGATGGCAGAGCGGCTCTCCGGCGTCGTCGAGACCATCTCCTACGAAGGCTGCTCGAACGACGTGGCTGTCGCCGAAGCCATCCAGGATGCCTGCGCCCAGGGTGCTGGCATCGTCTTCACGACGTCTCCTACCCTCATGCAGGCGACCGTGAAGGAAGCCGTCATGTATCCGGATGTCCGCTTCCTCAACTGCTCGATCACGCTGCCGCACCAGTCGGTGCGCTCCTACTTCGGCAGGATGTACGAGGCGAAGTTCATCCTCGGTGCCCTGGCGGCAAGCCTCTCTGAGGACCATAGGCTCCTCTATCATGCCCATGTCCCGATCTTCGGCACGGTATCGGAGATCGATGCATTCGCGCTTGGCGCGGCACTCACCGACCCGCGCTCTCAGGTGCTCCTGTCGTGGAGCAGGCGCGGCGAGCGGACGGAGTTCTTCGAGGCAGACCTCGAGAAGTGGCACGGGGCGCCGCTCATCTCCGGAAACGATGTGACCGCCCCCGTCGGCGAGCCTTCTGCCTTCGGCCTCTATACGCTCGAGGATGGCCATGTCCACAACCTCGCCGTGCCGGTCTGGCACTGGGGCCGCTACTATGAGCTCATCATGAGGAGCCTCCTTCAGGGGGCGCTGCCGCCGGCACTCCAGGAAGGGGAGGGGCGCATCGAGCTTCCGAAGATGACAGGCGATGCCCAGGCCATGAGCTACTGGTACGGCCTCTCTTCCGGCGTGATCGATATCGTGCTCTCGCCGACGCTGCCCGAATCCTCCAAGAGGCTCGTCGAGCTCCTTGAGCATGATATCAAGGCGGGAACGCTCCGCCCCTTCGGGGGGACAATCCTGAAGCAGGATGGCACCTCTGTCACCGGAGAGAAGCTTGCGCCGTCCGATATCGTCTCGCTCGACTGGCTTGCGGCGAATGTCGAAGGAGAGCTTCCTTCCGACTGGAAGCCAGCGGAAAGCTCGCTTCCCGAGGTACCGAAGAACACGCAGGAAGGTGCCTAGAGAGATGCACATTCTTGCAATTGCCGATGTCGAGGAGCGGGCGCTCTGGGGTGCCTTCAACAAGCGCCGCTTCGAGGATGTGGACCTTGTCCTCGCTGCTGGAGACCTGGATCCCGACTATCTCGAGTTCCTGGTCACGATGCTCAACCGGCCGCTTCTCTATGTGCACGGGAACCACGACGACAAGTTCAGGAAGACTGCTCCGGGAGGCTGCATCTGTCTCGATGATTCCGTCTATGTCTACCGGGGCATCCGCATCGCGGGCCTCGGTGGCTCGAGGAAATACCGTGACGGAAAATATATGTATACAGAGCGCGAGATGGAGCGCCAGATACGCCGCATCGAGCCCCAGCTGAGGCTTCTGGGCGGTCTTGACATCCTGCTCACGCATGCACCGGAGCGGGGCATCGGCGACCTTCCCGACCTGCCCCACCAGGGCTTCGAGTGCTTCAACGGCTTCGTCGAGCGCTGGCATCCCAGCTATCACATACATGGGCATGTGCATGCCAGCTATATCCCGGACTTCAAGCGCGAGCGTGTGCTCGAAGGCGGCACGCATGTGATCAATGCCTATGGCTATACGATGCTCGATGTCCCGCCGGCACCCCGGCTCTCCTATGGCTGGAAGGAGTCCTGGGTAAACAAGCGCTGCCTCAGGAAAAGCGATGGGCTTACAGCCCAGGAGGCAGGAATCCTCGGTGCCGGGTACACCTATTTCAGCTGATCGGAAGGAGATGGCATGCATCGTTCATTCGTGCTCGCGCTCGACGACGAGCCTGGAGCGTTCCTGGCCGAGGACCGGCTCTTCGCTGCCCATGGCCTCGATATCAAGCGCGTGAGCTACAACAAGGTCATCGATGTGCATACGCTCTTCATCGAAGCCGAGGGAAGCGTGGAGGCGCTCGATGCGGCTGAGGCAGAGCTCAGGGACAGGCACATGCTTGCCGGCCAGAGGCTCTGGGGCAGGGTCGTCCTCCTCGAGTTCACGCTGCCGGATGCGAAGGGCTCGTTCACGCCGTTTCTGGCACTCTGCGACCGCTACGGATTCTCGCTCACGTATCTCAATGCGCGGGCCCAGGACTACCATGTGGGCGCTGCGCTCGAAGCGGTGGGCTCAGAGCCTACGGGCCCTGATGCGGAGGTCGTGCGTGCCGGCATCTATGTGGACGATCCGGCACGTCTCCAGGTCTTCCTGGACGAAGTGCAGAAGATCTGCCCCTGCCGCCAGCTTCCGTTTGGGCATGAGCACTACCTGATCGACAACACGCTCTTCTACGAGCCATTCGCGAAGGACATCAAGAAGATCTGCGGCTTCACGGAAGCGCAGGCAAAGCGGGTCATGGTGAACGCGAACAGGCTCATCCAGGTCCTCGAGACGGAGTCGCGCGATCCGTTCAAGCCATTCGACTACGTGCGCCAGTTCGCGCAGACGATAGAGCGCTACCGCGGAGACGCATATGCCGAGGCCGTGCGTACGACACGCTTCACGGCACCGGGCGGCGCTTCCTGCGCCTTGATTGAGCCTCCCTGCGGCTCCGATACCTGGATCCTCTTCGGCGATGAGGGGCCGCTCTTCGTCGATACCGGCTTTGCCGTCTTCAGAGACGAGCTTGCCCGCGAGATCGAGAGCCTCTGCCCAGGCTGGAAGCCGGGGGAGGGCACGGTCGTGCTTTCCCATGGAGATGCGGACCATTCGGGCACGATCGGCCTCTTCAGCCATGCCTTCGCCTCGGAGCATGTGATCGAGAACTATGCCCGCCAGCGGGAAGGGGAGCCCGACTGGCGCGAGCAGGAGCCGCGCGGCCTTGCGTTCTCGCGCCTTGCGAACCTCTTCAGCCGCTATGTGCCGCCTGAGGGAGACCTCTTCTCGAGCCTCGGCAGGCGCCCGGAGGATGCGGAAGAGCCGATTGCACGCTGTGTCGACGAAGCGGGCAATCCCGTGACGTTCGAGCATGCTCCCTTCTCCTTCGAGGTCTATGAGGGGAAGGGCGGGCACGTGAAGGGCGAGACCGTCCTCATCGACCGCACGCAGCACATCTGCATCTCAGGCGATATCCTCATCAACATCCACGGGGAGACACGTCCGCAGTCTGAGTTCAACCGCCTCGCACCGTTCCTGCTCACCCGGGTGGACGCGGTGCCCGACCTCGCACGTGCCGAGCGCAAGTACCTGATCCGTCTCCTCGGTCCGGGGGTTTGGCAGATTCTTGGAGGCCACGGCGCTGTGCTCGTGCGCCAGTCGTAGGATTTGGTACGGCATCACGCTTCATCCGGAAAGGGGAGAACATGCCAAGTTGGACCAGGACAGAGCCTGTCGAGGCTGCCTTCTTCGATGCAGACGGCACGCTCCTGTCGTTTGCGACGCACGAGATACCGGAGTCGACGAAGCAGGCGCTGCACGCGCTCAAGGAAGCAGGCGTCAAGTGCTTCCTTGCGACCGGACGCCCTCCCTACCAGGTCGATATGATCGATATCGAGGACATGGAGGCCTTCATCCTCTTCAACGGCCAGTTCGTCCTCAACCGCTACGGCGTGATCTTCCAGCAGCCGATCGATCCCCACGATATCGCTGTCGTCGTCGACCAGGTGCATCAGGGCCTCTACAACTGTGCGTTCATGGAGGCGACGAAGTGCTATGTGAGCGGACGCGACGAGCTCCTGGAGCGGGCGTTTGCAGCCGCGAATATCGATATGCCGACAGAGGACATCGACCAGGCACTTGACCACGATATCATCCAGCTCAACATCTTCCTGCCGCCTGGCAAGACCGATATCGTGACCGAGAATACGGACCATCTGAAGCTCACGCGCTGGAGCCCGAATTTCGTCGATGCGTTCCCGCTCGGCGGCGGCAAGGCACGTGCCGTGGCCCGCATGCTCAAGCACTACGATATCCCGCCCGAGCATGCAATCTGCTTCGGCGACGGCGGCAACGACCTCGAGATGTTCGGCGTCGTCGGCACTTCGATCGCTATGGGCAACGGCAACCCCGAGGTGAAGGAGTTCGCCGACTATGTGACCGACGATGTGGACCACGACGGCATCTGGAATGCCTGCGTGCGGCTCGGCCTCATCCCGGGCGAGCTCAGAGGGGATGGCACGGCAAAGTGAACCTTCTCGGCGCGCTCGTGAATGGCCTGGCTGCTTCGGGCGGCGCAGCCATTGGTCTCACGTTCAGGAGCCGGATTTCGGAGGACCTCGGCACGTTCCTGATGAAGGGCATGGGGCTCTGCGTGATCTTGGTGGCCGTCCAGGGGATGATGAGGGACGCCTCGACCGTAACGATCACGCTCTCGGTTGCCTTGGGCGGCGCTCTTGGCCATGCCCTGGACCTCGATGGGCTGATCTCGCGCTTCGGTGCTTTCGTTGAGCGAAAGCTTGGCCCGGCTGCCCCTGCAGAGCAGGCAGCGGCAAGCCCCGGCTTTGCGCGCGGCTTCGTCTCCTCGACGCTCTTCATCTGCGTCGGATCAATGGCAATCGTGGGATCGCTCGAGGCGGGCCTTGAAGGAGACGCGTCGACGCTCTTCGCAAAGTCCCTGATCGACTGCATCGTCTGCATGCTCATGGCAGCGACGCTCGGTGCCGGCACCGTGGCGTCAGGCCTCTGCGTCTTCGTCTACGAGGCGGTGCTCACGCTCCTCGCTGGTGCCGTGGCGCCGTTCCTGTCCGATGCCGTGATAGCGCAGATGCTTGTCACCGGGTCCCTTCTCCTTCTCGCTATCGCCTTCGATATGATGGATATCTGCCATATCAAGACCGCAAACCTTCTGCCGGCAGCCTTCCTGCCGCTTGTCCTCTACCCGCTGATCTCGCTTGTGCCGGCTCTTGCCTAGGCACGGTTTGGAAGTGCACCCATGATCCAGGAAATCGCTCCGCATGTCTTCGACAACTCTTTCAAGCCGCTTCAGCCCGAGGCAGGCGACTACGTCCTGCACTATGCCGCCAACGCGTCCTGGACAGGGGCGGACAGCATGCGCGTGCACGGCAAGGGCATGCTTGCGAAGGAGCATGAAGGTGCGCTCGTGCTGCCGAAGCTCGAAGACTATGCCCGCACGCCCACGTGCGTCTATCTCTTCTCGATCGATGATGTGCGGTTTTTCCTCGCGACCGATGTGCTCGTCGAGGTGAAGGATGGGTTCTCCTACCTCTCCGTCTCGGAGTGCCGGTTCTATGAGCCGCGCTGGCTTGCGTTTGCTGCCATCACGGGCTACCAGCTCTGGGATTGGCGCCAGCACAACCGCTACTGCGGTGCCTGTGCAGCGCCTCTTGTCCATGCACCGCGCTCCCGCGAGCTTGTCTGCCCCTCATGCGGAAACATCGTCTATCCCCGCATCAATATCGGCGCCATCGTCGCGATCGTGGACGGCGAGCGGCTGCTCCTCACGAAGTATGCAGGCCGCCGCATCACGCACTATGCGCTCGTCGCAGGATATACCGAGGTCGGCGAGACCCTGGAGGAGTGCTGCCGGCGCGAGATTGCAGAAGAGGTCGGCCTTTCTGTCAAGGACCTCACCTATGTCACCGACCAGCCCTGGTCCTTCTCGGATACCCTGCTTGTCGGCTTCTTTGCAAGGCTCGACGGCTCAGACGAGCTCACGGTCGACGAAGGCGAGCTTTCCTTGGCCGAATGGGTCGAGAGGAAGGATCTTCCGAAGACGCATGAGGACACGTCGAGCATGACAAACTGGATGATCGAGCTCTTTGCGAAAGGGGAGGACCCGTTCAGCCGGAAGGCGTGAGACAGCATCGGCATCAGAGAGAGGAAGCCCCGGAGCTGTGCGCTCCGGGGCTTCCTGCGTCTTGCCTATGTGGATTGCGCTAGCCGGCCAGGCCTGCGGCGACCGCGATGAAGGCGATGATGACACCGACGATGGACTCGCCGCCAAGGACGCCCGAGGCAACGACAAGTCCTGCCTCGTCTGCCTCCGCCTGGGCCTCCTGAGCTCCGGCTTCAGGCATGCCCTTCCTGCGGGCACGCTGGATCCTGTCGTAGACCTGCTTTGCGACGGCACCGAGGAATGCTGTGAAGCTCATGTAGAACGGGAGGTAGACACCGAGGCCTATGAGCATGGCAGGAAGGCCTGCCCAGTAGAGAGCGATGCCGGCAATGAGGCCTATCCAGAAGGCAGGCAGGCTCGGGATGCCTGACACCATGGTCGCGACGACCGATGCCTGGGCAGAGACGAAGGCCTTGCCCGGGCCGAAGGCATCAGGTCCATAGGCGCCGACAAGCGCGACCATCACGGCAGCGGCAACGACGGCACCGATGAGGCCGCCCAAGGCCTGCCCCAGCCACTGGGCACGAGGGTCCGTGCCGAGGATGGCGCCTGCCTTGAAGTCGTTCATAACGTCTCCGGCAAGGCCACAGGCAACCGCGACGATGCCTGCCACGAAGAAGAGCTTCACCTGTGCGATATCGGAGAAGGCAGCAACAGCCAGAAGCGCCATGAGGCCGAAGATCTCCATCGGGTCGATGCCGGTCTGGCCGCAGGACTGCGCGCTCATCGTCGTCGCGATGAACGAGAAGATGACCACAACGATAGCGGGAAGGATGCCAAGGCCGAGAGCGAAGGCGACGAGCAGCGCCGTGGCGGCAGCGGCAAGGCCGAAGATGCCGGCATCGAGGCGCAGCGACCCCGTGGCAAGGGATGCCGGTGCATCGGCTGCGTCGGTCGCCTCATGCCTGAGTCCCGAGACGATGGTCTTGGCCTCGGGCAGGATGTCCTTCACGACGGTCGCGATGCCAGAGCCCATCATGAGACCCATGCCGAGGGAAGAGACGATGCCCTGGGCGGTTGTGATATCGAAGAGGCCGACATTGGAGCCGAAGACGATGATGCCGAAGTTCGCAAGGACCGCTCCTGCAAACCAGAAGAGGAGGGGCACCCAGCCCACGAGGAAGCCGACGGAAAGCATCATCGGCGAGTTGTAGATGCCGAAGGTGATGCCCGGAATCTGGAGTGGCAGGAGCATCGTCGGCAGGATCCCTGCACCATCGCGCAGGGCGCTCCAGAGGCCTGCTATGCCCATCGAGCAGAAGAGCTCGCGTCCTGTGGAGCCGCCGGCCTCGGTGGCGCGTAGCGTCTCTGCGGCGGCCGTGCCAGTCGGGAATTCGAGTGCGGCATCGACGATGAAGTGGCGGTGTATGAGGGCTGTGGAGATGAGGCCCAGGATCGTGCCGGCAAGGGCGACGAGGAAGATCTCGGTCCAGCCGATCTGGTCGCCGAGTCCGAGCATCCAGGCGCCGGGAATCGTGAAGGCAAGGCCGCCTGCGACCATAGCGCCAGCGCTCATGATTGTGTGGGTGACATTCGCTTCATTGAGCGTCGTATGGCCCAGAAGCTTCAGGAAGAAGAGGGAGATGACGGCCGCGAAGACGATGGGCCACGGAAGGGCTCCGAGCTTCAGCGCCGTGTAGACGGATGAGGCCGTGATGATGACACAGCCGATGCAGCCGATGAGGGCACCCCTCAGGGTGAGCTGCCCCTGCCAAGAGGCAGAATGCGTAGCGTTCTTCAATTGATGCTCCTTGAGGTATATCCGCTCTCCCTCGGCGGAGAGTCGGGTTACGCTGACAGAACGGCTACAGTATACAGGCAGGAATAGGGATTATCGGACGTCTTTTGGAAATGGTCTCAATAAGGAGCGGAGCCATGCAGGCAAGGAATCTCGTCGTTGCAGTCGATGTCGGCAATACGGAGACGTCGTTCGGCCTCTTTGCAGCAGAGGCTGCAGCAGACGACGAGCCGCTCTCGTCCTTCACGCTGACAACAGCAGCGCACCTCACGGCAAACGAGGCGAGGCTCTGTGTCCGCGAGGCACTGGGCTTCATGGCAGAGGATGCCGGAATCCCTGTGCCTGAACGCTTCGGTGCGGTCCTTTCCTGCGTCGTGCCGTGCCTCACAGAGCCGTGGAGGGAAGGCCTCGGGCGTGCGTCGGGCCTGCGCCCTCTCGTCGTGGGACCAGGCCTCAGGAGCGGCATGCGCCTTGCCTACAAGGATCCGGCAGAGATCGGCCCCGATCGCCTCGCCGATGCGGTTGCCGTGCGCACGCGCTACGGGGCGCCTGCAGTCGCGGTCGATTTCGGGACGACGCTCAACATAGAGGCAGTGGGAGCCGATGGTTCCTTCCGGGGCGGCATCATCGCTCCTGGCCTCGCGCTCGGCGCAAAGGCGCTGCGCGAGTCTGCGGCACGCCTGCCCGAGATCGAGCTCTCTGTGCCGGACCATGCTATCGGCACGACGACGGCCGATGCGATGCGTGCCGGCCTTGTCCTGGGCGAGCTTGCCCGGGCGGATGGCCTCATCGATCTTGTCTTCGAAGAGCTCGGGAGTGCAGCGCCTGTCGCGGTCACAGGAAGCGGCGCTGCACGGCTCGCTCCGCACCTGAAGCATGAGGCAGCGGCGGATGCGACGCTCACGCTCCGGGGCCTCCACGAGATCTATCTCGCAAACCCGAAGCTCTGGGAGAGAGCGGCTACGGAATAGTCTGGCATGAAGAAGGGCGCCCTGCGGCGCCCTTCTTGCGTATCTCTTCTGTGCTGTTTCGTCCTACATCGAGTGTGTCTCGAAGATGGGGTCGTCGTGCCAGATTGTCGGCACGCCCGTCTCGAGCGTCTTCGGCATATCGAGGAGGCGCTGGTTCGAGGAGCCGCGGAAGCGGAGCGAGATGTCCTTCAGGTCCTGGACGAAGGGGCCATCCACAAGGACGGCGAGGGTCTGGAGGATCCGGTCCGTGACTTCGGTGCGCGGGGATTCCGTATAGGGGGCATGAACAGGTTCTGTGCCGGCAAGCTCCTCATACGTGAAGCCTGAATAGAGCCAGATCGACTTCTCCGGGTAGGTCTTCTTCACGCGTTCGAGGAAGTCCACGAGGCCACGCTGGTTCTCGGGCTCCATCGGCTCGCCGCCCAGGACCGAGAGGCCATCCACATAGAACGGCTCCATGCTCTCGATGATGGTATCCTCGACATCTTTCGTGAAGGGATCGCCGGCAGCAAACTTCCAGGCCACCTCGTTGAAGCAGAACGGGCAGTGCCTCCTGCATCCTGAGACGAAAAGGGTCGTCCTCACGCCGACACCGTTCGCGATGTCGCAGTATTTGATCTCGGAGTAGTTCATCCGCCAGCCTCTCCTCTGGTCTTTTGCTCTCGTCTCACCTTAGCAGGCTCTGCCGACAGGAACGCTCGATCGTGGCAGAGCACAAGAAGAGCGGGGATGGGCCACGTGGTCCATCCCCGCATGACGCTCTGAAGACAGCTGCTTACAGATGCAGGACGCGGTCCTTGATCTCCTGCGTGCGGCCCTGGTTCCAGAACTGGGTGCCGATGTAGCCGCAGGTACGCCTGGCGACATTGAGCTTGTTCTGGTCGCGGTTGCCGCACTTCGGGCACTCCCAGACGAGCTTGCCGTCGTCCTCGACGATCTTGATCTCGCCGTCGTAGCCGCAGACCTGGCAGTAGTCGGACTTCGTGTTGAGCTCAGCGTACATGATGTTCTCATAGATGAACTGCATGACGCGGACGACTGCCTCGAGGTTGTCCTGCATGTTCGGGACCTCGACGTAGGAGATGGCGCCACCGGGGGAGAGGCGCTGGAACTCGCTCTCGAACTTGAGCTTCGTGAAGGCGTCGATCTTCTCGGTCACATGGACGTGGTAGGAGTTCGTGATGTAGTTCTTGTCCGTGATGCCCGGGATGATGCCGAAGCGGCGCTGGAGGCACTTCGCGAACTTGTACGTCGTGGACTCGAGCGGCGTGCCATAGAGGGAGTAGTCGATGTTCTCGGCTGCCTTCCACTCGGAGCACTTGTCGTTCATGTGCTGCATGACAGCAAGAGCGAAGGGCGTCGCCTCCTTGTCCGTGTGGCTGTGGCCGGTCATGAACTTCGTGCACTCATAGAGGCCGGCATAGCCGAGGCTGATCGTCGAGTAGCCGCCATAGAGGAGCTTGTCGATCTTCTCGCCCTTGTCGAGACGGGCAAGAGCGCCGTACTGCCAGAGAATCGGGGCTGCGTCGGACGTCGTGCCGAGCAGGCGCTCGTGGCGGCAGCGCAGGGCCTTGTGGCAGAGCTCGAGGCGCTCGTCGAAGATCTTCCAGAACTCGTCCATGTTGCCATTCGAGGAGAGGGCGACATCTGGCAGGTTGATCGTCACGACGCCCTGGTTGAAGCGGCCGTAGTACTTCGGCTTGCCCGGCTCGTAGTTCTTTGCCTTCGCGACATTGTCGTAGCCGTTGCCGGTGCGGTCAGGCGTCAGGAACGAACGGCAGCCCATGCAGGTGTACACGTCGCCGTGGCCCTCGGTCTCGCCCTTGGAGAGCTTGTACTCGCGCATCTTCTTCTCGGAGATGTAGTCGGGGACCATGCGCTTTGCCGTGCACTTGGCAGCAAGCTTCGTGAGGTAGAAGTAGGGATCGTCCGGATGGATGTTGTCCTCTTCGAGCACATAGATGAGCTTCGGGAAGGCCGGCGTGATCCAGACGCCCTTCTCGTTCTTCACGCCCTGGTAGCGCTGGCGCAGCATCTCCTCGATGCA
>JBJEHU010000063.1:0-4192 GCA_051876355.1 Atopobiaceae bacterium | reverse complement strand
GCGCCACATTCATGAGATGGCGGATCGTGTTGCACTCAGAATGCTAATCCGCCAACCAATACATCAGATACGCACCGATGTATCGCCTTTGTAAATGCTTCGTATACCACGCGCAGGGCATGCGCATTCAATGGTACATGTGTCTCTGACACCTATATCATTTGATGTAAAAGAACATTCCTGAATTACAGACGGCCGCATACACCTAATGCGTATGCGGCCGTCTCATGAATTTCGAGGAGATGCTATTCCAGAGCAGGACAGCATGGTTTTCCCGTTGCGGTTTAGGCAGGTGCCGCATTATGAGCTATCGCTGCGCTTTAGCCAGAACGAGGAATATCGCATGTCTCTTCAAGATTGACCCCTGCACCTACTGCCCCTGCTCAGCGTACTTCCGCTCGGTAGCCTCCTTGGCGGGGCGCCACCAGCCCTCGTGCTCCCTGTACCAGCCGATCGTCTGCTCGAGGCCTTCGGCGAAGTCGGTATGGATCGGCCTCCATCCGAGCTCGCGCTCCAGCTTCGTGGGGTCGATCGCATACCTCCTGTCATGGCCGGGGCGGTCGCGCACCCAGTCGAAGGCATCCTCCGGCTGGCCCATGAGGGAGAGGATCTCGCGCAGGACCTCTATGTTGCTCCTCTCGCCATTGGCGCCGATGAGGTAGGTCTCGCCTATCTTCCCCTTCGTGAGGATGTCCCAGACAGCACGGGAGTGGTCCTCGGTGTGTATCCAGTCGCGCACGTTCTCGCCCGTTCCGTAGAGCTTGGGGCGGATGCCGCAGAGGATGTTCGTGACCTGCCTCGGGATGAACTTCTCCACATGCTGGTAGGGGCCGTAGTTGTTGGAGCAGTTGGATATGGTCGCCCTGAGCCCGTAGGTCCTCTCCCAGGCACGGACAAGGAGGTCGGAAGATGCCTTCGTGGAGGAATAGGGGCTGCTTGGCTTATAGGGATCGTCCGGTTCGAAGCGCCTCGGCTCGTCCAGGGCGAGGTCCCCATACACCTCATCCGTGCTGATGTGGTGGTAGCGGACGTCGTACTTCCTTGCCGCCTGCAGGAGCCGGTAGGTGCCGACAACGTTTGTCTGCACGAAGGGCTCGGGGTCGGCGATGGAGTTGTCGTTGTGGGACTCCGCCGCATAGTGGACGATCGCATCATGTCCAGGAACGACCTGGTCGAGGAGATCTGCATCGCAGATGTCGCCCACCACAAGCTCCACCTGGGATTCGGGAAGTCCTGCGATGTTCGCAGGGTTGCCTGCGTAGGTGAGCTTGTCCAGGACCGTTATATGCGTCTCGGGGTGGTTCCTCGCGATCCAGCGCACGAAGTTCGATCCTATGAAGCCGCAGCCGCCTGTGACGACGATATTCCTGGGCTCGAAGATGTCTGACATCTAGCCTTCCTCCCTCTGAAGCATATCCACGTATTCCTGGAGCTCTTCCTCCCAGTCGGGCATGTGGAAGCCCGTTGCCTCGAGCTTCGCGAGCGAGAGGGCGGAGTGCACCGGCCTGGGGGCGATGGGGCCCTTGGCCGATGCGTAGTACTCGGCGGTCGTGACCGGCTTCACGGCATCTCCGTTGCCGTGGCGCTTCTCGAAGACGGCACGCGCGATGTCCGCCCAGCTCCTGACGGCGCCGGAGCCCGTGCAGCCGTAGGTGCCGTATGCGGCATGGGTGTCCAGGAGATGGAATATCGCTGCTGCCATGTCCTTCGTGAACGTGAGCCTACCCAGCTGGTCGTCCACGACGGTGACCTGGGAGAGGGAGTCTGACGGGTCCGCGCACCTGTCCGAGAGCGCCGCCATCGTCTTCACGAAGTTGTGCCCGTCCCCTATGACCCAGGAGGAACGCAGAATATAGTGCCTGGGGCACCCCGCCACAGCTAGGTCTCCTGCTGCCTTGGACTGGCCATAGACAGAGAGCGGGCTGAAGGGCTCGTCCTCGGTGTGGGGCTCCTTCGTGCCGTCGAAGACATAGTCAGAGGAGATGTGGACGAGACAAATGCCGTGCTCAGCACAGATGCGGGCCAGCAGGGCCGGGCCCTCGGCGTTCGCCTTCCAGCAGGAGACGCGGCCCTCTGCGGTCTCTGCTTTGTCCACTGCCGTCCAGGCGCCGCAGTTGATCACGGTGCCATAGAGGTCCCAGTCGTACTGCGAATAGGAGGCTGGATCCGCGAAATCGAACGTGTCGATGTCGCAGAAGTCGAAGGTGGAGACGATGTCTCTATCTTCGGCAAGCTTTCTCACGGCACGGCCCAGCTGGCCCCTGCAGCCTGTGACGAGCGTGCGCTTGGGAGCCATGGGAATGACATCCTTCAGCATCGGATGATGGAGATCGGCCTCGGAGAGTGTCGCCTCCGAGAGCGGGATCGGCCACTGGATATCGAGATCCGGGTCCGCCAGGTTCACGAAGGTATAGGTCTTCTTCAATTCAGCCGACCAGTGGGCATCGACGAGGTAGGTATAGGCCGTGCCGTCCTCGAGCGCCTGGAAGGAGTTTCCGACGCCCCTTGGCACATAGATGGCACGGGAAGGATCGAGCGTCGTGGTATAGACCTTCCCGAAGGTGGATGAACCCTCTCTCAGGTCTACCCATGCGCCGAAGACAGATCCCGTGGCGACGGAGATGAACTTGTCCCAGGGCTCCGCATGGATGCCCCTCGTGACTCCCCTCTCCGCGTTGAAGGAGATGTTGTTCTGGACCACATGGAGGTCGGGGATGCCGAGCGCCACCATCTTGGCCCTCTGCCAGTTCTCCTTGAACCAGCCGCGGGAGTCCCCATGGACGGAGAGCTCCACGACCTTGAGGCCCTCTATGCCGGTCTCATGGACCTCAAGCTTCTTCTCGAATTCGAAATCGGACATTATCTCCTCGGCCTTTCCGCGAGGATCGCCCCGCTGGCTACTTCCTTCAGATGCTGCCCGTATACCGATTTGCCATAGCGCTCCGCTGCAGCGAGGAGCGCATCCTTCCCGATCCAGCCGTTCTCGTAGGCGATCTCCTCGGGCACGGATACCGGAAGGTCCTGGGCGCGCTCGACGCTCCTCACGAACTCTCCTGCCTCGTAGAGCGACTCCATGGTGCCGGTGTCGAGCCAGGCGTATCCGCGTCCCAAGGTCACGACGGCAAGGGACCCGTCCTCGAGATACATCTGGTTGAGCGAGGTGATCTCGAGCTCGCCGCGTGCGGAGGGCCTCACCTGTGTCGCAAGGTCGCATACACGCGAGTCATAGAAGTAGAGGCCTGTCACGGCATAGGAGCTCTTCGGATGCTCCGGCTTCTCCTCGATGGAGATGGCATTGAAGCCCTCGTCGAACTCCACGACGCCGAAGCGCTCCGGGTCGTCCACATGGTAGCCGAAGACGGTCGCCCCCTCTCCCCGCTCGGCACGCTCCGCCGCGCGGCGAAGGTGCCTCGAGAGGCCATTGCCATAGAAGATGTTGTCGCCCAGCACGAGGGCGCAGGGCCCGCCATCGATGAAATCCCTGCCAATGATGAAGGCCTGTGCGAGGCCGTCGGGAGATGGCTGCTCTGCATAGGAGAGGCTGATCCCGAACTGCGAGCCGTCGCCCAGGAGCTTCTCGAAATTGGGAAGGTCGTGCGGCGTCGATATGATCAGGATGTCCCTGATGCCTGCAAGCATGAGGGTCGAGAGCGGATAGTAGACCATCGGCTTGTCATAGATCGGCAGGAGCTGCTTGCTCGTGACGCTCGTGAGCGGATAGAGCCTCGTGCCGCTGCCTCCGGCCAGGATGATACCTTTCATCGCCAAATCAGCTATTTCCTTTCTACAGCACGATTATCGGTTGCATCGAGAAAGTTCACTTTGGACTCTCGTTTCGCCAGAAGTCAGATGTCATGATGAAGGCCTCTATTTTGCCATCATGCTACGCCACCATTATCTCACCCAAAAGTTGGCCGGTAATCTCCGCTGTTCTCTGTTGCCCTGCAGAACCATGTCAAATTGCTGTTCTTTGTAAATGATAACGTGTAATGTACCAAGGACGCGCAGCCATACAGAGACTTCTCAAGCGAACACAGCATCTTTCTGTATGCCTGTATATCCATGACTGCATACAGGGACAATAAGTCGCGTTCCGCACTACCCAAGCATGATATGGGCCAATCCATTCTTTTTTAGGGCGAATCCTCAGAGCAAGTGCAACGACTGGCAGTGGTAGACCTCCCAGGGGCAC
>JBJEHU010000062.1:0-22037 GCA_051876355.1 Atopobiaceae bacterium | reverse complement strand
TGCCGGGGAGGGCATAGCCACCATGGTTCAGTTCACACATTGTGCAGATGCCTCTTTCAAAGATTCATTCTTCTCTTGTCAATCTGAAACAGAAGCTCTCGGGAAAGCGTTTCGGATTCCTGGTGACGGCCTGGTTCAGCGTTCTCGTCTCCACGCTATAGAGCATGGCCAGATCTCTGTCGAGCATGACCTGCTTGCCTCGGACAATGTAGATGAGGCTCTTTATCTGTGCTTCCGTGACGGGGACGATTGCTGCCTTCTCCTCCGTGCTACATGTGTCGGTTTCCACGTCTGTCATGAGATTCTCCCTCCCGCAAATATCACGACATGTGAGGTTCGGAAATAGTACAGATGCTTGCTGCCGGCTCTCCTTTTAGGTCGCAATTTGCGACCTAAAAAACGTATCCAGACAGATTGCTCGTCAGCATCCGGTTTGATGTTCCAGATCGGAACTTCAAGTTGGATGCCTGTACGGGCAGCTTGAGATTGCGGATTTTGCCCTTAGACCGTCAGCCTCACCTTCGGTTTCCTGAGATAGATGCTCTCGAGCAAACGCTTGGGAATACTCGTAGCCGCCTGGTTCATCTGGACGCTTACCCTGATGGCCACTCTGCTTCTGAGCACGCCTGAGAGCATCGCTACGCCCTGCTCGGTGTAAGCGTAGGGCAAGTAGGTCCTCCCGATGGTCGTTTCACTGTCTTGACCAGGCAAGATGCCAATTTGGCATCTTAGATCCATGACCTCCTCACGTGTCAGTCTGAAACGGAAGTCCTCTGGGAACCTTTTTCGTTGCGTTTGGCGGCGCGGTTGAGATTGCCTGTCTCGACCTCGTACAGCATGGCCAGGTCGCTGTCGAGCATGACCTGCCGGCCTCGGACCATGTAGATAAGACTTCTTATCTGAGCGTCTGCCGTGGGAACGATGGCGGATTGCTGCTTGCCAGCCGCGTTATGCTTGGCATCCTTGTTCTTGTCCTCTGCCATGGTGTGTGCCCCTTCCTCCGCTCTGGATAGAATTGTATGGAGGAGGGGCATCTAACAGCAACTGGGAGAAGCTCCTGACGGTTTCGGATGCCATTCTGTACTGCTGCCGATGTCAAGAAGACGACAATGCATTGTCTGCTGAGGCCACGTTCTGTGACCTTGGACCTCTCTGCAGCAATGTGCTGCTATCCCTCGGCATGCTGGCTCTGCGACCCAAAGGAAAGGCCTCGATTGCTGCAGGCGGATGGGAAGCATGCGGAAGCACGCTTGTGGCTTCAGGCTTGATGGCTGAAGAGGGCTTGCCACGCGGAAGCCATCTGAATCGGCCGTTCTCAGACGGCTTTGAGCCAGCTCGCCAGATTTTCTGCCCAGGCTCTGTCCTGTGCCTGCCTTGCTGCAATGAACTGCTCTGTCTGCCTCTGCACTGCTTCTGTCATCTTCTGTGGCAGGTCGGGACGCTCTTTGAGCACCTCTGCTGGCACGACGATCTCTTCGAGAGGAACTCCCTGGGCCATGCTCATGGGAATCCCCCAGGAGCCCTTCATGAGGGAGGACATCTCCTTCTTGGTGCGGGTGCAGAGGATGAGGATACCGTCTGCGTAGATGGGCCTGTCCGAGAAGAGGAGCCAGGGAATGCGGGCCGAGTCGCTGTAGAGGGGAGCGAGCGTGTAGCCGTTGTCGGCCAGCTGCACGCGGTAGTGGCATCTGAGCTCCTTGATGCGGCCATCTTCGGCATTCGGGCAGCCATGTGCATCGAACCACCCGCGTGCGATGGCGCGGCGCGTGCCGATGGCAGCGGAAGGGTGCAGGAGCGGCCAGACGAAGAGGAACGTGAAGGCAGCGAGAGTCAGGACGATAGAGAGCAGGTCCTCAAAGCCGAGCGCATTGCGGCTGAAGGAGTCCAGGAGCATGGAAAGGCAGAGTGCGTCCCAGATTGCGGTGCATGCCAGCCCGACGATTCTCGTCCTGCGTATATAGAAGCCATTGATCTTCGCAAGCATCCTGCGGAACTCTTCATAGCCGAACTCGACCTCGTACTCGATATCCATAGCGCTCCTGCATTCCGGGAGATGGGTCCATTCTCAGGATATGGGGTCTTGGTCAGCACAGGGTATGCGGAAGGTAAGGCCTGGTGCCTGCACTTCCTGCCGTCTGGTGCTCGGCAGGGCTATCGATTCTTCTTGGCAAGCATGATGGAGAGGATCTCCTCGTCGACATCGGCCATCCCATGATGTGCGATACGGGCCATGTTCTCGATGCACTGCTCGGGAGACACGTCGCAGATGCCATCGGTCGGGCGAAGGGCAGAGCCTGCGCATGCCATCTTCGCAGACAGATATGCCGCGCTTGTTGCCATTCCCAATTTCATCCCGCAGCCGCATTTGCCGCCGTCGCAGATCATGCCGGCAATCGTGCCGGTCATGTTGCGGATAGCGAAGCCCATCTCGTCGGTGCTGCCGCCCCAGAGCTTCACGAGCGCAGCAGAGGCTGCGGTCGAGGCCGCTGCCGCGCAGGTGCAGACTGCCGCAAGCTTGCCTATCTTTGCATTGATATTGCTGTTGAGGAGGTGTCCGAAGGCAAGGGCACGCGCAAGGTCGGCACGCGTCGACCCTGCATGCTCAGCTGCGATGGTGAGGGGAAGCGTGAGCGCAAGCCCCTTGCTGCCGGCGCCGGCGCTGCTCGAGACCGTGCAGGGTGCACCATCGAGCCTCGACTCGATGGCGGAGCCAACGGCGCGGACCATCTCGTCTGCCTCGCTCTCAGATGAGATGGCGGAGAGGGCAGAAGCGATGCCGACAGGGCTTGGATGCTTCTCGCCAAAGGCGGCGACCTGGCTGTTGACCTGAGCGGCGTCGACGAGCCAGTCGAGATCTGCGGGGTCCATGCTGTCCACGAGATCGCTGATCTCCTCGATGGTCATATCCTCGAGCGCTGCTGCAGGGCTTGTCTTGCTGCCTGCCGTTTCTGCATCCTTCTCGAAGCATGCCTTCCCGTTGTGCGAGATGCGCACGATATTCGTGTGGGAGCCTTCGATGAGCGCCTCTGCTGTCTCTGTGCCGGAAGAGATGGTGCAGAGGGCATAGATGCTGCTCTTGTCTGCATCGACGCTCACCTCCACCTTGCCGGCATCGACAAGGGCATGGGCGGTCCCTGCAATCTCGGGCGTGATGGCAGAGAAGATCTGGAGGCCAGCGTCAGTGCTCCTGATGGCCGCACCAAGGGCTGCGGCATAGGGCATGCCGACAGCATCGAAGCCAGGAATCGCGACAGACATGCCGTTCTTGTAGAGGCCAGGATTGACGGTGAGCAGGATGCGGTCTGGTGTGCCTCCGAGCACGCTCGCTGCTGCGGCTGCGGCAAGCGCAGCACAGGCAGGCTCCGTGCAGCCAAGGGATGGGGCGACCGTCTCGTGCAGGAATGCCAGCGCTTCTTCGCTCTTCATGATCGCTCTCCCATCTGCCTTCGTATCGGGTGCCATCCTACCACGTGTGCGCTCTGTGCCAGATGAGATGTGCGGGCTGTGAGGTCGCAATTCCCGCATGACAGCGAAGCCGCTTTGGGGTATCACACAGTTCATTGAAGCAGTGCCTATGCGCACAAGATGAAGGGAACTCCATGGCAGAGAGCATCATCGATTTTGAGGACGCGAAGGTCCGTGCCCATGACCATATCGTCCGCGGCACGGCGGCAGACGGACAGCTCCGTGCCTTTGCTATCACCGGACGGGAGACCGTGCAGGCAGCAAGCGACCATCACCATACGAGCAATGTCGTGACGGCAGCGCTCGGACGCCTCATGATGGCAGCGCAGATGATCGGCGCGATGTCGAAGGTGGACGACGAGCTCGTGACGCTGAGCATACGCGGCGATGGTCCGGTCGGGGGCCTTACGGTTACTGCCAACAACAGGGGACAGGTCAAGGGATTCGCGAACCATCCCAATGTCTGGCTGCCGCTGAGAGACGACGGCCATCTCGATGTCGGACGCTCGCTTGTGCCGGGCACGCTCTCCGTCGTGCATGACATCCCGGGAATGGACCCCTACTCGAGCACGGTCGGCCTCGTCACGGGAGAGATCGGCGACGACCTCACGTACTATTTCGCCGTGAGCGAGCAGATCCCCACGACGCTCGGCGTCGGTGTCCTTGTGGATACGGACTTCTCCGTGCGCCAGGCAGGCGGCTTCCTTATCCAGGCGATGCCGGGATGCTATGACTATGTGCTCGAAGACCTCGAGAGCAATATGCGTGGCGTGAAGTCGGTCACGGACATGCTCGAGAGCGGCATGGGCCCCTCGGACATGCTCGACCATCTGCTGCGCGGCATGGACTATGAGGAGCTTTCTGTCATGCCTGCAGAGTTCCACTGCGGCTGCGACCGCTCGAGCGCCGCGAGGTGCGTGATGGCGCTGGGAGAGCACGAGATGCGGGACATGATCGCGAAAGGCGAGCCTGCTGATGTCCACTGCCACTTCTGCGGTGCGAACTATGTCTTCGCCCCCGATGAGCTCGAGGAGATGCTCGGATAGGC
Organism: Atopobiaceae bacterium; assembly: GCA_051876355.1. Classification (GTDB taxonomy): domain Bacteria; phylum Actinomycetota; class Coriobacteriia; order Coriobacteriales; family Atopobiaceae; genus Olsenella_L. The sequence continues at coordinate 17,524 of JBJEHU010000062.1, read as the reverse complement.
TTGTCTGGCAGGCTTTCCTTCATTCAGCTTCGCTTGCTGCCTGGCTATCATGAGAGGCAGGCAAGGGCATGGTGCGGGCGGCATTCGATGCGGGGGAGCGGGCAGATGCGGGACGAGCTGTTCATGAGAAGGGCTATCGAGCTTTCAGGGCTTGCTGTGGAGCATGGCAACGAGCCGTTCGGAGCGGTTCTTGTGAAGGACGGCGAAGTTGTCGCCGAAAACGAGAACCAGATCTATACAAGGCACGATCCGACATTCCATGGAGAGGCAGGGCTGCTTCGCGAGTTCTGCGCCCGAACTGCCATCACGGATCTGCGCGACTATACGCTCTATTCGAGCTGCGAGCCCTGCTTCATGTGCAGCGGTGCCATGGTCTGGACAAGGCTTGGCCGCCTTGTCTACGCAGCAAGCAACAGCGACCTCGAGGAGATTCTCGGGAAGAAGGGTTCGAGCTGCGCCGAAATCGTCTTCGAGAACTCTTCCTGGCAGCCTGAGGTAACGGCAGGCATCCTGCGCGATGAGAGCATCGAGATTCTCAGAAGCTATTTTGCGGGCCACAGCAAGGGATAGTTCCAGGCTCTGGCCGACGCTGCTGGAATGAGGCTGCAAGGCTGCCATGCACGGCAGCCCTGCAGCACCTGTGCACTACAGCTTGTGATGGAGCTTGAGCTCCTCGATGAGCATCTTGTCCCGCCATGCTGCAAGCGTCTCGGGGGTGTTGCCGACCTCGGCCGGACGATGAGCCAGCTCCTCGTCGACACCCTTCTGGGCGATGTCTGCCCACTCGGCTGGGAACTCCTTCCAGTCTGCCATGTCCTGGAGCCAGAGCGTCGTCGAGTCATGCAGGTGGTTCATGAGGCCAGAGACGCCGCCGGCGCCTCCTCCGAGCTCGAAGACGAGCGACGGACCCATGATTCCCCAGCGGATGCCCGGGCCGAACGTCACAGCCTTGTCTGCATCCTCGACCGTGCAGACGCCGGACATGACAAGATTTGCGACCTCGCGATAGAGGGCCATCTGGAGGCGGTTGCAGATGAAGCCGAGGGCCTCCTTCTGGAGGACGACGGGCTCCATGCCGAGCTTCTGGTAGAAGGCCTTTGCACATGCAACGGTCTCTTCTGCCGTCTTCTCGCCGCGGGTGATCTCGACGAGCGGAATCAGATGGGGCGGATTGTAGGGATGGCCGCCGCAGAAGCGCTCGGGGTGCTTCGCGTTCTTCGCGATCTCGGTCACGAGGAGTCCTGATGTCGAGCTTGCGATGATCGCATCAGGGGCAGCTGCGGCCTCGATCTCGTCCACGATCTGCCACTTGACGTCGTAGTGCTCAGCCGAGCTCTCCTGGATGAACTGTGCATCCTTCACGGCTTCGGCAATGGAGGTCGTGTAGTGGATGCGCCCAGCGACTTCCTTCGCCTCATTCTCGGTGTAGACGCCGTTCTTCACAAGCGACGCAAGGCTTTCCTTGACACGGCCCTGTGCCCGCTTGCTCGATTCCTCCGTGCGGTTCTGTGCCCAGACCTCGAGCCCTCCCATTGCGAACTTGAGCGCATAGCTGTAGCCGATGACGCCGGCACAGACCGATGCAGCACACTTGATGTCCTCTGCCTTCATAGAGCTCCTTTCTGCTCGTGGCAACTGCTGCCTGAAGTATAGGTTCGTCTGAGATGCCAAAAGGGAGGAACCCTCTATGGCTTCAGGAGCGGAGTGCCAGAGGGCATCGATCCGGACACGCCGTGGAAATTGTCTCCAGCCTACAATCTGGGCAGACAGATGCAGGACAGGATGGAGGACTCCATGAGAACAGGCAGAAGGCGTACAGGGATGGCTCTCACAAGGAGAGGCTTTCTGGCGTCTGCCGGGCTTCTCTCGCTCTCTGCCTGCACAGATGCGGGTGCGGCCTCCGATGCTGGCACAGGCGCTGCAGACGATGTCTCGTCGGGCATAGGCACGGAGAGCGGCGATGCTTCTGTCTTCGATGCAGATGGCTTTGCCGAGCGCAGCATCGCAGAGGCAGACCTTGCGACCCATGCAGTCGCGGCTGACATCCTGCCTCTGCCTGATGGCTACTTCGAGGATGCGGACCGGCCAGGGACGATCGAGGCATTCACATACGAGACCGAGACATATGCTGCAGACGGAACGGGGGACGGCAAGCGCTTTCCGAAGACCTGCAACGTCTATCTGCCGTATGGCTACAGTTCAAGCGGGCAGCAGCCCTACGATATCCTCTATCTCCAGCATGGAGCAGGGGGAGACGAAAGCTCCTGGCTCGGCGAGCCGGGATCGTCAGGCTCGGATGCAAAGCGGATCTGTGACCACCTGATGGCAGACGGCTTGATCCGTCCGACAATCGTCGTGACACCTTCGATCCCCGAAGGATACGACCACTGGGCATCGGAGTTCACGTCCTTCATCTTCGAGCTCGGGCATGACCTTATGCCTGCGGTAGAGGCGCACTACCGCACGTTTGCGGCAACGGCCGATGCTGCGGGCTTTGCAGCATCGAGGGAGCGCCGCTTCTTCGGCGGCTTTTCCATGGGAGCCTATGAGGCCTGGTATGTCCTCATCCACTATCTGCCCTGGTTCAAGTACTTCCTGCCGCTCTGCGGCAACATGAAATACGAATCGACCGACGAGGAATGCGTCGAGCAGGCCGACTCCGTCGCAGATGCTGCCGTGGCATCAGACATGCAGAAGGAGGACTATCTCGTCTTTGCGGCAGACGGCACGGCAGACATCACGTACGAGAACATGAGCGTGATGCTCGACCGCCTGAAGCAGAGGACCGATGCCTTCTCATGGAGCGAATCGACCTTCATCGGAGCTTCCGGCACGCTCGAGGCAAATCTCGTCTATCTTGTCGTGGACGGCTACGAGCACTCGCAGACAAGCGCCCAGGAGTATCTCTATGACGGGCTGAGGCAGCTCGACGCACCGCAGCAGTAGGCCAGCCTGAAGGCTACTGCGCCTCTCTGCGGCCCGGCAGGTTCACGACGATGATGCCGGCACTCACGAGGACAAGCGAGACGATAGCGGTCAGGGGGTTGAGCACGCTGCCTTCGTTCAGGAGGAGCGCCGAGAGGATGACGCCGAAGACCGGGTTCATGAAGCCAAAGACGGCGACACGGGAGAGCGGGTTGCAGGCAAGAGCCACGGACCAGAGCGAGTAGGCGGCAGCAGAGATGAAGGCCAGGTAGAGGAGCAAGAGGTTCGAGGCAAGAGGATCTGAGGCTGGAGCGGGAGCGACATGTCCGCCTGCAGCCGCACCGACTATGAGCATCACGATGCCGCCGAAGACGAACTGCCAGGCACTGAGAAGCACCGGATCGTGCTCTTCGGCAAAGCGCTTCGCAAGGTTGCTCGATGTGGCGGCAGCGATTGTCGAGGCAAGGATGAGGCCTTCGCCTGCCAGCGTGAACGTGAAGCCGGCGCCGGTCTGGCCGGCAAGGTCGACGAGGGCAACACCCGCAAAGCCGACGATGCAGCCCAGGACCTTGCGGAAGGTGAGTCGCTCGTTCCTGAAGACGAGCGCTGCGAGCAGCACGCTGAAGAACGTGTTCGTGGCCTCGATGATCGAGCTCGTGACACCTGTAGCATGCGCCAGGCCGACATAGAAGAAGAGGTACTGGAGGATCGTCTGGAAGAGTGACAGGATGCAGATGTCCTTGAGGTCGCGCTTCTCGGGCACGAACGGCTTCTTCTTTGCTATCGAGAGGGCAGCCACGACGAGGAGCCCTGCGAGCGTGAAGCGGACGCCGGCAAACATGATGATCGAGGCGGTATCGGAAGCGGCGATGCCGAAGAGGGCATAGCCGATCTTCACACATGGGAAGGCAGAGCCCCAGAGGAAGCAGGCAATGAGGCAGGCGGCGATCATGCCTGCCCAGGATCCGAATATCTTCTGCGTCTTGGGGCTCACTGCCGCCTTCTGGGAATGATTTGCCATCGTGTCCTGCTGCTTTCCAAAAATCGTGTCATCTGCTGAATGGACAGTGTAGCCGAAGGATGGCAGATATCCCGGCTTGCAGGGCAAGGCCCAGAGAGTGTGCAGATGGAGGATGCCTTCTGCCCCTGTGCCGAGCGGTCGGCTTCCTGGAGCAGAAGGGCTCTTGTTGCAGGCTTTTCCCGGTCTCGTTTCCTTGCTGTTTCCGAAGATTGCGCGCTCGCAAAACCACTGTTTCAAGATGCCGAGAGGTCCCTTTTTTACAATACCCGCCCTCTGACCTGCCGTATTACAGTCTCAAGCCTTGAGGAGGCCTCCAGGGAGGGCCACGGAGAGGCTGCTTGGTACAAGCAATGCAGCAAGGCCAGAAGCCTTCTGCATACAAAATCAGGGAGGGGACCATGGGAACGCGCATTGCTGAACATCCGATTCTCGGCGTGCCCGAGAAGGGAAAGCTCGTGAGCTTCACCTATGACGGGAAGACGCTCCAGGGCTATGAGGGGGAGCCGGTCGCAATGGCTCTCAAGGCAGCGGGCGTGATGGTGCACCGCTACACGGCCAAGAAGCACCAGCCCCGCGGCATCTTCTGCGCTATCGGCCGCTGCACGGACTGCGTGATGGTCGTCGACGGCGTTCCCAATGTGAGGACGTGCATGACGCCACTGGTGGAAGGCATGAAGGTCGAGACCCAGTACGGCGTTACGGATGTTCCCTTCGACGATGTGGACGGAAAGGAAGGCGGTGCGGCATGAAGCGCTACGATCTGATCGTTGTCGGTGCCGGTCCCGCCGGCATGTCCGCTGCCATCGAGGCAGCAAAGCACGGCGTCTCTGTCGTCGTCTTCGATGAGAATGCCCGTCCGGGCGGCCAGCTCTTCAAGCAGATCCACAAGTTCTTCGGCTCGAAGGAGCACCGCGCGAAGGTCCGTGGCTTCGTTATCGGCCAGGAGCTCCTCGACGAGGCTGCGAAGCTCGGCGTCGAGGTCGAGCTCGACTCCACCGTCATCGGCCTCTATCAGGACAAGGAGGTCGTCGTCCGCCAGGGCTCCGAAGTGAACCACTACAAGGGCGATGCAATCGTCGTTGCCACGGGTGCAGCCGAGAACATGGTCACGTTCGAGGGCTGGACGCTTCCGGGCGTCATCGGCGCCGGTGCTGCCCAGACAATGATGAACCTGCACGGCGTGAAGCCGGGCGAGCGTGTCCTCATGCTCGGCACCGGCAATGTCGGCCTCGTCGTCTCCTACCAGCTCAAGCAGGCAGGCTGCGACGTCGTCGCGCTCGTCGATGCAGCGCCGCATGTCGGCGGCTACGGCGTGCATGCCGCCAAGGTCGCCCGCACGGGCGTCCCGTTCTACCTCTCCCATACGATCAAGCGTGCCGAGGGCACAGACCATGTGACTGGCGTCACGATCGCCGAGGTCGATAGCCACTTCCAGTTCATCCCCGGCACCGAGAAGCATTTCGACGTCGATACGATCTGCGTCGCCGTCGGCCTCTCCCCGATGTCGCAGCTCTTCAAGATGGACGGCTGCAACGTCGTGGATGACCGCAAGCGTGGCGGACAGGTGCCGGTCGTCGACGATCTCGGCGAGACGAGCATTCCCGGCATCTTCGCAGCAGGAGATGTCTCAGGCATCGAGGAAGCCTCCTCTGCCATGATCGAGGGCAGGATTGCAGGCCTTGCTGCTGCCTCCTTCCTGGGATACATCTCCGAGAACGAGATGGAAGAAGGCGTCGGTGCCAACGAGCGTGCGCTTGATGGTCTCCGCCAGGGCATGTTCGCTCCGAAGAACCGCGGCAAGAAGATCGAGGAGACCGAAGAGGGCATCCCCATCTCGAAGAACCTCCTGCTCCACGGCTACGTGGCAGACGACGAGATCGAGCGCTTCCCGGGCGTCACGCACCGTGTCGGCATCCATCCCGTCATCGAATGCACGCAGAACATCCCGTGCAATCCCTGCCAGGACGTGTGCCCAAAGCACTGCATCAAGGTTGGCGACCACATCACGGCCCTGCCGCAGCTCGAGCCCGATGCGACGTGCATCGGATGCGGCCTCTGCGTCGCTTCCTGCCCGGGCCAGGCCATCTTCCTCGTGAACGAGAAGACGGAGCCGGGCTTTGCCGAGGTCACCTTCCCCTACGAGTTCCTGCCGCTGCCCGAGAAGGGCCAGAAGGGCATGGCACTCGGCCGTTCCGGCGAGCCGGTCTGCGAGGCGGAAGTTGTCGGCGTCAAGCGCACGAAGGCCTTCGACCATACCGCCATCGTCACGGTCAAGGTGCCGGCAGACATGGCAATGAAGGCACGGTTCTTCAAGGTAGCCGACGCTGTCGCAGAAGGCTAGAGGGGGAGTGTTCCAGATGAAGGATATCAACGACCGCACGAGGGACCTTGGCCCCTTCGAGCCGAAGCCGGGAGACGACATGATCGTCTGCCGCTGCGAGGAAGTCACGCAGGGAGAGATCAGGCAGGCCGTGCACGCAGGCCTCTTCACGATTGCAGAGATCAGAAGGTATCTGCGCTGCGGCATGGGACTCTGCCAGGGACAGACCTGCGCCCGTCTCGTGAAGGGCATCGTTGCCCGGGAGCTCGGCGTCTCGCCTGACGAGCTCGAGCCTGCAAGCTCGCGTGCTCCCATGCGTCCGATCGAGATGAGCGTTTTCGCGAAGGAAGGTGACAGGGATGGCGAATGAGATGGCAAAGGGAACGACAGCCGACATCCCCGTTCGTACGGCTGATGTGATCGTCGTCGGCGCTGGCATCATCGGCTGCGCCACGGCCTACTATCTGGCAAAGAAGGGCACTTCCGTCATCGTGCTCGAGGCCTCTGACATCATCGGCAATGGCGGCTCCACGAGAAACGGCGGCGGCGTCCGCCAGTCCGGCCGCGACCCGCGCGAGCTTCCGCTTGCGATGTATGCCGTGAAGAACCTCTGGCCGCACCTGTCCGAGGAGCTCGGTGCCAATGTCGAGTACTGCCAGGGCGGAAACCTCCGTCTCGGCAAGACCGACCGCCACATCAAGATTCTCGAAGGTCTCCGTGACAAGGCTGTGGCCCAGGGTCTCGATATGCGCATGATCTCGGGCGACGAGGTGCGCGAGATCAACCCGTACCTCTCCGACGAGGTCATCGGCGCTTCCTGGTGCCCGACGGATGGACATGCAAATCCTCTCAAGGCCACCTATGCCTACTACATGGCAGCCAGGCGCTTGGGCGTCCGCTTCTATTCCGGCATGCCGGTCACGGAGCTCAGGAAGGTCCACGGCAATATCCGCAAGGTCGTCTGCCCCGAGGCCACGTTCGAGGCAGATCGCGTGATCGTCTGCGCAGGCTATGCCTCCCGCAAGATCCTGGGCACCGTCGGCATCGATATCCCGATGTCCAATGTCCTGATCGAGGCGCTCGTGACCGAGATGGAGCCGAAGATGTTCCCGCAGATGCTCGGCACAGCCGATGCCGACTTCTATGGGCATCAGACGAAGCACGGCTCGTTCGTCTTCGGCGGCGACTCTGGCTTCGAGGATGTGAACAAGGACAACGGCCACGACGCGACGTCGTCCATCACGGCTCCTGCCATCTGCCGCGGCATCCTGCGCTACATCCCGAAGCTCGCCGACGCGAAGATCGTGCGTACCTGGGGCGGCTACGAGGATGTCTGCATCGACGGCGTGCCCGTGCTCGGTGCCATCGACGAAGTGCCAGGCCTTGTTGTCGGCTGCGCCTTCACGGGCCACGGCTTCGGCATCTCCCCGATCGTCGGCACGCTTCTCTCCGAAGTGGCACGTGACGAGAAGACGACGCTCGATATCTCCGCCTTCCGCTACGACCGCTTCCATGCCCGTGCCTAGGCGTCAGAGCCAGATAGCTATCACGTGCGGCCCAGCCGCCTGACAGAAAGGACCATTCCATGGATACCCGCATCGATTTCCTGTACCTCAGCGAGCCTGACATGATCAAAGCAGGCGTGAAGAACATGCCGGCCTGCGTCGACTGCATGGAGGAGCTCCTCGTCACGCTTGCGAAGGGCGACTATGTGATGGGCGGCGAGAACCACAACTCCCACGGCACGATGATCATGTTCCCGGACGACCCGAAGTTCCCGGGCATGCCGAAGAACGGCGAGGACAGAAGGTTCATGGCAATGCCGGCCTATCTCGGCGGCCGCTGGCAGATGGCGGGCATGAAGTGGTACGGATCGAACATGGAGAACAAGGCCAAGGGCCTTCCGCGCTCCATCCTCATGATGATGCTGAACGACAAGGACACGGGCGCTCCTCTTGCCCTCATGTCGGCAAACCTCCTCTCCGCCTATCGCACGGGCGGCATCCCCGGCGTCGGCGCCCGCTACCTTGCTCCGAAGGATGCAAAGGTCGCCGCTATCGTCGGCCCGGGCGTCATGGGCAAGACCTCTGCTGCGGCATTCGTTGCAGCCTGCCCGACGCTTGACACGATCCGCATCAAGGGCCGCGGCAAGCGCTCGCTCGACTCCTTCGTCGCCTTCGTGAAGGCTGAGCTTCCGAGCATCAAGACGATCGAGGTCGCCGACACGATCGAGGAGGTCGTGAAGGACGCCGACATCGTCTCGTTCACGACGACCGTCGCCGACGATATCTCGACGTTCCCGAAGGTCAAGGGCTCCTGGATCAAGCCAGGCGCGCTCGTGTCGATGCCGTCGGCAGCGCTCTTCGATGAGGACTTCCTCCTTTCGAGCCGTCTCGTCGTCGACAACATGGGTCTCTACGACGCATGGGAAGAGGAGTATCCGTATCCCACGTATCCGAAGATGGGCATCATCGGCTGCGCCTTCACGGACCTCGCCCATGAGGGCAAGATCGAGCGCTCCTCGATCGTGAACATTGCCGATGTCATCACCGGCAAGACGCCGGGCCGTGTGAGCGACGACCAGACGATCGTCTACTCCGTCGGCGGCATGCCGGTCGAGGACATCGCCTGGGGCGGCGATGTCTACCGCAAGGCCAAGGAGCTCGGCATCGGCGTCAAGCTCAATCTCTGGGACAGCCCCGAGATGTTCTGATGCTTCTGGGGGCGGCAATCGAAACGGTCGGGCAACAGGCCTGTAACCGCCCCCGCAATTCCTTGCAAAGCGCAGCCTGTACCTTTGAGTCAATGGGGGAGCGGCGCCAACAGGGAGACGCTGCTTTCCGTCCGGTTGCAGGGAGGCAGCTATGGCTGGAAGTGCGCTGTGCGTGCAGGTCGTGTCCAGGCAGGCAAGGTCGAGGAAGGCGGGCAGCTGGTCGCCAGAAGATGCTTCTGCGCTCGAAAGGATGCACCAGCCCTATCTGCCGCTCGGTGTCTTCGACTACCACGAGCAGAAGCTCGCTCAGGGTTCGGCCTCGCTCGCCTATTCCTTCTCCACCGGCTCTTCTGCAGCCCGCTCCTGGGCAGTGCCCGATGGCTGTGTCGACCTCTCCTTCGGCATCGGCCCCTCCGATATCGTCGCCGTGATTGGCGGCACGGTCTCCTCTGCGAGGAACTGGTCCTTCATGGAAGGGCGCTCGTGGGTGGGCTGCCGCTTCCGTTCGGGAGAGGCGCTTCTGCCAAAGGATCTTTCGCCTGAAGACCTCGTGGACGCCGACATCGTCCTCGGCAGGGAGGCTTCGGAAGGAAAGCTCGGAGAGCTCCTCTTCGAGGCACCCGATCAGGCAGCCCGCAGGCAGGTGCTTGCAGAAGCCATCTCGGCTTGGGAGCTTGAGGGTGCAGGATCTGTCGCCAAGCCGGGCACGTCCAAAGTGCGTGCGCTCGAGCGCTTTGCCCGCGAGGAGATCCTGAGGAGCGGGGGATGTGCCCCGATCTCTTCGGTCGCAGCGGCAGCAGGCGTCTCTCCCCACTATCTGAGGAAGGCATTTGCCGAGGTGCATGGCTTCTCGCCGAAGCTCTATGCCCGCTTCGTGCGCTTCCAGCGCGCGATGGAGCTCGTCTCTGGCACGAAGGATCAAGAAGGCACACCCGAGATAGCGCTTTCCTGCGGCTATGCAGACCAGTCCCATCTCGTCCATGAGTTCAACGAATTCGCCGGCATGACGCCAGGGCAGTTCCGCTCGCTCGTGAAGACGGCGGCCTGAGCGTCCCATTTCCGGCTTATCCAGCAGCAATCAGCAGCAAGGGCACGGCGTGTCCCAGTACGTGGCGCTCATGCGCCTAAAGGAGGCTTCAATGTCTGACGTATCGAAGATCGACATCATCACCGGCATGGAGAAGTTCGATGGGCTGCGCCGCACGCTCAGCAAGGCGCATGTACGCGGCATGACCGTGATGCAGGTGCTCGGCTGCGGTGTCGAGAAGGGCACGAAGGAATACGAAGTCGACGAGAACTACGAGATGGAGCTGCTGCCGAAGACGATGATCTCCGTCGTCGTCGAGACGAAGCGCGTGCCCGAGCTTGTCGACCTCATCGAGAAGGAGCTCTACACGGGCCACATCGGCGACGGCAAGATCTTCGTGAGCGATCTCGCGCAGGTCGTGCGTGTCCGAACCGGAGACGAAGGTACTGACGCAATCTAGGAGGGAACATGGCTAACGACGAAGACAAGCCGCTCGGCCTCAGGAATGTCGTCTCGGTCTCGATGGGCCTCATCGTCTCGATGAGCTGCCTCGTGTCGCTCGGACAGGGCGCAGGCGAGGCTGGCCTCATGTTCATCCCGGCCATGCTCATCGCCCTCATCCTGAACCTGTGCTCGGCGGCCTGCATGGCGGAGCTCAACAGTCTCATGCCGAACGCGACGGGTGGCCTTGTCCAGTACACGCTTGCAGGCCTGGGTCCTCTGCCGACGCTCGTCACGATGGTCGGCGGCTACCTTGTCTGCAACATCCTCTGTGGCGGCGTCGAGGCTGCCATCTTCGGTTCCGTCATGGCAGAGACGCTGCCGATCCCGATTCCTGCGGCCCTCTGGCCGACGCTCGTCTCTGCCGTCATCGCAATCTGCGCCCTCATGGGCGTCGACGTCTTCGCGAAGCTCCAGGACGCCGTCTCCTACCTGCTCCTGATCTCGATGATCGTTATCGGCCTCATTGGTGCCTTCAAGCTTGGCACGGGAGAGATCGTCCAGCAGGAGGCTGCCGTCGCGACCGATCCTGCTTCTGTCATCGCTGCTGTTGGCACGGCATCCTGGCTCTTCGTCGGCGCCGAGTATGCCATCCCGATCTCGAAGGATGTGAAGAACGCAAAGAAGAACATCCCGCTCGGCATGTGCCTCTCGCTCTGCCTCATCTTCGTAATGGATTCCATCGTCGTCCTCGGCTTCTCGAACTACGTGCCCTGGGCAGACCTTTCCGAGTCCGCCACCCCGCACCTGCTCTACGGCGAGGATCTCCTGGGCAGCTTCGGGAAGATCTGGATGTGCGTCGTCTCGGCGCTTGCGTTCACCGGTTCCCAGAACTCGACCGTCAACGGCCTTTCCCAGATTACGGACGGGATGACAAAGGTGAACATGATGCCGCACTTCTTCGCGAAGAAGAACAGGCATGGTGCGCCGGCTGTGGCCATCCTCTTCGTCACGATCTCGATCTGCGTCATCGCCTTCTTCTCGGGCGGATCGTCCGATGCGATCTCGTTCTTGATTCTCGTCGTGACGGTGCTCTGGCTCGTGTCCTACATCTTTGCGGACATCGACGTGCTCGTGCTCAGGAAGCGCTTCCCGAAGGCGCCGCGTGCGTTCAAGGTCCCCGGAGGCTCTCTCATCCCCATCGCCGGCATCCTGGGCACGATCTTCATGATCGCGAACATCTCGTCCGACCCGGACGAAGCCCTGGCCATATGGCTGCTCTCGGCTGCGTGCTTCCTCGTGCTTGGCATCTACTCCTGGTTCTGGATCAAGAAGAAGATGCACATGGAGCCCTGCAAGCCTGTTCCCATCCCTGAAGTCCTTGCGATGGAGAACGACCTCTACTACACAATCCGCCACAGGCGCGGCATCTGGCGCTAGAGGAAAGACAAAGGACAGAAAGACGCAGAGCCCCTTTCCGGCCATGCCGGGAAGGGGCTCTGCTGGTGGGGGAGATGTCCTGCCTTCGCTGGGGAATCTGAGCCTTGTGCTTCGAAGCGCCTAGTCAGCCTTGGGCCGGATGATGAGGAGAAGGGCAGAAAGCCCGATCAGGATGCCGGGGGTAGCCCCGCGCATGAAGTCGCCGAAGGGACCTCCTGCGGCAAGTCCGATATATCCGAGGACACCGCAGATGATGCCTAGGACTGCGATGATTGCAATGGCCTTCAAGCTGTCTTCCATGGCTGCACCCCTTCGAGGTGATGAAACCTGTCCAGCCTCATGCTACGTCCTCGGCATGAGCAGGACGTCTGCCGCACGTAAGGGCATGGCAAGGATGCAGCGGAGAGGCAAAGGCCCTGGAGGGCAGGCTATGCCTCGTTCGCAGGACGCACGATCTTCTCGAGGATCTCTCTTATGACACCGTCGTCGTTTGTTGCCTTCGCTTGGTAGTCGGCGACCCTGTCGAGGCCGTCCCGTGCATTCGCGACGCAGACGCCTGTGCCTGCTGCCTCGACCATGCTTGCATCGTTTGCGGCATCGCCGACGGCTATCGTCTCGGACAGGTCGATATCGAGGAGCTCTGCAAGCTTCCTGAGCCCTGCGCCCTTGTCGACGCCTTCCGGATTGAACTCGAGGTAGCGCCCCGAGCTGAAGGTCGTGGATGTTCCTGCCTTGAGCTCCTGGGGCATCTCCTGCTCGATCGCACGCAGCTGGTCTGTGCCGTCAGGGATGCAGTAGAGCATCTTTGCGATAGGCACATCCGCAAGGAAATCGAGCGTGGCAGCATCGGTCGGCTCATAGTCCATATGCCCGGCAAGGTAGCCCACTTCCTCGGGCTGGAGCTTCCAGCCCCAGACCTTGCCGGATACTTCGTAGACATGCATGCTCACGCAGCCAAGATTGATGCCATAGCGGTAGAGCGCCTCCGCCTTTTCATGCGCAAGCGTATGGAAGGAGAGCGGCTTCTCGTCTCCGATGCGGTTCAGGCATCCGCCGTTATAGCTGATGAGGTAGGAGCCCTCGAGGAGCTCTGGCGGAACAGCATGGAGGGATGCCATGACAGAGCCATAGGCTCTGCCCGATGCCGGGACGAAGAGGCAGCCGAGCTTGCGCAGGCCGCGGATGGCCTCGATGTTCGCTTCCGGCACCTCGTGGTCCGAGTCCAGGAATGTCTCGTCCATATCGCTTGCCACGAGCCTGTACATGCGGATATCCCTTCTTTCGCGCTGCCGTACATTCCCTATGCTACGCGGTTGGAAGGCCGCGCAAGGCCCGGGGAAGGGAACTTTTTCTGCTGCATGGCAGGGAAGTTGCCATGGGGTGACGCTTGCCCGGGTCGCGGGGCAGCGCTTTCCGCCTGCGCTATGCTGGGCACTGTCCTGGCAGACCGATGCAGGGAGGCAGCCCATGCGCATCAACAACGACCAGCGTGTCGTTATCGCTCTCGGCGGCAATGCCCTGGGGGATACGCCGGAAGAGCAGATGGCACGCCTGCGTGCGATCACGCCGTCTCTCGTCGAGATGATCTCCCACGGCAACGAGATCATCATCACGCATGGCAACGGTCCCCAGATCGGCATGATCCAGGACACGTTCAGCTATGCCTCCGAGGCAGGCATGGCTCCTGCCATGGGCCTTCCCGAGTGCTGCGCCATGAGCCAGGGATACATCGGCTACCACCTCCAGCAGGCCCTGGGTGTCGCGATGCACAAGGCCTACAAGCGCTGGCATGTCGCGACGGTCGTGACGCAGATGGAGGTCGATCCGGACGATCCGGCCTTCGCGCACCCGACAAAGCCGATCGGTCCGTTCCTCACGAAGGAGCAGGCAGAGGCGCTCAAGGCAAAGCATCCGGAGATGACGTTCGCGGAGGACTCCGGCAGGGGATGGAGACGCGTCGTCGCAAGCCCCGAGCCGAAGAAGATCGTCGAAGCGCCGAGCATCCTGAACCTCCTCGACAACGAGTTCATCCCCATCGCCTGCGGAGGCGGCGGCATTCCCGTCATACGCGACTATTCGGACAAGGGCGCCTACAAGGGCGTCGCTGCTGTCATCGACAAGGATATGGGTGCAGAGCTTCTTGCAGAGGACTGCTATGCAGAAAGGCTCATCCTCCTCACCGCGGTCGAGTATGCCTGCACGGGCTTCGGGACGCCGAAGCAGGCAGAGCTGCACGACATCTGCGCGGATGAGGCAGAGCGCCTCGCCGATGCGGGAGAGTTCGGGAAAGGCTCGATGGAGCCGAAGGTCCGTGCTGCCATCAAGTTCGTGCGGAGCCGTCCGGGCCGTACCTGCGTCATCGGCTCGCTTGCGAAGGCGCCGGACGTGATCGACGGACTTTCCGGCACGATGGTCCATGCCTGATGGGCGCCTGCAGGATGCTGCATGAAGGCAGCCGACAGCTTCTCCATATACCTGTATTTGTTAAAGAAAAAGCGAATTCCATGCATTAGGTAACGTTTCCCCAGCTCATCTGCATACCGTTTGCCGATATTTGAATGCATTCTGCCGAATAATGTTTCGCAAATATTACAGCATCCCTGTCCGGGTGGAGTTCTCCTCGGCGTACTGCCATAGTCTCACACAACGCGAGCGCACACGGCGCACGCACACCCAGAAAGGTTTTCTCTCATGACCAGCCAGATTATCGCTATCGCCATTATCTAGGTGCAGGCTGCCATGAGATGGCTGCCTGCACCACAGCAGGCAGCTTTGGTACGAGAGGCCCGGAGCTGCATATCTGCAGTTCCGGGCCTCTTGCTATCTATCGAAAGGAAAAAGAGATGACAGCAGATACGCTCGCCGTGAATATGGCTGAGACGCAGGAGCCGCATTGCGACTCCGTCCTCGAAGTGATGGCCGCTTCCATGATCGGCACGGCCATCGAGTTCTACGACAACTACTGCTACTCGATTGCTGCGGCAAGCTACTTCGGCCTCGTGTTCTTCACGGATGTCGCGAAGTCCAATCCGTTCCTCGCGACGCTCCTCTCGTTCGTGACGTTTGCCGTATCCTTCCTCGCGCGTCCCTTCGGGTCGCTCCTGTTTGGCCACTTCGGCGACCGGCTCGGCCGCAAGAAGACCCTTGTCATGGCGCTCATGATGATGGGAACGGCGACGTTCGTCGTCGGCGTGCTGCCGGGCTATAGCGTGCTCGGCCCGCTCTCCGTCGTGCTCCTCTGCGTCTGCCGCGCCTGCCAGGGACTCGGCCTTGCGGGCGAGTGGTCGGGAGCTGCCCTTGTAGCCACGGAGAATGCTCCTGCCAACAAGCGTGCGCTCTGGGGGTCGTTTCCGAATCTCGGCGCTCCGCTCGGCTTCTTCTTCGCCTACGGCGTGAACCTCGTGCTCGAGTCGAACCTCACGAACGACCAGATGGTCGCCTGGGGATGGCGCATCCCGTTCCTGCTTTCTGCCGTGCTCGTCGTCGTGGGTCTCGTGGTCAGGAACCGCATGAGCGAGACGCCGGTCTTCCAGAAGGCCTTGAAGGAGGACCGTGTCGTCAAGAGTCCTCTGAAGGAGCTCCGCAAGTACTGGAAGCAGGTCGTGCTCGGCACCTGCGCCATGGGCATCACGTACACGCTCTTCTATCTCCTTGGCACCTGGTCGCTTTCCTACGGCGTGAAGACGCTCGGCTTTGCCCAGACCGACTTCCTGAAGCTCGAGCTTGCTGCCATCGTCTTCTTCGCCCTCTTCATCGTCGTCGGCTGCGTCGAGGCAGACAGGCTCGGACGCCGTCCGGTGCTCCTGTTCGCGACCTTCCTGACGGTTGTCTTCAGCTTCTTTGCGCCCCAGCTCCTGACGACGCAGAACCCGCTCGCGGTCTACGTGTTCCTCGCTGTCGGCTTTGCCCTCATGGGCGGCCTCTTCGGACCCTGCGGCGCCTACCTGCCTGAGCTCTTCCCGGCAAATGTGCGCTATTCGGGATCCGGCCTTGCCTACAACCTCGCCTCGATCCTCGGCGGCGCTTTCGCCCCGACCATCGCCACGGCCCTCGTCGCTTCCTTCGGCATCCAGGGCGTGGGCTGGTACCTCGTTGGCATGTCCGTCGTCGCCTTCGTTGCCCTCCTTCTCATCAAGGAATCGAAGGACATGGAGTTCTCTGCCTAGCACACCATGGAAAGATGCTTCACGGACCGCTTCTCCGCTGGGGGGAGCGGTCCTTTTCTGTGCCGCAGCGTAAAGAGATGAGACCCTGTACCGGTGCATATGAACAGTTGCTGAAAGCATAGCGTCGAGAAGAGGGGAATGGACGATACTGAGCATCAGCACGATCGGTCCTATCCATAGATTGGAGACCTCATGACTTCTCTCGGAACGCGCTGCGTCCAGGCAGGCTATACGCCGAAGAACGGCGAGCCGCGCCAGCTTCCCATTGTCCAGTCCACGACGTTCAAGTACGACACCTCTGAACAGATGGGCCGGCTCTTCGACCTCGAGGAGGCAGGCTACTTCTATACGAGGCTTCAGAACCCCACGAACGACGCCGTTGCGGCGAAGATTGCCAGCCTCGAGGGAGGAGCTGCCGGCATGCTCACAAGCTCCGGCCAGGCTGCGAACTTCTTTGCTGTCTTCAACATTGCCGAGTGCGGAGACCACGTCGTGGCAAGCTCTGCCATCTACGGCGGCACGTTCAATCTCCTTGCCCATACGCTGAAGAAGATGGGCATCGAGTGCACGTTCGTCTCTCCGACCTGTACGAGGGAGGAGCTCGATGCTGCCTTCCGCCCGAACACGAAGTGCGTTGTCGGCGAGACGATTGCCAACCCGGCGCTGGCTGTGCTCGATATCGAGATGTTTGCTGACGCGGCGCATGCCCACGGCGTGCCGCTGATTGTCGACAATACGTTCGCGACGCCCGTCAATTGCCGTCCTATCGAGTGGGGCGCCGATATCGTGACGCACTCGACGACGAAGTATATGGATGGGCACGCTGCGACGGTCGGCGGTGCCATCGTCGATGCCGGCAAGTTCGACTGGATGGCGCACGCAGACAAGTTCCCGGGACTCACGCAGCCAGACGATTCCTATCACGGCATCGTCTATGCAGAGAAGTTCGGCCAGGAGGGTGCATTCATCACCAAGGCAACGAGCCAGCTCATGCGCGACTTTGGCTCCATCCAGAGCCCGCAGAATGCGTTCTATCTGAATCTCGGCCTCGAGAGCCTGCACGTGCGCATGCCAAGGCACTGCGCAAATGCCCAGAAGGCGGCAGAGTTCCTGTCCTCCCATCCGAAGATTGCCTCTGTCCGCTATCCGGGTCTTCCGGGCGACCGCTACCATGCGCTCGCTGAGAAGTACCTGCCGAACGGCAGCTGCGGTGTCGTCTCCTTCGATGTGGCAGGTGGCCGCAAGGAGGCAGAGAAGTTCATGGCGGGACTCAGGCTCTGCAACATCGAGACGCATGTTGCCGACTCCCACACCTGCTGCCTCCATCCGGCGTCCTCGACGCATCGCCAGATGACGGACGAGGAGCTCGTGGCGGCAGGCATCAGCCCGTCCATGGTGAGGCTGTCCTTGGGCCTCGAGGATGCAGACGACATCATCCAGGACCTCGACCAGGCACTCGCAGCGCTGTAGC
>JBJEHU010000061.1:0-67409 GCA_051876355.1 Atopobiaceae bacterium | reverse complement strand
GAGAAGCAGAAGGAGGGCAAGAAGCGCATGAAGGCCATCGGCACGGTCGAAGTGCCGCAGGAGGCCTTCCTCGCGGTCCTCAAGGTGGACGACGAATGAGCATGAAGACACCGAAGGAGCTGCTTGCGGAAGGGGCTGCAGCTGCAGGCCTCTCCTCCCATATCGAGCCGTTCGCAGAAGGGGAGAGCCTGCGCGAGCGTCTCTCCGCCCATCCCTTCCTGATGGCCCCCATGGCAGGCGTCACGGACGCTGCCTGGCGGCTCATGGCAAGGGCAGGAGGCGCAGGGCTTGCCTATACCGAGATGGTCTCCGTTGCCGGCATCCACTACGGCGGCGAGAAGACGTGGGAGCTCGTGGTCCCCGAGGATGCGGAGCCCGATATCGCGGTGCAGCTCTTCGGCTCGAAGCCCGAGCAGTTCGCCGAGGCAGCAGAAGCGGTCAGTGCGCGACTCGGGAACAGGCTTGCCCTCATCGATATCAACATGGCATGCCCGGTGCCGAAGGTGACACGCAAGGGCGAAGGCTCGGCCTTGATGCGCGATCCCGAGCGTGCGTCCGAGATCGTGCGTGCCGTGTGCGGGCACACCGACGTGCCCGTGACTGCCAAGATCCGCCGCGGTTTCCTGAATGGGGAAGAGCTTGCCGTGCCATTCGCCCATGCGCTGGAGGAGGCGGGCGTCTCTGCGATCGCCGTGCATGGCAGATCTGCCCAGCAGCTCTACCGTGGCAAGGCCTCCTGGCAGACCGTTGCCGATGTGGCAGCTGCCGTCTCGGTGCCGGTCATCGGCTCGGGCGATGTGCTCTCGGCAGATGCGGCTCGAAGCATGCTTGCCCAGTGCGGCTGTGCGGCCGTGATGGTCGCGCGTGGCTCGTATGGTGACCCCTGGATATTCCGCGATGCAGAAAGCGGGACAGAGGCTTCGCACAGTGTCGAGGAACGCCTTGCCGCCTTTGCGCTCCATGTACGCCTGCTCGAGGCGACAGGTGCCCATCTTGCACGGGCGCGGAGCCTTGCCGGCTGGTATATGAGGGGCCTTCCGAATGCCTCTGCCTGGCGCGAGCGTGCGATGCACTGCATGAGCGTAGAGGAATATCTGTCGCTCATAGCGGCAGCGCGTGCCACGCTCGAGGAAGCAGGTTGCGAGCGTGCGTGATCAGGGTGTCTCCTGGGAAGAGCGTACCAGCAGCGGTGCAGCATCTGCCATCTACGTGCACATCCCGTTCTGCGCGAGGAAGTGTGCCTACTGCGACTTTGCCTCGTGGGCAACGCGTGCAGAAGATCCCCTCATGGATGCCTATGCGAAAGCGGTCCTCGAAGAGCTTGCACGCTATGAGGAAGCGGGGCTTGCGGACGGTGCCGAGACTGCCTATATCGGCGGCGGCACGCCGAGCTATCTGGGGAAGCGCCTCGTGCCTATCGTGCAGAAGCTCTCATCGCTCGGGGTCTCAGAGCTCACGAGCGAAGCGAACCCCGATTCGGTGACGGAGAGGCTCCTCTTCGCCCTCAAGGATGCCGGCCTCACGCGCATCTCCCTCGGCGTGCAGTCAACGGATGACCATGAGCTTGCGCTTCTGGGACGCATCCATACGGCAGACGAGGCACTCGCAGCGCTCGGATGCGCTGCATCCTCAGGCCTTGCTGTCTCGGCAGACCTCATGTGCGCCCTGCCGGACGAGACAGACGAGATCTTCGCAAAGAGCGTCCGTGACGTGCTGGTGCAGGGAGTGTGCCATGTGAGCGTCTATCCCCTCATGATCGAGGAAGGGACGGCGTTCGGGAAGCGCTTCGGGACGGATGATGTCCCTTCCTGGAACGATCCCGATATCCAGGCCGCGCGCATGAAGATTGCGGAGCGTATCCTCTGCAGCCAGGGCTTCAGGCGCTACGAGGTCGCAAGCTATGCAAAGCCGGGCAGGCAGTGCCGGCACAACAAGGCCTACTGGTCGGGAAAGAGCTATCTCGGCATCGGCACCGGTGCCTCGGGCATGCTGTCACGCGCGGCGTATGAGCGGGCCCGCACCTGCCTGCCCCAGCTGCCGGAGCTTCCCCGCGATGCATACCGCATCCGTCTCAGGAACACTTCCACGCGCCGTGCCTATGCGGAAGGAGAGCTCGCTGGCCTCCATTTCTCGCTCGAGCTTCTCGACAGGAGGCAGGCGCTTGCAGAGGACCTCATGCTCGCCGTCAGGATGTCCGAGCCGATGGACCAGGACCTCGTTAGCGCCGCACGAGAAGAGATCGGCGACGGCTTCCTGTCAGCGATCGGGAAGGGGCAGGATGAGGGGCTTCTCGGAGAGGACCTTGCCGTGACGGAGCGTGGCTGGCTTCTCGGAAACGAGCTCTTCGAGCTCTTCTGGGACCTTGCGGGAGATGCGCCGACGCGCACGCTTGCAGTGTAGAGAAGCTGTTTTATGCAAGAGAGTGTCTGAAAGCTTGGCGCTCTGGTGTCATATGAAGCAGCTTCATGGATACAATCAGGCCATATGCGAATGGACCAGAATTACCCAGAGCGAGGAGCCTTTGTATGGCATCCATGAACGAAAAGGACTACTACGCAATCCTCGGGGTCTCGAAGGATGCTTCGACTGACGAGATCAGGAAGGCCTTCCAGCAGAAGGCAAGAAAGCTCCACCCCGATGTGAACAAGGCGCCCGATGCAGAAGAGCGCTTCAAGGAGGTCTCCGAGGCCTATGCCGTGCTCTCAGATCCGGAGAAGCGCAAGCGCTATGACGCGATGAGGTCAGGCTCCATGTTCTCGCAGGGGGCAGCTCCTGGCACGCAGGGCTATGGGTCGCCGTACGGATCCGATCCCTTTGGCGGCTGGGGCGGCTGGCCGTTCGGCGGCATGGGCTATGGCTATACGGGCAGGCGCACGCAGAGCAAGAAGTCACGGGCGTTCAATCCGCAGGCAGGCGCAGACTTTGTGTTCCATATCGATCTCGATCCCGAGCAGGCGAAAAAGGGCACGAAGCGCGGCGTCACCTACCAGCACTATACGAGCTGCACCCACTGCCACGGCACCGGCTCTGTCGCAGCAGAGCACCCCGAGACCTGCCCGACCTGCCATGGCACGGGCCACATCGACCTCGACCTCGGCAGCCTCTTCGGCTTCGGCGTGATGGACATGGTCTGCCCGGAGTGCGAAGGCACGGGCAAGGTCGTCGCCGATCCCTGCCCGGACTGCGGAGGATCGGGACGCGTGCTCACGGCATCTGAGCTTGTCGTCGATATCCCTGCAGGATCTCATGACGGAGACGAGGTCCGCATCAAGGGCATGGGCAATGCCGGCACGAACGGCGAAGCATCGGGCGATTTCGTCTGCCGCATCGGCGTGCCGGCAGAGCGCCTGACGCCGCGCCAGGCCATGGGCTTCCAGGTGCTTGGCTTCGATATCCCGTTCCTCGTGTTCGGTGCCCTCATGGACGTGCTTTCGGGCCTTTGGATCTTCGTCGTCGTGCTTGCGGTCGTTGGCCTCATCTTTGCGGTGTCTGGCGGCGTCACGGGGCATGGGAAGACCTGGTGGAAGCATGCGGGGTCTGCGATGATGAACGGCGCGGTGCAGGGCCTCTTCATCGCTATCTTCATCACGGCCATGGTCTCGTGCACCGCAAGCCTCGGTGCATCCGGCTATGGGTCGCGCATGATGATGCATTACTGACAGAACAGTCTGGCTGGTGTCCCATCACGTGCAAGAGGCACGTCCATGGTGGGTACACCTTGCATGGTTAGATCAAGGGGGCGCTTGAGCGCCCCCTCATTGTGTGCTGTGGGAGTATGGTGAGCGTGAGTTCGAACAAGGATTACTACGAGATTCTCGGGGTCGAGCATGATGCCGATGCCCGTACCATCAAGCGTGCGTTCCTGAAGAAGGCGAGAGAGCTCCACCCGGATGTGAACAAGGAGCCGGACGCCGAGGCGCGCTTCAAGGAAGTGAACGAAGCCTATACCGTCCTTTCCGACGAGACGAAGCGTGCGAACTACGACCGCTATGGCACGCCGGACGGACCTTCCGGCTTCGGTTCCGACTATGTGGACATGTCGGACATCTTCAATGGCTTTGGCATGGACGATATCTTCAGCTCGTTCTTCGGCGGCCAGGGCCGTGGCGGACAGGCACGGCGCGAGCAGCGCTCGCGTGGCCGTGACATGGGCATCACGCTCCATATCACGCTCGAAGAGGCAGCAAAGGGCTGCACGAAGACGATCTCCTACGAAAGGCTTGCGCCCTGCGACGACTGCGGCGGCACCGGTGCTGCCGAGGGCGGCCATACGACAAACTGCCCGAAGTGCCATGGCACAGGCCATGTGACGACCGTCCAGAGGACGATTCTGGGACAGATGCAGTCGACGACGGTCTGCCCCGAGTGCGGTGGCACGGGCCAGGTCATCGACCATCCGTGCGAGACGTGCTCAGGACAGGGCAGGACGCCTTCGCATGAGACCGTGAAGGTCGAGATTCCCGCCGGCATCCATGCGGGCCAGACCGTGACGATCAAGGACAAGGGCGAGGCGGGCCTCAGAGGTGCGGCCTCCGGCAACCTTGTCGTGAGCATCGATATCGAGGACAACGAGCGCTTCCAGCGCCAGGGCGACGATCTCTACTGCACCGAGGACGTCGACGCGATTTCTGCAATGCTCGGCTGCACGAAGGAGATCGACGGCATCCTGCCGGACGAGAAGGTCGAGGTCGAGGTTCCTGCCGGCTGCCAGTATGGCCAGCAGATCCGCATCCCGCGCTACGGCATGCCGCGCCAGGGAAGCCAGGCCCGCGGTTCGCTTGTGGTCGTCGTGCGTGTCACGGTGCCTGAGGACCTCACCGAAGAGGACGAGGAAGAGCTCAGGGACATCCTCGAGCGCAGGCAGGCAAAGAGCGCGAAGGAATCCGCCAAGGAGCGTGCGCACGAGAGCCACAAGGCAAAGGAAAGCCGCCGCAAGCACCCGTTCGGAAGGCGGTAGATGGCTGAGAAGAATCCGGTGGTGGCCTTTATCAATCTGGGCTGCCGCGTGAACAGGGTCGAGACGGATACGATTGCGCTTGCCCTCGAGGAGGCAGGCTGCCGCATCGGCACCCCCGACGAGGCCGATGCGGTCGTCGTGAACACCTGTGCCGTCACGGGCGAGGCAGAGGCAAAGACCCGCCACACCCTCCGCCATACGATGAACCTTCCGAAGAGGCCCTATGTCGTGGCGACAGGCTGTGCCGCAAGCCTCTTTGCGGACGAGCTCGAATCCCTCGGCGATACGATCGAGGTCGTGCCTCTGAAGGCCGAGGTGCCGAAGGCAGTGCTCGCAAAGCTTCCTGCCGTGGCGCCAGAGCCGCTTCCCTGCGGCGTGGATGCAACGACGCCGACCGGCAGGACCCGTCCTGGCATCAAGGTGCAGGATGGCTGCGACAACCGCTGCACGTTCTGCATCGTCTGGAAGGCGCGCGGTGCCGGCAGGTCCGTCCCGCTTGCGCAGGTCATCTCCGAGGTCGAGAAGACGCTTGCCATGGGTGCGAAGGAAGTCGTGCTCACCGGCATCAACCTCGGACAGTACCATGTCGAGGAAGACGGAAGGCAGCTCCGTCTGCCAGAGCTTCTCGAGGAGATTCTTAAGCAGACGGCGGTCGGCAGGATCCGCCTCTCTTCGATCGAGCCGCCCGATGTGGACGATCGCCTCATCGACGTGATGGCAAAGAACAGCGACCGGATCGCCCCGTTCCTGCACATCTGCCTCCAGTCCGGCTCGGACGCCGTGCTCAAGCGGATGGGCAGGAAGTACGATACGGCGCTCTATGCGCATGCCGTGAAAGAGGCAAAGTCAAAGATTCCGCATCTTGCCCTCGGCTGCGATCTTATCGTCGGCTTCCCGGGCGAGACGGACGAGGAGTTCGAGGAATCGCTCGAGTTCTGCCGGCGCATGCAGTTCGCGAAGATGCATATCTTCCGCTATTCGAAGCGTCCAGGCACGCCGGCAGCCAAGGCACCCGGCCAGGTCGATCCCCACGTTATGGCAGAGCGCGCGAAGCGCATGCATGCGCTTGCCGCCGAGATGCGCAGCTGCGAGGCAAGGCGCCTTGTCGGCGAAGAGGAGCTCGTGCTCGTGCAGGCAAAGGGCAGAGGCGTCACGGGAGGCCTCTTCGAGGCTGCGGTCGACCCCGCGTATCCGGTCGACACGCTCGAGCGGATGCGGATCGTCTCTTCCGATGCGAAGGGCCAGCTCGTGGCCGAGCGGCTCTAGGGGCAGGGTTCGCGCTTTGTTCCGGGCTGAAGACGCGCTATGCTTTGAGGTGAACCAGCAAGGAGGAGCATGGAGCCCACACACGTCCGTCTGACCATACCCGATTCTGTCGATGCAGCGCTGCTCATGGGCCCTGCAGACAGCCTTCTTCGGCGCATCGAGGCTGCAACCGATGCCATCATCACGGTGCGCGGCAATGTCGTCTCCATCGAGGGGGACCCCGAGGAGATCCACGACCTCACGGCAGTATTTACGCAGCTCATCCAGCTTGCCGAGTCGGGAGAGATTCCGAACGAGACCGATGTGGACCTGGCGCTTGCGGCTGCCGCCGAGAAGGGGGCGCCGCTGCTGCGCGAGCGCGATGCTGTCCTCATGAGCTGGAAGGGCGTGCCCGTAAAGCCGAAGACGGAAGGCCAGAAGCGCTACGTCGAGGCCGTGCGCACGCATGAGATCACATTCGCGACAGGCCCTGCCGGCACCGGCAAGACGTATCTGGCCGTCGCGCTTGCAGTCGCCGCGCTGAGGCGGCATGAAGTGGAGCGCATCGTCCTCACGCGACCTGTCGTCGAGGCAGGAGAGTCGCTCGGATATCTTCCCGGCACGCTCGAGGAGAAGATTGACCCCTATGTGCGGCCGCTCTACGATGCCCTCTTCGACCTCATCGGCCAGGAGACGACGCTTTCCCTCGTCGAACAGGGCACGATCGAAGTGGCACCGCTTGCGTTCATGCGCGGGCGCACCTTCTCGTCTGCCTATGTGATCCTCGACGAGGCGCAGAACACGACGCCTGTCCAGATGAAGATGTTCCTGACGCGTCTTGGCTTCCATTCGCGCTTCGTCGTCACGGGCGACAGCACGCAGCGCGATCTCAAGGGCCCGAGCGGCATGGAATCGGCCCGCCAGATACTTGCCGGCATACCGGGCATCGCATTCTGCGATCTCGGACGTGCCGATGTCGTCAGGCACTCGCTCGTCGCACGCATCATCGACGCCTATGACAAGGCAGCCAGGAAGGACAATACCCATGGAGCATGAGGTCGATATCGAAGCACAGGAAGGCACGAAGGCCGCCATTGCGGAAGACGAGATGGAGCGCATCGCCTCTCTCGTGCTCGACGAGGAAGGGGTCACGCGTCCCTGCCTCGTGTCCGTATCCATCGTGGACGACGACAGGATGCACGAGCTCAATCTCGAATGGCGCGGCAAGGACCGCGCGACCGATGTGCTCTCGCTCGAATGCGAGCGTCCGGACGACCCCGACCTCGCTCCGGGAGAGCCCTGCGAGCTCGGCGATATCGTGCTCGCTCCTGCCTACATCGAGCGCCAGGCAGAAGAGCTCGGCACGACAGCAGCAGACGAGACAAGGCTGCTCTTCGTGCATGGCATGCTTCATCTTCTCGGCTATGACCATATACAGGACGACGAGGCAGAGGTCATGGAAGCCCGCGAGGACGAGCTTCTGCAGAAGGTCGCGACGGACGAGAACCTGGGACATGTGATCCTCACAAGGCATCGGGAGGATGCATGATCCCCGGACAGAAGGGAAACCATCCGACATTCCGCCGGAGCTTCCTCTTCGCGATACAGGGATTCCGCTTCACGCTCAGGACCGAGCGCAACATCAAGGTCATGCTCGCTGCCGGCGCGGTTGTGATAGTCGCCGGCTTCATCGTCGGGCTCGACCCTCTGAGCTGGGCAATCGTGCTCCTGTGCTGCGCCTGTGTCATCTCTGCCGAGCTCATGAACACGGCGATCGAGACCGTCGTCGACCTTGTATCGCCTGAATACCATCCGCTTGCAGGACATGCGAAGGATATCGCGGCTGCAGCGGTCTACGTGCTCTCCGTGATCGTGGCCGTCGTCGGCGCGATCGTATTCCTGAATGCCCTCCTGACCTAGAAGAAGGTGCCCATGAACGAGATGGATGAAGACGAGCTTGACCTCGACGAGGAAGAGCGCGAGATGATGGAGAAGTTCGGCGGAGCGCAGGCCCCTGTGCACGCCGACGAGGACGATCCGGACTTCCGGAGCGGATTTGTCGCCCTGGTCGGCAGGCCTTCTGTCGGCAAGTCGACGCTTCTCAACGCCTGCATGGGCGAGAAGATCGCTATCACATCGCCGGTCGCCCAGACGACGAGGAAGCGCATGCGTGCTGTCATCGAGCGTCCCGGCTGCCAGCTGGTCGTCGTCGACACGCCGGGCCTCCACAAGCCGAAGGATGCCCTCGGCAAGGAGCTCAACAAGGTTGCGCTCGCCGAGCTTGCCGATGTCGATGTCGTGGCATTCCTGATCGATGCGACGCGTCCGGTCGGCAGGGGAGACGAGTGGGTCGCAAAGCATGTGGCTGCCTCGAAGGCACCGTTCAAGCTGCTGGTCATAACGAAAGCAGACAAGGCGACGCCCGAGACCGTCGAAGCGCAGCTTGCCGCTGCGCGTACGCTTGCGCCCTTCGACGATGCGCTTGTCGTCTCTGCCCGCGAAGGCTTCAATGTCGATTCCTTCATCGATCTTGTGAGCGCCCATTTGCCGCTTGGCCCCCGCTGGTTCCCCGAGGGCATGGATACCGACATGACCGACGAAGACCTCGTCGGCGAGTTCATCCGCGAGAAGGTGCTCCTGTCCTGCCGCCAGGAGGTGCCGCACTCCGTCGCCGTGAAGGTCGAGGACATCTCGTGGCCGAAGCGTGACCAGCTCTCCGTGACGGCGACGATCCTCGTCGAGCGCGAAGGACAGAAGGCCATTCTGATCGGACGCCGCGGCTCCATGATCAAGAAGATCGGCACGGCCGCCAGAAAGGACATCGAGCGGCTCTTCGGTGCCAAGGCCTATCTCGACCTCAAGGTACGCGTCCAGCCCGAGTGGCGCCGCGATGCGAACGAGATCCGCGAGCTCGGTCTCGAGGCGGACGAGTAGCTGTGAGGCGCACGCTCCATACGAAGGCGATCGTGCTCGATACGACAAAGCTCAAGGAGCAGGACCTCATCCTCACGATGATCGGCGAGGACGGGCAGAAAAGGCGTGCGGTCGCGAAAGGGGCCAGGAAGCCCGGCGGGCGCTTCGCTTCCCGCTGCGACATCCTCTGCGAGTCCGATCTGCTGCTCTCCCAAGGGCGTGGCCCACTCGCTATCGTCTCCGAGGCATCTCTTGTGAGCGCCCATGCGCCGCTCCGCGAAGACCTCGACAGCCTGAGTGCCGCTTCGGCTGCAGCAGAGCTTGCCGAGAAGAGCTCCTACGAGGACATGCCGGACCCGTTCCTCTACAAGATCCTCTCGGCGCTGCTTGCTGCGCTCGAGGGAGCGGATGTGTCGCACCAGATGGTCCTGGTTTCTGCATATGCGTTCAAGGTGCTTGCGCATGAGGGATGGAAGCCGGAGCTCGAGAGCTGCATCGCCTGCGGAGATCCGCATCCGACGCTCTTCTCTGCTGCGGCAGGAGGTGCGCTCTGCGCATCGTGTGCCCGCGAGGTCGCAGGCGCCCATGAGCTCTCGGAGAACGACTTTGCCTGGATGCGGGCGCTTCTGGCAGCAACGTTCAGGGAACTCAGGGATGCTCCCGTCGATGTCCCCACCGCCCGCCTTCTTGTCATGCTTGCCCATGAATGGGGACAGATGCACCTCGACACCCGCCTCAAGGCATGGGAGTTCTGGCGCGGTCTCTAGGGCACATCGCGAGGGCTTGTGCGGGAGCTGTGAGTTCGGTAGCGCAGGCAGGTTCTGAGCGAGGGCAGGCACATCCTGTGGTAAAGTACTTCTCGTTGTACGTACCCTGTACCTGGTCGCGCGTTCATGCCAGACGGCGAACCCAGTTCAGGGCGAATCTCACGAAAGGTGGTTCCACAATGGCAGTTACCAAGGAGCGCAAGGCCGAGCTCATGGCTCAGTATGGCAAGAACGAGAAGGATTCCGGCTCCGCCGCAGTCCAGGTCGCTCTTCTCACTGAGCGCATCAAGGGCCTGACCGAGCACATGAAGTCCCATCAGAAGGACTTCCACACCCGCCGCGGCCTGCTGATGCTCGTCGGCAAGCGTCGTCGCCTGCTTGGCTACATCAAGGCACAGGACATCGAAGAGTACCGTAGCCTCATCAAGAGCCTGGGCATCCGCGACAACATCCAGTAAGTGGGTCATTGGAAGAGGGCGCCATCGAGGCGTCCTCTTCTTTCATATGCATTCCCGAGAAGCGGGGGTGCCGCATGCAGAGATGCATGCAAGACGGCCCGTCTGCAATGGGGCAGACGGAGATAAGGGGAAAAATGAAAGTTACCCATGAATTCGACCTGTACGGCAAGCACTACACGCTCGAGACAGGCGAGCTCGCGAAGCAGGCAACCGGTTCCTGCCTCGTGAAGGCTGGGGATTCCACCGTCCTTCTGACGGCGGTCGTCTCCAAGGAGCGCAAGGACTACGACTTCTTCCCGCTGACGGTCGATTTCATTGAGAAGATGTACGCCGTGGGCCGCATCCCGGGCGGCTACCTCAAGCGCGAGGCACGTCCGAGCGAGAAGGCCACGCTTACGGCCCGCATGATCGACCGTCCTCTGCGTCCTTCCTTCCCGGATGGCTTCCGGAACGAGGTCCAGATTGTCGCAACGACGCTTGTCGCTGACCAGATCAACCCGGTCGACACCATCTGCGTGATGGCAGCATCCGCTGCCCTTACCGTCGGCGGCGTGCCGTTCGAGGGCCCGCTTGCCTGCGTGAGGATCGGCCGCAACACCGAGACGGGCGAATGGCTCGTGAACCCGACGTACGAGGAGCGCAAGACGAGCGACCTCGACCTCGAGCTCGGCGGCTCTGCCACGTTCATCAGCATGCTCGAGGCTGGCGCCCAGGAGATCTCCGAGGACGACATGCTCGCTGCCATGGCATTCGGCCAGGAGGCCATCGCTGCCTTCTGCGAGCAGGAGAAGATCTTCTTCCAGAAGGTCCAGGAAGCCAATGGCCCGTTCCCGAAGCATGACTACATCTTGGACGAGCCCATCCCCGAGGTGCACGACCGCGTCTTCGCACACTACGACGAGATGAGCGCAGCGCTCAAGGATCCGGACAAGCTGTCCCGCATCGGCAAGGTCGAGGACCTCAAGGCCCAGATCACGGCCGAGTTCTCCGAGGAGGAGCAGGAGACCTGGAGCCGCGCCATCCCGGTGGAGCTCAAGAGCCTCGAGAAGCATGCTATGCGCCGCATGGTCGTCGAGACCGGCGAGCGTGTCGATGGCCGTACGGCCACCGAGGTCAGGCCGCTCATGGTGAAGCCGGACTACCTGCCGCGTGTCCATGGCTCCGGCCTCTTCCAGCGTGGCCAGACCCAGGTGCTCTCCATCTGCACGCTCGGCATGCTCAACGAGTGGCAGCGTCTTGACACGATCGAGCCGGTCGAGGGCAAGCGCTACATCCACCACTACAACTTCCCGCCGTACTGCACGGGCGAGACGGGCCGCATGGGCAGCCCGAAGCGCCGCGAGATCGGCCATGGCAACCTTGCAGAGCGCGCCCTTCTGCCGGTGATCCCCTCCGAGGAGGAGTTCCCGTACACGATCCGCGTCGTCTCCGAGGTCATGGAGTCCAATGGCTCCTCGTCTATGGCATCGACGTGCGGCTCCACCCTTGCCCTCATGGATGCAGGCGTCCCCATCAAGCGTCCGGTCTCCGGCGTTGCCATGGGCCTCATCCAGGAGGAAGGCAAGACGGTCGTCCTGACCGACATCCAGGGCCTCGAGGACTTCCTCGGCGACATGGACTTCAAGGTCACGGGCACGACCAAGGGCATCACGGCCATGCAGATGGACAACAAGGCCACGGGCCTCACGCCCGAGATCCTTCGTGCTGCGCTCATGCAGGCACATGAGGGCCGCATGTTCATCCTCGATGCGATGCTCGATGCCATTCCTGCTCCCCGCGAGCACACGAAGCCGACGGCTCCGCAGATCATCAGCCTCCACATCCCGACCGACAAGATCCGCGATGTCATCGGTTCCGGCGGCAAGGTCATCCGCGGCATCCAGGAGGAGACGGGCGCCACGGTCGACGTCCAGGAGGACGGCACCGTCTTCATCTCTGGCATCAATGGTGCAGGAGATGCAGCAGCCGAGCGCATCAAGGCTATCGTGAAGGTCCCCGAGGTCGGCGAGGAGTACACCGGCCGTGTCGTCGGCATCCAGCCGTTCGGCGCCTTCGTCGAGCTCCTTCCGGGCAAGGACGGCCTGCTCCACATCTCCCGTGTCGCTAAGGGCCGTGTCGACAAGGTCGAGGATGTCCTGAACATCGGCGACGAGGTCAAGGTCAAGGTCCTCGAGGTCGACGACAAGGGCAAGATCAGCCTCGACCGCCTCGACAAGCCTGAGGCACCTGCCGGCTCCGGCAAGGGCCGCGAGAACGGCGAGCGCGACGAGCACAGGACGCGCCACACGCGCCGTCCGGGCGACAATGGCGGCCGCAGGGCCCAGAACAATGAGGGCGAGGCTCCGCGTGGACGCCAGCCCCGTCGTCACCACGACGCATAAGGCTCGAAGCCAGCAGGCTTGCATATGAGCATCAGCTGAGGGCGGGAACTCTTCGGGGTTCCCGCCCTCGTTCTCAAGAATAATCGTGGCGCTTTGCTTGCACTGTCGTTTGGCTGCCGCTCCTCGGGTACTATCATAGAAAGCCTTGTGCGTGCCTCGGGCCGCACACTATCAGCATGGGAATGCAGTCTGGCAGAAAAGACGCAGCTGGCTGCATGAAATGATCTGCATTACATCGCTACATGGAAGGAGCAGGCAGACATATGGCAAGAACCGAATCCATACCTTTAAGGGTCATTCCTCTCGGAGGCCTTGACGGCATCGGCAAGAACATGACGGCATTCGAGTATGGGGATGACATGATCCTCGTCGATGCCGGCATCATGTTCCCGGACGACGATATGCCGGGCGTGGACCTTGTGCTTCCCGACTACACGTATGTGCTCGAGAACGAGGACAAGCTCCGCGGCATCATCGTGACGCACGGCCACGAAGACCACACGGGAGCGCTCCCGTACCTCCTCATGGACCTCACACACCGCGTCCCGATCTTCTCGAGCAAGCTCACGCTCAAGCTCATCGAAGGCAAGCTCGAAGAGCATCGCCTGAAGAACCCTGACTTCCGCGAGGTCACGGATGGCTCGAAGATCGAGCTCGGCGCCTTCACGGTCAGCTTCTTCTCGATGACGCACTCGATTCCGGCATCGCTCGGCGTCTACATCAAGACGCCTGCCGGCACGGTCATGCATACGGGCGACTTCAAGCTCGACCAGACGCCGATCGACGGCGTGCGCCCGGACTATGGCGCGATCAACCGCTTCGCCTCCATGGGCGTCGACCTCCTGCTCTCCGATTCGACGAACGCGACGAAGCCAGGATTCACGCCGTCCGAGGCGGCTGTCGGCCCTGCCCTTCGCCACATCATCAAGAATGCACCGGGCCGCGTCTTCGTGGCCTCGTTCTCGAGCCATATCCACCGTCTCCAGCAGATCTGCGACGCCGCCACGGCAGTGGGCAGGAAGGTCGTCGTGACCGGCAGATCGATGGTCACGAACACGGCCATCGCACGCGAGCTTGGCTACCTCAGGATTGCCGACGAGAACATCATCGACGCCTACGACGTCGAGAACCTGCCGGACGAGAAGATTGTCGTCATGTGCACGGGCTCCCAGGGCGAGCCGCTCTCTGCTCTCTCGAGGATGGCAAACGGCGAACACAAGTCGCTCTCGATCCACAAGGGCGATACGGTCATCATCTCCGCGACGCCGGTTCCGGGCAACGAGAAGAGCGTCCAGGGCGTCATCAACTCGCTCTCGAAGCTCGGCTGCTACATCTATGACAAGAGCAACACGCTCGTCCATGTCTCGGGCCACGGCTCCCAGGAGGAGCTCAAGCTCATGCTCGCTATGGTGCACCCGAAGTACTTCATGCCGGTCCACGGCGAGGCTGTGCATCTGAGGGCACACGCCCAGCTTGCACGCGACATGGGCATGGATGACGACCACATCTTCGTCGTCGACAACGGCGACACGCTCGAGATGCGCCGTCACAAGGTGCGTCGTGGCCCCTCGGTCGATTCCGGCGTCGTCTACGTCGATGGCGGATCGGTGTCCGATGCCGACCCTGTCGTCCTGCGCGACCGCAAGCGCCTTGCGACCGACGGCATCGTCACGTGCGTCGTCACGATCTCGAGCCGCACGCGCAAGGTCGAGGACATCGAGCTTTCGAGCCGCGGCTTCTCTTCCGCGAACGATATGGAGCTCTCGGATGGTGCCGTGGATTCCGTCCGTACTGCCGTCATGAAGATTGCCGACACGGCAACCGTCGACGCGATGCGCAAGGCAGCGAGGAACGGCCTTTCGAACTATCTCTGGAACAAGACACACACGCGGCCGATGGTAATTCCGGTCGTGCTGGAGGTTTAGGTTGGCAGCAAAGAGCAAGACAGCAGCACAGAAGAATATGGAAAGGGCCCAGAAGCCGCAGGTGCAGCACAGCACCGCTCCGGTGATAGAGCCTTCTGTCAAGCAGGACATCCTCGCCGTGCTGCTGATCGTGCTTGCCGTCGCGATGATTGTGGCGCTCGTCACGCCGACGTCTGCCGTCGTGACGACGCTTCTGGGGCGTGCACTCTCGCTCCTGTTCGGCGTCGGCGCCATCCTCTGCCCGCTTGCAATCGTGCTCTTTGCCGCGACGCATTTCATGGACCGCTCGATCCTCGGCTCGAAGCGCGTTGCCGTCGGTCTCGGCCTCATCGTTCTTGCAGTACTTGCGCTCATTTCCGTGAATGCAGGAGTTCCTGAATCTGCACCGCAGCAGGTGCTCGATCCTGCCTACATGGAAAAGGCGGGAGGACTTGTCGGCGGCGCCCTTGCCTGGGTGCTTCTCGTGCTTGTCGGGCGCATCGTCGCCAATGTCGTGCTCGTGGGACTCATCGTCACCGGTGCCCTTGTCTGCGGCCTTTCGCTCACGAAGCTCAAGTCCGAGATGCAGGAGAGGATGGGTGCCCTGAAGCAGAGCCGCGAGGCAGCCCGTGCCCAGAAGGCAGAAGCTGCTCCTGCTGCTGTGGCAGACCTCGACGACCTCTTTGCCGATATGCAGAATCCTGATGTCACGGCGCCGACGACGCTCTTCGATCCTGTCGGCGACGGCAAGACGACGTTCATCGGAGACCGCAAGACGACCGTGCTGAAGCGTGGCCGCAAGAAGGCTGCTGTCGTTACGGAGGCTCCTCGTGCCGACAAGGCTGCCGACGCAAAGGACGAGAAGGCAGCGAAGAAGCGCCATCCGCGTCTTGCTCTCAAGCATGTGCAGCCGGCTGCCGATGTGGATGACTCCTCCGATGCGGCAAACGAGACGCCGGACGAAGACGACTCTAGAGAGTCGACGGCAGCCGCCGCTGCAGCGCCGAAGGCCGCTCCTGCGCACGAGGCCGTGCCCGATTTCCTGAAGGAAGCGGCCGCGCGCGCCGAAGGCAAGAAGACCCAGATCCAGAAGGCGGCAGCACCTGCTGCTCCTGCCGCTACCGCAGGGGCTGCGGACGGGGCAGAGCTTCCGCCGCTTTCCCTCCTCGAATCGAATCCCGATTCTGCCCAGAGCATGAGCTCGCAGGAAGAGCTCAGGTCCACGGCAGAGAAGCTCCAGAGCACGCTCGAGGAATTCGGCCTCACGGCAAAGGTCACGGGCTGGGTCTCCGGCCCCATCGTCACGACATTCCAGATCTCGATGGGCGAGGGCGAGCGCGTGAGCCGCATCACGAACCTCGAGGACGATATCGCGCTGTCGCTTGCCGCCACGTCGGTCCGCATCTTCGCGCCGATTCCTGGCACCTCGCTTGTCGGCATCGAGATCCCGAACCACGAGAGGCAGAGCGTGTGCCTCGGCGACGTCCTGCCGTATGCGAAGAGCAAGAGCCCGCTCGAGGTCGCCTTCGGCCGCGATACGGAAGGAAAGCCGATCACGGTCGATATCGCGAAGCTGCCGCACCTGCTTGTCGCTGGTACGACCGGATCCGGCAAGTCCGTGCTCCTCAATACGATTATCGTCTCCATGCTCATGAGAGCAACGCCCCAGCAGGTGCGCATGATCATGATTGACCCGAAGCGCGTCGAGTTCACAGGCTACAATGGCCTGCCGCATCTCTACGTGCCGGTCGTGACCGATCCGCACCAGGCCGCAGGAGCGCTCCAGTGGGGCGTCTCCGAGATGGAGCGCAGGCTCAAGGTGTTCGAGCACTACAAGGTGCGCGACATCAAGACGTTCAACGCGAACATCGACGGCGACAAGTGGGCCGACATGGAGCATCCGCCCGAGCATATGCCCTATTTCGTCATTGTGATCGACGAGCTCTCCGATCTCATGATGGTCGCGCGCAAGGACGTCGAGGCCTCGATCGTGCGCATCGCCCAGCTCGGACGTGCTGCCGGCATCCACCTGATCGTGGCGACGCAGAGGCCTTCGGCCGATGTCGTGACGGGCCTCATCAAGGCGAACATCGACAACCGTGTCGCGCTCTCTGTCGACTCTTCCGTGAACTCCCGCATCATTCTCGATGCGACAGGCGCCGAGCGCCTGCTCGGCTCCGGCGACATGCTCTACCGCCTGAGAGGCAGGAAGCCGAAGCGTGCGCTTGGCTGCTATGTCTCGGACGACGAGATCGAGTCCGTCGTCGCCTTCGTGAAGGAGCACTTCGAGT
Source organism: Atopobiaceae bacterium (assembly GCA_051876355.1). Lineage (GTDB taxonomy): Bacteria > Actinomycetota > Coriobacteriia > Coriobacteriales > Atopobiaceae > Olsenella_L. Next base: position 50,493 of record JBJEHU010000061.1, on the reverse strand, counting down.
CCGACATGCACGACGAGATCCTCTCTGCGGTATCTCCTGGCGCGCTGCCGGGCGAGAGCGGAGGCTCGCAGGGTCCTGAGGACGACGATCCGCTTGTCTGGGAAGCAGCCCAGATTGTCGTTGATTCGCAGCTTGGTTCCACGTCGGGCCTGCAGCGTCGCCTCAAGGTCGGCTATGCTCGTGCCGGAAGGATCATGGATATGCTCGAGGCAAAGGGAATCGTCGGGCCTCCTGACGGCTCGAAGCCGCGCGAAGTCCTTCTCGACGAAGCCGGACTCGAAGAGCTCAGGATAGCGGAGGAAAAGTACCGGGAGGTCGTATAGCATGGCAGCCGCACGCTATAGCGCTATACTTCTTGAACGCCGCAGGCAGCTGGGCATCACGCTCGGCAAGGCTGCGCGCGATCTGCGCATGAAGGAGCGCATTCTCCAGGCATTGGAGGAAGGCGATTTTGCGTCCATTCCGAGCAATGGCTATGCCCAGGGGATGCTTGCCTCCTATGCGCGCTATCTTGGTCTTGATGATTCTGCAGTCGTACGTCAATTCAATGAGGACCTATACGTGTACGAACACGGCAACAACGAGAGGCGCAGGCGCTCACGCGAGCAGGTGCGCTCAAGCTATTCCGACAGAGGCACCAGAGAGCGCTCGGGTGCCGCTCCGATGAACAGGAACGCTGCCCCGCAGGGCGGCTATGCAAGGACACAGCAGGGGCAGCCCTACTCCCAGCGCGTCCCGCAGCAGAGCTATCCTTCGCAGCAGCGCAATCCCTACATCGACGGGACTGAGCGCTTCTATAGCCAGAGCCAGCGCATCGAGACCCGTCCGGTCGAGACGGGCTATACCGATGACATGAAATACGGACAGACGACGTCTCCTTACGAGGCAGCCAACTCCGTCCGCGGCCGTGTCTCTTCGCGCAACATCGCGAATGTCCAGAGGCCGAACGTCGACAGGAGACGCCCCCAGCCGGGTCGCCACCCCCAGCGTCCCAAGTCTGTCATCTCGAACGAGAACATGGTCATCGGCCTCGGCATCCTCGTTGCGGTCCTGCTCACGATCATCATCGTGATGTCGGTGAGCTCCTGCGTGAATACGGCGGCAGGGGAGAGCAGCTCCGCTGCATCGTCGACCGTGCCAGTTTCCACCGCAGAATCCGACACGTCGGGTACGTCTTCGACAGCAAGCTCCGCCTCATCGAGCTCCCAGGGTTCGAACTCCGGCACGACGGCGCAGACGACGAGCACGAAGTCGAACACATCCTCGACGGATTCGACGACGTCCGAGAAGACGGAAGTCACCGTGACTGTCGCCGACAACAGCGTCTCGTGGGTCGAGATTGTCGTCGACGGCAAGAGCGTCGTCGCCGAGTCTGTGACCGGGCCCTGGACACAGACGTACGATCCGACGCAGTCGATGACCATACAGGTTGGGGATACGTCGGCCGTGACTGTCACGAAGAACGGCGAGAACCAGAGCTTCGATGCGAAGACGTCAGGCCTGGGCACAATCACGATCAAGGTGCCTCAGACGCAGTCCACAACCACGACGGACGGGACATCGACCGACTCGAAGAGTACGGATTCCGCCTCCACAGGGACCGATTCTTCGCAGAGCGGCACGTCTTCGACATCGTCTGGCACCTCTGCGTCGGGCACGACGTCCGGCACGACATCTGGCACCACGAACGGCGCCTCTGCCACGAGCACGAAGAGCGCCTCTACAACGACCAGCAAGGCTTAAGGAGGGAACATGGCAAAGGAATCGAGCTTCGACATCGTCTCCGAAGTCGATCTTATGGAGGTCGACAATGCCTTCCAGCAGGCACAGAAGGAGCTCTCTCAGCGCTATGACCTGAAGGGCACGGGCTCCAAGATCGAGTATTCGAAGAAGGACGGCACGATCACGGTCACCGCTCCATCCGAGTTTGTTGCCGGCCAGGTTGCCGACATCATGAATTCCAAGGCTGCGAAGCGTGGCATCGATCTTTCTGCCATCAAGTGGCAGGAGGCTGTGCCGGCTGCGGGAGCGACCGTGAAGAAGACCGCTACGCTTGTCCAGGGCATCGACCAGGACACGGCGAAGCGTATCGCCAAGGATATCCGTGGAACGAAGCAGAAGGTCAAGGCGACCGTCGAAGGCGACAAGCTCCGTGTGAGCTCTGCCTCCCGCGACGCGCTGCAGGCCACAATCGCCTATCTCAGAGAGCAGGATTATGGACAGCCGCTCCAGTATGTCAACTACCGCTAGAACTGAAGATCCCCGCATCCTCTACATCACGCTCGGATGCGCGAAGAACGAGGTCGATACCGACCGCATGAGGTCGCTGCTGGACCGCGCCGGCTATGCCGAGACGCATGATGTGGCAGACGCCGACCTCGCACTGATCAACACCTGCTCGTTCCTTGCCTCGGCGACGTCCGAGTCGATCGAGACGACGCTGCAGCTTGCAGAGGAGGCTACCGACGAAGGGGTACGTGGCCTTCCTATCGTCATGTGTGGCTGCGTGCCGTCGCGCTACGGCGACTCGCTGCCCGATGAGCTTCCCGAAGTCTCTGCCTTCGTGAAGGCAGACGAGGAAGACAGCATCGTCGGCGTCGTATCGAAGGTGCTAGGCCGCGAAGCGCCGGCATCCGGCCCGGCTCTTGATGCAGGAGCGCTCCGCACGATCGAGGGTGCAAGCGCCTATGTGAAGATCTCCGAGGGCTGCGACCGCTTCTGCGCATTCTGTGCCATTCCCTACATCCGTGGCCGCTACCATTCGCGCCCGGTCGAGGAGATTCTCGAAGAGGTCAGGATGCTCATGGAGGGCGGTGTCCGCGAGGTCGTCCTCATCGGCCAGGATACCGGCATCTGGGGTTCCGACTTCAAGGAGAAGAAGACGCTTGCCTGGCTTCTGCGCCAGGTCGCCGAAGTCGTCCGTCCCTACCATGGCTGGATCCGCGTGCTCTATCTCCAGCCCGAGGGCATGACAGACGAGCTCATCGCAACCATCCGCGATGTGGACGAAGTGCTTCCCTATATCGACATCCCCATCCAGCACTGCTCCGAGAGGATCCTTGCACGCATGGGACGCTCCGGCTCCGAGCCCGAGCTCCGCGAGCTCTTTGCCCGCCTGCGCCGCGAGATTCCGGGCATGGTGCTCAGGACGACCGGCATGGCAGGCTTCCCGGGCGAGACGGACGAGGAGGCAGAAGAGCTTCTCGACTTCCTCAAGGAAGAGGAGTTCGACTACACGTCTGTCTTCGCCTATTCGCCTGAGGAAGGCACGCGTGCCGCGACGATGGAGGACCAGGTTCCCGAGGATGTGAAGATGGAGCGCACACAGCGCCTCATCGACCTTGCGGAGCAGATGGGCTTCTCTGCGACGGCAAAGCATATCGGCGAGACGGTCGACGTGATCGTCGACGGCATCGAAGAGGGAGACAATGGCCCCGAGCTCATCGGCCATGCCTGGTTCCAGGCTCCCGATTCCGATGGCGCCGTGCATATCGAGAGCGGCGAGGCCTCGGTCGGCGATATCGTGCGCGTGAAGCTTGTGGACAGCTTCTGCTATGAGCTCGTCGGCGAACTTCTGGGGAGCGAGTGACGTGGGAGAGGCACGCACGCGTCTCTGGACGCCCGCAAACATCGTGACCTGCATCCGCATCGTCCTCATCCCGGTGTGGTTCATCCTCGCAGTGCAGGTCCATGCTGCCGAAACTGCATTCTCCTGGCCAGCCATGGGCATCGCGCTCTTCTACATCGTGATATCCGGCACGGACAAGCTCGATGGGTATCTCGCCCGATCGAGGAACGAAGTGACGACGTTCGGCAAGTTCCTCGATCCGATTGCAGACAAGCTTGTCGTGATCTTCGCGCTCGTGTACCTCCTCATGGAGGGCGCCATGGGCCCGTTCATGCTGCTCGTCGTGATTGTGCGCGAGCTCCTCGTCTCGGGGCTGCGCATGGTCGTGGCGGCCAAGGGCGTCGTTATTGCAGCGAGCAATCTCGGCAAGGCGAAGACCGCGACGACGATGGTCGGCATCTGCGGCATGCTGCTTGCCCGTTCGTTCGGGGCAAGCATGTTCCAGACGGTGCTTTCCGGCCTCAGCTGGTGGATCCTTGTCACAGCGACGATACTCACCATCTGGTCCGGCGTCGACTATCTCGTGAAATCCTGGAGCTATGTGACGGAAGGATAGGATCATGCAGGGAGATCAAGGCGATATCGAGCTTCCGGACGAGCAGGAGCTCTACACAGCAGCAGAGCGCGTGCTCGATCTGGGCCACAGGAAAGGTCTCACGGTCGGTACGGCAGAGTCGTGCACGGGCGGCCTCGTCACAGGCGCGCTCACGGCAGTGCCGGGCTCATCTGCTGTCGTGAAGGGCGGCATAACGAGCTACGCGATACCTGTGAAGCATGCGGTGCTCGGCGTATCTGATGGCATCCTCGATGCGCCAGGCGTTGGAGCAGTGTCTTCCGAGTGTGCCGAGGCCATGGCAGAAGGAGCAAGACGCGTCCTTCTGACCGATGTCGCGGTCTCTGTGACCGGCATTGCGGGCCCTGGCGGCGAGGAGCCGGGAAAGCCGGTCGGCACGGTCTGGTTCGGGCTTTCCTGCGGCGGGTTCACGAGAAGCGAGATGCATATCTTCTCGGGAGACCGCAAGAGCGTGCGGCTCAAGGCAGTGCGGTGTGCGCTCGGTCTTCTTGCAGAAGGGCTCGAGTCGCTCTAGCAGGGAATGAGCCGGCCGGAGGCATAGGTCTCCGGCCGGCTTTCTGCGTTCTGAGAGAATGGTGCCAGATTCCTGGCTCTTCGGCATGCGAAGCCTGTCAGGGAGTTCCTGTATGCTGGACAAAGAAGATTGACGGCGAACGATTGTTCGTCTAGCATGCAAGAGGCTGAACACAGAGCAAGGAGTAGCTATGGCTAAGAAGACCGTGACACGTGAAGTCCATCAGAAGGTGTATGGCGAAGAGCGCGACAAGATGGTGGAGGCAACGACCGCCGAGATCGAGAAGAAGTTCGGCAAGGGATCCATCATGAAGTACGGCGATGGCGCGCAGAATCTCGATATCGAGGCAATCCCGACAGGATCTCTCGCGCTCGATGCTGCGCTCGGCATCGGCGGCGTGCCGCGCGGCCGCATCGTCGAGATCTATGGCCCCGAATCTTCCGGCAAGACGACGCTTTCGCTCGAGATTCTCGCAGAGGCCCAGGCCATGGGCGGCGTTGTCGCCTTCATAGATGCCGAGCATGCCCTGGATCCGGGCTATGCTGCCCGCATCGGCGTCGATATCGACGAAGTGCTGATCTCACAGCCGGATACCGGCGAGCAGGCGCTCGAGATCTGCGACATGCTCGTGCGCTCCGGCGCCATCGACGTCGTTGTCGTCGACTCTGTCGCTGCCCTGGTCCCGCGTGCCGAGATCGAGGGCGAGATCGGCGAGACGACGGTCGGTGCCCAGGCCCGCCTCATGAGCCAGGCGCTCCGAAAGCTCGCAGGCTCGCTTGCAAAGTCGAACACGACCTGCATCTTCATCAACCAGCTCCGCGAGAAGATTGGCGTCATGTTCGGCAATCCCGAGACGACGCCGGGCGGCCGTGCCCTCAAGTTCTTCGCATCGGTCCGCATGGATATCCGCCGCATCGACTCGATCAAGCAGAACGGCGAGGTCGTCGGCAACCGTGTCCGAGTCAAGGTCGTCAAGAACAAGGTCGCAGCCCCGTTCAAGCAGGCAGAGTTCGACATCATGTACGGCACGGGCATCTCGAAGGAGGGCTCGATCCTCGATATGGGCGTCGATTACGGCATCGTCGACAAGTCCGGTGCCTGGTTCACGTATGAGGGAGAGCGCCTCGGCCAGGGCCGCGAAGCCGCCAAGGAGTTCCTGCGGGAGAACCCCGACCTCTCCCAGGAGATCGACCACAAGGTGCGCGTCGCCTGCGGCCTCGTGCTCGGAGACGAGCGTGTCGGCGAGCCGGTCGTGGAGGACGGCAAGAAGCCGTCTGACGAGGCATAGGCAAAATGGCGGAATCAACGGAAGCGTTCAGCTGGTCGTGCACGATGCCAGAGAAGAAGGCATCTTCCTTCGACCGCAGGCGTCCGGCAGCGACACTTCATGTCGACGGCATGGGCACGATGAAGATTCCCGTAGAGGTGGCACGTGCGCTCAAGAAGGAAGAGGCGGACCGCAGCTCCGGATTTTCGTCTGCAGACGAGCTCCTCGAAGCGGAAGGGCGTCTCGAGGAGCAATGCGCCTGGCAGAAGGCGGCCGAGACCCTGAACAGGCGCGACTGCACGGTGTCCGAGCTCACAGAGCGTCTCTCCGCCCGAGGCTATGGACATCCTGCCATTGATGCCGCTCTTGCCATGGCAGAAAAGAAGCATCTTGTTGATGACAGGAGATATGCGAAGCGCTTCACGGAAGCGAAGATCCGCCAGGGCTGGGGAAGGCGCAAGATCGAGCTCGAGCTTTCGCGGCGTGGCATCGCACTCGGAGAGGATATCGGCTGGAGCGAAGCATCTGACGGCGAAGACGAGGCGGAGCGCGCCCTGGCACTAGCGCGCAGAAAGCACGTCTCTTCCGGGAACGAATACCAGAAGCTTGTCCGCTATCTTGCTGGCCGGGGCTACAGCTTCGAGCTTGCCTCGAGGGCAGTGAAGCAGGCGCTCGCCGAGCGTGCGCAGGCGGAAGAGTCCTGAGCCTGCCATCCACAAAAAAAGAAGAGCTCGTGACCTTACGAACATTTGACAGTATCAGACATCGAACATACGATTGAATTACCAGCTTTGGTGATTCACGCCTTCGGCACGCTCCGCAAGACGTTGTCCATATAACAATGGCATGTACGATCTGGCAGGCTTCTGTGCTGCCGGCTGTGACACCTCAGGTGGGAGGGGCCCGCATGCGCGGACTCCGCTGAAACGAGAATGAACGACTGAGGAGTCACCATGACAGTACTAGTTGCGATTGCATGTCTGGCGGTGGGTGCACTTGTCTGCTATTTCGCCGTCACACGGCAGAGCAGCACGAGAGTGCAGGACGCACGCCGACAGGTAGACGACGCCAAGGCAGAAGCGGAGAAGCAGCTCGGCGATGCCCGCTCTCAGGCAGAGAAGATCACGGCCGATGCCAAGAGCCAGGCAGAGAGCACCAAGCGCGAGGCCCTCATCGAGGCAAAAGAGAAGATCATGCAGATGCGCCAGGCTTCCCTGAACGAGGAGGAGCAGCGCAAGAACGAGATTCATACGCTCGAGAACCGTCTTGTGCAGCGCGAGGAGTCCCTCGACAAGAGAAATGACTCCCTCGACCGCCGCGAGCATCAGCTCCAGAGCTTCCAGGGCCAGCTCGACCGCAGGAAGTCCGATCTCGACAAGATGGAAGAGAAGACGACAACCGAGCTCGAGCGCATCGCAGGTCTCTCGAGCGATGAGGCACACGACGAGCTCATCGGCAAGATTCGTGCCCAGAGCGTCCGAGAGGAGGCACAGATTCTGCGCGAGTCCGAGCAGCGTGTCCGTGCCCAGGCCGACAAGACCGCACGCGAAATCGTCTCCACGGCCATCCAGCGCTGTGCAGCCGACCAGGCCGGCGAGATCACGGTCACGTCTGTCCATATCCCGTCCGACGACCTCAAGGGCCGCATCATCGGCCGCGAGGGCAGGAACATCCGCACGTTCGAACAGGTTACCGGCGTCTCCCTTGTCATCGACGATACGCCCGAGACCGTCGTCCTTTCGAGCTTCGATCCGGTCCGCCGCGAGACGGCGCGCGTCGCCCTCGAGAACCTCATCGCAGATGGCCGCATCCATCCTGCCCGCATCGAGGACATGTACAAGAAGGCCGAGGCGCTCGTGAACGAGCGTGTCCGCGAAGCCGGCGAGCAGGCTGCCTTCGATATGGGCATCCATGATCTGCACCCCGAGCTTATCAAGACGCTGGGCGCGCTTCGCTACCGCACGTCCTATGGCCAGAATGTCCTTTCGCACTCCGTCCAGGTCGCGACGCTCTGCGGAATCATGGCATCCGAGCTTGGCATGGACGAGGCGCCAGCAAAGCGCGCAGGACTCCTGCACGATATCGGCAAGGCCATCGACCATGAGGTGGAAGGGCCGCATGCCGTGATCGGCGCAGACCTTGCCCGCCGCTACGGCGAGAAGCCTGAGATCGTCCATGCTATCGAGGCACACCACGCAGACGTCGAGCCCGATACGGTCCTCGATGTACTCGTTCAGGCAGCAGACGCCATCTCTGCTGCACGTCCTGGCGCCCGACGCGAATCTGCCGAGAACTACATCAAGCGCCTCGAGAAGCTCGAGGAGATTGCGAACGCCCACGAGGGCGTCGAGCGCACGTACGCGATGCAGGCAGGCCGTGAGCTCCATGTCATGGTCGAGCCGGAGAAGATCTCCGATGCCCAGGCAACGGTGCTTGCCCACGACATCGCGAAGCAGATCGAGGACGAGATGGAATATCCCGGCCAGGTCCGCGTCGTCGTTATCCGCGAGTCCCGCGCGGTGGATACGGCAAAGTAGGCAATGGGCACAGACGCAGAGAGCCTTGCTGCCTTCATTGCGAAGACAGGGCACGCCTCATCGCTGCGTGTCGAAGAGAGCTATGGTGATGGCTTCGTCCGCCTCAGGGTGGACGAAGCCGAGCGTCGCCAGGCAAAGCACGATATCCGCTCTGTCGAGGATGCTGCGATCGAGCTTCTGAGGAATGCCCGCGATGCCGGAGCCCACACGATTCTCTTCGCGCTCCAGAAGGCAGAAGGCCTGCGGACGCTCACGGTCGTGGATGACGGAACAGGCATACCTGAAGACATGCAGGAGCGCATCTTCGATGCCCGCGTCACGTCGAAGCTCGATACGATGCATATGGACGCCTGGGGCGTGCACGGCAGGGGCATGGCGCTGTTCTCGATCCGCCAGAATGCCGAGATGTCACGCGTCGTCCAGTCTGAGCCTGGATGCGGCACCTCGATCCAGGTGGCCTTCGATACGGCCAAGATTCCCGAGAAGGCAGACCAGTCTGCCTGGCCTGAGTACGAGCAGACTGAGGATGGCACGATCTCCATCGTGCGCGGCCCGCACAACCTCCTGCGTTGTGCCTGCGAGTTCGCGCTCGAGGACAGGGGAGCCTGCGAGGTCTATGTCGGCTCTCCGGCTGAGGCCATTGCTGCCGCGCGCCGGCACGTCCGCATCCCGCGCGATGTGCGGGAGCGCATCCTCCAGACGAAGCTCGAAGACCTCCCGCTCCTGCTTCGGCTGAGGCTTGCGCCCGATGCGGAAGAGCTTGCCCAGATAGGCGCTTCCATGGGTCTCGACATCTCCGAGAGGACAGCCCAGCGCATTCTCTCAGGCGAGATTGCACCTGCGCAGGGTGCCTATGCCTATCTCAGGGGCAAGAAGGCAGCGGTCCGGCATGGACAGCGCAAAGTCGACCTTGAGAAGGATCCGAGAACGGTCAGAATCTCGAAGGAGGATCTCGACAAGTTCCGCGGCATGCTCGTGAGAGACTTCCAGTTCCTCGAGGAGCGCTACTACCTCGAGCTCCAGGCACCACCTGAGCTCCATGTTTCTTCCGGAAGGCTTTCCTGTACGTTCGAATTTGCCGAGGATGACTAGGCCGTAAAGTATAAGATGTACGAAGTGGTATATGGCGTGCCCATATACAGTGTATCCGGACGATAACGGATACCAGATAGTGCGAACTACCAGGAGCAGGTATGGACTTCCTCAAGGTCTCGAGCAAATCTTCCCCCGCATCGGTCGCGGGCGCCATCGCCGGCATGGTGAAGGACGGCGTGCCCGTGAATGTGCAGTGCGTCGGCGCAGGCGCTGTGAACCAGGCCATCAAGGCCGTGGCCATCGCCCGGGGATTCCTCATACCGACCGGCGTCGATATTTCCTGCGCTCCTACCTTCTCCGATATCGAGATCTGCGGCGAGAACAGGACTGCCATCCGCATCGCGATCTATGTCCACAAGCTGACGCCGCAGGCTCTCTCCCAGACAGCCCCCACTGATACGAGGACGGTTTCATAGCATGCAGCATTACCCGCAGCTGGCAGGGAAGACCTACCATGTAAAGACGTTCGGGTGCCAGATGAACTTCCACGATGCAGAGCGGGTAGCGGGCCTGCTCGATTCGTGTGGATGCCTCGAGGTCGGCACCGTCGAAGAGGCAGATATCGTCGTATTCATGACATGCTCTGTGCGCGAAGGGGCCGATACGAGGCTCTATGGCACGGCGGCAAATGCGGCAGGAGCGGCGCTTCCTCCTTCGGGGAAGCGTATTGTCGCCGTCGGCGGCTGCGTGGCGCAGCGCTCCGGAGCAGAGCTCAAGAAGAACATTCCCTCGGTCGATGTCGTCTTCGGCACCGGTGCCCTGGCGTCGCTTCCCGAGCTTCTCTCTGAAGCCTACTCGGAGAAGAAGCACAAGGTGCTCGTCGATACCACGGAGGATACGAAGCACTTCTCGACGGAGCTGCCAAGCCACCGCGAGCTCCGCTATCACGCCTGGGTGCCTATCATGACGGGATGCGACAACTTCTGCACGTACTGCATCGTGCCGTATGTGCGTGGACGCGAGCGTTCCCGCACGATGGAATCCATCCTCATCGAATGCAACGGGCTTGTCGCAGACGGCGTCCGCGAGATAACGCTTCTCGGCCAGAACGTGAACTCCTATGGCAAGAACATCTACGGGAAGCCGCGCTTTGCCGAACTCCTGCGCAAGGTCGGAGAGACCGGTGTCGACCGCATCCGCTTCACGTCGTCGAACCCGATGGATCTTACGGATGATGTCATCGCTGCCATGGCTGAGACGCCGAATGTGATGCCCCAGCTCCATCTTGCGGTCCAGAGCGGCTCCACGAAGGTCCTGAAGGCCATGAACAGGCGCTATATGCGGGAGCAGTATCTCGATCTTGTCGGCCGGCTGCGTGCTGCCATGCCCGGCCTTGCGCTCACGACCGACCTTATCGTCGGCTTCCCTGGCGAGACGGAAGAGGACTTCGAGGACACGATGTCGCTTGTGCGCGAAGCTGCCTTCGATGCTGCCTATACGTTCATCTATTCGAAGCGTCCGGGTACTCCTGCCGCAAAGCTCGAGAATCCGACGCCGCATGAGGTCATACAGGAGCGCTTCGACAAGCTTGCACGTCTTGTCGAGGACCTTTCTTTCGCCTCGAACCAGCGCGACCTCGGCACAGTCTCAGAAGTCCTCGTCGAAGGCCCCTCGAAGAGGAATGAGAACATGCTCGTCGGCCACAGCCGCAAGCTGCAGACCGTGCATTTCCCGCTCCTCGATGGGCAGAAGCCAGAAGATCTCGTCGGGAAGCTCGTCGACGTGAAGATCGACGAAGCGAAATCCTGGTATCTCTCCGGCACGCAGACAGGCGACCCGCGGTGAAAGGCGACCGCGTCCTCTGCATCGTAGGTCCTACTGCATCGGGAAAGAGCGCTCTGGCAGACGAGCTTGCGTGCCGCCTTGGCACATCTGTCGTCTCTGTCGACGCAATGCAGGTCTATCGCGGCATGGATATAGGCACGGCAAAGACGCCTGTGTCCGAGCGCCGCTGTCCTCTCCTTATGGTCGATGTCGCAGATATCGGAGAGGCCTATTCGGCCCAGCTCTTCCAGGAAGAGGCACGCTCGTGCGCAGATGCGCTTCTCGCAGAAGGAAAGCTTCCCATCCTCTGCGGCGGCACAGGCCTCTATCTCGATGCGACGATTGACGATATGGTCTTTCCCAAGGGCGACACTTCGTCTGCGACGAGGAAGCGCTATGAGAATATGGCTGAAGACGAAGGGCAGGATGCGGTCTATGCGCTCCTTGAGAGCCGAGATCCTGCGTCCGCAGCCCTCATACATCCGAACAATGTACGCCGTGTCATAAGGGCGCTCGAGCTCCTCGACGAGGGCAAGAGCTACGCCGTGCAGCATGAGGGGCTCCACAAGAGGGCACCCTGGTACGACGCCTCGATCTGGGGCATACGCATGGACCGTGAGAGGCTCTATGAGCGGATATCGGTGCGCGTGAACCAGATGCTTGCCGAAGGGCTCGTCGACGAAGTGAAGGGCCTGGTGGAAGCCGGCTTTGCCGAGACGCTTACCGCTATGCAGGCCATCGGCTACAAGGAGATTGTGGCCTATCTCGAGGGCTCCTGCACGCTCGATGACGCATCCGAGGAGATCAAGAAGCGGACACGTCGCTATGCAAAGCGCCAGCTGTCCTGGTTCAAGCGTGACGGACGCGTGAAGTGGCTCGATCTGGACCAGATGGATACGAAGGGCGCGGCCGAAACCATACTGGAAGAGGAGGGACTCTGATGCCCCGATTCAAGGCGCAGCCGACCAGAATCGAGCCGGACCGTGCGATTCTTGTCGGCGTCGATACCGGTACGGGCGAATGGTCGCTCGATGAGTCTCTGGCAGAGCTCGGACGTCTTGTCGAGACGGATGGGGGAGAGGTTGTCGGGGAGCTCACGCAGCGCCTCGAAGTGCCTGTGGCAAGGACCTATCTCGGATCTGGCAAGGCCGAGGAGCTCAGAGACCTGGCACGTGCGCTCGAAGCAGATGTCGTCGTGTTCGACGACGAGCTCTCGCCTTCCCAGCAGTCGAATCTCGAGAAGATCCTCGGCTCGCACGTGAAGGTCATCGACCGCACGGCCCTCATCCTCGATATCTTCGCAGCACATGCCACGACGAAGGAAGGACGCCTCCAGGTGCAGCTGGCGCAGGCAAACTACCTGCTGCCGCGTCTGAGGGGCATGTGGAGCCATCTCGTCGGCGAGCAGACGCGTGGCGGCATCGGCTCGAGGTTCGGCCAAGGCGAAAGCCAGCTTGAGGTCGACCGCAGGCTTGTCAGAAAGAGAATCAGCTTCCTCACCCAGGAGCTTAAGGAGCTCTCTTCCCAGCGCCATACGCAGTCGAAGGCACGCTGGGAGTCAGGGGTCTGGCGTGTCGCTCTTGTTGGCTACACGAACGCCGGCAAGTCGACGCTCCTGAATCAGCTCACGGGCTCTTCTGTCTACGTGAAGGACGAGCTTTTCGCGACGCTCGATCCGACGACGCGCGCTGTGGATCTCGATGAAGGCCGGAAGATCACAATCACGGATACGGTCGGCTTTATCCAGAAGCTTCCGACGTTGCTTGTCGAATCGTTCAAGTCGACGCTCTCCGAGGCGATCAATGCCGACCTGATCCTGAAGGTCGTCGACATCTCTGATCCACATGCAGAAAAGGAGCTCTCGGTCGTCGACAGCATCCTGAAGGAGATCGGGGCCGACCGCATCAGAAGCGTCGTCGTCTGCAACAAGAGCGATCTTGTGCCGGAAGACACGCTGCGCCGCCTCGAGGCCATGCACCCGGATGCCGTCTTCATCTCGGCGCTTGAGGGAAAGGGCCTACGTGGCCTGCTTTTCCGCATCGCGCAGGAAGCTGCCAAGGGCGATGTGACCATGACCGTAGAGGTTCCGTATTCCAAGGGAATCCTCATGAGCATGCTCCACGAGAGATGCCAGATACTGCATGAGGAATACCACGAGGGCGGACTCAGGGCCACGGCAAAGGTGCCAGAGCGTCTGGCGGGCACGTTCGAGCCCTATCGCCTGGAGAGCTGACAGGGACTGCCAGGGCCGCTCAGAAGATATCTATGCCCGTCACGGCCATGCAGATGAAAATGATTGCCGGCTGGTGGAGCACATAGAAGGCAAGAGGATGCCTGCCGACGAACTCGAGCGGCGGGCATCCGATTCTTAGCACGGAGCCAGGGTAGCCCAGACGCTTCCAGAGCTTTCCAAGAGAGGCGCCGGAGAGATACATGAAGAGATAGGGGAGCACAGGGTAGTAGTCTCCCGATGCGAAACCGGGGCCAGGGATGCCAAGCCAGGCCAAGCCATGGACCTGATAGAGCGCCTTTGGAAGCGGGGTGGACAGGGGAGAGAAGCCGAGAGATCCTCTCGGCAGCCCATAGAAGATGAAGAAGGCAGCAAGGAGGATGATGGCAGCCTTCCAGCCGTCAGGAACGAATCCTGCCTTCTGCAGGAGAGCATAGATGAGCGTGCAGGCGCCCATGCAGAAGATGATGCCGAAATTGATTGCGGTATCGACGGCAGCAACCGTCGTGACGAGCCAGATGGCTAAAGCGAGCGCGAGATAGCGGCCCGAGCGCTTCAGGTTGCTCCTCGAGAAGCTGCACATGACGCCGGCAATGAAGAGGAATGTCCAGGAGATGGAATCGCGCCAGATGTCCTCGAAGGGTGGCGCAAACCAGAGAAGCCTGACGCCGAAGATGGCGGTCAGGTCATAGCAGGCATGGAACCCCATCATTGAGATGACAGAGAAGCCACGGATGATATCGAATAGGCGGAGGCGCTGGGTCTCTGACACGGCTCTAGTTAATCGAACGGATGAGGGCCGTCACACGACCGAGGATGCGCGGATTCTCGGCGTAGATCGGCTCCATCGTATCGTTCTCCGGCTGGAGGCGGATCCTGCCATCTTCGCGGTAGAACGTCTTCACGGTCGCAGAGTCGTCGATGAGGGCTACGACGATTTCGCCGTCATGCGCATCATGCTCTTCCTTAACGACAATATAGTCGCCATCGAAGATGCCGGCATTGATCATGGACTCGCCATGCACCCGGAGGACGAACGACGAGGAATCACCGACGATGCTCGTCGGAAGGTTCAGGCGCTCTTCCACGTTCTGCTCTGCCAAGATTGGCTGGCCTGCTGCGACGCGGCCGACGAGAGGAAGCGAGATCGTATTGCTGTCAGGGTCCTCGGTGACCTTGGCAAGGTGCAGCCCCTCTTCGTGCTCGGGAGCATTGTTCACGACTTCGATGGCACGGGGCTTCTTCGAATCTCTCTTGATGAGCCCCTGCTCCTGGAGGACCTGAAGATGCATATGTACGGTCGAGGGCGATGCCAGACCGACCGCAGCGCCTATCTCGCGCACTGAAGGCGGATAGCCATGCTCGGCGCTATAGGAGCAGATGTACTCATAGATGCTTTGCTGGCGCTTGCTGAGCTTCTTCTTCATGGGAGTCCTCCTTTGGCCCGATTACATCATACGATATCTCGCGAGAATCTGCAAACAAATGTTCTGATAACTATTGACACGTACTGATGTTCGAGCAATAGTATACAAAACAGATGTTCGCTCATGCAATGCTGTCGGCGGCACTTGCTATAAACGTCAGCAGCAACGATGAGAGAAAGGTTCCGACATGATCGATGGAAACAGCGCACTGTTCGACGGAAATGCAGCACTTGCAATAGATGAGGCTCCCGTATTCGTCCTGCACGAGGGCACGGCCACACGCGAGAAGCGCACGATGCCGGAGCGTGGCAGCAAGGTCGTCGCGGCGCTTGCCGCCGTTGCCATCGCAGCTGCTTTCTTCGGAGCCTGGTATGCAGGAGATGCGCTCAAGGCCGCACAGCTCCGCCAGGCAGAGGCATCCATGGAGACGGAGACCTATACGGTGCAGGACCAGGATACGCTCTGGAGCATCGCATCCGCGCACGGCGCAGAGGGCATGAGCACCGACCAGATGGTGAGCTGGCTCAAGCAGGAGAACGGTCTCGATACCTCTCTGCTCCAGCCCGGCCAGACACTCACCGTTTCCGCCGCTCAGGCGTGAGTTCCGACCGTCTGCACAGAGAAGTCTTGTATTTCATTTCGACTCAAATTTGAAAACTGGGCAGTATCAACCTCGCTTTATGTGATATGTTCTTTTTGTTGAAGAGCACAAGGGGGATTCATGCGCTGTCCAAAGTGCGGGTGCGAAGAATCGAAAGTAGTCGATTCGAGGCCCTCTGAAAACAACGATGCAATTCGCCGCAGGCGCGAGTGCATCCAGTGCGGCTACAGGTTCACGACCTACGAGAGGCGGGAAGAGACGCCGCTGACCGTCCTGAAGAAAGACGGGACGAAAGAGACATTCAACCGCCAGAAGCTCATGCGCGGCCTGGTTGCCGCTACCGTAAAAAGGAATATCCCTATCTCGAAGCTCGATTCTCTCATCGATGACATGGAGTCGGAGCTCCGTGATTCCGGCGTATCCGAAGTGAGCTCGAAAGAGATCGGCGACATGGTGCTCAAGCGCCTCGTGAATCTCGACAAGGTCGCCTATGTGCGCTTCGCTTCCGTCTACCGCGACTTCAAGGATATCGACGAATTCAACGAAGAGCTGAGGAGCCTGAGCAAATGAGCGAAGACCATATCATCCTGCCGATAAAGCGCCTTGACGAAAATGTGGAACTGCCAAGCTACGCCTACGAGGGTGATGCAGGTCTCGATCTGCGCTCCGCTGAGGACGTGGTTCTGAAGCCGTTCGAGCGCTGTCTCGTGAGCACCGGCCTTGCCATCGCCATTCCTGATGGCTATGCGGGCTTCGTGCAGCCGAGAAGCGGCCTTGCTCTTCGCGAAGGCCTGTCCATGGCAAATACGCCAGGCCTCATCGATGCGCACTACCGTGGCGAGCTCAAGGTATGTGCCATCAATCTCGATCCAGAACGTGAGATCCATATCGTGAAAGGCGAGCGCATAGCGCAGCTCGTCATCCAGAAAGTGCCGCGCGTCAGCCTCATGGAAGTCGATTCGCTCGACGAGACAGACCGCGGAGCTGGCGGATTCGGATCTTCCGGCGCCTGAGAGGGGGCACCGTCGATCGGCATGCAGCGCCCGTTTCCGAGCCGGGCGCTGCATGCTTTCCCTGCAAGGTTTTTCAAAAGGAAGGAACCTCAAGGATGGAGCAGTTCTTCAAGCTGAAGGAGCGTGGAACATCTGTCGGCCAGGAAGCACGTGCCGGCCTCACCACGTTCCTGGCGATGGCATACATCATCGCCGTCAACCCTGCGCTCATGGTCATCGCAGGCGTTCCTGCCAATGCAGCGGTCACCGCTACGTGCATCGGCGCAGGAATCATGACGATCCTCATGGGCATCTTTGCAAACCGCCCGCTTGCCTGCGCTTCTGGCATGGGCATCAACGCAATCGTTGCGTATTCGCTGACCGCTATCGACGGCGGTGACTGGCATGCCTCCATGGCAGTCATCTTCATCGAGGGCGTCGCGATCCTCATCCTCGTTCTCTGCGGTCTCCGCGAGGCTGTCATGGATGCAATCCCTGTGCCTCTGCGCCATGCCATCTCCGTCGGCCTTGGCCTCTTCATCGCTATGATCGGCCTCAAGGACGGCGGCATCATCGTCGCCAACGAGTCCACGATGGTCGGCCTCGGCGACGTGACGAGCGCCACGTTCATCGTCGGCCTCATCTCCATCATCGCAACCGTCGTCCTCTATGTGATGGAGGTGCCGGGCTCCCTTCTGATCGGCATCATCATCGCTGTCATCGCAGGCATTCCTCTGGGAGTCACGACCGCACCGAATGGTGTCGTCTCCGCTCTCGACTTCTCGAGCTTCGGCGCTCCGTTCCAGACCGATGCAAACGGCGTTGCCGGCATTGCCAAGGTCATCACGACGCCGATTCTTCTCGTCTATGCCTTCTCGCTCATGATGTCCGACTTTTTCGATACGATGGGCACCGCCATGGCCGTCGCCAAGCAGGGCGACTTCCTGAACGATGATGGCTCTGTCGAGGACATCAAGCAGATCCTCATCGTCGACTCCGCTGCTGCTGCAGTGGGTGGCTTCTGCGGCGCTTCCTCCATCACGACGTTCGTCGAGTCCTCCTCGGGCGCAGCTGATGGCGGACGTTCCGGCCTGACTTCGGTCTTCACCGGCATCTTCTTCATCATCGCTGCCTTCTTCGCACCGATCATCACGGTCGTGAGCTCCGCTGCAACCTGTGGTGCTCTCGTGCTTGTCGGCTTCCTCATGATGGGCGACGTCGTCGACATCGACTGGACTGAGATTACGGACGCCTTCCCGGCATTCCTCATCATCGCTGGCATCCCGATGACGTACTCGATCTCCAACGGCATCGGCTTCGGCTTCATCGCCTATGTCCTCATCAACCTCATCACCGGCAAGGGCAAGAACATCAAGCCGCTCATGTGGGTTGCAACCATCGCCTTTGTGGTCTACTTCCTGCTTGTCTAGCAGATAGGGCCTCAAATCGCCTCTCAGAGCCCCTTGGCATGCAGATAGCCTGCTGCCAAGGGGCTTCTCAGTAGCACAAGAAAGATTGTGCACAATGAAATATGGATATGCTATGTAAGTGATGGCATTCAGGCGAATAGAGGAGAGGTGCTTGGGGCATCCTAGCAGCAGTGAATACAAGAGCAAGGAGATACATCATGAGCGACAACGTACTCGATCTTGTCATCATAGGAGCAGGTCCTGCTGGTCTCACGGCATCGATCTACGCACAGCGTGCGATGCTCGACAATGTCGTGCTCGAGCAGGAGGCAGTCGGCGGCCAGATTATGCTGACCGATGCCGTGGACAACTATCCGGCGCTGCCGCATACGTCGGGCTTCGAGCTCGCCGATGCCATGCGCGGCCAGGCAGAGGACCTCGGTGCGAAGATCGTGTCCGACCAGGTCACGAACATCGCCCAGGACCCCGAGACGAAGATCTTCACGGTCACGACGACCGAGGGCACCTATAAGTCGAAGACCGTCATCCTCGCAGGCGGCGCGACCCCGCGCCATGCCGGATTCGTCGGCGAGGAGCGGCTCGGCGGCCACGGCGTGTCGTATTGCGCCACGTGCGACGGCATGTTCTACCGCAACAAGCAGGTCTTCGTTATCGGTGGCGGCAACTCTGCGCTCGAGGAGGCGCTGTTCCTGACGCGCTTCGCCTCGAAGGTCACGATCATTGTCCGCAAGGACCACGTGCGTGCCCAGGCGGCAGTCCTGAAGCAGATCGAAGAGAACGAGAAGGTCGAGATCCGCTACATGACGAGCGTCGTCAAGCTCGAGGGAGAGACGCTTCCTGAGAGCATCACGTTCAGGAACAACGAGACCGGCGAGGAGACGACCGAGACATATCCGGCAGGCTCGTTTGGCGTCTTCGTCTTCGTCGGCCGCGTGCCGGCAACGAAGCTTGTCGAGGGCCTCGTGGATATGAATCCTCAGGGCTATGTCGTTGCCGACGAGACGGGCATCACGAAGACGCCGGGCCTCTTCGTCGCAGGAGACATCCGCGCAAAGAAGCTCCGCCAGATCGTGACGGCGACGGCCGATGGCGCGAACGCAGCAACGTCTGCAGCCGAGTATCTCGGACAGCATATCGATTCCTGAGAATGAGGCTCACGAGAGACAGAAAAGAGGGCTTCGAGAGGGGTCTGGAGCGGGGTGCTTCAGTCCCCTCTTCTTTTCTGATTGAAATGTCTGATAATATATCTTATGTAAAGTAAGAGTATCAGAGCCCTAGCCGATGCTCCCCTCGGAAGGTTTCTGGGCCCCTGATCCGATGCTCTGATGGCATCTTTTTCAATGAGCGTCTGAGAGCCTTCCTTAGAGCCACATCTTATAGGAATGCATAAGTATTCATGTGAATATGATTGCGTGGCTCAAATCGGCTCTCAGAGGCTTGTTTCGAAGCATCCAACATGAGATATCGTGCTGATGGCTGCTGGATGTGTTTAGATAGCGTCCGGATGATGGAAAACCGCATCAGGACGTGCTCTGGTCTTTGCTTGGTCCTTCGATGTCTTTTCTGAAGATGGCGGGACGGCAGAGATCTCGTATCTTGCGGTCATTTTCGAGAAGCGTTGTCTTCGGTATTATGGCGGTGATGACATCAGCGGGCTCGAGCTTCGTCGTGCCATGCGGTGTGATGCGCTCGCCAGCACGCTCCACAAGGACGATGAGCGTGCCTTCAGGCCACGGCAGCTCTGCCACAGTCCTGTTCTCGGCCTTGCTGCCAAGCGCCACATGGTAGGTCCTGAGCGCTATGCCATGCTGTTCCTGTGCTGCGACTTCCGGGTCGAGATTGCCGAGGAGCTTTGTCAGCAGATGCTCGTAGAACGCATCGACCCTCAAGAGGTTGGCTGTCACGAAGGCGATCATAGCGACGATGCTCACGGAAAGCAGCGTCTCGAGGCTTCCGGTCAATTCGAACACAAGTACGATTGCTGTCACAGGTGCGCGCACGACTGCCGCAAAGAGGCCGGCGATGCCGAGATAGATGAAATTCATGATATAGAGCATCGACGTGCCGCCTACGGCGTTTGCCAGATGGCAGAAGAGCGCTCCTGCAAGAGACCCCATGACGACAAGAGGAAAGAGCGTGCCGCCCGGAGCGCCCGAGGCGAAGCTGATCGTCGTGAAGAGATACTTCCCTATCAGCAGGAAAAGGATCGTCTCCCAGGTGAGGGCCGTCGGGTTCATGAGCTTCTCGATGATGGCATCGCCGCCGCACATGAGATCCGGCAGCGTGAAGGCGATGATGCCGGAGATGGCAAACGGAATGGCAAGCCTGCTATATGGCACCCACTTCTTGATCTTGTCATAGAGCTTCTGGCAGCCGAACATGCCGGCGTTGTGGAGGGCGCCCAGGATGCCGCAGTAGATGCCCATGACCGCGACGAGCGGATACGAGATGTGCGGCAGGTTCGTCACGAGCGCGAAGTTCAGGGTCGGCTTCACGCCGAGGACCTGCGACACGAGGAAGTCCGACATGATTGCCGATGCCATGGCCGTGATCACGAGCGATGCAGAGAAGACCTTGTGGATCTCCTCGACTGCAAAGAGGACGCCGGTGAGCGGTGCATGGAATGCTGCTGCCATGCCGGCAGCAGCGCCGCACGTGACGAAGAGCGACTCATGGTCGCGGTCCTTGTGGAGCGCCTTCGAGACTGCCTTGCCGCCCATGCCGCCCAGCATGACGGAAGGTCCCTCACGTCCCAGCGAGAGGCCGCCGAAGGCGCAGAGCGTGCCTTCGGCGAACTTCGCGCCCATGACACGCAGCCAGGGCATATCGATGCGGCCGATGGCTTCTGCATCGGTCTGAGGGATGCCCGAGCCCTGCGTATAGGGCTCCCAGAGCAGGAGCTTCGAGACGACGATGAGCGTGGCGGCAAGCGTGAGGAACCAGAGCGCAATTTGGATGGGATGTCCTGCAGCGGCGCCCGTGATGCCTCTGAGGAGCTTTTCGGCCTGTGAAAGCGAGAGACGGTAGAGCGTGACGATGCCTCCGCCTGCAAGGCCTACGAGGGCACCTTCGAAGACAAGCCTGGCCTGGTTCGGACGAGAGAGGCTCCTCTCGAGATATCCCAGATGCTTCACGCGCACCATCCCTCCGCAACAGAAGAAGAGCCGCCGGGCACTGGCTCCGGCGGCTCCCAAAAGTTCGTGCTGGTATACAGGATAGCCTACTGCACCTGGATGAGCGTGAAGACTTCCTCGTCGTACTTCTTGGCGATCTCCTCGCGCGGGTGGAGATACGTGAGCTCGAGCATGAAGGAGAAGCCGGCAACCTTGGCGCCGCTCTTCTCGACGAGTTCTGCGGTGGCGACAGCCGTGCCGCCGGTGGCGACAAGGTCGTCGACAATCAGGACGCGGTCGTCAGGCGTGAGGGCGTCCTTGTGAATCTGGAGCTCGTCAGTGCCATACTCGAGCGCATAGGTCTGCGAATAGACCTCGCGCGGAAGCTTCCCAGGCTTTCTGGCCGGGACGAAGCCGGCATTGAGCCTGTAGGCGACAGGAGCGCCCACGAGGAAGCCGCGGGCCTCGGCACCGACGACCTTCGTGATGCCCTTGTTGATGAAGTGGTCGGCGATATCGTCGATGGCTGCTGCCATGCCCTGGGCATCGGCAAACAGCGGGGTGATGTCCTTGAAGATGACGCCTGGTTCAGGATAGTCAGGAATGCTGACAATCAGGCTCTCGTAATCGACGCTCGACAATGCAGGTCCTTTCCCTCGGGTGACCAATCTATCTATGTTCCAGAACATCTTGCTGGTCAGAGCCAAGCTCCATGTCCTTGAAAGCCTTGCTGAGCATGCGGCGTATCAGCGTGTCGCGAATCGTGTCCGTAAGTGCCAGCACCTCGTCGGTGGCCTGGGCGAACTCGATGCGCTGGGAAGCGGAAGGGTCCTCTCCCCTTCTCGCATAGAGCGTTCCGAGCGCCTGCTCGAACATGCCTTCCTCGCGGTTGGCAGCCACGACATACATGCGGAGATTCCTCGGGCCTATGCCGTAATGGCGGAGACGCTCGGCGGCACGCACGATCGCGAAATCCTTGCCGTCGACGAGATCCCTGCCATGAGGAGATTTCCTGAGCGAGATGACACCGGCATCGGCCAGCTGGCGCACGAAGCTCACAGGAGCGCCGGTAAGCTCGGGCATGCGGTCGATCGGGTGAAGCTTCGAGATCGTCTCCTCGTCGTCCTGAGGAAGCGGAGCGACGCCTGCAGCACCCTGAGCCTGCGCCTCCTGAGAGAGCGCCTGCTCGAGCTCTGCAGTCGTCGCGTTCTCGTGCTTGCCGAGCTCTTCCTTGATGACAGAGAGCGGCATGAAGCGCGTCTTCTGGAGATAGAGAATCGTCTCGAGACGCTTCACGTCGCGCTGCGAGTACAGACGGTAGCCGCCAGGAGTCCTAGCAGGCGTGAGGAGCCCTTCATCCTCGAGGTAGCGCACCTTCGAGATGGAGAGCTCCGGATATTCAGGCTGCAGCTTCTTGACGACCTTGCCGATTGTCAGATACCCCGCATCTGCCATGCGCCTACGCTCCGGTCTCGATTCTCGAGGGGATGCGGTTCGTATGGAAGATCAGGCGGAAGGTGCCAATCTGGATGGTGGAGCCATCCTTGATGTAGGCCTTGTTGATGATTGCACCATCGACCCAGGTACCGTTGAGCGAGCCCAGATCCTGGATCGTGACGGCACCGGAATCGAGTCCGGACAGATCGATGACAGCGTGGTGCCTCGAGACCGTCATGTCGTTCAGGAAGATGCTGTTCGATGGATCGCGGCCGAGCGTGATTTCAGGATCTTCGAGCTCGAACGTCTCGCCGCTCTGGGGACCCTTGACGATGGTGAGCGAAGGGTGCTTGCGCCGTGCCGCGCCCATGAGATCGGGAATCGTGGCATCGGTTGCTGGCATACGGAAGATTTCAGTCTTATCGCCCTCGGGAGGGTTTGCTTGAGGCTGCATTGAGGCTCCCTTCACAGTGCTTCTTCAACATTTCTATTCTAGCGCTATCTGCAGGCGACACAGTCCATCTCGATGAGGGCATCAAGAGGAAGTTTCGAGACCTCCACGACGGAGCGTGCGGGGGCAGGCCTTCCGAACCGTTCTGCATAGACGGCATCCATTGCGGCAAAGTCCTCCATATGCGCAAGATAGACCGTCGTCTGTGCGACATCGGAAAGCTGGCAGTTCACTTCTGCCAGAAGCTGTTCAGCCAGATCGATGACGCGGTTCGTCTGCTCCTCGATCCCTCCTGCAATGAGGCACTTGGGATTGACTGCATCAAGAGCAATCTGGCCAGAAATGAAGACGAAGCGTCCTGCAGTCGTCCCCTGCGAGCTCGAGCCTATGGCATCAGGGAAGCCGTGGGCGTTGATGGCATACTTCATGGAAGCCTCCTCGATAGGCTTGATCAGGACAGAAGTGCGCGGGCACCGACGAAATCATGTTCCTTCCTCATGATTCCCCAAGCCTTCACGCTCTTTGCATCCACTTCATGAGGCTCGGCAGAGAGCAGGAGCTTTCCCCAGGGCAGCGCCTCCGAGATGCGCTGCCGGCAGATGGCCTGTCCCACCGGCGCAAGCGACTGGAAGGAGAGAAGGCTCCTCCAGACGATGCGCGCATAGGCGGGAGGCACGAGCACGAGGTAGCTTGGCCTCCCATCGAGCTTCGGCGAAAGCACGAGCGTCGCAATGGTCCCATCGAGCGACACATCGGTGATGTGTCCTGCCTCAGGAAGCCTGTCATCCTTGCGCACGTAGTCATGAAGAATCGTTCTGGCCTCATCGCCCCAGAGCAGGAGCGGTACGAGTGCCGTGCTCTCCTCCTCGAAGTCGAGTCCCGCATAGGGACGGTAGCCGTTCTGCTCGATGTCGGACATGAACGACAGCCATGCTGCCAGAAGGTCTGCCGAGGGGCTTGCGTCCCAGAGCACATATTCATGGTCTCCGGTCCTGGCCAGAAGCGGCACCGAGGCAAGGCGCCCGTCTCCCATGAAGACCGGCTCGAATGCGCACTCCCCGACCGCAAGCTTCCTGCCGCTGAATGCTGCCGAGCAGAAGGCTTCGGCAGAAGATCCCGCCATCTTGGCCGCATAGAGTCCGGACAGGTCGCAGAGCGCCGTGCCATCGGCAAGCGCTGTCGCCTCCGCGTCGGTGTCTGCATAGCGAAGCGGTACATCGGGCCCTCCGTCGTCGAGAGACCCCATCAGCGCCCCGAGCAGCAGGTGCTCTGCTGCCAGGACAATCTGCTCGTCTTCATTGTCTTCGTTCTCACGATCTGTCATGCTGCTTGGCCTGCTTCCAAAGGAAAGAGGATTTCATCGATGCTGCGCTCCCGGGGATGTGGAAGGCCTGCCATATAGGTGGCTTCCCCGACCGTCCGTGTGCCCTGCGTCCAGATGGCACTCTGCCAGCACGTTCCCGGAAGCGCTGTAGTCTGCGTGCTGGTGACCGAAGTCTTCACGAGGTCGTCTCCTCCGCGCTCGGCATAGCCTGTGACCGATTCGAGCGGCTCCACGTCGAGCACCCAGCCAAAGTGGTCGGCAAACGAAAGCTCGCGCACCTTCGTGCCTGCCTGAGCCAGGGGCAAGGTCTCATAGGCATCGGAGAATGCCCAGGAGATGAGCGCCTTCGTATCGGCAAAGCGACCGTCTTCGGTCGTGCAGCCAAGGACGCAGGTATAGATCCTCGTGCCATCCTGCTCATAGGCGCCGAGGAAGGCCGTGCCGCTCTCGACAGCGCCGGTCTTGATGCCGAGCATGCCCTTCGTCGTCTGGAGCAGCGTATCGGTGCTCTTGAACGTCTTCTGGGCACCGCCGATGGCTGTCGTGACAGAGGAGAGGCGGATCGTCTGTGCGATGAAGGGATAGTTCTCGAGCGCATAGCGGCCCATGATGGCAAGGTCCGATGCAGAGGAATAGTGGCCATCCGCTTCAAGGCCCGATGGATTCATGAAGTGGGTATGGGCCATGCCGAGCTCCTGGGCCTTCTCGTTCATGGCAGAGATGAAGGCATCCCTTCCGCCGAGGGCATTGGCTGCAAGCTCCTCTGCAGCATCGTTTGCGGAGTAGACAAGCATGACGCGCAGAAGCTCGCGCACCGTCGTCACATCCCCTGCCGCATAGCCTGCTGCCTGGGCGCCTTCCTCGAGCGAGATGTCGGAGCAGGTCACGGACTCATCGAGGTCTTCGACATTGTCGAGCACAACCATTGCTGTCATGATCTTCGTGATCGATGCCATGGGCATCTCGGCGTCGGCGTTCTCTTCCCAGAGGACATTGCCTTCGGAGTCGGTGACGATGGCTGCCTGGGCTTCGGAAAGCGAAGGCGCAGTCCCCTTCGAGGCTTCGACGGCTGCAGAGACCGTCTGCGTCCTTGTCGTGGCGGCAGCTGAATAGCTGGAGGTGCCAGAGCCTTTCGGAACAAGGATGAAGGCACAGAGGATCACGGCAGCTATCGCTATGCAGACAGCACAGACGATGCGCTTCGCGTTCCGCTTCGGAGCCTTGCCGCTCTGCGTGTTCGAAAGATGCCGTGCGTGCTGTTGCTGCTTCATGATCTTGAATCTCCTGCCAGATGACAGCAGGCAGTGGCCTGCCGGCTCAGCTGACACCTAATCCTGGTTCTCCGCTCTCTCGGCGAGGGCCTCATGCTTGTACTGGATGCCTTCCTTCGTGTAGATGACGGCTGTGATCGTGGATGTGATGATGCCGACATAGACGAAGAAGATGCCCAGAGGCGCTGCGACGCTGTTGAGGCCGGGAAGCCAGGACGCCGAGACAAGTCCCAAGCCTTTGATGACGGGAAGGCCGAGCAGAAGGTCGCAGAAGCCGAACATGAGAAGTGCGGTCGTGACCTTGCCGATATAGATGACATCGACCGGACGCTTGCGGTACTTCTGGAGGGCAAGCATGCCGAAGAAGAGATAGACATCGCGGCCGATCACGAAGATAGCGACCCAGATGGGAAGCTCGCCGGTGATGACAAGGCCGAGGACGCCCGTGAAGAGAAGAACGCGGTCCATGATGGGATCGGAGATCTTGCCAACCCAGCTCACGGTCTGCGTGCGGCGTGCGACCTGTCCATCGAGGAAGTCCGTCACAGCTGCCACGGCATAGCAGGTAAGCGCTGCCACCCTGTGTTCATGCTGGACAAACAGCACAAGGAAGACAATCGTCAGGATGAAGCGGCAGAGCGTGATGACGTTCGCGACCGTGAGGATCTGATTCGACGGATTGTCGGGCGTGCCGACAGGACCCAGATCCTGTCCGGATTCCTGCTTTGCAAGAACCTCGGGCGCGACCTTTGCCTTTGCGCTGCGTTCTATCTGTTTACGTAATGACAAAGCGATGCCTCGTGCCTTCTGCTAGAGCCAGTGACTTATCCATACTACCCAATGAATGTCGCGAAACGCAATTCAGGACACCAGCCACCACAATTATCGTCGATGCTCCAGAAAATCGGGCATACTAAGCTTGCTTTCTAATGGAGATGCGAGGAGGTTCTATGGCCAGGGTACAGGGTGTCGGAGCTGCATTCTGCGGCGGCGGGTTCAGGTCGTTTGCCGAGGTTGCGGCAATCGAGGACATGGAACGCAACCATATCGAGATCGGCGCAGTCGCTGGCACCTCCATGGGTGCGCTTGTGGCAGCCCTTGCAGGCGGCGGCATAGATTCCAGGCGCATGGAAGAGCTTCTTGTCATGATGGACCAGAAGATCGTCGACGAGGGCGTCCTCAAGATGAACCCGATCAAGATCTTCAACGCTGTGGGCACGCATGGCATCATCGATTCCGCCATCATGGAGCGCTTTGCAAGGAATGTCCTCGACGAGGCAGACATCTCGACGTTTGCTGACTTCAAGATGCCGGTCGCATTCTGCGCCGTCGATGTCGTGAACGGCGAGCTCTGCGTCTTCACGAATGACCCTGACCTCTTCCACGATGAGAACGGCAACTGGCGCGTGCTCTCCGACGAGAAGCTCGATGTCGCAAAGTGCGTGACGTGCTCTGCTTCCTACCCGCTTGTCGTGACGCCGACGGCCTATCTCGGCCGTACGTTCATGGATGGTGGATGCCGCATGAACCTGCCGACCCCGCTCTTCGACCGTTCCATGGTCGATGCGGTCGTCGGTGTCGGCATGATCCGCCATGCCCGGCCCATCGCCGACATGACACCGCTCTCGATTGCAAAGAAGACGATGAACTGCGGCGCGAACCAGCTCGACCGCATCTACTCGCAGGCAGCAGACATCTATATTAATCTGCCGGTCTCGGGAGACGATGCATTCCAGGCAGGCACGGGAGAGCAGGTCATAGCCGAAGCGCGCCAGATGATCGAAGAGCATCCGATCGACTGGTCGGCTGCACGTCCTTCTGCCCTCACGGCAGTACGCCGTGCGGCCGTCGATGCGTTCTACCGCATGGTCAGGCAGCACGCAGGAGAGTAGCAAAGAGCATAGAGAAAAAAAGGAGCCCCGGTCACCCGGGGCTCCTTCTGTCGGCGCAGGTTCTTCTAGAACTCGGTGCCGTTTGCAATCTCGGAATCGAGCTCGGCATCCTTCTCGGCGAGGCGCTTTGCCTTCTCGTCCACGGGCATCATCGAGATGTTGTCCTCGTAGACCTTCTTTCCGGTCGGGTGCTCTTCGCGCCACAGGCGGTCGGCGACAGGAGCCCATGCCTTGGCATACGGCGCGGTCCTCTTGCAGAGGTGGTCGACATCCTCCGGCGTGACGTACTCGGTCGACTTTGCGCCAGCCTCGTGCACGATCTGCGGAAGAATCTCCGGATTCTCGAGCATCGGGCACGGACGGAGCATATTGTCGTTCCAGGGCCAGTGTGCGCGGTAGGCCTGGAAGACCGGCTGCTGCAGGCACTCGAGCAGGGACTTGTCGTGGATGTTTGCGTTCGAGTAGTGGATGAAGACGCACGGCTCGACATCGCCGCGAGCGGTGATGTGGCAGAAGACACGGCCGCCAGCGATGCAGCCACCGACGAACTCGCCGTCGTTCTGGAAGTCCATTGCCATGATCGGCTTGCCGCCCTCGTAGTCACGGACCTCGCGGATGCGGTGCAGCATGTACTCACGCTGCTCGAGCGTCGGCATGAGGTCGGCATTGGCGCCCTCGCCAACCGGCATGTAGTGGAAGTACCAGGCCCAGAGCGCGCCCTTCTCGATGATGAGGTCGTAGTACTCATCAGAGGTGACGGACTCGACGTTGTTCCTCGTGTAGGCCGTGGAGACGCCGAAAGCAAGGCCGTTCTCGCGCATGAGGTCCATGGCAGCCATGACCTTGTCGAAGCAGCCCTCGCCACGACGGCCATCGTTGGCATCCTTGAAGCCCTCGAGCGAGAGCGAGAACACGATGTTGCCGAGACGCTTGCAGTCATCGCAGACCTGCTGGTTCACGAGCGTGCCGTTCGTGAAGAGGCCGAAGATGCAGTCGTTGTGCTTCTCTGCAAGCTTTGCGACGTCCTTCCAGCGGACCATCGGCTCGCCGCCTGTCATCATGAAGAAGTGGCAACCAAGCGCCTTTGCCTCGGTAACGATCTTGTCCATATCGTCGAAGGAGAGGTTCAGAGACTTCGAATAGTCTGCTGCCCAGCAGCCGACGCAGTGCATGTTGCAGGCGCTCGTCGGGTCGAAGATGATGATCCAGGGCACGTTGCACTGGTACTTCTCGGCAGACTGCGTCGTCTCGCGGAGGCCGCGGAATGCTGCCTCATAGGCACCATTGAGCGTAGCGGTCTTGAGGATGTTCGGATCGAGGCGGTTGACAAGGCCGATCAGGAAGTTTTCCCATTTGGAGCCTGGATAGAAAGCCTTCCTGAGCGACATTGCCATGTCCGGTGCGGTGTCGGACAGGAGCTTGACGCCCATATCGAGGAACTTTTCGATAGCCTCCTCCGGATGATCGCTCTTGACGCCCTTGATTGCAGCATCCAGAGCAAGGCTGAACGCTTTGCGCTCTGCTGCATGTGCGAGCTTCGATTGCATGGTCACACACGTCCTTTCTTGCCAGAGGGCATTCCCTCTCCCATATGACCCTTCTGCACTTTGCCTATAATAATTGAATCGGAGTCAAAAATGCAAAAAACTTTGGATTCTTTGCGCCAAATTTATTTCGCCTTTTACAAATCTTGCGGTAGCCGAGAAATAACGTGTTTCCATGGAATCTGTCTTGAATGAAGGATGGAAATATCTACATCGAAGAGGGTGCAATCACATGAAGCTCTTTGCCTATGCCCTGAGGCCGTATGACGAGCTTGGGTATATGGAAGCCTTTGCGAAGGAGCATGGCTTCGAATTCGGCTGGACTGCGGACTATCCCAGCCAGGACAACCTCGATCTTGCGAAAGGCGCCGACGCTGTCTCCATCATCACGAACCCGATGACGAAAGAGGTCCTCGACCGCTTCCATGCGCTCGGCGTCAAGGCTATCGCCACGCGCTCGATCGGCTATGACCACATCGATGTCGCCTATGCGCACAAGCTTGGCATGAAGATCGCCCACGCTGCCTATCCGCCTGAAGGCGTCGCGAACTACGCAATCATGCTCATGATGATGGCAGCTCGCAAGGTCAAGTTCATCGAGCGCGAGAACCTCGTGCAGGACTTCGGCCTCGAAGGCAAGATCGGCCTCGATATCTCCTCTGCCACGGTCGGCGTCATCGGCACGGGCCGCATCGGCGCCACGGTCGTAAAGCATCTCTCGTCCTTCGGCAGCAAGATACTGGCAAACGATCCCTATCCGAAAGACGAGGTGGCGAAGGTCGCAGACTATGTGTCCCTGGACGAGCTCCTTGCTTCCTCTGACATCATCACCCTGCATGCCCCCGGTTCCAAGGACAACTACCACCTCATCGATGCGGCAGCGCTCGCGAAGATGAAGGACGGTGTCGTGATCGTCAATGCAGCCCGTGGTTCCCTCATCGATACGGATGCCCTGATTGCAGCGCTCGAGAGTGGACACGTCGGTGCCTGCGCGCTCGATACGATCGAGAACGAGGCAGGGCTCTACTACCTCGACCGTTCGCGCGACATCCTCCCCCACCGCGACCGTGCCATTCTCGATGCCTTCCCGAATGCGATCGTGACGCCGCACATGGCGTTCTACACGCAGGAGGACGTGAAGCATATGATCACAAGCTCGACCGGCGCCCTTCTCGCCTTCAGCGAGGGCAGAGAGACGCCGTTCGAGGTGAAGTAGCCGCTTCTGCTATCCCCTCTTCTCATGCAAAGGCCTGGATGCACTCTGAAGCAAACAGGCCTTCATGCTGTCTGGGACGTGCATCAGAGCGCATCGAGGGCAAGCTGCCGCGTCACGACCCTGCCTGCTTCGTCGTGGACGAGGATGTTCACATGCGTGAAGCCTGCCGCTGCCGCTGCCTGCACTGCTTGGTCGAAGGCGCCGAGGAGCCGCTCCTTCTGGTGGGCATCGGAATTGATGAAGATCTCGCCGCCAAAGCCATGAAGCGCCTTGAGGAGCTCTGATCTCGGATAGAGCTCCTTCTTCCTGCCTCTGTTCACGGCCCCGCAGTTGATCTCGAAGGGAACCCCTTCCGAGGCAAGGTATTCCATCGCCTCTAGAGCAGGCGTGAGATAGCGTTTCGACGTCTCGTCGAGGAAGTGCATCTCATCGTTGAAGCGGGTGACGAGGTCGAAGTGGCCGACGAACGTGCATCTCGTCCGGTCATAGACCTTTGCCTCGAGCTCGTAGTAGGACTTGGAAAGCGCGTAGAAGTCTCCGCCGAAATAGTCATCTGCAAGCTGCTGCATCATCTCGGGCGTGTTGTCGACGCTCATGGGAACCGGCGATTCGACATCGAGGAAATGCGTCGAGCCAATGATGTACTCCGCGCCTGGGCAGCAGGCAGGATCGTAGAGGTTGTCGAGCTCGACGCCCATGAGGATATCCATGCGGCCCTGGTATTCCTTTTTCAGCGAAGAGATGGCCTTCACATAGTCAGGCCAGACCATATGAATGTCTGGATCCATATGTCCCGAGAAGCCGAGATGCGCGATGCCGAGGCGATAGGCTTCGGCTGCTACCGCTTCAGGCGCATCGGAGCCATCGCAGAGGGTCGTGTGGGTGTGATAGTTCGCATGGAGCATGGCTTTCCTGCCTTTCAGTTCCCGGCTTCGGCGTGGAGGCTCTCGTAGGGCACGATCTTCTTCAGAAGGCCGGTCTTCGTCTTCGCCAGCCGGTTCTCGAAGCCGAGAAGGAACGCCTCGGGATCTTCTGTCTCTGCGAGATTCTCGCCTGCGAAGCCTGCACGCGTAAATCGGACCGAGAGGACATAGACATCCTCGAGCTCTCCTGCCTTGTTCCTCCGCTGCGTATAGCCGGAGAGGGTGATGGCCGGAAGAGATGGATTGGCAGCGAATATCGATGCTGTCAGATAGAGGGCAAGGCTCTCGATGCACCGGACATAGTTTGCATGTGCCGCAGCAGCCGGAATCCTGTGCTCCGCTATGGTTCCCTTCGAGGTCAGGCTCTCTTCCTCGTCCGGGATATCCTCGATTTCTGGCAGGTCTACATCGAGCATGAGCGCGTTCTGCGCTGCATCGAACTCATAGGAGGCGGAGAAGAGATAGGGCACCTGCGTCTCTTTCAGGATCTTCTCGCAGGAAGCCTCGATGGTCTCTTCTGAAAGCGGTGCAGCATCATCGAGCGCTCCGACAGAAGGGGCCTTCCTGTGGAGCTCGAGGTAGGGCGCAAGCACCTCTTCGAAAGGACGAGGCTCCTCCTGCACGCGAGGCGCCTCTTTGCGAGAAGGAAGCTCTTGCGTTTCCGCTGCCGGCTGCTCTTCTTCTCTGTCAGAGCCGGTGATTGTCTTCACGACATCCTTGAAGCTGACGCCGACACCTTTGTCGGAGAGCTTCGTTCGGGAAGAAAGCCCCGTGCCCGGAAGTCCGGCATTGAGATAAGTCCCCTTCTGGCCCGTGCTGACGGAGATGCCTTTCATGCCCGGCACATGGGCTGAAAACGAGAGCCCGGACTTCGAGACGTTGATGCGGAAGGCGGGACCGAGGTTGATGCTCTTGCGGAAACGGATGGACATGGCGCCCCTTTCGGATGGGATACCTCAGAATGTCTGCCCTCTATCCTATCTGCAGCACCTGCGCTCTGCACGCAGAGATATGCCCTCCGGCTTCAGATAGCCGGAGGGCATATCAGCGTCTCGCACTTGCCGCTATACGGCCTGGATGTCCCGGATCATCACATCGCGGCCACTCACAAGGTAGGTATGGTAGCCGCCACAGTAGGGGCAGGCCTTGCCGTATTCCGTCGTGCGGTAGGTCTTGCGGCAGTCCTGGCAGTATGACTTGCCCTCGACGACGATGAGGTTGAGCTCGCACTCCTGCATGTAGCGGGTCTTCTTGATGGCCCATTTGTAGCAGTCCCGGAAGTAGTCAGGGACGATCGTCGAGACCTCCCCCACCTCGAGGTCGAGCTTCAGGACCTTCGAGACATTGTTTTCCTCGGCCGCCTTCTCGACCATATCGATCACATGGACAACGATGCCGAGCTCATGCATGGATGGATTCCTTCCTGAAATGCGCGCCCCATGCAGAATGGGGCGCGCAGGGTGCTGCTACTTGCTTTCTTCCTCGACCGCGTTGCCGGTGTTCGGATGGGCTGCCTGCCAATCCTTGCCGTGGGTGCGCTCGTATTCCTTGCGCTTGGCACGCATGATCTTCGCTTCCTCGGAGCCCGAGTTTGCGACGATCTTGACCATGCGCTTGAGCTGGTAGGCAGCAAGGCCGCCGACCTTGTCCTCTGCCTTCCTCATCGTGCTCATCTCGGGATGGTCGCGGTAGAGATGTATTGCATCGAACTGGCACCTTGTCGTGCAGATGCCGCAGCCGATGCACTTGTTCGGGTCGACGACCGAGGCGCCACAGCCAAGGCAGCGCGAGCATTCGCGCTCGACCTGCTCGGGCGTAAGCTTGCCCGAGGTGTCGCGGAAGCGGTCCTCGCCTTCCGGCTTTGCAACGGGCTCCTGGCGCTGGTAGGTGTCATAGGAGCCGAAGGACAGGTCGTTCTTGTCGAAGGGCTGGTAGTCGTGCCTGTCCCTGCCTATTGTCATCGATGCGTTCCTGTGCACGAAGCGGTGGAGCGACTCTGCCGCATGATGGCCTTCTGCAATGGCGTCGATAACGAACTTCGGGCCGGTGTAGACATCGCCGCCAACGAAGATAGAAGGCTCTGCCGTCTGGAACGTGAGCTCGTCTGCCTTCGGATAGTTGCCATGGTGGAACTCGACCTTTGTGCCGTCGAGGAGATTGCCCCAGTCGATGGCCTGGCCGATCGCGAAGACGATCCTGTCGCATGCAATCGCGCGCGTCACCGACTCGTCGTAGAGCGGCGAGAAGCGGTGCGTCTCGGGATCGATCGTGCGTGTGCACTTCTTGAGGACGATGCCGGAGACATGGCCGTCCTCGCCCACGAGCACTTCCTTCGGGCCCCAGCCGCACTCGACCGCGACCTTGTCCGCAAGCGTCTCCTGGATCTCCGCCTCG
Organism: Atopobiaceae bacterium; assembly: GCA_051876355.1. Taxonomy (GTDB): domain Bacteria; phylum Actinomycetota; class Coriobacteriia; order Coriobacteriales; family Atopobiaceae; genus Olsenella_L. The sequence continues at coordinate 16,869 of JBJEHU010000061.1, read as the reverse complement.
GAAGCGGGCATCTCGTTCCTCGCCTCGAGCGAGACCATGTGGACCTCATCGGCACCGCGGCGTGCTGCATTCCTTGCGCAGTCCACGGCGACATTGCCGCCGCCGATCACGACGACCTTGCCGGACATGGCCGGGTTGCCCTTTGCCATCGACTCCTGGAGATAGTGGACAGCGATATCGGTACCTTCGGCCGTATCGTTTGCGACGCCGGGGCGACGTCCGCCCTGGCAGCCGATTGCGATGTAGAAGGCCTCGTAGCCCTGCTTTTTGAGGTCGTCGAGCGTGATGTCGCGTCCGACCTCGACGCCGCAGCGAATCTCGACGCCCTGGTCCTGGATGAGGGCGACCTCTTTCTGGATGACATCCTTCTCGAGCTTGTACGTCGGGATGCCGTACTGCATCATGCCGCCGGGAAGATCGTGCTTCTCGAAGACCGTCGGCGTATATCCAAGGAGAGCCAGATAGTACGCGCAGGATAGGCCTGCCGGGCCTGCGCCGATGATCGCGATCTTCTCGTCGAAATGGCCTTCGACGGACGGCACGGCCTTCCTTGCCACAAACTGCTTTTCCTGGGCAAGGTCGTAGTCGGCGACGAACTTCTTGACCTCGTCGATGCTCACCGGCGCATCGATTGTGCCTCTCGTGCAGGCATCCTCGCAGCGCTTGTTGCAGATCCTGCCGCAGATGGCCGGGAACGGATTCTGCGTCTTGATGAGGCCGACTGCTTCCTGGTACTTGCCCTCGCGGGCCTTCTTGAGATAGGCCTGGACCGGCACATGGGCAGGGCAGGCTGCCTTGCAGGGAGAGGAGCCGGTCGGCCACGTATTGTGCATGCGGGCCGTATCGCGGTAGTTCTCGTCCCAGGCGTACTTGCCCCAATGGATCGCATCGGGCAGGATCGACTTCGGGTATTTCGGGAGCGTGCCATCCTTGCGGCAGATCTTCTGGCCGAGCTTCACGGCTCCTGCCGGGCAGGACTCGACGCAGAGGCCGCAGGCAACGCAGTTCTCCGGCGTGACCTTTGCCGTATAGGCAGAGCGGGAAAGATTCGGCGTGTTGAAGAGCATACTCGTCCTGAGGGCGTTGCAGATCTTCACGTCGCAGTTGCAGATGTCGAAAATCTTCGACTCGCCGTCGATGTTCGTGATCTGGTGGACGAAGCCGTTGTCCTCTGCCTTCTGGATGATCTCGAGGGCCTCATCGGACGTGATGTAGTGGGCGCGGTGCGTCTCGACCGTGTAGTCGGCCATGTCGCCGACCTGGATGCACCAGTCCTCGGGGTCGTCCGCGCAGCCTTCGCCGAGCGTCGTCCTGGAGTAGCGGCACGAGCACATGCCGGCAGAGATATGGCCTTCATACCTCTTCAGCCAGTAGGAGATGCGCTCCTTGTCGATGGCCTCGTTCTGGAAGTTCACGGCCTCCTCGACGGGGATGACATGCATGCCGATGCCATCTCCTCCGGGAGGGACCATCTCCGTGATGCCGGCAAGCGGCACGAACGTCATGCGCTCGAAGAAGGAAGCGACAGGAGGATTCTTGTCGATGCGGTCCTTTGTCGAGTTGAAGAGCTCGGCAGAGCCCGGCACGAAGTACGGAAGCCTCCAGCGCTTCGTATGCGGTGCATCCTTGATGGGGCCATTGTCGTCGTAGTGGTCGCCGTAGTCATACTCGAGGATGCCTATGACGGACATGTCATCCAGCAGCTTCTGCAGGTGCGCAGGCTCCATATCGGGCTCGAGCTTCATGATGTCCTCGAACTCGTAGAACTTCCTGACCTTCATCTTGTTTCCGAGCTCGACCATCTCGTCGGTCAGGACCTCCTTGAGGCCCCAGTACTCGGCATCGCATGTCTTGACGCCGGTTATCTTGTGCTTCACGACGTCCGTGATCTTGCGGCCGAGCTTCGCTATGGCAGCATTGCGCTCTGCCTCGTTCTGATAGATGGAACGAGGCGATTCGAACTGTTCGGACATGTCCTAGGCCCTCCATGCTTCATACGCGTTTTGGAACCATTCAACAAGCTCGGGCACTCCCTCGCCGGTCTTGGCAGAGATGGGAATGAGGTCGCAGCTGTCGTTTCTGTCCCTCAGATATTTCTTGAAGAGGTCCATATCGAAGTCGAAGTACGGCAGCACGTCGCACTTGTTGAGGATCACGACATCGGCCTTCTCGAACATGAGCGGATACTTGAGCGGCTTGTCGTCGCCTTCCGGTACCGAGAGGATCACGGCATTGACGGCAGCGCCGGTATCGAATTCGGCCGGGCAGACGAGGTTGCCGACGTTTTCGAGGAACACGATATCGGACTTGGTGTCTCCGAGCGAGGCGATGCCCTGCTCCGTCATGCCGGCATCGAGGTGGCACATGCCGCCCGTGTGGAGCTGCACGGCATGGGCTCCGGTCTCCTCCTGGATCTCGTCGGCGTCGATTGCGCCGTCGATGTCTGCCTCCATGACAGAGACGGTGTGGTCCTTTGCAAGCTCGGGGATGAGCGCCTTCAAGGTCGACGTCTTGCCGGCACCAGGCGAGCTCATAACGTTCACGAGGAACGTGTCCTTCGCCTTCAGGCTCTGGCGGAGCTTCTCCGCTTCGGCGTCGTTGTCGGCGAACACGCTCTCCTTGAGTTCGATGATCTTGATTTCTTCCATGACCTTAAGCCTTGTCTGTATCCGTGAAGAAGCGGCGCACGAGATCCTTCGAGTACTCGACGGTCTCCTCCATGTCGCCGAATGCCATGACCTCGCCGGCAAAGTAGGTGTTCTTCTGGCCCTGCAGCGCCTCTACCTTGTCGTACCAGCCATCAGCATAGTCCTTGCTCGACACGTGCGGGAAGTAGTACCAATCGTCGATACGCTCGGTCTTGACGACAGGAAGGCCGGACTTTGCCATGTCGGCAAGCGTCGTGTCGCGGGCGGCATCGAACGGGACATCCTCCATACCTTCGTGGTTCCTGAGCGTGAACGTGACGAGCGGCTGCGGGCCGCAGTCTGGCCAGCGGTGATAGAAGACCATGAGGTGGCCGCGCGTCTCGTTCGTCATGTTGTCGAAGTAGTAGTAGGAGATGTCGGGAGACTTCTCGTCTTCCGTCCTCACTGCCATCGTGAAGTATTCCTTGTTCTGGATCTTCGAGAAGAGGCGACGCTCCTCGTCGGTCGGGTCGCCGTAGCCCAGGAACATCTCGAGCGGCGTGCAGATGATAAGCTTGTCGAAGACTTCCTCATGGTCGCCGTTCAGCGTGACCGTGACCTTGCCGTCCTCGCGCTTGATGCCGGTGACCTCGGTGTTGAGGACTGCCGGGTGCTCGAGGTGGTCGTTCACGCCCTGCCAGATGGACTCCGTGCCGTTCTTCCACGTCCAGAGCTTGCCGGTGGACAGGAACTGCTTCACCGTGAATGCATCGAGGTACTTGAGCACGTAGGCTGCCGGAATCTCGTCGAAGTAGCCATAGCCGAAGGACGTGAAGGGGCCCTTCCAGACGAGCTCTGCGTCCTCGCAGTGGTTGAGCTTCAGGAACTCCGAGAACGGCATCGAGAGGTCCTTGAGGTTCGGATTCTCTCCCTCGATATGGGCAAGCTTGAGTTCAGGCGAAGGGCAGAGGCCCTCGTAGCGGCCCTGGGCCACGCCTCTGTGGCCATTGACGTCGTAGCCCTTGTACTTCGTGGCCAAGAGCTTCGAGAGCTTGCGCATCTTCATGACCTTCTTGAGGAGCGAAAGCTTCGACTGCTTGATCGGCGTGCCGTCGGTGTTCGTGAAGCGCCTGCCCATGGCAGGACCGTCAGCGTGTGTCGCGCCGCCGAACTCTTCGCACTCATGGACGGCGAAATAGGTGTCGCAGCCCATGACAGCGCCCATCTCAATCGTGCGCTGCTCCTTCTTGCCATCCTTCGTCGTGACTTCCATCTTCGGCGAGAACGCCTTGCCGCCGACACGTCCCGACTTCTCGTAGATCGTGTAGTTGTGGAAGCCCTGCTTCTGCAGATACATGCCCATCGATGTTCCTGCAGGGCCGCCGCCCACGATGCAGATGCGCTGGCTCTTGTCCATACAGACCCTCTCCCGTCTGTTGCATTCCCAACACAGCAATTTCAGTATTGTACAGAAACTCTCCACAATATGGGCAGAATGTTCCTACATCATCCCTATATGTCTGAATGCTGCTTCAAAAAGACTGGAAACTGCCTGCTTTCGAACAAAAAGGAGGACCCATCCGAAGACAGGCCCTCCATCGTTCATTCATATACGGAATATTGGCTATGCAAGCTCTGCAGCAGCTTCGGCAGCAGTGACAGGAACGGTCCCGAAGCACTTCTTCATGTGCTCGAGGGCGCCTTCCTGCGTCCCGATGAGGAATGTCCTCGTCGCGTCCGTGACGACTTCTGTCTCGTAGCCCAAGTTCCAGGCATCGGCAAGCGTGTGGAGCACGCAGATGTTCGTATCCTCGCCGACGACAATGAGCTTCTTCACGCCGAGCTCACGGAGCGTGAGGTCGAGGTCCGTGCCGAAGAATCCCGAATAGCGCCTCTTCGGGATGATGAAGTCAAGCGCACCCGATCCTGCCCTGAGCTCGGGATTCGGACGGGCGTCGCCCTTAAGGCCGTGGTCTCCCCAGAGCTCGAGCTCCTTGTCCACGCCCTTGATATGCTGGTCGCAGAGGAAGATCACCGGAACTTCAGCCGCGCGTGCCGCATCGACGACCTCGACTGCCTTTTTGACAAGCGCCGCCTCTGCAGGATCCTGCTTGTAGAGCGTGTCATCCTCGCCAGAGACGAGGACATCGATCACGAGAACTGCCGTATCCTTCTTCATGCTTCCTTCTCCCTTTCAGTCCCATCCGAGATGCGGGAAAGCACCTCTTCAGGAATCTCTCCTACTGCAAATCCTGTCGAGCTCATGCGCGCGACATAGGTGCCGAGCTCGTCTTCGATCCTGGCCGAATAGAAGGCAAGATGGCGGCCATCGCGTTCGGCCTTCGCCTCTGCGATGAGACGCGTGCCCTTGACGGTCGTCAGGAATTCTATCGTGCAGCTCACGGCCACGTGTGCCGTGCCCGTCGCATTCGAGGCGACGGCTATCGCGAAATCGCCGAGCGTGAAGATGGCGCCGCCCATCACCTCATTGCGCTGGTTTCTGTGGCGCTTCTCCACCTCGAAGCTCACGCGTGCATATCCGGCATATGCCTCTTCGATCCTGCAGCCGCAGGCATCGCTTGCGAAATGGTCTTCTGCGAAGAGCCGTCTCAGCTCTTTGGTCCCAAGCTCTGCCATTGCTGCCTCCTTGCCATCTAGTCCAGCCCTTCAAGCATGCCAGCTTTGGAACTTTGCGGAAAGGGGTGTAAACGCAGAAGAAACGAGAGCGTCTGTCAGGCAGGCCTTGGCGCATCCCTGAGATATTGGCGTACCTGCTTCCACTCTGGATAGGTGCGGGAGAGCTCTCGGTAGAAGGCAGCGCTATGGTTCGGAACGATGAGATGGCATGCTTCATGGCAGGCAACCGCCTCAGCACAGAAGGAGGGATAGGCGGCAAGCGATGAGGCGAGACGGATCTGTCCTGTGCCGGTCGAGCAGGAACCCCACTTCGTCTTCATGTCGCGCACGTGCCAGCCTGCTGCGTGCACGCCCGCCCGCTCTTCTGCCTCGGCAGCAAGCTCGGGAAGGCGAGCTTCGAGGGCAAGCTTTCTGACGGCGGCGATGGCAGCATGGCGGAGGCGGGATCCCTCATCGCTATCTTCGAGACCAGGCTGTGCAAGCGTGAGGGTCACGGTCTTCGTGTCTGGATCGAACGAGACAGACTGCCTTCGGCCTTCAGCCTGCCTGAGCTTCACCTCATAAGGCTCGCCCCAGAGCATCGTAGCCGAGCCTTCCAGATAGCGCTCTTCGGATGCCTTCTGGATCCTTCTTTCTGCAGCAGCCATCTTCTCCTGGACCCATCCTTCACGCTCATCCAGGAACGACTGGGCAAAGGCGAGCGAGCACGGCAGAGGGATGGACATGACGCAGCGTCCATCGCGGGTCACGCGGAGATTGAGGTTGCGGACACGGCGTCTCGTGACTTCCACCGGAACCGTTCCGGCATGGAGGATGAAGGAAGGCCCTTTCTTCGCTGCCATCCTAGTGGGCGCCGGCATGCACAAGCGCAGCGAGAAGGGCGCCGCAGGCAATGACGCCGGCAAAGAAGGGGACGCTCAGGAGCGCCAGCACGATGCAGGCAAGGATGAGCCAGCCAAGTGCCTTGAAGGCGAACGCGAACGTCCACCAGACAAGCTTGAAGAAGAAGGCAATGATGCAGCCTATGAGCCAGATGCCGAATACCGTCGAGAACAGAGCTATGAACACAGAAGGTTCCTTCCGAGAAATTGCGTACGGCATCATTGTACCCGAGAGGGCGGATGCGCTATCTGATGTCGCGCACCGTAGAGCGCTCGATAAGGGTGCCGGGAATGCGGATAGCCTGCACTTCATATCCTGGCTCTCCCGCCTTGAGCGCTTCCTCGAAGGCACGGGTGCCACGCTGGAACATATCGAAGCGGACCGTCGTGAGCCTGTTCTTGGGCACCATGCTGCCGAGAGAATCATCGACGCCGACAACGCTCACATCATCCGGGACGCTCTTTCCTGCATCTTCGAGGGCACAGATGACACCCAAGGCCATCTGGTCGTTGGCAGCATAGATCGCAGTTGCCTTCTCATCCTTCGCCAGAAGGCAGCCCGCCTCATAGCCCGAGTCAGCCGTCCAGTCCCCGGCAATGGGTTCTGCGACAGGGAGGCTATGCTCCTCGAGAGCGTCCCGCCATCCCTTCTCGCGGAAGCGCGAATCGACCGAGAAGGAAGGGCCGGCGACGAAGCGGATCTCCTGGTGCCCATGGGCAAGGAGATGGTCCATAACGAGGCGGGAGCACCCATACTGGTCGGAATCGACAGTCGTGCAGGAAGGATGCGGATACATCGTGAGGAGCACGCAGCCTAGTCCTGCAGCAGGACGGTACGTCTCGAAGTCCCCTGCCTTGATGCTCATGCTTGCAATCATCGCATCGACCGGCAGCGCCAGCATGCGCCTCGTCGTCACCTCGAGCGAGATCGGGCTGTCGTCGCGCTCCTCTTCCATCGTTATGGCATAGCCGTGAGACCGTGCTGCACTTGCGATGCCGTCGAGCGTCGACAGGTTGCCATACTGCGTGATGTTGTAGATGGAGAGGCCGACGGAATGGTAGCGGCCGCTTCGAAGAGAACGGCCAGCGAAGTTCGGCCGGAAGCCGAGCTCTTCCATCGCCTCGGTCACGGCCTTGCGCGTCCGTTCGCTCACATTTGGCTGGTTGTTGACGACACGGGAGACGGTCTGCTGGGAGACGCCGGCAGCGCGTGCCACATCGGCAGCCGAGACCGGCCGTGTCTGTCCTGCACGTCTTGCCATCGTTTCCTCCTGCCGCTCCCCCGTCAATTGCGTCCATCCGCTGAAACCTTATCACAAGGTCCGCATTTCCGCAGGCATTGCGCTATGAGTACGTTAACATATCCTTAAGGCTTCAATCGGGAGGGACCTCATGGTCGACACATCTTCGTTCGGATCGCTGCCCAGTGGTGGGGCAGCCACACGCTACAACCTGAAGGCAGGAGCAGCAGAGCTTTCCGTCTCTGATTTCGGAGCGACCGTCATAGGCCTCCGCGTTCCCGATGCGGAAGGCCAGGTGGCTGACATCGTCCTCGGCATGCCGACCGTCCATGGGTATCTCGACGACCCGGCCTGCTATGGGTGCACAATCGGTCCTGTGGCAAACAGGACCGAGGGTGCGCATGTCCCGCTTTCCGGCAAGGTCTATACGCTCGAGAAGAATGACGGTCCGGACCTGAGGAACAATCTCCATTCGAGCCTGACGGCCGGCCTCCACAAGAGGCTCTGGCAGCTCGAGAAGACAGAAGAAGCGGCGGTGACGCTCGGGACAGAGCTGAGGGATGGGGAGCTGGGACTTCCTGGCGCGCGCCATTTCACGGCACGCTTCGCGCTTGCTGAAGAAGATCGCGGATATAAGGTCACGATCTCCTATCGCTGCGAAAGCGACAAAGAGACGTTCGTGAACATGACGAACCACACGTATTTCAATCTTGCAGGGCACGCAGGAGGAACGGCGCTCGATGCTGTGGCACAGATTTCTGCAGACGAATATATCCCGGTTGAGGATGACCTTGTGACCGAAGACACGCCGCAGCTAGTTGCAGGAACGCCTTTCGACTTCAGAGTGGCAAAGCCGCTTTCCCGTGATATCGATGAAAAGAACGTGCAGCTCAAGTGTGCCCGCGGCTACGACCACTGCTTCTGCATCAGGAACTGGGAGCCCGATGGCAGACTCAGGCGTGCCCTTGCAGCGGAAGATCCAAGGAGCGGACGCACGCTCGAGTTCTGGACCTCTGCTCCCGGCATGCAGCTCTATACGGGCAACTGGCTCGATGATAGGGACGCGAAAGATGGAGCCCGCTATACGCAGGGCTCGGGCTTTGCGCTCGAAGCGGAGTACTTCCCGAACTGTGCAAACAGGCCAACGTGGCCGCATCCCATCTGCACGCCAGAGCATCCCTACGAGCTTGATATTGCATGGAAGCTCGGTACTGCACAGAAGGACTAGAAGAGCAGCGGCAGGAATCACTGCCTGGAAGAGAGGATGGATATGGAAGAGAGCAAGCAGGAAGGCATCATGCGGGCGCACGAGGTCTTCGAAGAGGCATTCGGAAAGCCGGAAGCTGGCAGGCAGCTTCTCTTGGTGCACGCGCCGGGACGCTCCGAGATTGCCGGAAATCATACCGATCACGAGGGTGGCCATGTCATTGCCGGTGCCCTCGATGTCGCAATCGATGCGGTGGCAGTGCCGCGTGACAGCAACGAGATCCGCCTTGCAAGCGATGGCTATCCGCTCGTGACGGTCGGCCTCGAAGACCTTTCCGTTCACGCAGACGAGAAGAATACGACCGCATCCCTTGTGCGCGGCATGGCTGCATTTATGGCAGAGGACGGAAGGACCCCTTCCGGCTTCGATATCGCGCTCACGAGCACGATTCCTGTCGGCGGCGGCCTTTCCTCCTCTGCCGCTATCGAGGCTGCGCTCGGTCGCGCAATGGAGGCGCTCTGGGAGGGAAGGAGCTACGATGCGCTTTCCCTTGCCCGCATGAGCCAGAAGGTGGAGAACGTCTACTTCGGCAAGCCCTGTGGCCTCATGGACCAGGCATCGGTCTGCCTCGGCGGCCTTGCCTTCATCGACTTCAAGGACAGTGGGAATCCGAAGGCAGAGAAGCTCGTGTATGACTTCGAGGATGCAGGCTACTCGCTCATCCTCGTGAAGGTCGGAGCAGGCCATGAGGATCTGACTGATGCCTATGCTGCCATCCCACAGGAGATGCAGGAAGTGGCACATGCCTTCGGCGGGAGCCGTCTGGCCGATGTGGATGAGCAGAAGTTCCTCGAGAGCGTGCCTGCGCTGCGCGAGAAGCTCGGCGACAGGCCGGTGCTTCGTGCCCTCCACTACTGGAACGAGGACCGTCTCGTGCAGCTGAGATGGGAAGCGCTCCAGGAAGGCAAGATCGAGGAGTTCCTCGCCTATACCGCAGAATCCGGCAAGAGCTCTGCCATGTATCTCCAGAACGTGACGACCGGCGCTGCCGAGCAGCCTGCGATGGTCGCGCTTGCCCTCGCCGAGCGTATCCTCGAAGGCAAGGGAGCATGCCGCATCCACGGCGGCGGCTTCGGCGGCACGATCCAGTGCTTCGTGCCTGCCGAGGAGGCAGACCGTTTCCAGAGGCAGATGGACGCCTGGCTCGGCGACGGTGCAAGCAGGCGCTATCACATCGCTGACAGAGGGGCGTATGCATCGTGGAAGTAGCGGAAAGGATGCAGGACATGCCAGAAAACGAACTTGTCGCAGCTGCAGAAGGCATCTGCGATTATGCTGCAGTCCATGGGCTCATGGGCTGGGAGGACCGCATCTGGGCCTACAACAGCGTGCTTGCGGCCGTGGGTGCGACGGGACCTGGTCCTGATGATGGTTGGGCGCTTGCAGAGGATGCAGAAGATGCCCACGTCTCCCCTTCCGCCACATCTGAGGTGCCTGACAAGCTTCTTGCCACACTGGCCGAGCATGCAATCGCTGCCGGCAAGGAAGAGAATACGGCATCGGGACGTGACCGCATCGCAATGGAGATCATGGGGCGGCTCATGCCGCGTCCCTCTGCCGTCTCCAAGGAGTTCAGGGCACGTGCGAAGGACAAGGGTCCGAAGGAAGCGACGGACTGGTTCTATGGCCTCTGCTGCGACGCCGGCTACGTGAGGCGCTCTGCCATCGCCCGGAATATCTGCTGGACGCATGAGAGCGAATTCGGCCCTCTCGAGATCACGATCAATCTCTCGAAGCCGGAAAAGGATCCCCGAGAAATAGCTGCTGCGGGAAAGGCGCCTGCCGGCGAGAAGTATCCTGCCTGCCAGCTCTGCATCGAGAACGAAGGCTATCCTGGACGTCCGGCATCCGATGCTTTCGGCGCCCATCCGGCACGCCAGAACCTCCGCATCATCCCGATTGAGCTCGGCGGCGAGCGCTGGGGCTTCCAGTACTCCCCTTACGCCTACTTCAATGAGCACTGCATTGCAATGAGCGCCCATCATCGCCCGATGCATGTGGACAGGGCATCGCTTTCCTGCCTCCTCGACTTCGTGGACCTCTTCCCCCACTACTTCATTGGCTCGAATGCCGATCTTCCGATCGTGGGAGGCTCCATCCTCTCGCATGACCACTACCAGGGCGGCAGGCACGAGTTCGCGATGATGAAGGCAGAGACGGCAGAGGAGTTCGCGCTTCCTGGCTATCCTGCCATCAAGGGTGAAGTCCTGAAATGGCCGCTTTCCGTGCTGAGGCTCACGTCAGAAAGCAGGGATGATGTGCTCGATGCAGCAGACCATATCATCTCCTGCTGGAGAGAATGGGACGACCCCAGCCTCGGTATCGTCTCCCATGACCGTGAGGGCGCGCACAATACCGTGACGCCTATCGTCAGGAAGCACGAGGGTGCCTATGAGGTCTATCTTGCCCTGAGGTGCAACATCACCTCGAAGGAGCATCCCCTCGGCGTCTTCCATCCGCATGAGCAGTGGCACCACATCAAGCGCGAGAACATCGGCCTCATCGAGGTCATGGGCCTGGCTATCCTCCCTCCTCGTCTTGTGCCTGAGCTCAGACGCACAGAGGAGCTGCTCATCAAGGGAGCGACGGCAGAGGAGCTCGAGCAGGACAGCCTCTCTGCCTCCCATGCCGTCTGGGCAGAAGAGCTTGCCGCGAGGCACCCAGAGCTCTCTGAGGACAATGTCTCTGCCATCGTGAAGGACGGTGTCGGCGAGGTCTTCTCGCATGTCCTTGAGGACGCCGGCGTCTTCAAGTGGGACGAGTCCGGACGTGCTGGACAGGACCGCTTCATCCAGTCGCTGTAGCTTTGAGCTTCCTGTTCAGAGAAGCCCTGAAGCAGGCTCATTCTCCGACGAAAGCAAGCGCCCCGATCGGATATGAATTCCGGTCGGGGCGCATTTCTGATGCTGATCTTTCGTGCTGACGCAATCGATGTTCAGAAGCTATAGCTCATGCTGAGCGTCAGACGAGTAGGCTGCCTTGGTCTAAGCCTTCTTCGGGAAGAAGCCGCTGGGGGCCTCGCTCAGGTTGATCATGATGTTCTTCACCTGGCTGTAGGCATCCAGGATACGGTGGTCGGTCTCACGGCCGATGCCGGACTGCTTGTAGCCGCCGAACGGTGCACCTGCAGGGATCATGTTGTAGGTGTTCACCCACATGCGGCCGGTGTGGACGCCGGATGCCACGCGCAGTGCGCGGTTGATATCCGTGGTCCAGACAGCGCCTGCAAGGCCGTACTTCGAGTCGTTCGCGAGGTCCAGGACTTCCTGCTCGTCGTGGAACTTCTGCAGCACGACCACCGGGCCGAAGATCTCTTCCTGGGCCACACGGCACTTGTTGTTCGGAGCTTCGAGGATCGTCGGCTCCATGAAGGCGCCCTTCGCAAGCGCGCCCTCCGTGATGCGATGGCCACCGGTAAGGACCTTGCAGCCTTCTTCCTCGCCGATCTTCACATAGTTCAGGATCTTGTTGAGCTGCTTCTCGTTGATCTGGGCACCCATCTGCGTGTCGTCTTCCCACGGCAGGCCGACCTTCACGCTCTGGAAGGCAGGCACGATATCGTGGACGAACTTGTCGTAGATGTCCTCATGGACGAAGAGCCTCGAGCCTGCGCAGCAGACCTGGCCCTGGTTGAACAGGATGCCGAGCTGGACGCCGTCGAGCATCTGGTCCCAACGGCAGTCCGGGAATACGATGTCCGCAGACTTGCCGCCAAGCTCCAGCGTGGCAGGAATGATCTTCTCTGCAGCAGCCTGAGCCACATTCTCGCCGACGGCCGTGGAGCCGGTGAAGGCGAGCTTGCTGATGCGCGGGTTGTCAAGCAGGGCCTGGCCAGCTGTGCCGCCGCGGCCGGTAATCACATTGAAGACGCCGGCAGGAATGATGTCCTGGGTCAGCTCAGCGAAGCGGAGGACCGAGAGGCTCGTGGTGGACGACGGCTTGAATACCGTGCAGTCACCGGCAGCAAGCACAGGAGCGATCTTCCATGCGGCCATCAGGAACGGGAAGTTCCAAGGAACGATCTGACCCACGACACCAATGGGCTCACGGACGACAAGGGACAGCAGGTTGCCATCGATATTGTTGACTTCGCCTTCATCGGCTTCAAGCAGCGAGGCGAAATAGCGGAACTGGTCGATGGAGTACGCCACGTCGATGGCCCTCGTCTCGCGGATGGGCTTGCCGTTGTCCAGAGTCTCGATCTCGGCGAGCTCTTCGGCGTGCTCCTCCAGCCTGTCTGCGACAGCACGAAGCACATGCACACGTTCGGAGCGCTTCGACTTGCCCCAGGTCTCGAATGCCTTCCATGCAGCGTCGACAGCTTCATTCACTTCGTCGTTCGTTGCATCGCTGATCTCAGACAGCTTCTGGCCGTCAGCGGGGCAGTACACATCGATTGCCTGGCCCTTCGATGGGACCCACTTGCCGCCGATATAGAGGCCATACGAGTCCTTGATGGTGCCAATCGATTCCTTTGAGAATGACATAGCTACCTCCACAAATAGATGCCTGCTGCACATTGCAGATACAGGCCGCTGTGAGGAGGATTGCCACGTTCAGGTGGGCTTCCATGTATGTCCCGGGATGCACGGAGGTCGCGCTAGAGCGCGTTCCTCGTGACGTTAAATCCATTACCCCTGAGGGTCCTCTGTATGCTCCAAGCTATCTGAAGCCTCCGTGAACGGTACCCAATATTGCCACGAACGGCTGTACGGTGGGTGCAGGTGGTTCTTCTATGCGGCCAGACGGCAATGCGTCTGGCAATTGAATAATGGCATCATCACTTGAAGCTGACGCCGGGGTTCTCCTCGCGGATGTAGCGCAGAGCCTCGGCCCACTGCTCCCGCAGGATCTGGTCGCGTACCTTGGCACGCTGCGCTTTTGCCCATGCATAGACATTCTTGGGGTTCTCTCCCGCATCGAGGCGGTCGCTCACGAGGAAGAATGGGTCATCATCATAGAAGTCGTCGGACATGGGAATACCTCGCTGTCACAGAGAGGGCTGCTGCACATTGCTCCTGTCCACTATAGCAATGCAAGGCGCCTCCGCCTTGGGCAAGAGCTGCGGCCCAACGCCCTCCCATCGATTCGATCGAAGTTTGTGCCGCAGGACAGGACAAGGCATTGCCCAACTTGAAAATCGCTTACCAAATCCTGGCAGAGAGATAACAGGGGGCAGAAATCGGGAGGAAGAAGATTGGTCCAGGGCACGGCAGCAGGAATCTGGCAGAAGCGGTACATGCGGGAAACGGAGAGAAGCCCAGATGGCATTCATCGGTTCCATGATTGCAGTCATCTGCATCTCTCTGATGCTGACGCTGCTTGTCAGAAGCACGCAGGACAGGAAGACCTCATCGATATACAGGTTCAACGTCCGCGCTGGTACCGATCTTGCATACATCGCCTTTGCCGATATAGCGTTCTCGCTTGCTCTTCTCGTTGGACTATATATCCAGGAAGGGGGGGTGACAGCCATCCAATATGCAATCGGCAGCATCATGCCTGTCCTGGGGCTGCTTCTCCTGATTCTGACGCTTCCCGGAGCCGACGAGATCCATGTAGACCATGATGAGATAGAGGTGCAGAGAGCCTGGCTCTTCAAGAAGCACTGGAGCTTCCAGAATATCGACTACGTGGCAATCGATCATAACGGCATGCATGTCTTCGCGAGAGGAAGGCAGCGCCAGGCCTTTCTCGTCGACAGCATGTATGCAGGCTGGTCGAATTTCATCAAGCGCGTGAAGCGTGACAAGATAGAGGTTCGCGTGAAGAGCATGTCAGGAAGCGAGATAATCGCAGCCCAGAAGAGATGGAACAGGATTTCCTGGCTTCTGGTCATCGGCATCGTCGTGGTCTGCGCCCTTGTCTATCTGGTTCTGCAATAAGGATGCGGCATCGGACAGTCCAATGCAGATGCAGAGCTCATTACGTTCTTGCGAAAATGGAATGCTCTGCCATGGCTAACATGCTGCAATTCAGATGGCCAGCAATGCAGCCCAAAGATATTAATGCAGCTTAAACATTGCGTAGCAGCTGGCAGTGCTATGTTCGCACTAGGGCAGGTCTCTCTTGAAGGGGGAATCATGGACAGCGAAAGCGCGCAGATGCATGAACTGGTGGACAGGATGCACGGTTCCCGCGGGCTTGTCATGGCATCCGTCGCAACAGCTGCCATTGCGACGACTGCGCTCGTCGCTCCTGTCACGGCTCTGGCAGAGGATGCAACGAAGGCCCCTGCGGACGGTGCCGCAAAAGAAGCCGCTGCGGACACCAAGCAGGAGGCGCAATCCGGCTCCTACCAGCTGACGCAGACAGTCGATCAGGACGAGCAGAACTTCGATACGAAGGAAGAGGCCCAGAAGTATCTGGACGATGCCGAAGAGAAGACAACTGAATTGCAGAAAGCGGACTCCAGCTCCACGTACGATATCGCGACCACCGGACCCACCCAGATGGAGAAGCAGACGACACATGAGGAAGAGTCTCTCGTCGACGAAGGATCCAAGACCTTCGACACCAAGGATGCTGCTGACCAGTATGTACAGGACCATACCTCCTTTTCGGATACCGATGACACGAAATATGAAGCCTCATCCACGGTGACTCCTGTGCGGACAGGTACGACGGTGGAGACATCCAAGAATGCCTATAGCGGCTCTCAGGATGGCTTTGAATCCAAGGAAGACGCTGAGAACTGGGTCAAGGACCAAACGAGGGACTATCAAGATACGGATGATGTCACCTATACGGTGCATGCCGATTATCAGAAAAGTGCCGATACTGTACCCGATGGCGATCCGGTTGCCCAGAAGCCTGTCATGACGACTTCGCCAAACTTTGACAGCAAGGAAGATGCCGAGGCGGCACTGCAAAAGGACAAGGCTCAAGATCCCAGCACAGACCTGCACAAAGTCACCTACTCGGATGTCGAGCAGAAGACTACTGTCGTCACGCCAGAAACAATAGAGACCACAACATATCAGAGCGACACCTATCTCACGGCCGTAAGCCGCGATGTGGCCTTGGCGTACATGAAAGCAAAGTATGAGAAGGAAGGCTGGACGGTCGCCTATCAGACAACCGATACAAACCCGAGAATCGCGATCAGCCATGATGACTGCACGAAGATAGATTTCTCTGCGACCGAGTACCGGATTCCAGCGGACTCGTATGTCGTCGTGAAGCAAGGCACGTGGTATGCGCTCTGGACTCCGGTGCAGGTCAGTGATGAGACGACAAAAGAGATACTTGCTGTCGTGAACAGGAACGATCCCGGCACCGATGGCAGCAAGACTGCCTATACCGGCAACTTTGGCTTCGATGTCGACTTCTGGAACACAGGGACCCAGGGCGCTGGGATCTACCGTGTCCACGACAACGGCGATGGGACCTACACCGTATACGCCTCGAATGCGAAGATTTCCCATCTGGATCACGGCGGCATACATTGGCAGTCTGGCGAGCACTCGTTCAAGCTGGGCCTCAGCCGCAAGGTGCCCGCAGTCACAAAGACAACGTACTATTACGAAAAGACCGTCGTGGACTATGTACAGCCCACGAAGACGGTGGATTCTTGGAAGGCATCTTATTCCGTGGATGTCACAAGCGTGAAGCCCGTCTATGTCTATAAGGCGAGCTACCGTGTGACGCAGAAGAAGGCCGTACACGACATGGGCTGGAAGGCCAGCTACAAGATCACAAAGACGACCGAATATGTCCCGTCTTCAGATGCTGAAGCTCCCTCTACGGTTGGCAGGGCAGCGTACCCCATACGAGTGACAGCCAGGACTGCCCAGTCAAAGAATGTTCTGCCTGACACGGGCGATTGCATGCCCGGCTCTGCTGGCGCCGAGGCCATTGCTGGTACGGCTGTTGTCGCTATGGGCCTGGGCTTGCGCCGCAAGGACAAGAGGAACGAGCATTGAGTGCAAAGGAGTCCCCTCGTTTTCTGCATTCCATAGCTGGCAAGCAGATGGTACAGGGACAGGCTTCCGGCTGATTAACCGGAAGCCTGTCCCTTATTTGCAGGGATTCCCATAATGCCGAACGGATGGTCGTTTGACAGGATCATAGATTTCAGGAAGCGACGATTTCTGCCACCATGCTTCAGAGATGCATTAGATGGCGACTTCCTAGCTCAGGATTCCTGCCGTAATATTTTGGTTCAGTCCTGAAACCTGTGGGTGCTCCCATCACGCACCGGCTCCGGAAGGCTT
>JBJEHU010000060.1:0-4399 GCA_051876355.1 Atopobiaceae bacterium | reverse complement strand
GAGGATGCAGACGACATCATCCAGGACCTCGACCAGGCACTCGCAGCGCTGTAGCAGAGATTCGCATCAGATGAAATGTCCCCCGGAAGGCTCTGGGCTTTCCGGGGGACATGCCGTTTCTCGTGCTACGCTTCGGCCTTCTTCAGGACCTTTCGGTAGCTGCCCTTGGGCAGGCCCATCTCGCTGTCATAGCGCTGGGCCGTGCGGGCAACAAAGCCTTCGACCGTATCGTCTCCCCAGGGGACCAGGACCATGTCGCCCTTCTGGATGCTCTCGTCGGGAGCAAGGTAGATGAAGGGGCGGGCATCCTCGTCGACATAGATGGCGGCGTAGCGGCGCTTCTTGCCGGAAAGCTTCGAGCAGTCGAGCGTAAATGTGCCTTCGAGCGATGCTACGGTCTCGCCGTAGAGCAGGAACATGCTCTGGCCCGGGAAGTTCATGCCAATCTCGTCGAAGACGATCGAGCCATGCGACTTCGTGAAGCCAAGTGCATGCTTCGGCTTCACGGAGCCTTCGACGACAAGCTCCTCGACGAATCCGCCGAAGTGGGCTTCCGGAACGACGATGGGGAACTTCTCGTCGCGTGTCTCGTCGCCGCGCCTCAGGATATGGAATGCAAGCAAGAGCTTCTTGCGGTCTTCCCATTCGTAGTCGAGCTCGATATGCCTTCCATCTGCGAGGGCAAAGCGCAGAAGATCGGAGAGGCGGCGCTCATCGAATTCGATTGCATCCTGCTGCTCGGCAAACGGCGTGGCTGGAAGCATCTCTGAGAGCGCCTCGTCGATATTGCGCTCGACGGTTGCATCTCCATACCAGTCGCAGGAAAGCCTCCTCATGCGGATGGCGCACTTGGCAAGAAGGGCAAGCGAGTATGCATCTTCCGGCGATGGCATGCAGCCCGTGCCGTCGCGCAGGAGTCCTGCCTCGCGCAGGCATACATCGGCAAACTTCGTCTCCGCCTTTCCGTGGCAGAAGTCGATGACCGAATCGGCAAAGAGCTCGGCGATGATGGTATGGGCGGTCTGGGGATCCTTGGGGCAGGCACGGCCCTTCACGAACATGTCGGCAAGCTTGTAGCGCGATTCGATGATGCCGCCGGCAGCGCCGATGGAGAACCATTTGAAGGCTTCCGGGTAGTCGGGCACGCCGTCGGTCGTGCGGCCATAGTAGTAGATGTAGCCCAAGGTGTTGGCGTAGCTCGGATCGGGAGCGATCTCCTCGAGCTTCAGGAGGCAGTCGCGCGACGCTGCCCAGTCCTGCTTGAAGCCGGCGCAACCGTTGCCGTAGCAGGCATAGGCCTTCTGGTAGAGGCCGGCAGGGTTGCCGGCATCGGCGAGGGCATTGACGATGCGGACGTAGAGCTTCCTGATTTCGGGCGTGCCCTTGCGCTCGACCATGTCCATATCCCAATAGGAGAGGAAGTCTTTCATCTCCTCTTGCGTGAATGTGCGGTCTTCGAGAGGCTTTTCCTCTTCCTTCTTGAAAGTCTCGATCTCCTGGATCAGGTCCTCGAGGCTCTTTGTGGGCTGTCCCTGCTCGAAGCGCAGATAGAGCTCGTCGAGGATATCTGCTTCGACAGTATCTGCCGAGGGGAGTCCGGGCATGGCAGAAGAGCTGGGAAGGCCTGCCATATCGTAGGCAGCATAGGTATCAATGAGGCCAAGCTCGTCGGCGAAGCCTTCGATCGCTGTCCGGTACCAGTCCTGCGCGTCATCGGAGTCGGGGGAGCCGGCTTTCAGGATATTCTGGAATGCTGCCTCGAAATCGTCGAGCGTCATCTCGTAGGTGACCTTCGCCTCAAGCTTCGTCCAGCCCACATCGCCACGCAGAGTGCGGGGCATGACTTCGAAGCGGCAGAGCTGGCGGAGCTCCTCCTCGGTGAGGAGCACGGGCGGCACGAGCGAGAGCTCGCTTGCCTGGAACTGCTCTGCCTTCGTGCGGTCCTGCGTACAGGTGAGATCGACCAGCACCTGCTTCTTGTGGACATCCATAACAATGCCAAAGGCGCCCTTGTGCGTACCTTCCTCTACAAGGACCGCATCACCGATATGGAACTTCTCCGCCATGCTTTCCTAGCCTCCTCGAGGACTCGCCTATGAATGTATGAAGCTCCATTGTGGTCCCATCCGGAAAGGGACTGAATGAAAACTGTCGGGATGGCATCAGACAGTAGACGAGCGGTCAGGAATATGCCCTTTTCAGTACCAGACCGAGATGCGCTCGGCGCGTTTCGAGACATGCTTCACGACAGCAGAAGCGATGAGGACAAGGACAAGCAGGTAGACGAAGAAGACGAGGTCTGCTCCCTCGATGCTGGCGAGCGTGTCATAGGCACCGTGGCAGAAGATGGGCACGGCAAGCGAGAGAAGGCCGTTCCAGAGATGGGGGACGGGACGGTCCTGAACCTGCGTGAGCTTTGTCCTTCCATAGAACGAGCCCATGAAGACCGCGAAGACGCAATGTCCCGGGATAGCGGTGAAGGCACGCACGATCGCAGCGGAAGGGCCGAAGGAGAAGACATAGCTGATGTTCTCGGCTACGGCAAAGCCGAGGCCGCAGAAGACGGCGTAGACGATCCCGTCGAAGACATAGTCGAAGTTCCGGTCATGCCATGAGGCAAGGCGCAGGAACACGTATTTGCAGCATTCCTCTGTTACGGCGACGACGCCGAAGTTCATGAGGAGAAGGGAGTCGAGGGTCTGAGGAAGGTTTCCTCCCAGGAGCGTATCTGAGGCAGCTGATTCTATGAATATCGCAGGGATGGTGGAGAGCATGCCGAAAAGGAAGAGCTTTGCCAGAAGCGGCAGCGGCTCCTTGTCCACAGGGTCCATCTGCCAGACATAGACCATAAGGAAGAGGGCAGGAAGCACTGCCATCATCAGGAGAATCCTCATGCCTGCACCTTTCAGATTTCTATCAATATTTGGACCTATTAGTATAGGACGGTTTCAGCGGGAGTCGAGAGGGGACTGCAGAATGCCCCATGCCAACGGAAGGCATCAGAGGCGTTCGGCAGCCCATTCATGCCATGCTCAAGGAGCGGAGAGGCTTCCTGAAGGAAAGCATGAGGTCGTGGGGCGGGGCTATCATTCTGGCCAGAGAACGGCAGCGGCAAGAAAGTGTGCCTGAAGGAGGTCTCGCTATGAAGACATACGACGTGGATAACGAGTACGAGTTCGAGATGAGCGACGAGGGGCTTCCGGTGCTTCCGGAAGGGATGACAAGAGACGGGGAGCTCTTGGTGCTGCCGAACGGGAAGTATCTGCCACAGGGTGCATATGCCTTGAAGGATGGAAGCAGCCTCATCTACGAACCGTTCGAGCTGAGCCCCTTTGCATCCATGCTTTCCGAGGGCAGGGAGAAGTAGACCATCTGCTTCGATTCATGGATGGCAATGGAAGATGCGGACACTGCTTTCGATGAGCGAGGCGGGAAAGGCTGAAGCTATGATTGCACTGGAATTGGCGGCTCCAGAAGATCTGGACCTGTGCTATGAGATTGTCGATGATGGCCGGAAGTTCCAGCGGGAGCCGGGGTTCGTGCAGTGGACAGATGGCTACCCCAGCAGAGATACCATACGGCACGATATCGAGAGCCACACCGGCTATGTGCTCAGGTCAGATGGCGCCATAGCTGGCTATATGTGCGTCGATTTCTCTGGCGTGCCGGCATACGAGCATATCGAAGGAGCGTGGAGTGCCGACATGCCGTATGCCGTGGTCCACAGGCTGGCGCTCAGCAGGGCATTTCGTGGAATCGGGCTTATGGACACTGCCTTCACGCTGATAGAGAGGCTCTGCCTTCAGCAGGGCGTTTCGTATATGCGTGCCGACACGGATTTTCCCAACAAGCGGATGCAGCATGTTCTCGAGAAGAGCCGTTTCGTGCAATGCGGAACCATCGTGTTCCAGGGAAGCGGAAAGCTTGCCTACGACAAGGTGCTGAGCGAAGAGCTCTCGGATTGAGCGATGTGGTGGCTCATATACGTAGAGGAGTGCGTAGCAAAGAGCATATATATTCGCGAAGGCAGACCTGGGACTTGAAGATGGAACGATGCTTGCCTGCCACGTGATGAGGCTACTGCGAAGATGGCCCAGGAACTCGGACTTGGTTAGGAGGAGCAATGACTGAGTACAAGATAAAGGCTGGCTGCACAATTTCTGATGAGGAGATAAGAGCGTCTAGGCGAAGCATGCGATGACGGGGATTATCCCGGTGAGCCTGGAGAATGGATTGTGCGCCCTCAAAAAGCGAAAGGATGCCAGGCCAAACAGCCCCTGCAATGCGCAGTCCTGGAGGATTCCCTGATGCGCGGTGGTGCCAGGGACAGAACATTGTAAAAAGGGGACTGCGGTGGTGATCCTGGACCAAAACGGGGCAGGAAGGAAGCCGCATGTTC
>JBJEHU010000059.1:0-25047 GCA_051876355.1 Atopobiaceae bacterium | reverse complement strand
TCACAGAGGTTGCACAGGAGGGGCAGCGCGCACGGGCGCTGCCCCTCTTTTTGTGTCTCGCGGGAAGGATATGCAGCCTGAATGGCTGTTCAGCTATGAATTCCCGCGCTGCTCCTCTGCACTCAGAATCGCCTCCGCGGCCAGCCTTTTCCAGTTCTCTATGTAGGCCTCGTCGCCTCCGGTAAAGGGCGCTTCCTTGATCTTTGCTATTTCCTTCTTGAGGGCGGCTTCTTCCTGTTCGCGTTCGTAGGGTCGCTGCGACAGAAGACGGATATCGAGTGCATCATAGATGGCCATGAGCTTGTCGAGCCTGATGCCTTTTGCTTGTCCAGCCTCGAGCGCATTGATGAGGCGTTCTGAGACGCCTGCTTTCTCGGCAAGCTGCTTCTGGGTCCATTTTCTGCTTGTTCGCTCGATACGGACATCGATTCCTGCCTGGAGGGGCAGCACGAGATGTCGTGCACACATGGAAACCTCCTGATTCCGCAGAATTCTGCGGAAATTATAGACCCGCAAAACTCTGCGGGATTGCCTGCATCAGCATCTTCCTCAGGATGGAATGCGTGCACTCTGTCGGATTGTTGGTCCAGACCATGCAGGAAAAGCATTCTATTCTTTGCTGGCATGCACACAGAGCGCAGTTCGCAATCTCATCTGGCCTTTCTCAAGGATGGGATTGAATGACGGCTCATATCTCTGCGCCCTTGTCGATTCTGCTCCTCGCTCTGCTAAAGACCTCTGATGCAGAGTGCCGGACAGCGGTATGTTCTGCGGCCGCATTAGCCTCATCCAGTTTCCGTTCGGTATCATCCGTGAGCTCGGAGTATCGCCCAAGTCTCATGTGCTCCAGGCGGATGACGCTTTCTGCCTGAAGGGGCGATGCAATCAGATGTGTATCCATAGCAGGGCCTCCTCATCCGCAAGCCTCTTCACATATCATAAGACCGCAAAGATTTGCGTATCTGCAGAATACGCAGAGTTCTGCGGAATTGCCTGGAGCAGCATCTTCCTCAGGATGGAATGCGTGCACTCTGTCGGATTGCTGGTCCAGACCATGCAGGAAAAGCCTTCTTCTCTATGCTGGTATGCACACAATTGCGTGAGAAAGGCTTGCTATGGAATGCATCATGGTGGGGCTCGGCGGCGCTGCAGGCGCGATCCTCCGCTATCTCATAGGGCTTCTGCCTGTCGGCGCCCAGGGAGGATTTCCCTGGAAGACCCTGGCCATCAACATCATCGGCTCCTTCATCATCGGCGTCCTCACGGGCCTGATCCTCAAGGGGTCGCTCTCGCCCCGTGCGGAGCTGCTCCTGAAGACCGGCTTCTGCGGCGGCTTCACGACGTTCTCCACATTCGCGCTCGAGTCGCAGGGCCTCATCGACAAGGGATCCTATGGTGCAGCGGCCCTCTATATGGGTATCTCTCTTGCTGCAGGCGTGTTTGCCGTCATTGCAGGAGAAAAGGTCGTGGCATAGATGGAGAAGAAGAGCGCAAAGGAGCTCATGGCAGAAGGCGTCTGGTATGACGCTGGAGGAGACGAGGAGCTGGCCGAGCTCCGCGAGCGGGCCCAGGACATGGCATACGAGTTCAACCAGGCACGTCCTTCGGACCTGCCAAGGCAGAGGGAGCTTCTGGAAGACCTGCTGGGTTCTGTCGGCGAAGATGTGGAACTGTGGGCACCGCTTCAGGTGGACTACGGCTTCAACGTGCATATCGGTGCCCACACGTTCGTGAATCATGGTGCCTACTTCATGGACGGTGCCAAGATCGTGATAGGGGAGCACTGCTTCATCGGCCCCGATTTCGGTGCCTATACGGCGCAGCATCCGCTTGTGGCTGAAGAGCGCAAAGGCTTTCTCGAGCGTGCGCTTCCGATTGAGATCGCAGACAACGTCTGGATCGGTGCCCGTGTCTCTGTCATGCCCGGCGTCCATATCGGCGAGGGTGCTGTGATTGCAGCAGGCGCTGTCGTCACGAAGGACATCCCGCCCCATGTGATTGCGGCCGGCGTGCCGGCAAAGGTCATACGTCCCATCACGGATGAAGACCGCATCAAGGGCAGGAAATAGCCTCACTCGTTTCCCCAGATACGTCTCCTGTGCCGTCTGGCACAGCTCACGGCACGTCTCCCGATATATGGGGCGCAAGGGCCTGCCATGTGGGTAAGGTGACAGTCAAGCGACTCGCTGCGGAAGAGCGGGGACCTGCCTTGCTCTCCGTTGGACCAAGGAGGTACACCATGGGTGATGAGAAGGTCAGAAACGTTGTCCTTGTGGGCCAAGGCGGCGTGGGCAAGACCATGCTGGCAGAGGCCATGCTGCACCTGACGGGCAAGACCACCCGTCTCGGAGGCCATGCAGGCACCAAGCCCACGCTCGACTACGATAACGAGGAAGCATCGCGCGGATTCTCCATCTCGACGACCATCGCCCCGATCGAGTGGAAGGGCACCCGCATCAACGTGCTCGATGCTCCGTGCTACCCGGACTTCGTCGGCGACGCCTATGCAGCCATGAGCGCGTGCGAGACGGCACTCTTCGTCGTCGATGCTGCAGGCGGCCCTGCAGCCGTGACGACCCGTCTCTGGTTTGCCGCAGAAGACCTCTCCCTCGCGCGTGCGGTCTTCGTGAACCGCATCGACCGCGCAGAAGCTGACTTCGCAACGACACTCGAGAGCCTGAAGGAGCACTTCGGTCCCCGTCTTGCCGCCGTCACGCTTCCCATGGGGACAGGAGATGCCTTCTCCGGCGTCATCGATGTCGTGCACCAGGTAGCCCGCCATCTCGTGGACGGAAAGCCCACCGAGGAGCCGGTGCCGGCAGAGTATGCCGACGCCCTCCAGGAGGCGAGGGATGCCCTCTGCGAGCTTGTCGTCGAGGCAGACGACAACCTCATGATGAAGTACCTCGACGGAGAGCAGCTCACGCAGGAAGAGCTCGAAGGCCTCCTTCACAAGGCGCTCGTCGAGCGCATCTTCGTGCCGGTCTTCGCCGGCTCCTGCGTGAAGGAGGAAGGCGTCATCTCCTTCATGGACAACGTCGTGGACTACTTCCCGTCGATGGCAGACTTCGGCCGCATCCCGCTCGTGAATGGCGAGCAGCTCGACATCTCGCCGGACGACGACAGGCCGGTCGTCTTCGTGTTCAAGTCCCTGCAGGATCCTGCCAACGGCCGTCTCTCGTTCCTGAAGGTCCTGGCGGGCACCGTGACGCCGGGCTTGGAGCTTGTGAACGCCCGCACAAGGAAGACAGAGCGCTTGACGCACCTCTTCCGCATGACAGGCAGCAAGACGCAGGATGTGAAGGAAGCCTCTGCTGGCGACATCATCGTCGTGCCGAAGCTCGAGGCGCAGACAGGAGACACGCTCTCCGTGACCGGCAAGGTCGAGGCAGCCGCGTTCCGCTTCCCGAACTCGCTCTACCGCATCGCAATCGAGCCGGACAAGCGCGGCACCGAGGACAAGCTCTATACGTTCCTCGAGAAGGCAGCAGATGCCGATCCGACCCTCAAGGTCGAGCGCGACGAAGAGACGGGCCAGACCGTCATCTCCGCTATCGGCGAGGCGCAGGTATCCGTGCTTCTTGACCGCCTCGAGGACCGTGTCGGCATCACGGCCCATACCGTGAAGCTCAGGATCCCGTACCGCGAGACGATTCGCCGCGTCGCTTCTGCCGAAGGCAGGCACAAGAAGCAGACGGGCGGCGCCGGCCAGTTCGGCGACTGCTGGCTCAGGCTCGAGCCGAACCCGGGCAAGGGCTATGAGTTCGTGGACGAGGTTGTCGGCGGCCACATCCCGAGGAACTTCATCCCTGCCATCGACAAGGGCGTCCAGGAGACCATGGCAGAAGGCGTGCTTGCCGGATACCCGATGATCGATGTGAAGGTCGCAGTCTACGACGGCTCCTACCACCCGGTCGACTCGAACGAGATGGCCTTCAAGACGGCAGCCAGGATCGGCTTCCAGAAGGCTGTCGAGCAGGCAGAGCCCGTGCTTCTCGAGCCCATGGCAAAGCTCAAGGTGTCCGTGCCCGAGTCCTATGCCGGCTCCATCATGGGCGACATCTCGGCCTCCCGTGGCCGCGTCGAAGGCATGGAGGCAGGCCAGGGCGCAGAGGCAGGAATGACGACAATATCGGCAACGGTGCCGTATGCCGAGGTCGTCGACTACGCGACGCGCCTGCGTTCGCTCTCCCGTGGCACCGGCGAGTTCACGATCGAGCTCTCCGGCTATGAGCAGGTCCCGCACGACGTGCAGGAGAAGCTTGCCCAGGAGTACCAGGAGAGGCGTGCCCAGGGTCTGAAGTAGGCAGAAAGCACTCCCTTGCATGAGACGGTGGTCCGCAGGTCACGGTACCTGCGGACCACTTTTGTGGCTATGTGAATCTTTTTAATATCCTGTATCAGTTAATCTGTCGGAAATGGCTGATTTCAGCTAGCATCAAGTCGAAAAGAGCAGCGTGCAGCCCTGTGCATGCTATGCTCGAGATATCGGATGTCAAACGAAAGCAAGGATGGTTCCCATGCTTAGCGCAATTCAGATCAAGCCGGATGTGTACTGGGTCGGTGCCCTCGACTGGAATGCCCGCAGCTTCCACGGCTACAAGACCGAGGACGGCATCACCTACAACGCCTATCTGATCATGGACGAGAAGGTGACGCTCATCGATACGGCCAAGATCACGTTCAAGGACGAGCTCGTCTCCCGCATCTCGACCGTGATCGACCCGTCGAAGATCGATGTCCTCATCTGCAACCACGTGGAGATGGACCACTCCGGCTCCACCCCTGTCATCAAGCAGCTCTCCCCGAATGTCGAGATCTATGCCTCCGCGCCCCAGGGCGTCCGTGGCCTTACCGCCCACTACGGCGACCTCGGCTATCACGGCGTCAAGACCGGCGATACGCTCAACATCGGCAAGCGCACGCTCACGTTCGTGCAGACGCCCATGGTCCACTGGCCGGACAACATGGTCACCTATGACGCGTACGACAAGATCCTGTTCTCGAATGACGCCTTCGGCCAGCACTACGCCTCCTCGGGCCGCTTCGACGACGAGAACGAGCTCTCGGTCGTCCTCGACCAGGCACGCAAGTACTATGCCAACATCGTGCAGCCCTACCGCACGCAGGCAGCAGCAGCCGTGAAGGCAGTGCGCAAGCTCGGCCCCGATGCCATCGATATGATCGCTCCGGCCCACGGCGTGATCTGGCGCTCGCATGTGGAGGATATCCTCAAGGCCTACGAGGACGAGTATACCTCCGGTGCCCTCAAGGACAAGGCAGTCGTCGTCTATGACTCGATGTGGGGCTCCACGGACAAGATGGCCCACGCTATCGCCGACGGGTTCGTCGCCGCAGGTGTCAAGGTCGACCTCATGGACATCAAGGCAAACGACAACTCTGATGTCATGAATGCCTTCCTCGATGCGAAGTTCGTCTGCGTCGGCTCGCCGACCTTCAACTCCCAGATGCTTCCGACCATCGCAGGGTTCCTCTGCTACATGAAGGGCCTCTCCCCGAAGAACCAGGGCCGCATCGCTATCGCTTTCGGCTCCTATGGCTGGGCGCCACTTGCACAGAAGCAGATCGCTTCCGAGATGGCTTCTGTCGGCTTCGATGTAAAGGAGACCTTCTCCGAGAACTGGATTCCTTCCGAGGAGCACCTCGCCGCTATCCGCGACAAGGTCATTGCCCTTGCGAAGGAGAACGCATAGCCGCAAAGGCTATAAGCCGCTGAATGCAGGACTGCGCGGAGCTGGATGAATCTGGCTCCGCGCTTTTTCATGGATGGGGAAGGCCCTTCACATCCATGTGGCCTTTCCTTCAAGCAAATGGCCTGCCATGCATTTTGATAGAATGAAGGGTCAAGAACAGCACGTACCCAGGAGGTTGCGTCCACACATATGGACATAGCAATCAGCATCATCGTCACGATACTTCTGACCATTGTCAATGGCTACTTCTCCATGTCGGAGATGGCACTATCCACTGCCAAGAAGGTCATGCTCGACCATGAGGCAGAGGAGGGGGACAGACGGGCGGCGCTTGCTGCCAAGATGACGGAAGACCCCACGGCCTTCCTTGCAGCCATCCAGGTCGCAATCACGCTCGTCGGATTCGCAAGCTCGGCATTCGCAGCCACGAGCCTTTCGGAGCCTCTGGCTGAGTGGATGGCATCGCTCGGCATGAGCGCAGCGACAGCCGCAGTCCTTGCCCCGATTTTCATCACGCTCATCGTGTCCTACTTCTCGATCGTCGTCGGCGAGCTTGTGCCGAAGCGCATCGCAATGGCTGACGCCGAGAAGATGGCAAAGAAGGTCGCAGAGCCTTTGAAGACCTTCTCCACGATTGTGAAGCCGCTCGTCTGGCTCACGTCTGCAAGCGCCAACGGCCTTGCCCATCTTCTGGGCATCAAGTCGGCAGAGGACCGCAACAACGTCTCCGAAGACGAGATCAAGTACATGGTCTCCGATGCAGACGACCTCTCCGATTCCGAGAAATCGATGATCCACGAGATCTTCGACCTCGGCGATGCCATTGCCCGTGAGGTCATGGTCCCCCGTGTCGATATGACGGCTATGGAGGACACCTCGACCATGGGACAGGTGCTTCAGGTCATGCGCCGCACCGGCTATTCCCGCATCCCCATCTACCATGAGGACGTGGACCGCATTGTCGGCATCGCCCACATCAAGGACATCATCAGTCCCCTCATGGACGGCGAGAACAAGGACGAGAGCATCTCGAAGTTCATGCGCGATGCAGACTTCGTGCCGGACACGAAGGACATCATCCCGCTTCTCCAGGAGATGCAGTCCTCCCACGACCAGATGGTCATCGTCGTCGACGAGTACGGAGGCACGGCGGGCGTCATCACGATCGAAGACATCGTCGAGGAGATCGTCGGCGAGATCGAGGACGAGTTCGATCCCGACAACAAGTACCTGACGAAGCTCTCCGACCGTGAATGGCTTGTCGATGGACGCTTCTCGGTCGACGATGCCGTGGACCTTGGCTGGCCGATTCCGGACAACGAGGAATACGAGACCGTGGCAGGATTCATTCTGGAGCTTGCAGACCAGCTGCCATCGCCGGGTGACGTCTACACGAAGGATGGGTATACGTTCCGCGTGCAGTCCATGCGCGGAAGGCGCATCGCGCTCCTGCGCGTCACGGCGCCCGAGCCCAAGAAGGAGGCACCTGAAGAGGGAGCCGACGAGGATGAGGGCAAGGCCGCGAAGGACCACGAAGAGGATTAAGGTGCAGGAGGTTTCGCTGTGTCCAACATCATAGAGTTCCAGAAGATCTCGATCGGGCCGGAGTTCCTGACGGCACGCGTCCGTATCGGCGACGGCTACCCGACGATGACAAACGAAGACCTCGATGCCACGACGAGGGTCTGGCGTCTCATGCCGCAGATTGCAAGCCACACCTGCGTCGGCGACGGCGGCAAGACCTTCCGCGATGTGATGGGTGGCACGGAGGTCGCGCATCTCCTCGAGCATGTGGCCGTCGAGCTCATGGCAAGGACGAACCTCGGCGACGATATCAGCTATGGCCGCACGAAGGATGTGGAAGGCGTGGCCCGTACCTACCATGTGCAGCTCGTCTGCCCGGACGATGTGCTCTGCGTAGGGGCTCTTTCCTCTGCTGCATGGATCCTCCAGTGGGCATTCTCGGGTGGTGGCTTCCCTGAGCCCGATATCGATGCAATCGTGCAGGGCCTTGTGACCATGGTGAAAAGGGTGGACAAGGAAGAGAAAGAGCGTGCTGCCTTCGACCGCACCGTTGCAGAGCAGCAGGAGCGTGCAGAGGCAAAGCGTCTTGCGAAGGAGCGTGCCGAGCGCGAGCCCTGGACCGTTGTTCCCGACGATATGGTCGACCAGTGGGCCGAGGGCAGGGACGACCTGAACTAGGCAATCTGCAGCAGACAGGACCGAATGATGCACCCCTGGCAGTGCGGCATGAGCCCATCTGCCAGGGGTGCGTTCTTATAGATATACCTGCTGCAGGATTTCTGCGGTTTCCAACAGACGGTGCGCTGCTTCATGAGAAGGCTGGCCTGACAGTCAGATATGGGAATAGCCGCACATGCATCAAGATACTGGTTTCAGACTCTAGATATGGAAAGACCCGCCAGTGTGCATCGTTGAGAGGCCAGGCGGGCTTACTGCTTGTAGGATATCACGCTTGGCGCCTGGCAAGGATTCCAATCCTGCGCTGCGACGGTGTCAGCTGTTTGTGGGCAGGCATGCCCAAGGTGCGCCGGACCAGTCTTCGTTATGCCGGGGACTCAATCAGTGCTTTATCCAAGCTGAGATTTTGCCTGTCTTCTTGGCGTCACCCTTTCGCTGCGCGGCGCTAGCCGATAGGTTTGGTTGTCTATCCCTCAGGGCTTGCCAAGATACAGATTTAGGCCCGGTGACTTGCAGCAGCGGTCATCCCGGGCCCATCGCACTCAATATACCCTGCCCCCGGAATATCGGCAAGAATGGGGAGTGTCGAGACGATGCATCATCGCTCGCTCAATTGCAGCCGATCGCAAGATAGCCCTCCGTCTCTGACCGCCTGCCCGCATCTCGTTCCTTCTGGCAGGGTTCAATTCGCTTAGCTATGATTGGTATGGGTATAATCTGCCAGACAGGGCGGCAATAAGCCGCACAGCTTTGGATTGTCTGCGCACGTGGTGCGCACCTGCATGGAAAGGATTTGACATGAGCGAGAAGAGCGCGGGTCTTGGTTTTGTTGTCGGCAGCATGCTTGGTGCTGCGGTAGGCGCGGTCGTGGGCCTTCTGCTCGCTCCGCGTTCCGGTGCAGAGAGCCGCGCCATGGCGGCAGACGCAATGAATGACGCTTGGGACGGCGCTGTCGATTCCTATGAGCGTGGATCGCGCATCGTGTCTGACAAGATCAACGATTTCCGTCCGCAGGTCGATGCCCACACCGATGAGCTCCGCGCAAAGATCGATCTTGCCCGCGAGCGCATGGACCAGCTCCGCGACACGCTGAACGATGCCGTCTCCACGGCGTCCGACACGGTCACCTCGGCAGCAAGCTCCGTTGCCGACACTGTCAGCGCCGCTGCTGCTCCTGCCGCTGCATCCGATCCGGTGCACGTGGACGTCGAGTCCGAGACGAAGCCAGCCGAAGAGTAGATGCTGGCAGGCTCATAAGCGAGGTACGTATCAAGGGGCGCGCCGGTGGCTGCGCCCCTTTTTGTGAAAGAGGGGAATCCACGCATGCTACGTGTCGGCAAGCTCTACAGGCTCCATGTCTATGACAAGAAGGAGAGCCGCTCCGGCAAGGAGAAGCTCAAGAGCCTGGGCCGTGTCCATATGACGGTCTTCGCACCGGACGGGAAGCACGTCGTGGGATTCACGATCACGCAGCCCGATATCGCAGGCATGGTGAAGAGGCCTGACCTCTTCATTGCCTATGATGCCTTCGAGATCGGCGACAAGGGCCTTGTGGCCACGAAGGGCAAGGAGAGCTTCGACGATGAGGCGCGCAAGCGCCTGGGCCTTGACTGGGACTCCTGCCTCATCTGGACCGGCATGGATGCCAAGACCGAGGATGGCAAGGAGCTTGGCTACATCGACGATGTGTCCTATGACCCTGCCACCGGCGAAGTCCAGACCTTCTATGTGGGAGACGGCGGCCTGGCGCAGAAGCTTGTCGGCACGGTCGAGATCCCTGCCTCCATGTACAAGGGCTACAAGAAAGGCTTCATGATCGTCGATCCTGCTGCCGCAGAGCTCGCGCTCAATGGCGGGCTTGCTGCCAAGGCAGGCGAAGACTATGCCAAGGCAAAGCAGGCTGGGAAGGATGGCGCCGCCAAGGCCGGCAAGGCTGCGACAGAGGCCGTGGACAAGGGCTCGCATGAGCTGGGCCGTGCCATCAGCCGTACCGCGAAGGCCATGGAAGAGTCGAAGGAAGAGTTCGAGAAGGCTGCTGGCACGCCGAAGAAGAAGCCTGCTGCCAAGAAGGGCGACGCCGGGCAGGAAGCAGCCCGTGCGGTCGGCAAGCAGCTCGGCAAGATGGGCTCGATGTTCGGCTCCTTCATGGATGAATACAAGAAGGCAAGCAAGTAGCTTTCAATCAGGCTAAGCTCTGATTGAGGCAGCATGACATTCAGCCAGGCAGGAAGGAGACCTACGTGCCCAAGCTCACTCCCCATACGAAGAAGATTGTCCGCGGGGTCGGCACCGTCCTGCTCATAGGCATCACGGTCGCAGCGAATGTGGCGGTAGCCAAGTTCGGCAAGACCCTGAACTCCTGGGTCAGCACGGACTATGTAGATGTCAGCAGCACCGAATACAACGCCCGCATGTCCCAGGACGAGAAGCTTGCCGAGGAAGAGGAAGCAGAAGGCGCGGTGCTTCTGCAGAACAAGGACAATGTCCTTCCGTTCTCCAAGGACGTGGACAAGGTCAATGTCTTCGGTTGGAGCTCCACCGAGTGGGTGGCATCGGGTTCGGGATCGGGCCAGGTAGCCGGAAAGACAGAAGGGCTCCTCGATGCCCTCGTGGATTACGGCATCTCCTACAACGAAGAGCTCACGGACATGTACAAGCGCTATGCAAGCGCACGTCCCCGCTCAGGCAACGGCTCGCTCAATTCGTTTGCCGATGACTACTGCCAGCTCGTGGAGCCTTCCATCCAGAACCGCGCCTGGTATACGAAGAGCATGCTCGACAATGCGAAGAGCTACTCCGATGCCGCCATTGTCGTTATCTCCCGTGTGGCAGGAGAGTCCATCGATGCTCCGGGCACGCAGTCGAAGGTCTCGAATACCGGCTATGTCACGAAGGACAACAACAGAAGCTATCTCGAGCTCTCGACACAGGAGCTCGACCTTCTGTCCTACGTGGGCGAGAACTACGACAAGGTCGTCGTGCTCGTGAACTCCACGAACGAGATGGAGCTTGGTCCCATCGAGTCCATTCCGGGCGTGGATGCGTGCCTGCTTGTAGGCTGCACAGGTTCTGTGGGCACAAAGGCAATCCCGAAGCTTCTCTGGGGCGATGTGAACCCGTCCGGCAGGACGTCTGATACCTATGCCTACGACCTCACGTCTGCCGCAAGCTATCCTAATAGCGGCACTTGGGGCATCGGCACGTACACGAACTCCAAGGGCTACTATCCAGACGACGGCACGCTCAACGGCAACGTCGGCACGATCTCTGCTTATGACGGGGTGTCCTACTACGACTACAAGGAAGGCATCTATGTCGGCTACCGCTGGTATGAGACGGCGGATGCAGAAGGCTTCTGGGACGGCGTAGACAACGAATACGGGAAGGGCTACGACGGGATCGTGCAGTACCCGTTCGGCTATGGCCTCTCCTATACGAACTTCAGCTGGGAGGTCGTGGACTCCTCCATCGCAGACGGCGACACGATCTCGGAAGACAGCCAGATCTCTCTCACCGTGCGCGTCACGAACACGGGCCAGAATGCCGGCAAGGATGTCGTGGAGCTCTATTACACGGCTCCCTACTACAAGGGCGGCATCCAGAAGTCCGCAGTCGAGCTTGCTGCCTTCACGAAGACGAAGCTCCTTGTGCCGGGGGAGAGCCAGGACGTGACGCTCACGTTCTCGGCACGGGACATGGCATCGTATGACTGCTACGACGCAAACAAGGATGGCTTCTGCGGCTATGGGCTCGATGCCGGCACCTACACGATCTCTCTTCGTCATGACTCCCACACCGTGGACAAGACGGATGGCTCCACGATCTCTGTCGTGCTGCCCAGGACCGCAGAGCTTGCGACCGATGCCACGACCGGCGCCACCGTGGAGAACCGCTTCACGGGGGATGCTGCCGAAGACGGCGTCTCGATCGATGGCAGCAATGCGGGATATCCCATCACCTGGCTGGACCGTGCGAGCTTCACGGCCACCTATCCGAAGAAGTCGCAGAACAGGAGCATGAACACAGCCGTGATAGAGAAGAACCTCTATCACGCAGAGGATGCTGAAGCTTCCATCAAGAGCACGGATGCGGATGTGAAGTACGGCGCAAGCGGCACGAAGGCACTCGGAAGCGATGGGTCGCTCACGGAGCTTGGCTATTCGCTGGGCCTCGACTACGGCAATCCGCAGTGGGAGTCGCTCCTGAACCAGATGAGCCAGGCCGAGCAGGAAGACCTCGTGCTCCATGGCTACTCCAACACAGCCGATGTCACAAGCATCTCGAAGCCGCAGACAAAGGAAGTGGATGGTCCTTCGCAGGTAGGCTCCTTCAACCAGCTCAAGTACGGCACCGGCTTCTCGAACGGCACCGTGCTTGCTCAGACGTGGAACACGGATCTTGCAGGACGCATCGGCGAGGCGCTGGGTGCAGAGGCAGCCTATATCGGGGTCGATGGCATCTACGCACCGTCTGCGAACCTCCACCGCTCTGCCTTCGGCGGTAGGAACTACGAGTACCTCTCGGAAGATCCGCTGCTCACGGGGAAGATAGCGGCAGCAGAGGTCAAGGGCATCAAGAACACGGGCACGTACTGCTTCGTGAAGCACCTCATCTGCAACGACCAGGATACGATGAGGGATGGCCTCTACGAGTGGATGACGGAACAGACGCTGCGCGAGCTCTATCTCGAGCCGTTTCGCATCCTCGTCGAGGAGGGCGGCGCTACGGGCATGATGAGCTCATACAACCGCATCGGTGCTGTCTGGGCAGGAGGCTCCGAGGCGCTCCTCACAGGTGTCCTCAGAAACGAGTGGGGCTTCAAGGGTGCTGTCATCACCGACTATGCAGACCACCACACGTACATGAATGCCGACCAGATGCTCAGGGCTGGAGGAGACCTCTACATGGACGGCATCATGCGTGACGGTGCCTTCGTGTATGAGACAGCATCCGGCACGTTCCAGCAGGATCTGAGAAGGGCCACGAAGGACATCCTCTACGTCTGGCTCAATGCCAGGGCACAGAACCTCCAGTACAACGAGACAGCGGAGAAGACGTTCGTGCGTCCGATCAAGCATGCGGGCATACCGGTCATCTCTATCGCCGTCGGCGCCCTCGATGCCGGCATCCTGACGCTCGGTGCCGTGAATGGCTGGAAGAGGTACAGGAAGAAGCACCACATCCCGCCCAGGCGCTCGGGCGTGCGTGACGAATAGGATCTGCGAGAGCCTCTGCTTCGGTGCAGGGGCTCTCTTCATATCTGCTGCCTCTTGTCTCCAGCCAAGTTCTGCCGAAATGGTGGCGGAACGATTGCTTGATGGCAGCCTGACTGAAAAATGACATATGGATAGAAGATTGACAATATTGGATATGGTCCAGATGGTTCCGCATGGGGCAGCGGGACTTTGGCACAGCTGCATCCGGCAGGCTTTTCCAACGTCGCGGCAGGTATCATGACACGCTGTCAGCTCTCTGCACGGGCAGATTCCCTACCTGCGGATTCGCTGAGCTAGCTGAATGGATTGCGCGCTGCGGACTCATTTGATGCAGCAGAACCGCTGGTCTGGCATCATCTGTGCGATACCAGATGTTTCAGCTTGTATGTGGCGCGTTGACTATGTCTCCTTTGCAGGCTATATTGAAAATGCATAAAGCAATCTAAAACACTAATGGTAACGAGTAGCGATTTTCCGCATTGCGAGGAGAGCCCTGAGGACCCCCATCGTGCAAGGAAGGTTGCAGCACGAGGGCTCCGAAGGAGGCGGCACCGAACATGGCAGAGAATATGGCAGGCACCTTGGGCAATGCGGTCCCCAAGCCACAGCGCAGGAGCTTCCTCGATTTCAAGGACGCAGAAATAAAGGAGGGGGCATATAGCTGCCTGGACTATGAGGTAGCAGCTGCGGCCAAGAAGCTCGAGGCCCGCTATGGGTACCGCTTCGCGAAACGTGCCTTCGATATCGCCTTCTCCCTCCTCGTGATCCTCCTCTTCGGCTGGGTCTACATCATCACCGCCATCGCAATCAGGCGTGACAGCGAAGGCCCTGTCCTCTTCAACCAGGAGCGTATCGGCAAGAATGGCAAGCCGTTCAGGATGTACAAGTTCCGCTCGATGTACACCGATGCAGAAGAGCGCCTGGAAAGCCTCAGGGACTTGAACGAGAAGGATGGCCCGGTCTTCAAGATCAAGAACGACCCGCGCATCACCCGTGTTGGCCATTTCATCAGGAAGACGAGCATCGATGAGCTGCCGCAGTTCTTCAATGTGCTCAAGGGCGACATGTCCATCGTGGGCCCGCGTCCGGCGCTTGCCCGCGAGGTGTGCCAATACACGCCTTACCAGCGCCAGCGTCTCCTGATCAAGCCGGGCATCACCTGCTACTGGCAGACGCGCAGGAACAGGGACGACATCAGCTTCGACGAGTGGGTCGGGCTCGACCTGCTCTACATCAAGAAATGCAGTGCCTGGGCTGACTTCAAGCTCATCGTCCAGACGGTCGGTGTCGTGCTGACGGCACAAGGAAACTAGTGCAGCGGGGGAGCAGGGCCTTGAGGCTCAGCTCCCCTTTCTCTGTTCACGAGGCAATCTTGGGTTTTCGTGGTCCGCACCAGATGCGTAATGATTTTCATGATGTGGACTAGAATGTTGAAGCACGTTTGAAAATAGGCACTTTCATGAGAGGGTCCAACAGATGACCTTGCTAGAACTGTTCCGTCTGCTGAAGAAGCATCTCAGGCTCGTGGTCCTTTTGCCGGTGGCCTGCGCCCTTGTCGTAGGGCTCTATTCCGTCTTCTTCGTCCGCAATGCCTATACGGCTACGGCCAGCATGTACGTGCTGGCACAGGATGAGAGCTCGAGCTCCACGAACCTCTACTCCGACCTCAATGCCTCCCAGATGCTCACGAACGATGTGGCAAAGCTCCTGAAGAGCGACCGTATCGTGAACCAGGTGGGCTCCGAGGTGGGCGTGGACCAGCTCAAGGGCTACAAGGTGAGCGTCACGAGCGAGACCACTTCCCGCGTCATCACGCTCTCTGTCACAGGCCCCGATCCCCAGAAGGCTGCAGACATCGTGAACAAGATGATGGACGATGTCTCCGACGTTGCCCGTTCCGTCATGAACATCCAGTCCGTGAACCCGATCGACCGTGCCTATGCACCGGCGTCTCCGTCCGGCCCGAACCGTCTCCTCTATACGGCTGTGGCGTTCCTGGCTGGTCTTTTTGCCGCTATCGTGATTGTCGTTCTCGGCGATATGCTCAATACCCGCGTCCGCGGTCCTGAGGATCTCGAGGAGCTCATCGGCGTGCCGGTGATCGGCCGCATCCCGAACGTCGAAGGAGGCAGGTAAGATGCCCAGGAAGAATGGCTCTGCAGACAGGGTCGTCATGCAGAATGCGCTCAAGACCCTTGCTGCAAACATCCGCTTCTCGTCGGTCGACAAGCCGATTCATACGCTCGCCGTCGTCTCGGCCGTACCGTCCGAAGGCAAGACGACCGTAGCGGTCGGCCTTGGCAAGGCCTTTGCTGCAGGCGGCGCTCCGGTGCTTCTCGTCGAGTGCGACATGCGCCGCCGCTCCCTTGCCAATGTGCTTGCAACCCATGGAAACCATGGCCTGTACTCGGTCCTCTCCGGACGCCACTCCGTGCAGGAGGCTGTCGTCACGGCGGGCATGCCGAACCTGTACCTGCTCGATGCAGAGCCGAGCATCCCGAATCCGGCAGATGTCCTGCAGTCGAGGAGGTTCCACGAACTTGCGGATACGTTGACCTCGATGTATTCCTATGTGATCTTCGATACGCCGCCCGTGAACACGTTCGTCGATGCTGCTATCGTCTCTTCCATCGCCGATGCGACGCTTCTCGTCGTGCGCCAGGGCTATACGCACCGCGAGGATGTGGTCGATGCCTATACGCAGCTCCAGCAGGCAGATGCCCACGTGATCGGTACGGTGCTCAACTGTGCAGACGTGGAGAACTCGGGCAAGTACTATGACTACTACCACGAGAAGAAGGATGCCTCCTACGACATGCTGGCCGGGAACGAAGCGCAGCCGAGCTTCAGGGCTCCTGCCGCGAGGAAGCCCGAGGCAATGCATGAGGAGCAGGTTCCTGCTACGCCGCACCTGAAGCCGCTGCCGCAGAAGAGGAGCCATCTTGCGGGCAGGGCTGTGCCTTCGCCGGATGAGACGAGCGAGTTTCTGAAGAACGCCGGCTACAGTGCAAAGACACCGTACGGAACGCGGAGCCAGAAGAAATAGGCCTTCGAGGCTGCCGCATGAGGAAGAGCTGCAAGAGAACTGCAATTGAGGCTGGTGGCATGCTGCTGCCAGCCTTTCTTGATAGAGCAGTCTTCTGCGCGGGGCAGATCTGAGCGGTACTAGGAAATGCCTCTCATGGCGGGCATCTGCAGCATGAGGCAAACGTCGCGGGGGAGAAGGAAAGCGGTTCTGCGGCCAAGAAGGAAGAAGAGGCGCAGTCGTCCGTCGTGCCTCGAAGCCTGTGCGCGTCGCCTTCGATGCGCACAGGCGAAAGACCGAGCCATCCATATCGGCAGACGAGCCGAGAACGGTGCTGCAGCACGCGAAGCCATCTTCCGCGAAGCAGAGCTGCTTTCGAAGAGAAGCATGCCGAGCAGGATGCATAGAGCGCTGGAAGAGTCTCTGAGAGGCAATGAGAGCCATGCCACGGCAGGCTATGACAGATTGTGC
Organism: Atopobiaceae bacterium; assembly: GCA_051876355.1. Classification (GTDB taxonomy): domain Bacteria; phylum Actinomycetota; class Coriobacteriia; order Coriobacteriales; family Atopobiaceae; genus Olsenella_L. The sequence continues at coordinate 8,419 of JBJEHU010000059.1, read as the reverse complement.
AGAGGAATGCAGGAAGGGGGCTCCTGCAGCCGATGCGCTGACAAGATGTTGTGAACCTGAGGAAAAGAAAAGATCGCTTGGAGCCGCAGCATCGGATGCTCTGTCCTGATGCATGCCGGAGTCTGCATCCTTGTGAAACATCTCTGTTTGAACCCAGCCAGCTCGGACTTCTATCTGTGTAAGGGTCGAAGCGTATCCTCTCCTCGATGTTTGGTACATGGATGACAAAGTGAATTGACCTATAAGGTTAATAATACTAGTATCGGAGCGAGGCAGATGGAAATCGAATATGCAAGCAAGCGGCTCGAGAAGGACCTGACATCCCGTCGCCGAATGGCTAAGGAATACGGTCATATCCAGTACAGGCTGGAGAACAGGCTTTCCGAAATATGGGCAGCGAAGTCTCTGGCAGATATCTCATTTGAGCCTCCTCCCCGACGGCACAGGCTCGAGGGAAATCGTGCTGGTCTATGGGGCATAGACGTCTCAAAGAACTGGAGGATAGTTCTGGAGCCGCGAGGCAAATTTGACCCATCCGACCTGCATACGATTACGCACGTGAGGATAGTTGCAATCGAGGACTATCACTGAGGAGGGCAGGGACATGGCAGGATTCATGGCGCCGACTGGCAGGATCATCAAGGAATATCTCGAAGAGCGTGGCATAAGCCAGAAGGACCTCGCGCAGCGCATCGATGTGAGCGAAAAGCACATCTCCAACATGCTCAATGGCAAGACCCGCCTCACAGAAGACATGGCACTCAGGCTCGAGCATGTCATGCCTGATGTCAGTGCGGGATACTGGCTGAACTATGAGGCGAAGTACCGCGAATATCTCGCAAGGGAAGAGGAGCGGTGCAGGATTGAGAAGCTCGACCTGGAAGATATTGCTCGTCGCTTCCATTTCGCTGAGGTTTTCAAGGATACGGATATGACACTCGCAGAGCAGGCAGACGAAATGCTCGATCTTCTAGGTGTGGCATCTTTCGATTGCTGGCGTGCTTCGGTACCGGGCGCAGAAGATGTAGACCTCAAAGCTTCGGGAGACCCGGAAGCAGCCGTGGTGTGGCTCAGCCTCTGCAGAGATGAGGCAGTCGATCAGCGAGATGAGATGGAAGCATCCTTCGGCAGGAGGAAGCTCTCTTCGGCACTCGATGCAATGAAGGAGATCCCTGCAGATCTGGGGATAGATGGTGTGACGCAGAGATGCAGGGAGCTCCTTCATGCGGCAGGAGTCATTCTTGTCGCAGAAAAACCGATAGGGGAGTGCAGGATACAGGCAGCATTGGTGCCGGATGCACAGCATCCTGCAATCTATATCAGCAAGGGGCTGGGGAGCGGTGCTGCTGCACGCGAGGCTACCGTCCACGAAGCAGAGCTGCTTTCGAAGAGAAGCATGCCGAGAAGGATGCATATCGTGCTGGAAGAGCCTCTGAGAGCCGGCGAGAGATATGCAACGAACGACGGCGAGCAATCTCCCGAAGCATGCGGGAAAGAGCGCTTGCAGGCTGATATGCTCTTGGAGCCATAGAAAACAGGCGACACAGAAAGAGCGCCCGGAGCCGAAGCTCCGGGCGCTCTGCCATCCGTATGAGCTAGAAAAGCTTAGAGCTCGCGGCGGAAGTGCTTGCCAGCTGCGATGGAGACAGCGCCTGCACCGACGAGAGCGACGAGTCCGGCAACATTGCCGTAAGGATCGCTCGTGTCAGGAACAGCGGTCTTGGAGGCCTCTGCGGTGTCCTTCATGTGCTTCGGCTCAGCCTTGGTGTCAGACTTCGTGTCAGACGTCGTGTCGGAAGCCTGCTCCGGCTCCTGCTGCTGTGCGGCGTCAAGAGCTGCCTGCCAGTAGGCGACCTCGTCCTGAGCCTTCTTGAGGGCATCCTTGGCCTCTTCGAGGGCGGCGACAGCGTCGTCGTGTGCCTTCTGGGCATCGGCGAGAGCCTGCTTTGCGTCAGCGTCGTCCTGCTTGGCCTGATCGAGAGCGTCCTGAGCGTCCTTCAGAGCCTTCTCGGTCTTGGCGGCTGCCTTTTTGGCGGTCTCGAGGTTCTTCTTGGCGATGTCGACGGCATCCTGAGCCTCATCGAGGTTCTTCTTGAGGGCATCGATCTGCTCGTCGGTCGGAGCGGTCTTCTCGGCTGCGAGGTAGGCGTCCTGTGCAGCGTCGACCGTCTTCACGGCCTCGTTGTAGGCCTTCTCGGCTGCTTCGTTGGCCTCAAAGGCTGCGTTCCAGTCCTTGCCTGCCTTGTCGCGGGCACGGATTGCGTCCTCCATGGCCTTCTTGAGGGCATCGGAGTCGCTCTGTGCGTTCTTCAGATCGTCGCTTGCCTTGGAGAGGGCCTCGTCAGCCTTGTTGTAGGCGTCGCCAGCCTTCTCGTAGGCATCGTAAGCGTCGTTCCAGGCCTTGTAGGCGTCATCGCGCTTGGCGATTGCGTCATCGAGGACCTTCTTGAGCTGGTCGGAGTTCTGCTTTGCGGCCTTCCAGGCGTCGTTGTCCTTCGTGGCCTGTGCGTCAGCCTCGTCGTATGCCTGCTGTGCATCATCGAGGGCGTCATAGGCGTCGTTCCAGGCGGCAGCGGCATTGGCTTCCTTCGTGCTTGCGTCATTGAAGGCCTTGCGTGCATCCTCGGTAGCCTGCTTGGCAGCCGCGTAGTCAGCCTGTGCCTGCTGGTCCTTTGCCCATGCCTCATCGAGGTCTGCGTTGGCCTGATCGTCGTCCTCCTTGGCGGCAGCCTCTGCAGCCTGAGCATCCTTCAGGGCCTGGTTGGCCTCATCTGCTGCAGCCTGTGCGTCGGCGACCTGTGCCTTGGCCTGTGCAAATGCAGCGTCAGCTGCGTCTGCTGCCTTCTGGGCATCGGCGGTCTTTGCCTTGGCGGCATCGAGAGCGTCGTCAGCGGCGTAGGCCTTCTTGTTGAGGTCGACGACCTTCTGCTGGGCGGCGTCAACGGCATTCTGTGCATCCGTGACAGCCTGGATTGCAGCAGCGTTGGCAGCATCAGCGGCGTTGGAGGCAGCGCGTGCTTCCTTGGCGGCTTCGATGTCTGCCGGATCGCCTGTCTCAGCAGCCTTGTTCTCGGCCTTCTGGGCGGCTGCAGCCTTGGCCAGAACGTCCTTGGCGGTAGCTTCCTGCTTGGCCTGTGCGTCTGCGAGGTTCGTCTCGGCCTGCTGCTGCTCAGCGTATGCATCCACGACAGCCTGGTTGGCTTCGTCGTCAGCCTTCTGAGCGGCATCCTGCTCTGCCTTTGCCTGGGCGAGGGCAGCGTCGGCGTCCTTTGCCTGCTGCTCGAGAGCGTCGTAGTTGGTGTTGGCCTTGACGTCGTCGAGTGCCTTGCTGGCGGCATCTGCCTTTGCCTGGGCATCAGCCGTGGCGTCCTTTGCGTCCTCGTAAGCCTCGTCCGCGTAGACAGCCTTGCTGTTGGCATCAGCGAGTGCGGTGTCGGCGTCGTCAGCTGCGCGCTTTGCAGTTGCCTCGGCATCCTGTGCCTGGATCAGGGCGTCGTTTGCCTTGTCGGTAGCAGCGTGAGCATCGTTGTAGGCGGCCCCTGCTGCGTCGTAGGCGTCCTGAGCGTCGTTCAGGGTCTTGGCGAGCGGGGAGAGCTTTGCTGCAGAATCCTCTGCTGCCTTCTGGGCGTCATCCGTTGCCTTCTGGGCAGGGAGGTAGGCGTTCTGGGCGTCATCCGTGGCCTTCGTAGCCTCGTCGGCTGCCTTGTGGGCTGCCTCTTCGGCGTCGAACGTGTCGTTCCAGTCCTTGGCAGCCTTCTTGTAGGCCTCGTTGGCCTCATCGAAGGCCTTCTGGGCCTGCTCGACGGTTGCCTTGGAGTTGTTGTAGGCATCCTGGGCAGCGTTGGTGTCGTCATATGCCTTGTTGTAGGCGTCGCCAGCCTTCTCGTAGGCGTCGTAGGCAGCGTTCCAGTCCTTGGCAGCCTGGTCGCGGTTAGCGATGGCCTTGTCGAGGGCAGTCTTGAGGTCAATCACATGGTTGCGCTCGGCAATGGCATCGTCGTAGGCCTTCTGAGCCTTGGCGAGATCGGCATTAGCCTCGTCGAGGTCGGTCTGGCACTCCTTGACGGCCTCCTGGACGTTGTCGTTGGAGGCCTTTGCATCGTCAGCTGCCTTCTGTGCAGCCTCGAGCTTCGCAGCTGCGTCAGCAGCCTTGGCCTTTGCGTCCTTGAGGTTCTGCTCTGCCTTGAGAGCGTTGTCGACAGCGTTGTCGACCTTCTTCTGTGCAGCATCCTCGGCAGCGGTCGCGTCAGCGAGCTTCTGCTTCAGGGTTGCCACATCGTAGGTCGTTGCAGTGTCGTTCGTCTTCTGATCGTCGACGGATCCCCTGCCCTCAGCGAGTGCAGTCAGGGGGACGCCAGAGCCAACAAGGCTCAGGCCCACCGCCACAGCGATTGCGTTGCGGGCGATGCTCGGCTTCTTCATGTGCAGCTCCAATCTTCGTTTTGGACTGTGAAAGAACCGCTGGAAGGGGCGCAGATACCTCAACACAGTCTGAATATAGAGATAGCGTCATACTGCGCTTTGGAAATCATTGTGTCAACTGAAATGAATCTTAATGTGTAAAGAGAGTGTTATGAAAAGAGCAGGTAACAGGCATAAAATGCATCAAGCATCGATGAGTGCGTTAACAGATTTGAGGGCAGAGTTGAAAAACAGGGCCTCTGACGTGCGGTGGATTCTGAAGGTTGCTACCAGTACACAATATCGAGTATATGCATATATCTGAAAAGAGATGTAGGCCTGCATCATCACAAACTTTCGGCGAACGGTACATCAGATATGAAATAAATACATGGGAATCTGAATCCTTGGCCAGGCGATGCATGCGATATGAAGGCTGTCTTTCAGGGGATACAGCTACCAGAACAGAGCCAGGCATAGGCACGCAGCAGGAAGGATACCCATGGACATGACCGAGACCCTGAAGGCACGCTTCTGTGCCCACCCTTCTCGCCATCCCTCCCTCTCCTGGGATGAGGTGGCGTCTGCACTCGATGCCCAGAAGCTTGAGTCCGTTGCCTACATGGAAGAGACCGGAGGGGAGCCCGATGCCTTCGTCTTCGAAGGCAGTCTCTGCTATGTTGACTTCAGCCATGAGTCGCCGAAGAGAAGATCTGTCTGCTATGACGGGAAGGCAAGGACGGAGCGGAAGCGCAATCCTCCCGAGACGAGCGCCCAGGAGCTTGCAGAGGCACATGGCCTCACGCTAGTGTCAGAGGCAATGTATCTTGCCCTTGAAGACATAGAGCCGCTCGACGAGAAGACGACAAGCTGGATCCTGACGCCTGAGGACATGCGGGAGCAGGGAGGTGCGCTCTTCGGCTCGAGGAGATATGGCCGGGTCTTCATCTACTGCAACGGAGCAGACTCCTACTATACCTCCCGCGGCTTCAGAGCCTGTCTACAGCTCAGCTAGCTATAACAGAACATATATCGAGCCAAGAAGAAGGGCGCCCGCCTGTGCGAGCGCCCTTCGTGCGTGCTGGAGTATGTCTTGGCTCCTAGAACTTGACGGACGGAGCCTGGCGTGCTGCCGGATTTTCCACCTTGAAGCCTTCGCGCTTCTGGAACGAGGAGCCAGCGACGATGTTGCCCGGGAACGTCTGGATTGCGTTGTTGTAGGAGAGCACGCAGTCGTTGTAGCTCTGGCGGGCATAGGAGACGCGGTTCTCGGTGTCGGTGAGCTCGGACTGGAGCTGCTGGAAGTTCGCATTAGCCTTGAGGTCGGGGTAAGCCTCAGATACCGCGAAGAGCTGGCGCAGGGCCGCCGTGAGCTGGTTGTCTGCGGCAAGGCGCTCGCCGGTTGTCTGTGCGCTCGTCGCAGCGGCGCGTGCTGCCGTCACGGCCTCGAGCGTCTCGGACTCGTGCTTTGCATAGCCCTTGACGGTCTCCACGAGGTTCGGGATGAGGTCAAAGCGGCGCTGGAGCTGGGTGTCGATTGTCTGCAGCGCGTTGTCGCAGCGGTTGTTCTTCTCGACAATGCCGTTGCGCAGGGTGATGAACCAGATAGCGAGGATGATGACAATAGCGATGATGATGAGTGCGACTGCCATGGGAACGTCCAATCTGCTCGGGACGCCGCGTGATGCAGCATCTATGTCATACAGCTGCCTGCTGTATCTTAAAAATGGCGGAGGGGGAGGGATTTGAACCCTCGAGACGGCTAGGCCGCCTGGCGGTTTTCAAGACCGCTGCATTCAACCGCTCTGCCACCCCTCCGTGGGTGCTCAATCATCATACCCCAAACAGCAGGTCTTCAGAACAGGCATCTGCCGCGGGGGTATCCCGCTCGGGCCTTTAACCTGACAGAGCAATTACAGCCCATTTGTATATGGGTCGAAAGGGTCCTACAAAGACCCTTGATATTATAACTATAAACAAAAAATATGTTTATAATATCTATACGCTCCGTCATGTGCGGAGTTATCAGCTGCTTGATGAATGCGGAATGGGGAAAGAAGGCTGCTATGAGAATCCTGAAATTCAAGATTGACGGTGACGGCCTTTACAAGGAAGGCAAGTTCTCGATGGACCTCTATGCGACCGATCGTGTTGCTCAGCCAAGAGATGGGAGCGCATTGCGTGGCGTATCACGTCTTGGAAACTCGAATATCTATACACAGAACGTCATAGCGCTTTCTGGCATTAATGCCTCCGGCAAAACTACCGCCATCAAACTGCTGAGGATGGTTGCCGATTACCTTTCTGTACCTTCAGACATGCGCTATGACCGGTACCCCTCTGCGACGATTCCTGCGAAACTAAACGAAGACTTTGGTCTGAAAGCAATATTCTGGGACGAAGGCAAGTACTACGCCCTGGATGCAGCGCTTAGAAGAGGTGCAGCAGATTCGATCGTGCCGTATGTCATTCAGGACGAAAGGCTCTATAGGTTTAAAAAGCCGTATCCGACGAAGAAGGACATGGCTACATTTGATGGCTTCATTGCGCAATCCGAACTGCAGATACATCGCAATGCGCAAGGGGATGAACCCGGTGCATTGTCTGAAGACAAGAAGACTTTTCTGCAGGACAGCATGAGCGTTGTCTCGGCTGTTGTTGGCAAACGCATCAAGAAGTACGGGATTGTCACAGGACACCTTGAAGAAAAATCATACGCAACGCCTTTGGTCAATGCGTTCGATGGGAGCATCGAGTCTCTTGGGTGGGATCCGGAAAGCGAAGTATATCGTCTCAAGTTCTATGGAGAGCCAGAGCGTCAGCTCAGCCGCAATGCCGCAGAGGGCCAGCTCTCAAGCGGTACCCTGGTTGGTGCTGACCTCGTCCAGCATGCCATCAATACTCTCAACCATGGTGGCATCATGATTGTGGATGAGATTGAGAGAGGTCTCAACAAGTCTCTGGTTGCGACTGTCATGAACCTATTCCTTTCCCCTGCGATCAACAAGAATGGTGCCCAGCTTGTCTTCACAACACACTATCCGGAAATCATCGACGGACTGCCTCGGAAAGACGATGTATATCTACTGGTGCGTGACAAGTCCTACAGAACTGAGGTCGTGAAGTACTCAGACAAAGTCAAGCGCATTGAGAACAAGAAGAGCGAAGTCATCCTCTCGAACTTCATCAAAGGTTCCATGCCCAGCTACCCCAAGGTACGTGATCTTATGGACTATGTCCTGGCTTCTGTGAAGGATGGTGCCGATGAATAGCGGAAGAGAACAGTTCCGAGACGAGCTTTCATCGAAATATGTTCTCTTCAGCTGTGAAGGCACGGCTGAAGCCGTGATCATGCAGAGACTGTTCGAGGAAGATGCTCTGATCGTGCCGAACAACCATGTTGTACGTGATGTTGATACGCAGCAGCCCTGTACGCGGCTCAGAAAAGCAAAGGACATAGAGAGCAGGTTCTTCGGGCTTGATTATCCAGGGGGACTTGTCGTAGCCAGGATTGTCGATGTCAATCCTGGCAGGTTCTCCATTCCGAAGTTCTACCAGGATACGGTCGTATGCCGTGATGTCATCACGAGGCAGGAGATTGAAGTCCTGATTCTCGTCAGTGAAGGCGAGTATGACGAATGGTATAGACATGGCAAGCAGAAGATGAAGGCCAGCGATTGGTGCAAGCAGAAACTGAAGATGGATAGGGTCAAGGAGCGCGAATTCCTGGAGGACTACTGGCGGAAGCATGACCTGATTGACGCCATTCATGGCTATACACATAGTCTGGGCAGCCAGAAGAATGCACAGCTCGACCTTGAAGATCTGCTTAAGTGAAAACAGGGCTAATCTAAGCAGGCATTACCGTAACCGAGCATCTACGTTGAGATATCTGCGCTGCACAGCAGGGTTTTCCTATAAGAGATCGGGTTCAAGCATGAAGGGGATGACGCCGATATATTCGGTTCAGTCCTGAAACCTGTGGGTGCTCCCATCACGCACCGGCTCCGGAAGGCTT
>JBJEHU010000058.1:0-4810 GCA_051876355.1 Atopobiaceae bacterium | reverse complement strand
AGACGGCCAACGAGGTCTATCGGGAGATGTTGCACTCAGCTTGACAATCCGCCATCCCATTCAGTCTGCCGCAAGGCACAGCGGGGCTTTGTGGTTTCTCAGAATCTGAAAGTCGCCAGCTGTCCAGTTTTGCATGGGGTAGGGCTCCATGAGATAGAATGGAGCGAGATGAAACTTCGCTCGCCTATGGGAGAGGATGTCTGTGGACGAGAACGATTATAGATATGAGGATGCAGACGCCGGAGAGTACGAGGACTCTGCAGGAGAGCCCCGTCCGAGGACCCAGGCGCAGCATGTGAATATGGACAATACGGGATACGCTCCCGCACAGGATGGCTATGCTCCTGCTCCCCAGCAGCAGGAGACAGGCTATGCCGCCCCTGCCGAGCGTGATGTACGCCCCACCGGCAGCTTCCCGCGCCAGGGCGGCTATGTGCATCCATCCCGCCCCCGCAAGACCCAGCCGACGATCTCCGAGCCCCAGAACACGAAGTATCCGAGCGACTATACGCATGACTCCGGCATCGCTATCGGCGGTGGCGGCCCGCTCTCTGGCGCTTCCTACCGTCGTTCCCGCTCCGAGATGAAGCGTCTGCAGCGCGACCTGCACTATGGCCAGTACCTCGAGATCCCGAAGGGACGCCGTTCCATCTTCGCTTCCCAGGAGCGCGCACGCCGCACGAAGTCTGTCATCGCACTTGCTGTAGTCGTGGCCATCCTCGCCATTGCTGCCATCTGCGTATTCCAGCTTCTCGTGTCCAACTTCGGGATGTAAGCAGAAGATTCACCAGCGTAGACAGCTATCGGCGGATGCCCGTCCAGCAGGCATCCGCTTCTCTTTAGAGCTTTTGCGGCCTATAGCGAAAGCGCGTCTGCATCTTCCGTGCAGAGGGCAATCAGAAAACGAGATTCCATACTGCAGCCATTCATCAACCTATTTTGGAGGTTGATTAAAGCAATGACTTCCAATCCCGCGACCCGAAGAGCACTCTCTCGACATACACAAGATGCCTAGTCGTATCCACATTAAAGAACATCAGAAAATTCCCTACCGAACACCATCGGTATCCCGCCCTTGCCAAGCCGAAGTCCCTTACGCGTGGATATGCTTCAGGATTCTTTCCAAGCATGTCAATCTTGACTTGCACTTCATCAAGAAAGTCGTCTGCAGCCTTTGGATTCAACAGCTGGTCGGAAATATAAATTGTGGCTTCTCTGATGTCTCCTACTGCCGTTTCTGCCAGTCGCACATGCCAAGCACTCATTTGGAGAACTCCTCGCGCAGGGCAGCGATGGCTTCATTTGCGTCAACAGTGCGCCCACTCTCAACGTCTGCGTGGCCGACTGCCAGCAAGCTCACAAGCTCAACACGACGAGCCAGCGCCTCATAGGCTTCCATGCTCATGAGTGCAAGGTCACCGTTTCCATTCTTCGTGACGAAAATTGGCTCCGGATCCTTGTGGGCCTGGCTCGATATCTCATTGTATTCGTTACGCAGCTTTGTGCTCGAAATGATCCTAGGCATGGCATCTCCTTTCAATGCACTTTAACTAAAGATATTCTATACATATCTTTATATTATTTCATCATTAAAGAGGCTGTTTGGTAGGAATACCCGAGATATAACAGAGCTGCCAGAACCTAGAATTTCGACCGAATGCAATATCTTTACCCGGCATGAATTCAAATGTGCATTCATCCATTTCTTGGCAAAATGCGGAGCAAGGAGGCTAAAAAACCGATGCCAGGCAAACCCAGAGTCTTGCACCAGCATGGCAGAGACGGGGGAGCGACTTTGTTGGATCCTGCGGCTCAGCCAGCAGAATTGGCTGTTCCACTATGGTGCCCAGGAGCGACAAGCTCTGGGTGAGAATTGCCCTCTGAACTCCGCAAAATCCATTCCTACGGATACTCATTGGGCCACGGACGAAACGAACCCCATAGAAGCCAATCCCAATCACAAGACTTATCAAACGGCGGAAGCCTTGTTCCCCGAGCTTGGCATATAGACAGAGGCTCTCACCTTTTGCTTCGCGAAAGCTGCCTGCAGAGCAAGAACTCAAAGAATGAGCCGGGTACCCCACGCTAGCTGCAATGCAGCTCCCTTGGGCCTACGTCCAAAACGACCCCGGCTGAAGTAAATATACCAGCTCATGTAGCTTTGGCTATCCGGCCACTCGTAAATATCTCAGTCCAGCCTCATCATGGTCCGGAAAAGCAGGTCTTCCAGGAGCCGCTGCAACAGGTCTCCGTACCGTGCTTTCGAAGGCAAGTGTAAATTTTGGGGCCCCAAAATTTACACTTCGTCTCGCTGAAATGACGTTTGCCCAGTTGGCGTCTTGCCCTTCCGAGCCCAAGTGTCATTTTACTGACACACTTGCTTGCACGAGGGACAACGTAGGAGGGGCGCCTGCAGCACCGCAGACGCCCCTTCGCCTCATTCTCTGAATGATAGAATCCTAGTCCCACGGATCGCGCTCGAAGAGCGGCTCTGCCTTGGGCCTCCTATCGGACCATGGATCGTATCCGTCATCGTCTTCGTTCTCGGGACGGGCGAAGGCTGGATCGACATCCGGCTTCTTCCTGCCCTGTTCCTTCTTCTGGTCCTTCTTCTCGTCTGGCTTCTTCATGGCTACTTCGCCCCCAGATAGGTATCTGCTGCATACTGTGCGATCTGCTTCAGGTCTCCCGACTGTGCCGCATAGGCATCCTTCGGAGCGCACGTCACGACTGCCTGGATGGTCGAAGAGCCCGACTCCTGATAGAGCAGCACGGTCCAGATGAGGTCGTCCTGGGTGCCGGCGCTGCAGATGTAGGAAAGGCTCGACGTGGTCTTCGTGCTCGAGCTGTCCTTCGAGTCAGACGTGTTCGTAGAGGAATTCGAATTCGTGGATGAGTTCGTGCTTGTGCTCGAAGAGGAGCTCGAAGACTGGCTCTGCGAAGACGTGCTGGAAGAGCCGTTCCCGGACGTGGACGTCGAGGAAGAGGACGTGCTGCTGCTCGATACCGTGGCACCCTTCGTGGAAAGGCCGCAGAACGACATGACCGCAGACACGCCATCATCCGTCAGTGCCGTAGCACCTGCATCGGAGGCGGCAACTGTGAGCTGCACGCCTGAGATCGTGGCACCAGAGGTTAGCACATCGTCCGTGGCGCCCGACGTCTGCGCCTTTGCATGGGGTGTCGGCGTGAAGGCAATGGTCGGTGCATATTCCTTCGTATAGGTGCAGGTGGCTACATTGTCAGCAGATGCCCCATAGACGAGCTTGTATCCCTGCTGCTCCATGAACTTGGCAATGTCCTGCGGCGTGGCAGAGAAGTAGTCTGCGACATGGTCTGCATCGGTAAGCGTTGAGCTGTCCTCTTCCTTCTTCTCGTTCGCGACACGTACGGTCACGACCGTGCCCGAGGAAACCTGGGTGCCGGCAGCAGGATCGGTCGAGTCCACGGTGCCTGCTTCGCGGTCTGCATCCACATAGACGACCTGGGCCACAAGCCCGCTCTGGGAGAGCGTGCTCACCGCAGCGTCTTTTGTCATGCCAATCACATCAGGCACCTCATAGCCCTGCGCTACCGTCAAGGTCACGGTATCGCCTGCAGAGATCGTCGTGCCCACATCGGGATCCACCGCAAGGACCGTGCCGGCATCTGAGTCAGAGCTCTGATACACATAGTGAATCGTGCCGGCACCGATATCGGAGAGCGCCGATGCTGCCTCGTCCTTCGTCTTGCCGATGATATCGGGGATGGTACGGGCCTTTCCCACCTCGAGCGAGATGGTCGTTCCCTTGTCGTGGCGCTCTCCTGCCTTCGTGCCCTGCGAGAGCACCTTTCCGGCATCCGAGTCCACATACGTGTAGTCCACATCAGCCACGAAGCCTGCATCCTCGAGCTTCTGGACAGCCACATCCTCTGAAAGCCCCTGGACATCAGGAACGCTCACGCCACCCCACCACTGGAACAGGTAGCCGATGACGGCGATAGCCAGGGCGGCAGCTGCGGCACAGATCGCGATAGCGATGGCACGGCGGCTCTTCGGGTTCTGTCCATGCGAGACACCGTCTGCGTCTGCGCTCTCTTCCTTCTTCTCGGGCTCAGACGCGTCTTCCTCCTGGGATGCTTTCTCCTCTTCTGCAGGCGCCTCTTCTGGCGCAGGCTCCCTCGTCTCTGCCATCTCGAGCGGCACGGCGACAGGCGCCACCTGCGTGAGCGTCGAGTCGGAGTCGATGCTCTCGCCGTCTATGCGCTCAAGGCCCAAGGAAGGATCGGTGTCCTCTTCCTCGCTCTCGAAGACAGCTTCAGTTGCCGGCTCCTCGATATAGGTCTCGAAGTCCACCGCCTTCGTCGCCGCGTCATCGACCTTTGCGGTCTCTGCCATTGCATCAGAAACGACGCGGGTCGTCGCCTCCGGCACATACTGTGTCGGCACGGTGGCGTCTCCTACCGCTCCCATAGGCTGTGTCTGCCCCTTGGAGCGCTCCTGGGCAGCTTTTCTTACCGCCTCGTCGATCTGTCCGGCAGCGACCGTAGCAGCGGCATCCTGTGCCTTCACGACATGCACCTTCGGTGCCTTGGCACCGGGCTTCAGGGGATAGCCGCACTGCGTGCAGAAGCGGGCATTGTCCAGGACTTCAGCTCCGCACTTCGGGCACTTCATATCTGGCAAGCTCCTTATCTAGAGGGCAGAAGCTCTGTCTGCCCGAAACGTTTCTGAATGAAATGATACGCCAGCGCCAATCTCCTGGCATATATCTGCAAATGGCTAAGGACTTGCAGCATAGTTAGGCTCATAGAACTGTAAGCGGCTTAG
>JBJEHU010000057.1:0-25800 GCA_051876355.1 Atopobiaceae bacterium | reverse complement strand
GTCTTGTCCCACGTGTGCAGGAAGTCGTTGTTGTACATGTTCTTGAAGTCGAGCTTGCCGAGCTCGTCGAGATACGGCTTGATGGTGTCTGCCATGAGGATCCTCTCCTGGAAATAGGTTCTGCTTCTGCTCTCTGAACTACTTGATATCGTTGTCCGTGAGGTCTGCACGGTACTCGGTTGCGTCAGACGTGTCGCCGCTCTTCGGGTCGTAGAGGTTCACGGCTGCGACATAGAGGGCAGCTGCCGTCGGCAGGTCCTGCTTGTAGGTGACCTCGTTGGGGGCATGTGCCTGGGACTCTGCGCCCGGGCCGAAGCCAACGCACGGGATGCCATAGCGGCCCTGGATTGCGACGCAGTTCGTCGAGAACGTCCACTTGTCGACCAGAGGCCTGCCCTCGCGCTTGTCCATGGACTTCTCGCAGCCGATCCTCTTGTCGCCGAAGAGCGCCTTGTGGGCATCGACGAGCGCCTTCACATGCGGAGCGGTCTCCTTGTTGATCCACGTCGGGAAGTAGGCCTCGGTCTCATAGACCTCGCCCGTCCAGCTTGGCCTGTCGTACATGTACATGGAGACCTTCACGTCGCCGTACTTCTTGACGGCCGGCAGGTCCTCGATCTCCTTGAGGCAGGACTGGTAGGTCTCGCCTGCCGTCATGCGGCGGTCGATGGAGATGGCGCAGGAGTCTGCGACAGCGCAGCGCGACGGGCTCGTGTAGAAGATCTGGGAGACCGTGCAGGTGCCGCGGCCGAGGAAGCGGGCATCCTCATAGTGCTCCGGGTTGTACTTCGGATCGAGCATCTTCACGAGGCCCTTGATGGACGTGGACTCGTCGGCGCCGTTGTTGTTGAGGGCACGGACATCGGAGATGATGTCAGCCATCTTGTAGATTGCGTTGTCGCCGCGCTCGGGAGCGGAGCCATGGCAGGAGACGCCGTGGACGTCGACCCTGATCTCCATGCGGCCGCGGTGACCGCGGTAGATGCCACCGTCCGTCGGCTCGGTCGAGATCACGAACTCCGGCTTGATGTGGTCCTTGTTGTAGATGTACTGCCAGCACATGCCGTCGCAGTCCTCTTCCTGGACCGTGCCGACGACCATGATCTTGTAGCCCTCGGGGATGAGGTCGAGGTCCTTCATGATCTTGGCTGCATACGTCGCAGAGCAGACGCCGCCCTCCTGGTCGGAGCCGCCACGGCCGCCGATGAGCTGGTCGTCCTCGAAGCCCTCATAGGGATCGAAGTCCCAGTTGTCGCGGTTGCCGATGCCCACGGTATCGATATGTCCGTCGATTGCGATGATCTTGTCGCCCGTGCCCATGAAGCCCATAACGTTGCCGAGGCCGTCGACCTTGACCTCGTCGAACCCGAGCTTCTCCATCTCGGCCTTGATGCAGGCGACGACCTCGCCCTCCTCGCAGGACTCGCTCGGATGGCTGATCATAGCACGCAGGAACGCCGTCATGTCCTTGCTGTATGCCGCTGCAGCCGCCTTGATCTTGTCGTAGTCCAGGTTCTTCATCGGTACCTCCTCGGTTGGGCCAGAACAGCCTTGCTGTTCGCTGTGCCGTCAGACAGACCATATTTCTGTCAGCCAAACTTTTTGTTTGCTATCTAGTATTAAAGCACGCCCGATTCTAAAAACAAGTGTGGATGCCAAACTTTTTGTTTTGTCCGCAGACGGCACGTTTTCAGCCCTGGGCGGCAGGCACACCCATGCCCTCTGCATAGCACGACAGGCCTGCCGGATGGGAAGCAGGCCTGTCAGCTGGAAAGGAGCTTGTGCATGCAGCGGATGCTGCATGAGGGAAGCAGATGTTATATGCGCCTTTTAGCGCTTTGCGGGGTCGTCCTCGCTCGACCAAGCGCCGTTCCACACGACCTCGCGGTAGCGCACCGGGTCGGTATCGCCCTCGGTCGAGAACAGGAGCACCTTGGAATCGCGGCCAAGGCCAAGCTCGGCCTTCAGGTCGGCGTAGGCAGGGTCGGTCATGATGGAGGAGATGACGCCCATGCCGACAGCGCCGGACTCGCCTGAGGTGACAGCAGGATCGCCCTTGACAGGTGCCGCGAGCATCCTCATGCCCTTGGCGGAGACCCAGTCGGGGCAGCTCGTGAATGCCGTGGCGTGGTTCCTCAGGATATCCCAGCCGATCGTGTTCGGCTCGCCGCAGGCAAGGCCTGCCATGATGGTCAGAAGATCGCCGCCGACGATGCGCGGATCGCCATCTGCAGCCACGGCACCCTTGTAGAGGCAGGCGGCCGCGGAAGCCTCCATGATGACGAACTTGGGAGGATTGTCCGGGAAGAGGTTCGTGAAGTAGCCAACCATGGCAGAGGCCAAGGAGCCGACGCCTGCCTGGATGAAGACGTGGGTCGGACGGTTCACCTCGAGCTCGCGCAGCTGGTCTGCTGCCTCTGCTGCCATGGTGCCGTAGCCCTGCATGATCCAGCTCGGGATCTTCTCATAGCCGTCCCAGGCCGTATCCTGCACGATCACGCCGTGCTCGGTCTCGGATGCTTCCTTCGCGGCGAGGCGCACGCAGTCGTCGTAGTTCAGGTCCTCGATCGTGACCTGGGCGCCTTCCTTCGCGATGTTGTCGTAGCGCGTCTTCGTCGTGCCCTTCGGCATGTGCACGACGGCCTTCTGGTGCAGGCGCTTCGCTGCCCAGGCGACGCCGCGGCCGTGGTTGCCATCCGTGGCCGTGAAGAACGTAGCCTGACCGAAGTCCTTCGCAAGCTGATCGGACGTCAGGTAGTCGAACGTCATCTCGGAGACATCCTTGCCGGTCTCCTCAGCGATGTAGCGGGCCATTGCAAAGGAGCCGCCGAGCACCTTGAAGGCATTCAGGCCGAAGCGGTAGGACTCGTCCTTCACATAGAGGCCGCCGAGCCCCAGACGCTCTGCCATGCCAGCCAGGTTGGCCAGAGGCGTCACGGAATACTGCGGGAAGCTCTTGTGGAACGCGCGTGCCTTGCCGACATTCTCGAGCGACATGATCTCAAGGTTCTTGTCCTCGCTCTTCGGCATCTTGTTGGCAACCCACTTGATTTCAGGCTCCATGCTGCATCCTTCCAGACATTACATATTGTTTTGATACAATACTTTTTGTTTGACAATCCTATTAAAGCACAGCTCTTACTATTTGCAAGCATAACTGACAAATATTTAGGTATTGTCTGCGAACGGCAGGAACGAAGCAGCAGACGGAAAGAGGCCCGGCCAGGCTGCTGCCATAGCCGGGCCTCTCGAAGATCAAGCAGCCAGGATGCGCTACTTCGTGTAGTCGTAGAAGCCCTTGCCGGCATTGACGCCGGTCTCTCCGGCATCGATCTTCTCCTTCAGGAGCTTCACGATCTCATGCTCGGGCGTACCCTCCTGCTGCGCTGCCGGATGCATCTTGCCGATGTTGTAGGCCGTGACGAGGCCCACGATATCGAGGATACGGAAGGGGCCTACGGGCGCACCGGTGCCAAGCTTCCAGGCAAGGTCGATATCCTCGGGGCTTGCGACACCTGTTGCCCAGAGCTTCTCTGCGGCATTGAGGAACGGCACGAGCATGCTGTTCAGGAGGTATCCCGGCTGCTCCTTCATGACCTTCAAGGGCACCATGCGAATCGAGGCGGCAAACGCGCAGACAAGCGCGAAGTTGGCCGGATCGGTCTTGCTCTGCGCCATAACCTCGGCAGAAGGATTCTTCCAGATCTCGTTTGCGAAGTGGAGCGCAAGGTAGCGGTCGGGGCGTCCGGTCGCTTCGGCGAACTGGCTCGGCAGGAGCGTCGAGGAGTTCGTGGCGATGACGGTACGCTCGGGAAGATGCTTTGCGAGCCCCTCGTAGAACGCGGTCTTCTGTGCCGGATCTTCTGCCACGGCCTCGATCACGAGGTCGGCGTCGCCGAATGCCTCGTCCCAGTCGGTCGTGAGCTTGAGGCCCTTGTAGGCACGCTCCACCGCTGCCTTCGCCTCGTCGATGCGCTCAGGCGAGACTTCGTCTTTCCCCATGAATCCATACGCATAGGCAGAAGGGTCTGTCTTCAATGCCTCGAGCGATGAGAGATAGATCTCGTGCAGGCGGTCGATCTTCGGCTGGCAGCGGCCGATCGAGCCCTCCGAGCGCAGCCAGATTGTCACGTCGTAGCCGCGATAGGCACTCTGGAAAGCGATCTGGCTTCCCAGCACGCCGCCGCCAGCAACCGTTACCTTCTTCACGTCCTTGATATCCATGTCCGACCTCTTTTCTCGCGATTGGCGCCACTGCGTGCTCGCCTGGCTTCCCAATGGTTTGGCTGGATTGGGGGCAGGAGGGATGCGCCCTCCTGCCTTGAGCGGAAGATACCCGCAAAGGATATCGTTCTAACAGTATTCAGTTCTGTTTATCGGCAATCGGAGCTTTCGTTCTCTGCATGGTCCTCAAGAAGCGACAGGCGCTCGTCGCCCTCGATAGGGCGCTTCGTATACGGCGTGTCCTGGAGCGGCAGCCGCCAGCGGAGCTCGCCGTCGAGCTGGTGGTAGGCATTCGCGACAGCAGGAGCGGTGCCTATCGTCGCAATCTCGCCGATACCCTTGCCGCCGTAGCTCACGGGCAGCAGGTGCTCCTTCTCGACGTAGATGGCGTGGATGTCAGGGATATCCGTCGCATGCAGAAGGCCGAGCGTGCCGTACTTGACCTGGGGCACACCGTCCTTCAAGGAGAAGCGCTCTGTCAGGGCATAGCCCATGCTCATGAGGACGCCACCCTCGATCTGGCCCTGGATCGCAATCGGGTTCACGACCTTGCCGGAATCATGCGCAGCCCAGATCTCTCTGATGCGGCCCTTGTTCTTGCCCTTGTCCTCGAGCACGACGACCGTCGAGGAGAAGCCATAGCAGATGTGGCTCTTCGGATTCGGCTTGTCGGCACCGAGCTTGTCGGTCGGCTCGAAGTAGACATAGCCGAACTCATGGCCTTCGAGCGCCTTGAGCGCTGCCTCGGGGTTCTTTGGGTGGATGCCATGGCCTGCGACGAGCGCGTAGCCATCTGCATAGCCGACACCCTCGTACGGCGTGCCATCGTCGTACTCGATCGTCTTGCCGTCGCCGTGCGCACGCACCGGACCTTCCACGACCGGCTTGCCCGCTTCCGCATCGAGCATCGCGTCGCGTAGAAGGAATGCGACGCCGCGGACTGCTTCGCCCGTGACGACCGTCTGGCGCGAGCCCGAGGTCGTGCCGGAGTCCGGCGCCATCTCGGTCGAGCATTCGCCGTTCGCAAGGCAGGAAAGAGGCAGGCCTGTGGCTTCAGATACATCCTGGAGGAACACCGTGTTGCAGCCCTGGCCGATATCGGACGTCGCCGAATAGACGACGGCGCGCCCGTTCTCGACCTTGATGTTCGCACGTCCTGCATCGGGAAGGCCGACGCCGACACCCGAGTTCTTCATAGCGCAGGCGATGCCGGCATGGCTCTGGTTCTTCTCGTAGACATCCTTGACAGCGAGAAGCGTCTCCTTGAGGGCGGTCGAGCAGTCAGCAATCTGGCCGTTCGGCAGGACCTTGCCCGGCTCGATTGCATTGCGGTAGCGCATCTCCCAGGGGCTGATGCCCACCTTCTCGGCGAGAAGATCAATGCATTCCTCGAGCGCAAACTCCGTCTGGCAGACGCCGAAACCACGGAACGCTCCTGCAGGCGGGTTGTTCGTGTAGTAGCCATAGCCGCGGATGTCCGTGTTCTGGTACGTATAGGGACCCACGGCATGCGTGCAGGCACGCTCCAGGACCGGGCCGCAGAGGCTTGCATAGGCACCCGTATCGAAGTTGACTTCGCAGTCGAGGCCCGTGAGCATGCCATCCTTGTCGCAGCCAAGCGTGAACGTCGCATACATGTAGTGGCGCTTCGGATGGAAGTCGATGGACTCCTGACGCGTGAAGCGGCACTTGATGGTGCGCTGGAAATGCACAGCAGCAAGCGCTGCGAGGTGCTGTGCCGAAACATCCTCCTTGCCGCCGAAGCCGCCGCCGACAAGCATCGTCTCGACGACGACCTTCTCCGGCGTCTTGTCCCAGCCGAACATGTGGGCGACTTCCTTGCGCGTGTCATAGGCACCCTGGTCGGTGCTCATGACCTTGACGCCGCCCTTGTACGGGAAGGCGACGGCGCACTCAGGCTCGAGGAAGGCATGCTCCGTGAACGGCGTCTCGAAGTCATGCGTCACGACGTAGGCAGACTCGGCAAGCGCTTTGTGCGCATCGCCGCGCGTGATGTGGCGGGACTGGCAGATGTTGTCCTTCAGGACGACGTGGTTCCCGAAGGCATTGAACGACTCATGGATGAGAGGGGCGCCCGGCGCCTTTGCCTCCGCGATGTTGCGGATCGGCTCGAGCGGCTCGTATTCCACCTTCACGAGCTTCTTCGCCTTCTCGAGCGTACTCATGTCCTCTGCGACGACGAGGCAGATCGCATCGCCGACGAAGCGCGTGATGTCGCCTTCCGCGATCATCACGTCCCAGTCCTGAATCAGGTGTCCGACCTGGTTCACGGGGACATCCTTGGCTGTGAGGACGCCGAGCACGCCCGGCAGGGCTTCTGCCTTCGAGGCATCTATCTTGAGCACGCGGGCACGCGGATACTTCGAGCGCACCGCCGAGGCGTATGCCATGTCCGGGAAGTCAAGCTCCGTGATATCGTCCGGATACTTGCCATAGCCCAGCACCTTGCGGCGGACATCGACACGGAAGGCACGCTCGCCGACGCCGTAGTCTCCGCCCTCCTCGAGCGCAGGGTCTATCTGCTCGTCGCCACGAAGGATGGCAGCGGCCTTCATGATGCCCTCGATGATCTTCTTGTAGCCGGTGCAGCGACAGATGTTGCCGCGGATCGCACGCTTGACCTCATCCTCGGTGGGATTCGGGTTCCTGCGCACAAGGGCGGCGCCGCTCATGACCATGCCGGGGATGCAGAAGCCGCACTGGACGGCACCGACAGCGCCGAACGCATAGACGAACGCTTCCTGCTCTTCGTGGGAGAGGCCTTCGACCGTCTCGATCGTCTTGCCCTGGGCAAGGGCTGTGGTCATGACGCAGCCCTTCGTGGCGATGCCGTCGATAACGACCGTGCAGGTGCCGCAGGCGCCTTCGGAGCAGCCGTCCTTTACGGACGTCAGGTGGAGGTCATCCCTCAGATAGCGCAGAAGCGACTTGTTCTCGGACGTCGTATGCTCGACGCCGTTCACCGTGAAGGTATATTCGCTCATGCCGGCCTCCTAGAATGCGACCGTGAAGATGCCCTGGGCATCGTGGATGACAGAACGGGGACACTTCGTAGCGCACATGCCGCAGGCAACGCAGCGCTCCTGCATGATCTGGGCATGGCCATCGATAACGTGTATGGCATCGGCCGGACAGACGCGCTCGCACATGCCACAGGCAATGCAGCCCGTGCTGCAAAGCTTGCGCGTAGCAGGGCCCTTGTCAGCACTTGCACAGAGCGGCTGGATTGCATTGTCGAGCGGCACGATATCGATCAGGTGCTGCGGGCACGCCCTCGCGCAGAGGCCACAGCCGACGCAGAGCGAGCGGTCCACATGGGCAACGCCGTCCTCCGTAACGGAGATCGCACCCTTGCGGCAGGCAGCAGCGCACGAGCCGCCACCGAGGCACCCATAGCTGCAGAGACGGATGCCGTCAGGATGGAGCTCGAGAATCGCCGCACAGTCCTGCGGCAGCTCCTCGCGGACGATGCCTTCCTTCAAGGCAGATCCGCCCAGGCAGTGCACGACTGCCACCATCGGTGCTCTCTTCATGCTTGTGCCCTCTCCTTCAGACGCGGGATGCGGAATGGAAGGCCCCCTCGCCTTCCATTCCGCGGAAAAAATCTCTTATGCCATGAGATACGAATAGTGCTCACGCACGGCGACGATCAGGCGGCGGATGTCCTCAGGCAGGCCGCACGACGTGTCGTTCACGTTGTAGACATGCTCGGCACCGTCGAGCCTCACACGGAAGTTCGCCCCCTCCGGAAGGAACCCCTCATTCTCCGAGCTGTCGAAGTCCTCGCGGCTCCAGAACAGCGTGAACTTGTCCTTGTAGGGGCGTCCCTCGCTGTACGGGCAGAACACGGCGCAGTTGCCGCACTCGTTGCACATGCCGTCGATATGGACAATCTGGCGCTCGCGCTTGCCGGGCACCTTGATTGCGACATTCGCACGGTTCGGGCAGACCTCGCAGCACGTCTCGCAGACCGTGGCGCAGCCGAGGCAGCGCGTCTTCTCCGTGTGTGCGCAGTCGGCACAGAGGTTGCCGCGCTGTGCGAGCGGACGGAAGTAGTCGGAATCCACGTTCGAGTCCGCAGCGCCCTCGAAGTCGGCACCGGCGATAGCGGAAGCGACGGTCTGCGCATCGGCGATGGCCTTGACGACCGTGGCAGGGCCACGGCGGCAGTCGCCTGCGGCGAAGACGTGCGGCACCGATGTCTCGAGATGCTCGTCGACGACCGGGCGTCCCTTCTCGTCCAGCTTGCAGCCGGACTTCTCGTAGATGCTGCCATCGATCCTCTCGCCGACAGCTGCAATCACGGCCGTGGCTGGAATCGTGCGCGTCTCCCCTGTCGCGACCGGGCGGCGACGTCCGGACTCATCAGGAGCGCCGAGCTCCATAACATCGCAGAGAAGCTTGCCGTCAGCAAGCGAGACCGGAGCCAGAAGCTCAAGGAACTCGACGCCCTCTGCCAGTGCCTCGGCGAGCTCTTCCTCGTCTGCCGGCATGTAGCGCTTCGTGCGGCGATAGACAAGGCGGACATGCTTCACGCCGGCAACGCGCTTGGCGGCGCGGGCAACATCCATTGCGGTGTTGCCGCCACCGACCACGACGACGTCAGAGCCGAGGTCGACCTTCTCGGGCGCCGCCTTGAACGCAGAGAGGAACTCGAGCGCATCGAGCGCCTTGCCTTCCTTCAAGGCAGGACGCCCTTCTGCCCAGGCACCGATTGCGACGACGACATCCGTATATCCCTCATGCAGGAGCTCGGTGGCATCTGCAATCTCTTTGCCGTAGACGAACTTCGCGCCGTAGGCGCTGCAGAGCTCGACATCCTTGTCAATCGAGGCATCGGCGATGCGGAAGGACGGGATGATGTGGCGAACGACGCCTCCAGCCTTTTCGGTGCGCTCGAATACCGTGACATCGGCACCGGCACGCGTCAGGAACGACGCGGCGGCAAGGCCGGCAGGGCCTGCACCGACGACGGCAATCTTCTTGTCCGGCAGACTGCCACGCACAGCGAGCGTGGACACGACATCGTTGTAGCCTTCCTCAGCTGCCTTGAGCTTGAGGTCGCGGATGTGCACGTGCTCCTCGTAGTAGTTCCTCATGCAGCCATTGCCGCAGGTGTGCGGGCAGATCGTGCCCGTCGTGAACGGAAGCGCATTGCGCTCGAGGATGATCTTCAGGGCGTCAGCATACCTGCCCTCGCCGACCGCGCGGATGTAGCCGGGGATGTCCTGCTTGATCGGGCAGTCCTCGCGGCAGGGCGCGATGAAGCAGTCGAGCAGCGGCAGCGAGCCCTTGACATGGCGATCGGGCAGGGGCTTGATTGGCTTGCGGTAGCGCGGGCCTTGAAGCGCTGCGTCGACAAGGCGGTGCACGGCGGCGGCATCGATGCCGGAGAACGGCTCGTCATCGATTGCATCGAGCACCTCTGCAATCTGCGCGAAGCGTGCATAGCCGCCCGGCTTCAGCTCGTTCGTTGCCATCGTCACCGGCCAGATGCCGGCATCGACGAGCGCGTAGATGCTGTTTGCATCGGCACCACCGGAGTAGGAGATGCGGAGCTTGCCATCAAACTCGTCAGCGATGCGGGAAGCGAGCGTCAGCGACAGCGGATAGAGCGAGCGTCCGGACATGTACATCTCATTGCTCGGAAGCTCTCCCCTCGTCACATCGACGGGGAACGTGTTCGTGAGCTTCACGCCGAACTCGAGGCCGCGCTCTGCGCAGAGGGCAGAGAGACGCCTGAACATCGGCACGGCATCCTCCCACTGGAGATCCTCGACGAAGTGGTGCTCATCGAAGACGATGTAGTCGAAGCCGAGGCTGTCGAGCGTCTTCCTCGCATACTCATAGCCCAGAAGCGTCGGGTTGCACTTCACGTAAGTATTGAGGCCCTTTTCCGTGATGAGGTAGGTCGCGATGCGCTCAATCTCGTCAGGCGGGCAGCCATGGAGCGTCGACTCCGTGATGGAACGGGAGATGTGCGGTGTGATCGAGGACACGAATGCCTCATCGACATGCTGGAAGCGGTCGAGGTTGGCCTTGGCCCAGGCAATGGCCTCCTCGAAGGCAGGCGTGCCGGTAGCATCCATCATTTGGTTGATGAAGGTATCGACCTTCTCGGTCTTGATGCCCTCGAGGTCGTAGCCGACAGACATGTTGAAGACGAAGCCGTCAGGATTGCCGAGGCCGAACTCCTTTGCGAGGAGCTTGCAGGCGACCCAGGCCTTCACATACTCGCCGAAGGCATCGTGGACCGTAAGCTCGGTCGACCACTCGCAGTTGTAGCCCTCATCGGAGGCAAGGATGCACGGCTTGTTCACGCAGGCAGAGAGCTCTGCGCCATCCATCTTCTGGACGGTCTTGAGCTCGAAGAAGCGCGCGCCCGTCACATAGGACGCGACGATGTTCTGCGCAAGCTGCGTGTTCGGGCCAGCGGCAGGGCCGAACGGCGTCTCGATCTTCTCCTCGAAGATGGGGCGTGCTCCCCCGTGCTTCCTCACGATGCGGGACTCGCCGAAGATGGAGCCCTGCTCCGCATACTCCGTCAGGATCCAGTCCATCATCTGCGCAAACGGCATCGGACGCATGATATCGCTCATGGTATTTCCTCTCTCAAGGCGCACAAGGCGCCCTTTCAATATCTATGGGTGCCCCTGGGGGCAGAAAAGCGGCCTAGTACTCCTCGCCGTTGAGGTCTCCCCAGAGCCTCTTTGCCTGCTCGAGGATATGGGCGTCGATGCGCGCCTCGTCTGCCTCGACGAACTGGCGGTCCTTGTAGAGGACCTTGCCGGCAACGATCGTCGTCGTGCAGTCCTTGCCCTCGAAGCCGAAGAGCATGTGGCCGTCGATGTTCGCATCGGAGATCGGCGTGAACGGGCGGTAGTCGAAGATCGCGATATCGGCGGCAGCGCCCGGTTCGAGCGTGCCGATCTTGCGTCCGAAATGCTTTGATGCCATGGCCGGATTGTTCTGGAACAGCATCTGCATGTCCTCGGCCCAGCCGACGTTCGGCATGCCTGCGTTGTGGCGCTGGATCGTGAGGAATGCCTTCAGGCTCTCCAGCATGTCATGCGTGTAGGCATCCGTGCCAAGGCAGACATTGATGCCGCGGCGGAAGAACTCGAGCACCGGGGCGCATCCGACGGCATTGCCCATGTTGGATTCAGGGTTGTTCACGATAGAGGTGTGCGTGTGGGCAATCATGTCCATCTCGGCCGGCGTGATGTGGATGCAGTGGCCGAGCATCGTGTCGGGACCGAGGATCCCATGCTGGAGCAGGCGCTCGACCGGAGCGATGCCGCCACGGTTCTCGCGCGAATCCCAGACATCGTTCATGCCCTCGCAGACATGGATGTGGAAGCCGACAAGGCCGTCGTTGGCCTCAGCCATGCGGTCAAGCGTCTCGTCGGAGAGCGTGAATGTCGCATGTCCACCGAACATGGCAGCAATCATGCCGGAATCCTGCTGCGTGGCCCACTTCGCGAAGTCGACATTCTCCTGGATGGCCTGGTCGAGCTTCTCCTTGCCATCGCGCTCGGATGTCTCATAGCAGAGGCAGGCACGGATGCCGAGGTCCTGGCAGACGTCCTTGATTGCAAAGAGCGAGCCAGGAATCTCTGCAAAGCTCGCATGGTGGTCGAAGATCGTCGTGACGCCACACTTGAGGCTCTCGAGGACCGTTGCTTCGGCAGAGGCCTTCGTCTCCTCCATATAGAGCTTGCGGTCGATTGCCCACCACTGCTGCTCGAGGTTCTCGAGGAAGTTGTGCGGGTTGCAGCCCTTGATCGCAAGGCCGCGGGCAAGGCCCGAATAGATGTGGGTGTGGCAGTTCACAAGGCCGGGCATGATGAAGCCACGATGGGCATCGACGAACTCTGCCTCGGGATGTGCGGCCTTGAGCTCCTCCGTGGTGCCGATGGCCGAAATAGTCTCTCCGTCGATGATGACCGCGCCATCATCGAGATACGGAAGCTCGGACTGACGGGTGACAAGATGCCCGTTTCCTACCAGTAGCATGGGTATTCTCCTCTGCTACACGCCGCAGATCAGCTACGGCCACGCTCACGATCGGCGGGCCCTCTCCTGCACCGCCGTCCAGACTTCAGCAGGCCCTCTCCTGCGCCGGGGTCCCTGGATTCCCGTGGAACGCTTTCGTGCCGTCATCTTAACAGACTTTTTGTTAGATTTCCTTACTAATATTTTTCTGGTCCGTGAACGGTCAATGTCTGCCCGCCAACGCATCCGGCCTTCTCTTTATCTTTTCAGGACAGGATTTCTGTTTCAGACTTTCTGCTATAATAAATTACACTATGTTTGTCTAACAAACTTTCTGTTTGTTTCAAGCTCTCGGGGCTCGGCAAACAGGCCAAGGAGCATTTCCATGCATGCATCGAACATCGAATTCCTCAAGCGCCTTGCAAAGGGCATCGCGGCCCAGTTCGGCAGGAACTGCGAGGTCGTGGTTCACGACCTGAAGTCGCCAGATCCGACGAGCACGATCGTCGCAATCGAGAACGGCCACATCTCGGGCAGGAAGATCGGCGACGGCCCCTCGAACGTGGTCCTGAAGGCGCTGAGGAGCGACCCCTCGAAGCTCCATGACCACCTCGCCTACCTCACGAAGACCGAGAACGGCAAGGTGCTGCGCTCCTCGACAATCTTCTTCCGCGACGAGAACGGCGAGCCCGAGGCCATCTTCGCAATCAACTTCGACACGACGCTGTTCATGGCAATGAAGGACTTCCTCGAGGACTTCACGGCACTCTCGAGCAGCATGCCGCAGGAGCCGGAGACGATTCCGCACAACGTGACCGACCTCCTGGACGAGCTCATCGAGCAGAGCGTCCGCATCGTCGGCAAGCCCGTGGCGCTCATGACGAAGGAGGACAAGGTCAAGGCAATCGGCTTCCTGAACGACTCCGGCGCCTTCCTCGTCACGAAGGCAGGCCAGAAGGTCTGCAACTACTTCGGTATCTCCAAGTACACGCTCTACAGCTACATGGACGAAGCGAAGAGCCAGCAGCAGCAACAGCAGTAGAGAGATCTGCCCATATTCGCAGCCATGAAAGAAGGGGAGCAGCCGCGTGGCTGCTCCCCTTCCTCGTCTGGCTCTGAGGTGTCTGGCTATTCCTTCTTGTCAGCACTTTCCTTCTGGGCATTCTCCATCTTCTCCTGCTGGAGCTCGATGGCAGGCGTGCCCTTCGCGGCGCTCTCATAGAGCGCGGAGACGCCTTCCTGCGCGATCTGCTGGGCGCCCTTGACAGCCTCCACGACGTCGGAGTCCGGGCCGCCCTTCGGGAGCACGAGGTTCAGGATGATTGCGACGATAGCGGTGACGATGACCGCAGAATCGCCGAAGACCTGGGAGATCCAGCCCGGCATGCCAGGGCCGGCAAGGCAGCCATCCGTCATTGCGATGCCCATGCCGAGAGCGACCGAGAGGCCAGCAATCGAGGCATTGCGCGGCGTCAGGCCCTTCTGCGAGAGGATCCTGATGCCCGTCATCGTGATTGTGCCGAAGACGTTCACGGTAGCACCGCCGATGACCGCCTGCGGGATGCCGGAAAGCACGGCTGCGAACTTCGGCAAGAGTCCTGCTGCGATGAGGATGATGGCGGCCGTCGAGAAGACGTTCTTGTTGATGACACGGGTCTGGGTGACGATGCCGACATTCTGGCCATAGGTCGAGGTCGGCAGGGCACCGAAGATGGCACCAATGATCGAGAGGATGCCCTGGGAGATGATGCCGCCCGAGAGCTCCTCATCCGTCGGCTCGCGGTCCATGCCGCCCATGGAAGCGCCGGAGAAGTCGCCGATGGCCTGGACGGATGCGACGACGTAGATGATCGAGATGCTTGCGATTGCAGACGGGACGAACTGCACCTCGAACGGCATGACGCTCGGCAGCTGGAACCAGCCGGCAGCAGCGACACCGGAGAAGTCGACCATACCGAAGCAGAGGGCGACCGCGTAGCCGACAAGCATGCCGAAGAGAAGCGAGCCGAGCTTCGTCACGCCCTTCGTGAAGTTGCCGAAGAAGACGCAGGCAACGAGCGTGATGATAGCGACAATCCAGTTCTGGGCGCTGCCGAAGTTTGCAGAACCCTTTCCTCCTGCCATGTAGCCAATTGCCACGGTATAGAGCGAAAGGCCGATGCAGAAGACGACCGTGCCCGTGACGACAGGCGGGAAGAGCTTCCTAATCTGCTTCAGGAAGATGCCGAAGACGATTGCAACGAGGCCGCCGATGAGCTCAGCGCCGATGATGGCACCGATACCGAAGCCGGCACCGATCGAGGTGAGCGTCGGCACGTAGGCGAAGGAAGCACCCATGATGATGGGGAGGCCGGAACCGATCTTGCCATTGAAGAGCGGGTGTGCCTGGATGAGCGTGATGAGGCCTGCCATCACGAGCGAGACCTGGATGAGCATCGTCTTCTCGTCCGCCGAGAGGCCACAGGTGTTTGCGACGATGATTGCCGGCGTGATGATGCCGACGACTGCAGCCACGACATGCTGCAGGGCAAGCGGGAGGAGCTCTCCTACCGGAGGCTTTCCCTCTTTCTGGAACAATACGCTGTCTTTCGTGGTTTCGGCCATACGCCACCCTCTCCTTCGGTGCAGCCAGTTTCCGAATATCAAATAGCAGACGTGATAGACTAACAAACAGTTTGTTGTCTTGTCTTACTATTTATTAGCAGTTCGAGCCTATCCGCCATTGTCAAGCGTAGCTACAAGATGTCGGCGGAATGGCCTCAGGGAGGCGTGAATGGAAGATGGCAGGCATAAAACAGGACGCTGAAGCAGAGGAGCTCACGAGCCAGCTGGTCAGGATCGAAAGCACGGACCCTGGTGCCTATGAGGATGAGATCGAGCGCTTCGTGAAAGGCTGGATGGAGAAGGCAAGAGCCTCTGCGGGAAGCCTTGCCGCAAGCATCCGCATCGAGGAGCTCGAAGCCCTGCCGGGCAGGCGCTGCCTCCGTCTCTTCATCCCTGCCGAAGGGCACGAGGACGAGACGGGTCCTGCCAGCCTCACGCTCCTTGCCCACATGGATACCGTGCGTATAGGTTCCGGCTGGAGCAAGGGCATAGACCCCTTCGGCGGCACCGTCGAAGGCGGCAGGCTCTATGGCAGAGGATCCTGCGACATGAAAGGCGGCCTTGCCTGCGCCCTCCTGGCGATGAAAGACCTTCTCGCCACGGTCGGCAATGCCGGCAGGCTGCCCGAACATTCCTGTGCCCTTGTCTGCACGGTCGACGAAGAGGACTTCATGCGTGGCGTCGAGGCTGCCATCAAGGCAGGCTGGTTCGCAGCCACAGGCTGGGTCCTCGACTGCGAGCCGACGGATGGCTTCATCCGCCAGGCGCACAAGGGACGCACCTGGTTCGAGCTTGAGATGCGCGGCACGACGGCGCATGCAAGCACGCCCTGGAAGGGCGCCGATGCGATTGCCGCCATGGCAGAGGCCATCTGCTCCATCAGGCATGCAGTCCTGACGCTGCCAGAGCATCCGGAGCTCGGCCGCACGACCGTCACGTTCGGCCAGATCGAGGGCGGCTACAGCCCCTATGTCGTGCCGGATGCATGCAAGGTGACGATCGATATGCGCCTTGTGCCGCCTGCCACCACGGCGTCGGTCCGTGCGCTCTGTGAAAAGGCCATCTCTGAAGCCGAAGAAGCTGTGCCTGGATGCACAGGCTCGCTTGCCTGTACGGGCGACAGGCCTCCCCTTGAAACGCATCCAGACTCTCCCCTTCTCGCTGCCCTCGGAGCAGCCATCCTGCACACGACCGGCAAGAAGCCTGAGCGTAGCATATTCACCGGCTATACGGACTCGGCCGTCGTTGCCGGCATGTGCGGCAATCCGAACTGCATGTCGTATGGTCCCGGCTCCCTCGAACTTGCCCACAAGCCGGATGAATACGTGCCGACAGAAGACCTTGCCCGTGTCCGCGCTGTCCTCTCAGAGCTCCTGGCAAGCTCGCTCAAGCACAGCGGCTGCTGAGCGACTGACCGCCCCGGTCTTTCAGCACCTGTCCTTCTGCAGCTTCGAGCACGCCGTCCACGAGGACATAGTGCATCCTTGCCGCTGCGCCCTGCTTCGGCTTCTCGAAGATGCAGAGGTCGGCGCGGTATCCCGGGCGGAGCCTGCCACGTCCCCTGATCTGGTAGCGCTGGCAAGGCTCTCCCGAAAGCCGGCAGACGCCCTCCTCGAGCGGCAGCTTCGCCCCATCTTCCAGGCACTCTTCCATGTCCGGAACGCCGGCGCAGCCCAGAGGCGCCCGGTCCACCTGGACGCCCGCTGCGTCTGCTGCCATCTCGAGCACGCCTGGCGCCATATCGTCCGAGCCATCCGTGCAGAGGGCAAGCATGCCGCCATACTTCTCGAGCACCTGGCAGAGCGCCTCTGCACTCACCTCGTCGATGCCGGAAGCGGCCGAGGCGGCAAGGCCGAAGGCGCCACGCTCAAGCTCCTGGGCAAGAAGTCCTGCCATCGCAGCGAGGATGCTGCCATCTGTCATGCCTTCCTCCGTCTGCGCCCGCATCTCGAGCGACGCAAGCGGAATGAGGAGGCCCTTGTTGATGAGACGCTTGGCAAGAGCGCCTGCGGCAGCATCTTCCGGCACTGCTGCAGAGATCTCGGTCGTGATGCCTTGGAGCAGCCGTTCCTCGCGCGTGCATCCTGCGTCGGCAAAGACCGGTGCCGCCACGAAGCCGGGAGAGACGATGAGGCCATGGGCATCGAGCGCTTCGTCTCCCGGACGAGGCGTCAGGCCATAGCCCACATCCGCAATCCGTCCGCCCACGATGCGAACATCGGCACAGTAGCGCGGCTCTCCCGTGCCATCGACCACGACGCCGTCCCTCACAAGCAGAGATCCCATGGCGGACTCCTTTCCAGAGTGCGGACAGGCAGCACAGTCCTGTCCACTTTCTCATCCATCATTCCCTCCAGCCATTTCCATGCCATTGCAGCATGGGTCCCGCACCGTGAACAGCGCGCACCCAGTCCATAACGGGAAGGGAGGCGATATGGACACAGACGCGCCATTCCATACAGCCCCTATATGGCAGAGCGACAAACATATATTTTCATCGCAGAAATGAGGGGCCTATGCTTGGGGAGCCAGCACAAAAGCGGTTCTGATCGAAAGGCAGGCACCCCATGAATCCTGAACATCTGCTCATTGCAGCCCTTGTCGCAATCCTTCTCATCTATGGCCCGAACAAGCTCCCGCAGCTCGGAAGCGCTCTGGGCAAGACCGTCAAGAACGTGCGCGACGGTATGGAAGGAGCCGCCGACGAAGAGGCGGTCGAGCCCGAGATCGAAGACGCCGACGACGAGAAGCAGGACGCTGGAAACAAGGCTGCTTGATACACAGCCATCGAGCACCGCTCTAGCCCTGTTCAATCCGGAAATATCGCGTACAGGTCATTCGGATTCTCTTGCGCACGATAATAGGTACATGCTTTGAACGGCCACAGCGGCACTCGATGGAAAGAGCGGCATGTCTATCGCACCGGATGGATATATTCCGAGGCATCAGGGTGCGAAGGTGGAACGCTACCTCCGCACCACTTGGCGCCGTGGAGATTGCCGGCGCCAAGTGGTGCGGCAAGACCTGGTGCGCCCGCAGGCATGCGCAGAGCATCGTCTATGTAGATGAGAACCTCGATCTGGCTGCTGCGGACCCCTCCGCTATGCTCATAGGTGCCCAGCCGCATGTTATCGACGAGTGGCAGCGTGTGCCACGGCTCTGGGACGTCGTCCGGCATGAGGTGGACAAGACGCGAGGATTGCGCGGCGCATACATACTGATAGATTCATCTTTCCCGTTCTCAGCCAATAACCCCGAAAAGCCGCAGCATAGCGGAGCAGGACGCATTGGCAGAGTGCGCATGCACCCCATGTCCCTCTCCGAAAGCAGCGACTCAACACGGGCAGTCTCCCTCGCAAAGCTCTTTGAAGGAGAGTTCGAGTCCGCCGAGGTCGAGACCTCTGCTGAAGACATTGCCGAGCTTGCCTGCCGCGGAGGATGGCCTGAGGCCATCGATATGCCAGCAGACGATGCCCAGGAGATTGCCCGTGAATACCTGCGCCTCTTCCGAGAAAAGACGGTAGTGGATCAGAGAAAGGATCCTGAGACCATGCGCCGTCTGCTCTTCTCCCTTGCGCGCAACCTCGGGCAGGCCACCACCTACCAGACGCTTTTGAAGGACATGGCGGATCCGGCTGACGATACCCCATCCATCACAGCGGAGTCGACCCTTGCCTCCTATCTGGAGCTGCTGCGTGATTCCTACCTAATGGAAGAGATTCCAGGGTGGGTGCCTCCTGCACGCTCGAGGAAGCGCACTGCAACGAAGCCGAAGCGCTATCTTGCAGATCCTGCACTGGCAGCTGCCCAGCTTGGCCTGCTGCCTCAGGCCCTCCTCCCAGACTGGCAGACCTGCGGCCTTCTTTTCGAGAACCTCTGCATCCGCGACCTCGAGGTCTATGCCGAAGCGCAGAAGCTTGCAGGAGATGTACCGGTACGCTACTACCGCGACGATAGCGGACTCGAAGCTGATGCAATCGTCGAGCTCGCAGACGGACGCTGGGCAGCTTTCGAGATAGAGGCCAGCGAATCGAAGGTCTCTCAAGGTGCAGATAGCCTGAAGCGTCTCAGGAAGAAGCTCTGCGGCAATCCTCAGGCGCAGGTACGCCCTCCGGAGTTCATGGCAGTGATCACCGGTGTATCCAGATACGCCCATCGCGTCGAGGATGGCATCTATGCCATCCCCATCCGTGCCCTCACAGCCTAGACCACAAAGCCATCCCGAATCCGGAAAATCGAGTGCGTACCATTCGGATTTTCTAGCGTGCATCATTCGGAAAATCGAGCGTGCACCATTCGGGTTTTCCTGCATGCCCAGCTCTGAGACCTGTTCTATGCGACAAGCTCTGCCAGAGTCGCGCCATCCCTGAAGCGTGCTCGGCAGACCTCTTCTGCAGCATGTACCTCATCGAAGCGCCTGTGCGCTGTCTCTGCGTCGCCGTATGCCCGCCAGGCGCCACGGCAGGTAGGGACACGTCCCCGGCAGAACCCCTCGACATCCTCGAGCGGGTAGCCGAACAGGACCCCCATCTCATGCGGGAACCGGCAGCTGCAGGATGGCTCGGCACATCCTGAGCAGCGCGCGCCATTGAAATACCAGGCAAGCTTCTGGCGTGCAGAGCGCACAAGTGCAGCGGCATCCTGCGTGCAGAAGCCGGAATGCTCGAGGAAATGACGTTTCCCCACATCTGCCAGTATGCCCTCGAGAAGCTCTCCGCGCCAGGCAAGCAGCATCGTGCGGCAGGAGAGGTCCTTCACGACCGCAAGGCCGATGCCGGACGCCGCCAGCCCCTCGCGGTAGGCGCTCACGATACGGCGAATCATCTGGCTTCTGAGTTGCCGGTCATCTGCGCTCCAGCAGAGCTTCGGCGCAAACGAGAACAATGCCATAGGCTTCGTCCCCTCGAGGACGCCAGCCGCGCACTTCACGAGCGTCACCGTGAAATCATGGCAGAGGACGCTCTCCGCCGTACTGCATCCCCGAAGCTCCGTGTAATGCACGCCAGCCTCCATTGCCTCAGCACCGCACATGGGCGCCATCCCCTTCCGGAACGATTCTGATGATGCAAATAGTATGCTTTGGTTTACTTTTAGGCAAGCCATATGGGTATAACACCATCTTGGGGTTACCCAAGGTTTACTTGACAGCCACAGATCCGCAGGAGCGATCCTGCTTATTGGAGCATGCTATGAGACACCAGCACACAGACGAACTCGCCCAGAGATACTGGGGCGAGCACACCGGAGGCCATGGAGGCCTCGAAATCCTGAAGCATATCGGTCCGGGACTGCTCGTGACCGTCGGCTTCATCGACCCAGGCAACTGGGCATCGAACATGGCAGCAGGGTCCGAGTTCGGCTATTCCCTTCTCTGGGTCGTGACGCTCTCGACCCTCATGCTGATCGTGCTGCAGCACAACGCAGCACACCTGGGCATCGTCACAGGAGACTGCCTTGCAGAGGCCACGACGAAGCATCTTCCCCGCATCCCGGCGCGCATCCTTCTTGCCACTGCCTGGCTCGCCACGGTCGCGACTGCCTTGGCAGAGGTCCTGGGTGCCGCCATCGCCCTCCAGATGCTCTTCGGGCTTCCGCTCAAGGTAGGCTCGATCCTTGTGGCGGCCGTCTCGCTCGTCCTTCTGGCCACGAACTCCTACCGCCATATCGAGCGCTGGATCATCGGCTTCGTGTCGCTCATCGGCCTCGCCTTTCTGGCCGAGCTTGCACTCGTGCAAGTAAGCTGGCCGGATGCTGCAGCAGGCTGGGTCGTCCCTTCGTTTCCTTCCGGTTCCGGCACCATCATCATGAGCGTCCTCGGTGCTGTCTTAATGCCCCACAACCTGTTCCTGCACTCCGAGGTCATCCAGAGCCAGCACTTCGAAGGCAAGGGGGATGCGGTCATTCAGGAACGCCTGAAGTACGAATTCGCCGATACGCTCTTTTCCATGATCGTCGGCTGGGCCATCAACTCCGCTATGGTCATCCTCGCCGCCACGACCTTCTTCCAGCAGGGCATCGTCGTCGACGACCTCGCCGCAGCTGCAGACACGCTCTCCCCCATCCTGGGGGCCGGCGCCCGCCTCATCTTCGCTGTGGCGCTCCTCTTCGCTGGCCTCTCGAGCAGCATCACGGCAGGCATGGCAGCTGGCACGATCTCTGCCGGCATGTTTGGGGAGGAATACGACATACACGACAGGCACTCATCCGCCGGCATCATCCTCTGCTTCGCTGCGGCAATCGTTGCCTGCCTCCTCGTCGAGAACTCCTTCCAGGGACTGCTCCTGAGCCAGGCGTGCTTAAGCCTCCAGCTCCCGATCACGGTATTCCTGCAGATCTACCTCACGAGCTCCCCTGCAGTCATGGGCCGCTATGCGAACGGCACAGCACTCAAGGTCCTACTTCTCGCTATCGGCATCTTCGTGACCGTGCTCGACGTGGCTCTCATGATGTAGAGCATCAAGCACAGAAGCGGCAGAGCACCGCAAGACGAGGCCTGATATCGTCTATCAGGCCTTCTGCAACGAAGGGAAGCGATTCCGGCATCCAGCCGTCTCCATCGAGTGCCGACTGGATGCCCGGCACCAGCGTCTCCGCAATGTGGCATGCAATGCGCTTCAGCGCCTTTTCCGAGACAGAGAGGTCCTTTGCCATATCCCGGAGCTGTTCCGGTCCAGCCCCATCGATATTCCGAATGCCTCCCAGATCCATAGCGAGATTCCTGCTGAAGCGGTCGAAATACGTTGTGCTCACCAGATCGTAGGCAGGAGCAAGCCTCATGCCCTGCGAAGCAAGCAAGAACGAATAGTTCTTCAGATGCGCATCGCAGTTGCCGATTGCATAGTTGAAGACAAGCACGGAGGCGAACTGCTGAAGATCAGAGATGGGATCAGCACAATATGTGCGTATGAGCTCTGCAATCCGCCGTATGCTTCCTTGAGCGAGCTCCCGGTATTTCATCGAGGGAAGCACGCCGAGTGCCTGCGCAGAGTCTTCCTGGTGAAGCCTGTCGATATAGACGCTTTCTCCCTCTTCCCTGCGCTTCCTGTCGAAGCGCTCCACTGCAAAGACCGTTTTTCCGCAGTCAAGCAGCTCGACTTCGGGCACCCTGATGTCGCAGGCATCCGCTGCCCTCATGCAGAGATATTCAACTTCCGGAACATCTCGAAGCGCCGAGTCTTTGAGAATATGCGTCGAAGCAGCAAGCCCATAGGGGCGGAACCAGCCAGCTGTCCCCGCGGCAGCACTGTCAAGCCAGGCAAGTGCACACTTCGGCTGTGCACCGGGAATGAGCGTCCGCTGATCGGCATTCTCTTCAGCAATGCTTCCCTCATCGCGGAAGATGCCATGAAGATCCTCCACGCTTACCGGTTCATAGCCCGACTCCGACATCATAGGCTCAGCCTCATCTGCAGCCATCACATCGCCGATGCATTCCCTCCCGCATCGATCGAGAAGATGGATATAGCCGCGCGAAGATATGCCAAGCGATGCTGCAAGGCTAGTACGTGCTCCAGCTTCAGGCAGAAGCCCTTCGAAGCAGGGTCCCGTCTCCTCCGCTGAAAATGGTTCTGACCTGAGCGGCAACGACAGCGAAAACGGAAAAGCATGCGGGTTCCCAAGATACGTCTCTGCATAGCGGAAGCAAGGGGCACCATATCTGTCATCGATGGTGCCTGCCCAAGTCGGCTTGGACGAACCGGACACCAGCAGTATTTCTGTTTTCATGGCTGCATATCCCTCGGTCTGGCCTCAAGGTCCATTCCCAGTGTTGCCATCACTCTGAGCGCACGGCCCAGCTCAGCTGTCTCCTTGCCACGCTCGAGCTGGGAGATGAAGGTGATGCCGACACCGGAATATTCGGCAAGCTCCGTCTGCGTATAGCCGCGCCTCTTGCGCTCGGTCCGGATGGCTGCACCGAAATCATGCGCATTTCCAATAGGGACCACGTTACCAGCCCTGCTATCCATCGCATCTCCTTTATGCGTTCGCATCAATCCTAAGCAATTCTATCTTTGTTTATGCGTACGTATAAATTTGTAATCCGTATTCTGAGAATCAGTCTCAATGTCTTTGCTGCCTTTTCGACTTAGAATCTTCTCGTTGTCTGGCAGGCATCGAATGCAGACAGCAGCAGGTCTTGATTTCAATCAAAGGAGGCTGCATATGGCAGACTCAGAAAAGCATATGGACGAGCGCGCAGTGACAGAAGCCGGAAACCCTGGCAATCCGCAGGGTGAGTACGGCGAGCAGATGCTGGAGCGCATGAACAGAAGCCATGCCGACGTCACGAACTGGGCACTCGACCAGCTTTCCTACAAGGCGGGCGAACGTGCCCTCGATATTGGCTGCGGCGGCGGAGCCACGATGGCACGCCTTGCAAAGCGCATACAGGCAGCAGGCAGCACAGGACATGTCAGCGGCATCGACCACTCGGATGTGTCCTGCGAAGCGTCGAGGCAGTACAACAAAGATGCCATCCAAGCAGGACAGATGGATGTAGCCTGTGCCTCTGTCGAGGCGCTCCCCTTTCCAGACGAGACATTCGATATCGTGACAACCGTCGAGAGCTTCTACTTCTGGCCCAACCCGGAAGAGTCCCTCAAAGAGGTTGCCCGTGTCGTGAAGCCGGGCGGACACTTCCTTCTTGTAGCAGACGTCTACCGTACACCTGGCCTTTCGGCAAGCACCCTTGCGAACATCGAGCACTACCAGCTCACGGTGCTCACGCCCGAAGAGTATGAGAAGCTGCTTCTTGCAGCAGGCTTCTCTCACGCCAAGGCGCACCTCAAGGACGGCACCACCTGGATAGCTGTCGAGGGCGTTAAGTAGCAAGGACCTAGGCAGAGACACAGCTCAGCTGCTCCCGGAGAAGACTCCAGGAGCAGCTTTTTCATGCCGCGCTATGCCAAGAACCCATCGAGTGCTTTGAGCCCCTTCTGCCAGCGCTCCAGCTCGTGCTGCGTATGGGCACCGGGGCCGATCTCGCATCTGACCGTGCATCCATGGACCTCGAGCGCAAGTCCCGTCATTGCAAGCCCTTCCACGACATGGCGGAGCTGGGGCTGCGGCGCCTTTGCCTCACGCGCTCCGACCGAGAGATAGCAGGACCTCCCGCTGAAATCTGCATCCCGCGCAAGCGCCAGATGCTCCATCGCCTCTGCCCAGCCGGAGTACCAGAGCGAGCCCGAAAGCGATGCGCAGGCGTCCCAGAGCCCATCATGCAGGAAGGCATGGACTGCAAAGAGCCCGCCAAGCGAGTAGCCGACAAGACCACGTTGCACTGGTGTCAGTCCATGACCAGCCTCGAACGCGCGACAGCACTCAAGAAGTTCGGCTGCTGTCTCATCTGCCTTCCCCGCGTAGTCCGGGCGTCCCCGGAACGGCGATTCTGCCGTCCAAGGCGTCAGGTTCTCGTCCCACGACGTTACCGGAACCTTTACGACCGTGGCCTTGATCCCTACACAGGCAGGCTCGATCGAGAATGGGAACTCCGGTGCATCGATTGCATAGATGACAGGAGCTGAAACATCTGCTCCCCCATGCACGATTGTCATTCCATCCCGCATGATAGCTACCTTTTTCACGGACGCCCCTCCGTGGCCAACCTCACACCTGCAGATTATCAGTTCAGCGGATCGTCACCAGCACGCAGTATCTCAAGATAGCGTTCATAGCTGAAGGTCCTGTATCTTTGACGCTGTGCATCCCGCTGCTGAAGCACCCCCCATTTCACAAAGCTCTCTATCAAGCTGCTGGCACTCGTCACGCTCAGCCCCAGATGCTGCGCAGCAAAGGGAATATCGACAATCGGATTTCCCTCAAGCAGCGAGAGGAGCTTCAATGCATTGGCACTTCTGCGTCCACTGACAGAGACAAGAACAGCCTCCATTTCCTGATGCAGTTCCGCGAGCTTCATCATCGAATCTTTGGCATTCGAAGCGCTTTCGAGCAGGCATTGCGAGAAGAAGCCAATCCATCCTTCATAATCTCCCTGCTCCCTGACGCGCATGAGCCAGCTGTAATATTCGCCTCTCCGTCTCTTGAGCTCATATGAGGGATACAATACCGGCTTTTCCAGCACACCATCATTCATCAGGGAAAGCGTTATGAGCAGGCGGCCAATTCTGCCGTTTCCATCCAGAAACGGATGCGCTGTCTCGAATTGGTAATGGGCGAGACCTGCTTTCACGATTGGATCCATTGGCTGTTCGCTATTGAGGAAGAATTCCAGGTCGCCCAGCGTCTTCTTCAGATCTTCAACATTGGGCGGTACATAGCTCGCCTGATTGAGCGTGCACCCCGCAGGTCCAATCCAATTCTGCGACGTACGGATTTCTCCTGGATTCCGGTCCTCGCCTCGCACGCCAGAAAGCAGAACAGCATGTACATCCTTGAGCAGCCTCATACAGAGCGGAAGGGATGCCAATTCCTCCTCTGCTCGCTTGGTTGCCTTCACATAGTTAACGACATCGGCAAGATCCCGGTTGGCATTCTCATCAAGCGTCGGATCGAGCACATCGTCAAAGGTGCATTGAGTTCCCTCGATCTGCGAGGAAAGCAGTGCCTCCTTGCGAACATACATAGTGAGATACATGCCGACATTGGGAATGAATCGCGCCATTCCCTGTACCTCTCCGATGAGTGCTCTGCAATCAGCGATGGAACGCATCGTTGAATCATCAAGCTCAAGCGGCAGCACCGATTGCAGCGGGGATGGGCAGAACGAATCATAGGCAAGTCTCCCCGCCAGATTCGATACAATCTTTCCCTGCCTGCCAGGAACAAAGTGGTTGAGCATATCTCTCCATCTAATAACACTTTTTGGCTAAAACATGTTATTAAAATACAAGGTAGTATTCTAATAAAATTTTCCCGTTATTAGAATCTTCAAGAGAATTCTAATAAATGACTGGTGACCTCCAGCATAACCGCAGGAATTCCTGTCGCCGCCGAACC
>JBJEHU010000056.1:0-4985 GCA_051876355.1 Atopobiaceae bacterium | reverse complement strand
GCCGTGCCACCTGCGCATTCGCATATTCTTCATTCACACATCGTGTCGAAGAGCCATTAGTCATGCGTTTTGAAGGAAAGACCGTCGTCGTGACCGGCGCAAGCTCAGGCATGGGCCGCCAGATTGCCTATGACTTCGCAAAGGAAGGTGCCCTGGTCGTCGCGGTTGCACGCCGCGAGCAGCGCCTCGAGGAGCTCAAATCCCAGGCCGAGACAGATGGCCTGCCAGGAAAGATTGTCCCCTATGCAGGAGACATCTCTTCGAAGGAAGTCAACGAGGGCATGATCGAGCGCGCAGTCGAGCTCGGCGGCAGGCTCGATGTCCTCGTGAATGACGCTGGCGTCATGGATGGCTGCGAGGCCATCGGGGACATCTCGGACGAGCGCTGGGACAAGGTCTTCGACGTCAATGTCAAGGGACCCATGTATGCGATGCGCAAGGCCGTGCAGCAGATGCTTGCGCAGGAGGCAGGCGGCAACATCGTGAATGTCGCCTCGATCGGCGGCACAAACGGAGCATGTGCCGGCGCTGCCTATACAGCCTCGAAGCATGCAATCATCGGAATGATCAAGAATACCGGCTACATGTATGCGAACTCTGGCATCCGCTGCAATGCCGTATGCCCGGGAGGCGTCGAGACGGAGATCGTGAGCTCGATGACAGCTGATGCAGGCGTCAGCACGTTCGGCATGGACCGCATGGCAGCAGGCTATGACCACAGCATCCGCATCGCGAAGCCGGAGGAGCTGGCAGCGGTCGTGCTCTTCGTCGCAAGCGATGCTGCCTCGTTCATGACGGGAGCATGCATCAAGGTCGATGGCGGCGTGAGCGCCAACTGAGGCACTGGGCTGCAGAAACGAGAAGATAGGCACGATTGGCAGGCCTCTCTGGGCTGCTCATCCTCATGAAGGCCTGCATCTGGTACATGGATGCGCTACCCTCATCCAGTCCAATTGATACAAAGGCGCAGCAGCTGCTATCAGCTGCTGGAGACCTGGGCCAGACTCTTCTCTGGATGCCGGTCCCAGAAGAAATGACATTCTCAGAGCCTCTCCGCATCATTGGGGAGGCTCGTTTCATATCGGTCATGACGGGAGGGTGGCTATGCCAGGAGCCTTGTGCATGCCTCTGCAACGCCGTCCTCGTCGTTTGTGGCACACACCAATCCGGCCTTCGCCTTGACCTCGGGGGCAGCATTGCCCATGGCTATCCCCAGGCCTGCCGCCTCGAGCATCGGAAGGTCGTTCGGTGCATCTCCTATGGCTGCAGTCTCTGCGGGGGAGATGCTGAGGGCTCTGCATGCATCGGCAACGCATGTTGCCTTCGAGATGCCTTCCGCATTCACCTCGATGAGGATGTCGGAAGAGGTCGAGACGTGGAGCTCGGGGAAGCGCTTTCTCAGGGCATCGCGGACCGAGATGGTCGCTTCGGGTGCGCAGATGAAGAGGATCTTCCCGACCGTCTCGTCCTCGGCAAGCGCCTCGGCACCTCCCTCTTGCGAGGTGGTCTGGACGATGTGCTCCTCGCGGGCAATGCGTGGGTCCTGCCTGCTCTTCACATACCAGTGCTCGGCAGAATAGATGCCTGCGGCAGCGGCATCGCCGAAGCGCTCCT
Organism: Atopobiaceae bacterium; assembly: GCA_051876355.1. Taxonomy (GTDB): domain Bacteria; phylum Actinomycetota; class Coriobacteriia; order Coriobacteriales; family Atopobiaceae; genus Olsenella_L. The sequence continues at coordinate 3,371 of JBJEHU010000056.1, read as the reverse complement.
CCACAAAGTGCTCGATAGCAAGCGCCAGGTCACGGCCGAAGCCATGCTCTGCAATCGTCCTGCCCTCTCCGTCGATGAGAAGCCCTCCGCCATAGGCGGCAATCCAGACTCCTTCGAGCCCGTTTGCCCGGATGATCGGCATCACTCCCTGCGGGCTCCTCGAAGAGGCAAGCACGACGCAGCAGCCGCTCTCCATGCAGGTCCTGAATGCATTTGACACTGCCCTGCTCATCGTATGGTCGCTTCTGAGTGCCGTTCCGTCGATATCGCTGAACAGTGCTTTGTACCGTGCTGCCATCAAGATCCTTCCTTCCAGATTGTGTGGCCCAAGCATAGAAGAGCGGGAAGCGGCAGCCGCCTTTGAGGTCTTAAAAGGTATTATGGATACATACCAATACTACCAATCAGAGACCAAGGACCGCTATGGATGCACTCGACCTCATTGCGCATGATGGGATAGATGCTGCAAGGCCTATGACGCTGAGGGCGCAGATAGAGAGCCGGATTCGGCAGCTCGTTGCAGCGGGTGCCCTCACGCCGGGCACGCGCCTTCCGGCAGAGCGGCAGCTCGCAGAGCGTCTCGGTGTGTCGCGGACGACCGTGCGGCTTGTCTATGAGGCGCTCGAAGAGGATGGCATGGTGTCAAGGACGCCGGGAAGAGGCACGATCGTCCAGGCCGTGCTCCCGCAGAAATCGGATGGCTATGGCTACAGCTTCACGGCAGAGATGCTCGCCGAAGGCAGAACGCCCGCATCGCGGGTCTTGGGACTCGAGAAGGTGGCAGCAGACAGGGACCAGGCATCTGCTCTCGAAGTCTCGGAAGGAGCGCCTCTCTGGGAGATACGCCGCGTGAGGCTTGCCGATGGGGTGCCGCTTTCCTATCACCGCATCTATATTCCGGTTGCCCGTCTCGAGCACCTCGAACGGAAAGATCTCGAAGGGTCGCTGCAGCGTGTGCTGGCAGAGCGCGGCGGCCTCGTGCCTGCCTCGATGGACGGGGTCTACGAGGCCGTGAATCTCGATGCGCAGGAAGCGCGGATGCTGGGGACACGGCGCAATGCAGCGGCGCTCAGGCTTGTGCGCATCAACTATTCTTCGTCGGGCCTGCCATATGAGCTGGCCTATATCCTGTCCCGTGCCGACTGCTACCGTCTCGATGTCCATTTCGGCAACGGGTCGTCGACATTCCGGAAGGTGCTGAAGAAATAGGCCAGGCTGCTACAGCTTTTTGCGAATGGCTGTGATATGCGGACCTTCGATTTCGAGGATCATGTAGGTGCAGCGCCCCGAACCGTAGGGCGGCATGAGGGTGCCAGGATTGAGGATGAGGGCATCTCCTGGCTCTCCGGCATCTTCCTGGTAGCGGTGCGTATGTCCATAGACCACGATATCGGCATCTCCTTCGAGGGCACGTGCCCTGAGCTCGAGGAGGCGCGGGGAGTGGTACATGTGCCCATGGGTCATGAGGATGCGGTGGGATGCCGCTTCTGGCTTCTGCGGTAGCTGGCACCTGAATCCGGCTGATGCGGTATGCGCGATCCTGCCGTCCTCGATATCGATCACGAGCTCGTCAGCGGGATGGGCAGGCTCGAGGAGTGCATCGTTGTTTCCATGCACGAGATAGAGCGGCTCAGGTATGGCCATAGCATCGAGGTCTTCCTGAGATACCTGGAGGTCTCCTGCAATGAGGATGGCATCGATAGCGGCTTCAGATCTCGCATCTGCAAGCGCTTTTTCGAGGTGGTCGAGATGCCTGTGAATGTCCGATCCGATGAAGAGCCTGAGCATGTCCTTTTCCCTTCTTTCTTGAGGTCGCTCATCAGTGTACGTGAGCTTTGCGACCGTACGGTATCTCCTGCATTTCGTTTTTGGGTTTCTTGCAGAAGCCTTACATGGCACATGCTGGAGAAGACTGGAAATCAGGGCAATGAATCATGCGTGTCGAGGCGTTGGGAGCAGAAGCATGGAAGAGCCGGGACAGGTGCCATTCGACCATGTGCACATAGAGCCGTTTGCGTATGCGGTCTCGCTCATAGGTGGCAAGTGGAAGATGCACATCGTCTACTGGCTCTGGCAGGCAGGACGCATGCGCTACAGCGACCTCAAGCGTGTTATGGCTCCGATTTCGCACAAGGTGCTGGCAGACCAGCTGCGCATGCTTGAACAGGATGGACTCGTGCACAGGATCGAGTTCGACGAGCAGCCACCTCATGTCGAATACGAGCTGACGGAGCTCGGGCGCTCCTTCGCTCCAGCCATGCATGAGCTCTGCATCTGGGGTACCGAGCACTATCCGAAAGATAGGCCCGACTACGACGAGGTCATCCACAACATTCCGGAATGACCTCTGGCCGAAATCTCTGAGAGGAAGTCCGCAGCTCACGGACACTCACCAGATTGTGCGTTCTTACCAAACGTTCCCATTCATGAAAGCATTTGGCTAAGCGGCAGAGCGGCTGCCGCATCCGGAATGCAAGAATGGGTGATGTCTGTGAAGGTCAAAGGCTATGGCATGCTCGAAGTCGGCAAGGTCGGCTGGATAGAGAACGAGCTTCTCGAATGCGGACCGCTCGATGCAATCTGCAGGCCTCTTGCAGTGGCTATCTGCTCCTCCGATGTGCATACACTCGGCGGTGCCATCGGTCCGCGCACGAACCTGATTCTGGGACATGAGGCAGTGGGCGAGGTCACCGAGGTCGGCTCGCTCGTGAAGGATGTCCATGTCGGCGACAAGGTCATCATCCCTGCCGTGACGCCGCACTGGGGCTCGCTTGCCGCCCAGACAGGACACTCGAGCCACTCCGGCGGCATGATTGCAGCCTTCGAGTATGCAAACTCGAAGGACGGCGTCTTTGCCGATCACTTCCATGTGACCGAGGCAGATGCAAACCTTGCACCGCTGCCTGAAGGCAAGAGCGTCGAGGAGGGCTGCATGCTCTCCGACATGGTGCCGACCGGCTTCCACGGCGTGACGCTTGCCGATGTCCAGTTCGGCGATACAGTCCTCGTCGTCGGTATCGGTCCTGTGGGCCTCATGTCTGTCGCAGGATCTGCCCTCCGTGGTGCCTCCCGTATCATCGCAGTCGGGTCCCGCCCGCGTTGCGTCGAGGCGGTCAAGGGCTATGGCGCGACGGATATCGTCGACTACCACAACGGTGACATCGCAGAGCAGGTCATGAAGCTCACGAACGGCGAGGGTGTCGACAAGGTCGTAATTGCAGGCGGCAACGTCGATACGTTCGCCACTGCCGTCAAGGTCGTGAAGCCGGCTGGCAAGATCGGATCTGTGAACTACATCTCCTCTGGCGACTTTATCAAGAAATGGCTAAGGACTTGCAGCATAGTTAGGCTCATAGAACTGTAAGCGGCTT
>JBJEHU010000055.1:0-25971 GCA_051876355.1 Atopobiaceae bacterium | reverse complement strand
CATCTCTTTCGTGCGGAACAGCTACTTCACGACGAGCACGTCGCACTTCGAGCTCCTGATCAGGTAGGTCGAGATGGAGCCCAGAAGGGCATACTTGATCGACGAGAGGCCACGGGCACCGCAGATCACGATATCCGGCTGGATGATGTCGAGCATCTCCTCCTTCAGCGTCTCGCGGATGCGTCCTGCCTTCACGACGACTTCGACCTTCTTGATCTGCTCGATTCCCTCGGCACGCTTGACCTGGCCGGCGATGGAATCGCGGAAGTCGGCCTCGAGCGTCGGGATGAGCTCGAGCGGATAGGTGCCTGCCGTCTCGAGCGCCGTCGAGTCGATCACATGGCCGATATAGAGCTCTGCGTTGTTGTTCGCAGCCACGATGATGGCGCGATCGAGCACCTTGTCCTGCTGCTCCGATCCATCGAGAGAGACGAATACCTTGTCGTAGCCGAGATCCTGGAAGCTTGTCATGGCAACCTCCTCGCACGGGGCGCCGTTTTCTCTGCTGTCCGGCGCCTGCAACCCAGATATGGGCATTCGTTCATCCTGTACCCCGGAAATGATGCGCTTTGCGCGAAAGCGGCCGTCTTTGCGGTGAGTGGCAGGTTCGCTGTCTATGATGGGTGGGAACGCAACGTCTGGAAGAAATGTGGGGTGCCTGCGTCGGTGCCCTTGTTGGAGGTAGATATCTGTGCCTGTTATCGAGCTTCTGAAAGCCGCGCTCTATGGCCTTGTCGAAGGCATCACCGAATGGCTGCCGATCTCTTCGACCGGCCACATGCTCCTTCTGAACCAGTTCGTCACGCTTGATGTCTCGCAGGACTTCTGGGACATGTTCCTCGTCGTGATCCAGCTCGGCGCCATCCTCGCTGTCGTCGTGCTCTTCTTCTATCAGCTGAATCCGTTCTCGCCCTCGAAGGGCAAGGAGGGAAGGAAGGCCACACGCCGCCTCTGGGGCCAGATCATCGTTGCCTGCCTTCCTGCCGCAATCATCGGCGTGCCGCTCGATGACTGGATGGAAGAGCATCTCGGCAGTCCGTTCGTGATTGCTAGCGCCCTCATCGTCTACGGCATTGCCTTCATCGCGATCGAGTCCCACCGCGAGCACAAGGCCAAGCGCCTTGCCGATGCCGAGGTGGCAGAAGGCCATGCCAAGCACTTCGCCGTCCGCACGTTCGAGGAGTTCGATACGCCGTCTGAGCTTGCTGACGCCGATGCGGAAGTCCAGGACGTGAAGGAGATGCCATGGAAGACCGCCTTCGGCATCGGCTGCTTCCAGGTGCTCTCGATGGTGCCGGGCACGTCGCGCTCGGGCTCCACGATCATCGGCGGCCTCCTGCTCGGATGCTCCCGTGCCGTTGCGGCTGAGTTCACGTTCTATCTCGCCATTCCTGTCATGGTCGGCGCCTCCGGCCTGCGCCTCGTGAAGTTCTTCCTCAAGGGCAACAGCTTCACGACGATCGAAGCCCAGATCCTGGGCGTCGGCTGCATCGTCGCCTTTGTCGTTTCGCTCCTTGCGATTCGCTTCCTCATGAGCTTCGTGAAGAAGCACGACTTCAAGCCGTTCGGCTGGTACCGCATCATCCTCGGTGTCCTTGTCATTGCCTACTTCGCGCTGGTGGCCTAGTGGGGACGTCTCCTCAACAGAAGAAGGTGCCGGAGCTTCTTGCTCCGGCTGGTGGCCCCGAGCAGCTGCTCGAGGCCATCCATTTCGGTGCCGATGCCGTGTATCTGGCAGGGGCGAAGTGGGGCATGCGCGCGAAGGCGAGGAACTTCTCGCTCGACGAGCTCGCGTCGGCCGTGAAGACGGCACACGCAGCTGGCGTGAAGGTGCATGTGACGCTCAATACCGTGATGCGCGATGCCGACATGAGAGAGCTTCCGGAATACCTCGAAGCGCTCGATTGCGCAGGGGTCGATGCCCTGATCGTCTCGGACCTCGGAGCGATGCGCCTGGCAAAGCGCCATGCCCCGCACATAGAGCTCCATGTCTCGACGCAGGCCAATGTGACAAGCGCCGAGACAGCCAAGGTCTTCTGCGATTTCGGTGCGAAGAGGGTCGTGCTCGCGCGGGAGATGGCAGTCGGAGAGATTGCACAGATGCGCGAAGAGCTTCCCCCAGAGCTCGAGCTCGAAGCCTTCGTGCATGGCTCGCTCTGCCTTGCCTATGCAGGGCGCTGCCTTCTCTCCTCTGCCCTCATGGGCCCTGCGCGCGCCGCATCGCGCGGTGCTTGCACGCAGCCCTGCCGCTGGGGCTGGGCGCTTGTGGACGAGCGCGATCCCTCGCGACGGCTCCCTCTCGCAGAGGAGGGCAAGGAGAGCTTCATCCTCTCCTCGAACGACCTCTGCATGATCGAGCATCTCCAGGACCTCATCTCGGCAGGCGTCGACTCCCTCAAGATCGAGGGCAGGAACAAGGGCGCCTACTATGTGGCCTGCGTCACGAACGCCTATCGCCATGTCCTCGATGGAGACGACGCTGCACCATGGCGGGAAGAGCTCGAGCATGTGAGCCATCGCCCGTATTCGTGCGGCTACTACTATGGGCATCCGGAAGAGAACCAGGGCGAGCCCGAGTATGCCCGCGACCGTGCGCTCGTCGGCATCGTCTCTGGCACAGCGCCTGCGGGGGATGGGACCTGCTGGGCAGAGTTCCCGCTCAGAAACAGGCTCGATGAAGGCCGCACGCTCACCGTGCTGGCACCGCAGGCGCCGGTGCGCACGTTCGTGCCCGAGCGCATGGAGCGCTGGGATGAGGAGGCATCTGCCTGGCAGGAAGTGCCCTCGCTCACGCGCACGATGGAGCGCTGCCGTGTACGTGTGCCCTTTGCCCTCACTTCGGGCGATGTGCTTGCACGGGAGCTCTAGCTCTCCTGTTTTCGCGGAGGAGCCCGATGCTCGCCCATACATGTCGCTTGCAGCCATTAGACTTGAATCTTGCAAAACGACTGATTCTTTCCAAGGAAGCATCTATGCCTTTGACCCAACGCTCGCTTTTCCAGCCTGAACCGTCCCAGACGGCTCCCCAGCCCGCTGTGCCGGCCCTCGATCTTTCGGGCCTCAATCCTGCCCAGAGAGATGCGGTGCTCTGCACGAAGGGGCCGCTTCTCGTCCTTGCCGGTGCCGGCTCGGGCAAGACGCGCGTCCTCACGATGCGCATTGCCCACATGATTGCCGATGAGGGGGTCCGCCCCTGGCAGGTCCTCGCTATCACGTTCACGAACAAGGCAGCGACAGAGATGCGCGAGCGTCTGACGGCTGTCGTGCCGGGTGGCATCCGCGGCATGTGGGTCTGCACGTTCCATGCCATGTGCGTGAGGATGCTGCGCGAGGACGGTGAGCTCCTCGGCTATACGAACTCCTTCTCGATCTACGACGACGATGATTCGAAGCGCCTCGTGAAGTCGATCATGTCGAGCATGGACATCGACCCGAAGCAGTATCCGCTGCCTGCCATCCGCGCGCGCATCTCGAACGCGAAGAACGCGATGATCGGACCTGACGAGCTCGGCTCCCAGTCGAATTCTCCGCTCGACCAGAAGGCGGCCCGCGTGTGGCGCGAGCTCGACCGCAGGCTCGAGCGTGCGAATGCCATGGACTTCGACGACCTCCTGCTCAAGGCATTCGAGCTCCTGAGCAAGCATCCCGAGGTGCTTGTCAAGTATCAGGAGCGCTTCCGCCAGATCAGCGTCGACGAGTATCAGGACACGAACGGTGTGCAGTATGCGCTCACGAACCTCCTGGCAAGCCGCTACCGCAACCTCATGGTCGTCGGCGACGATGACCAGTCGATCTATTCCTGGCGTGGTGCCGACATCAAGAACATCCTGTCGTTTGAGCAGGACTATCCGGATGCGAAGGTCGTGAAGCTCGAGCAGAACTACCGCTCGACGGGACACATCCTGAATGCAGCGAATGCCGTTGTCGCCCACAATTCGAAGCGCAAGCCGAAGCGTCTCTTCACGGACAAGGGCGACGGAGAGAAGATCCGCGTCTTCCAGGCGGCAGACGAGCGCGACGAGGGACGCTGGATCGGCGCAGAGATCGAGAAGCTGCACGATGCAGGAACGTCCTACGACGATATGGCCCTGTTCTATCGTACGAATGCCCAGTCCCGCATACTCGAAGATATGCTCCTGCGTGCAGGCGTCCCGTACAAGATCGTCGGCGGCACGCGCTTCTTCGACCGCGCGGAGATCCGCGATGTGATGGCCTACCTGAAGCTCGTCGTGAACCCGCACGACGATGTCAGCGCCCTGCGCGTCGTGAACACGCCACGGCGTGGCATCGGCTCGACCTCGATCGCGAAGATCCAGGCGCTGGCAGCAGACGAAGGCATCTCGTTCTTCAGCGCCTGCGAGGCGGCAGCCACGGAGACGGGGCTCCTCTCGGCCAAGGCGAGAAATGCCCTTCTCGGATTCACGCAGGTCATCGAGGCCGGCCGCCACTACACGGGAGAGCTTTCCCAGGTCGTGTCGATGATCGTCGACCAGACGGGCCTCATCAAGGCGCTCGAGGCAGAGCACTCCGAAGAAGCGGACTCCCGCATCGAGAACATCAAGGAATTCTTCGGCGTCGCCCAGGAATTCGACGAGAGCCATGAGGACATGACCGCGACGCTCGAGAGCCTGGAAGAGCTGAAAGCGGCAGGCGCGCTCGATGCACAGGCAGCTGCCGGCGTCGAGGCGCCTGCTGCCGAGGCACCTGCCGGCGATATCCTGCCGCCTCCTGCCTCCGACAAACTCCCTGCCTTCATGGAGTGGCTCGCGCTCCGAAGCGACCTCGATGCGCTCGGCGATTCGACGAGCGCCGTCACGCTCATGACGGTACACGCGGCAAAGGGCCTCGAGTTCCCGGTCGTCTTCGTTGCCGGCATGGAGGAAGGCATCTTCCCGCATTCCGGCCATCAGGAAGACCCCGCCGGCCTCGAGGAGGAGCGCAGGCTTGCCTATGTCGCAATCACGCGTGCCGAGAAGCGCCTCTATCTCACGTATGCCGCGACGAGGCGCACGTATGGCGCCACGACGGCAAATCCCAGAAGCCGCTTCGTCGACGAGATTCCTGCAAAGGATATCGAGCCGGTCGGTGTCGGCTCGGCCGGCTTTTCCGGTGTCGGCTGGGAGAAGAGGGGAGACCGCCGTGGCACGTTCGGAAGCGGCCGCGGGTCCCAGGTCTATGGCGGCCATGTCTTCGGCTCGGTCACGCGCTCGACGAATGCCGGCGCCCACGCGCAGGCAGGAGCTGCCCGTGCGCCGGAGCGTCCGCAGCAGGTGCGTCCTGCCCAGACGGACTTCGCGCCGGGCGACAAGGTCACGCACAAGACGTTCGGTCCCGGTGTCGTTATCAAGGCCGACCGCGACACAATCGATGTGCGCTTCGACCGTACCGGCAAGACGAAGAAGCTCATGAAGGGCTTTGCGCCCATCGTGAAGATCGAGGGATAGCATGGACTGGGGTGCAGTGGCCGCATTCTTCTCGCTTGATGCCATAGGCGGCAAGATCTTGTATCTCGCCGCCACGGCAGCCATTGCCTATGTGATCGAGCGATTGCTCTCTGCCTTCCTCTCGCGCATGTTCGATGCGACGGATATCCCGGCTGCCTCGATCTTCGTGAACATCGTGAAGGCCTTCATCTGGGCACTCGCGCTCCTTGCGGTGCTCCAGCCCGTCTTCGGCATCCAGCCGACCGCCTTCGTTGCCGCCTTGGGCGTCACCTCTGTCGTGATCTCGCTGGGCCTCCAGGATACGGTCTCGAATGTGATCGGCGGTCTCGGCCTCATGATCGGCCAGGTCGTGAAGCCGGGAGACTACATCACGGTCGGCTCCCAGTCGGGCATCGTGACCGACGTCACGTGGAGGAACACGCTTCTGAAGGATGCGACGGGTTCCGTCCAGATCATCCCGAACTCGGTCCTCAACAAGACGGCCGTGACGATCCGCTCTGCCTCTGACGTCACGTCCTGCACCGTGCCCTTGCAGCTCAGAAGCGATGTCGATGTCGAGGAAGCGACCGCAGACATCCTGATGAGGGGGCAGGAGGCGCTCGGCGACTGGGCAGACCCTGCCTTCGAGCCGCTCCTGTGCCTCGTCTCGTTCGGGACGTATGGCATAGAGGCAAAGGCCATCTTCCATGTGAAGGCAGACCAGAGCACGCTCCTTGCGGCCGACAAGGTCGCACGCGCTATCGCCGGCACGCCCTGGCTCGTGAGGATGGACCGTGAAGCGGCGCCTGCCGGAGCCGCGCGCCCGTGATGTCGCCTATCCTGTGTTCATACTGCATTCCTGAAGGAGTCTGCCATGGAAAAGATTGCTAGCTTCACGATCAACCATCTCCTGCTCGAGCCGGGCATCTATCTGTCCCGCAAGGACAAGGACCCTGCAACCGGCTGCGTCATCAGCACGTTCGACCTCAGGCTTACGGCACCGAACCGCGAGCCGGTCATGAACACGGCTGGCGTGCACGCAATCGAGCATCTCGGCGCGACGTTTCTGAGAAACGACCCCGTGTGGGCATCCCGCACGGTCTACTTCGGGCCCATGGGCTGCCGCACCGGCTTCTATCTCGTTGTCTTCGGCGACTGGAGCTCGAAGGACATGGTGGATGTCGTGACGAGGCTCTTCGAATTCATCCGCGATTTCGAAGGGGACATCCCAGGCGCCACGCCGCGCGACTGCGGCAACTGGCATGACGCGGACCTGAACGAGGCCAAATGGTGGGCCCGCCGCTATCTCGGCAAGACGCTGGATGGCATCGACGAGGCACATCTGACATATCCCGAAGCGTAAAGGAGACCAGCATGGAATCCATCAAGGTCGGCATCATCGGTGCCATGGCAGAAGAAGTGAACTACCTGAAGGCGCAGCTCAAGGACAGCGTGACGACACGCATCTCCGAGCGCGACTTCTGCGAGGGCAAGCTTGGCACAACGGACGTCGTGGTCGTCGAGTGCGGCGTCGGCAAGGTCAATGCCGCCATGGTCGCCCAGACGCTCTGCGAGCGCTATCACGTGACCCATCTCATCAACACCGGCGTCGCAGGTTCTCTCAACAACGCTATCAACATCGGCGATATCGTCGTCGCGACCGATGCTGTCCACCACGATATGGATGTCTGCAACCTCGGCTTCAAGCCGGGCGAGGTGCCGGGCCTCGACACCGTGGCCTTCCCGGCAGATCCTGAGCTCCGCGCAGCTGCGCTCGATGCAATCGCTGCCGTGGCGCCTGAGATCTCCGGCTTTGCCGGACGTGTCGCCTCTGGCGAGCAGTTCGTGCGTACGCAGGAGCAGAAGGACCGCATCAAGGAGCTGTTCCACGCCGACTGCACCGAGATGGAGGGTGCGCCGATCGCCCAGGTCGCCTACCTCAACAAGGTGCCGTTCGTCGTCGTGCGCGCCATCTCCGACAAGGCGGATGGCTCTGCCTCGGTTGACTATCCGACATTCGAGAAGAAGGCAGCAGAGCACTGCGCGAAGATCGTCGAGTATCTCGTGGCAAAGCTCACGGCTTAAAGCCAGCAAGAGCGTAAAGAGAGCAGGGGAGGCCGGATGCAGCGCATCCGGCCTCCCTTCTTTCATGCCCTGCCTGTTCTGTCCTAGAGATAGAGATCGGGACGGCGCTCTTCGAGCCAGGTGCGGCTCTGCCTGAGCCTGCCCACACGGGAAAGATCGATGTCTGCGACGAACAGGCCTTCCTCGGCTCCTGCCTTGCCGACGACGGTGCCGTCAGGTGCTGCGACCAGCGACTCTCCGGAAAAGACCGGTCCGTCATGAGGCTCCTTGCCGGAACGGTTGCAGAGCGCGACGTAGCAGCTGTTCTGGAAGGCCTGGACGCGCATCTCCCATTCGAAGAGCTCGAGCGGCTCGCCTTCGACATTCACGGTCGGCACGAGCACGAGCTCTGCTCCCTGGACGGCGCAGCTCCTGATGCTTTCGGGGAAATGGCGGTCGTAGCAGATCACAACGCCGATCTTGCCCCACGGCGTGTCGTAGACCTCAAAGCCCGAAGGGGAGGGCGTGTAGTAGTCCGCCTCGAAGAAGCCGGGATAGTTCGCGACATGGACCATGCGGGCAGGCTCGCCCAGAAGCGTGCCATCGGGGCCTGCCGTGATGGAAGTGTCGTAGGCATGCCCATCAGGCCATCTGCACCAGAGGTTGAACGAGGCGGCAATGCCGAGGGAGCGGCAGGTGCCGAGGAGCTGTCCGACCTCAGGCGATGCAAGGTCGGGGCAGAGCGCATCGAGCCTGTCCTTATAGGGGCTCTCGTCTCTTCGCCAGGCGGGAAAGAACGGTGCAAGCTGCGCTTCGGGGAAGAGCACGAAGTCTGCTTCGGCAGCATCGGCCTGCCTCAGATAGGCGATGCTCGCCTCGAGATTGTCTTCGACCGATTCCTGGATCTGCATCTGTGCAAGGGCAAGGCGCATGGGGACTCCAAACAATGAGGGCGGCATGCCTGACTGCATGCCGCCCTCTTACCTTAGCTGAGTTTGCGCTTGATGTCTTCTATCTGCGCCTTCAGATCCTGGATGCGCTCTTCCTTCTCCTGGATCCAGCCCTCCATGTTGTCGAGGTACTCCTGGCTGGTCGTCGTCTGCATCTTGTCGCGGAGATGGTCGATCTGCCCCTGGAGGTTCTCGATCTGGGCTTCCCTGCGCTCGATGGCCTCTTCGGATTTCTTCTGGGCTATCTCGTGGCGGGCCTCATGGTAGGCACGCTTCTCGAGCCAGAACTTCTCCTTTGCATCGTGGAAGCTCTCCCAGAGCGCATCGTTTGCCTTCGGTCCTGCGTATCCGATGGCCTTCCACTTGATATCGAGGCCCTTCATCGTCTCGGTCGCTTCAGGGCCGAAGTCCATGGCAGCAGAGACGCGCTTTGCGGTGTCGATGAGCTCCTGCTTCGCAGCGGCGTTCTTCTTGTACTGGGCCTCGACAGCGGCATAGTGTGCATGCTGAGCATCGAAGAACTTCTGGCGGAGTCCGTTGAACTCCTCCCACAGGCGGTCGTTCTCTTCGCGACCTGCCTGGCCGGCAGCACGCCATTCCGTCATCAGGTCATGGACCTGGTTCGTCTGCGTCTTCCACTGGGAAGCGCCCCAGGACTCGTCGGGCTCAGGCAGTGCGCGCAGGCGTTCGATGAGCTCCTGCTTCTTGGCACGGGCCTTTGCATGGAGTGAGTCGAGCTCCTGGTAATGGGCGTTCCTGCGCTCGAAGAACTCATGCTGGGCGCCGTTGAACTTCTCCCAGAGCTTGTCGTCTTCCTCGTGGCCGGCAGATCCTGCCTTCTTCCAGGCGTCCATCAGGAGATGGAAGCGCTCGGTCGTCGCCTTCCATTCGCGCGAATCGCGGAGCTTGTCTGCTTCCTCGGCGAGCTTCTCCTTCTCCGCCTGGGAAACCTCGCGCTCATGGGTGCGCTCTGCGTAGATCGTATGGCGAGCGGTCTGGAAGGCTTCCCAGAGCTCGTCCTCCTTTGCGGTATGCCAGTTGTGGATTGCGCGCCAGGCGTCCATCGTCGGCCTCAGCTGCTGCGAGCCGTGGCGCCAGTCGGCTGCGCGGACATATTCCTGAAGCTCGCTGACGAGCGCTTCCTTCTTTGCGATGTCGGCCTCGCGCAGGGGATTCGGCTGCTCTTCCGGCACGGAGCTGGCAGACTTTGCCGCCTCGTCTTTTGCCGGTGCTTCGGGTACGGCTTCCTGTGCTGCGGTCTCGGTCGCCTCGGTGTCGCGTTCCTCATTCAAAGCCATGGTCACTCCTAGGGTGAGCGAAGAGTAGCGGTGATGTGTGGATGCAGTTCCCACAAGCCGAAAGACTACCACGTATGGCTACAGATTTTCACCACATCTCCGGCTTTGGGCAGGTGAAATCTGTAGGTGGATGCCGTAACAGAAGCGTGCGCAATCCGAAACGCAGAAGAGTGCGGCAGGAAAGCGGCACGGCACCAAGCCATCCTAGACTGGCTTCAGGCGAGCGGGAAACGGGAATCTATTCCAGCCGACCGTAAGCCCCTCCCTCCCTGTTGCCTCTGCCCAGCTCAGCGGCGGGGCAGAGGCATATCAGGCCGATGCGCGATTTCGCTTCCGACGGGATTTCTGACGACTCGGCCGTTCGGCGCCAAAAAGGTGCCGTTCGGCACAGGGGTCCCGAAAGAAGCGGAGGACCTGGGTAGGAATATAAGCGAACAGAAAAGGGTCGCACCAAAGAGGATGCGACGAGAGAAGGGGGTGAGTCCGATGGGCATAGATGAGAGCTCTATAGTGCGTCTGCCCGAGGACCGCTGACCTTTTTGGCGGGTGAGGGTTTCGCGCCCCCCGCGTACCGACTGTCCGAGACAGAGCAATGTCAGTCGGGCAATCGAGCAGACGTATGAGATTTCAGCCGGGTGAGCTCCGGTGCTTCGTGCATCCATCTTTTCGGTGTCCAGCACGTATCGAGTGCGTGGCTGCGGCAGCTGGAATGGGCATAGAGATCCTGAGGAAGGTTCCGCCGTCTGTTTCGGCGCGATGCATGAGGCAAAGTTCCGATTCCATTGAGGCGCAGGTCGCCGAGAGGGATGACACCAAAGTTCTGAGTTGACGGGGAGCTTTCCCCACGTTCAGGCATCTGTTGTCCGTCATGTGAAATGGGGATGACACCAAAGTTCTAGCGAGAGGGAGCTTGGACTCCCTGATGAAGGCATCTATTGGGCGCCGCACTTCGATGGAAGGCGGCGGAGCGAAGGAGGGGATACCGAAGTAATAGAGACGAGTTATCCAATGTTCGGTTTTCCGCTATCTTCGCACCTGACGATAGCTGGCTAGTGGGGCGGACTGCGCAATAGGGCACGGTCTGCCCTGTTTCATGCCGGGCTGTGCCTGAAAGGCCGAAAGCTGGGTACAGCTACAACCCGTGGATGCGACTAGGGAGGCATGATGGACGAGGAAGCTGAGTATACGGTTCCGTCAGACGATGAGGAACGCAGAGAGGCACGCAAAGCAGGAGAGCAGGCGCTCAAGAGCCTGAAGGAAGCGCGGGGCTACCTGGCGAAGGCAAGCAGCTGGGGCCTCGTCGATATCTTCGGCGGCAATTTCATCTCCGGTGCCCTCAAGCATGCGCACCTCGCCGAGGCACGCGATGCGATTGTCCAGGCAAAGCGCGATGTCCAGGCGTTCCAGAATGAGCTCGGCGATGTCCGGGATGTCGAGCATCTGAAGATCGATGTGGACGGCTTCCTCGAGTTTGCCGATTTCGTCTTCGATGGAGCGATTGCAGACATCCTCGTCCAGTCGAGGATCGAGAAGGCGAAGGATTCGGTCGATGATGCTATCGCCAGCATCGAGCGGGCGCTGAGAGCGCTCTGAGAGATGCCGCTTGCGGGCATTGAAAAAGCGGGGGCAGGCATGGTCCTGTCCCCGCTTCGCTCTCTTTGCTGCCTGCCTCAGGAAGCGGCTGTGAAGGTCAGATGCTGGAGCACTTCGTTCATGCTGTCCATGCCGTTCGGATCGCGCAGATAGATGTAGTTCTTGTCATCCGGCACGGCAATGAGCGCCTCTGCGATATCGGAGTCCGTGTAGGTGATGACAGAGGAGCCGTTGATTGTCGTCGTGGTGCAGTCAGAAGCCGACTTGGCTGCGGAGACATAGGAGTCATAGTCGGCCTTGAGGATCAGAAAGCCGTAGGCGACGACCTTGCCATCCTTCGAGACATCGAAGTTCACGCCCTGATGCACGAGGTCGTAGCCGTCCGACGTATCGCAGGTGACCGTCATCTCTGCGCTCGAGAGGATGCTCGTCGTGATCGATGTGCCGGAAGCGGCAGCAGCCGATGAGGTGTCCGCCTGCGTCTCGGAGGTGCCGCAGGCCGTGAGGCTTCCCGCAAGGAGCATGCCTGCCATCAGGGCAGCGGCACGGCGTGCGGGCCGTTTCTGGTTCATGGGGCTCCTCTCGGGACGATCACGTTAGGACCTCTTCATGCTACCCGAAGATGGCGGGAGCTGTCGGGATTTGATGATTCCTGCACCTTGCTGCCAGACGCTTGCTAGGCTTGAGGCATCAGTTGCGAGGAAGGTGCTGCTATGGATTCTCGGGATATCGATCAGCTGGCGCGCATGATCTTCGAATACGGCGAGAGCTCGGACGAGGAGCTCCTGCCGGCGTCTGCCATCCTGGCCTTCGGAAGCCACGACGAGCATGTGGCAGAGCGGGCAGCAGAGCTCTGGCATGAGGGTCTGGCTCCCTTCATCATCTTCACGGGCGGTCTCGGCAGGATCACGAAGAGGCTCTGGCAGGAACCGGAAGCGGAGCGCTTCGCCCATATCGCAGAGGAGGCAGGCGTTCCTGCCGATGCGATCGTGACGGAGCCCGACTCGACGAATACGGGCGACAATATCCGCTTCACCCGGGAGCTCATGAGGAAGAAGGGCATTGCGAAGGCGCGCCTCATCGTCGTCGAGCGTCCCTACCGGGCGCTCCGCACGAGGGCGACCGTGAGCTGCCTCTGGCCGGGGCTGCCATTCCAGGTCGCGGTGCCGGATATCGGCTACGATGAGTATGCACGCTGGTATGCAAGCGGCCTCGCGCCCATCTCGAAGCATGAGTTCATCTCTGTGCTTGTGGGCGATGTCGAGCGCAATATCATCTATCCTGAGCGTGGCTGGCAGGATCCGGTCATGACGCCAGAGACGGTGCTCGATGCGAGCAGGATGCTTGCACAGGCTGGCTACACGGAGCAGCTGCTGCCGGATGTGAGCATCTGGTAGAGGCGAGGAAGATCCGAGGATAGGGGACCCGATGATAGAAGCGATCCTTCTGGACGTGGACGGCACGCTCACGAACGGCAAGAAAGAGATCACGCCGAAGACGGTGGCTGCGCTTGAGGCAGCAGAAGAGGCAGGCATCCGCCTCGTCCTTGCAAGCGGCAGGACCGCAAATGGCCTTGCACGCTTCGGCCGTGCGCTCGATATGCAGGACCACGGCGGCATCTTCGTCTGCTACAACGGCGCGAAGGCCGTGAACTGCGAGACGGGAGACGTGCTCTTCAACAGCGCTATGAGCGTCGACGCTGCCAGGCGGGTCCTCGAGCACATGAAGAAGTTCGATGTGTGGCCGGTCCTCGACAAGGGCGAATACATGTACGTGAACGATGTCTTTGCCGGCATGGTCACGAATCCGGATGGAACCCGCACGAACATCATCCAGTACGAATCGCGCTCGAACAGCTACCTGCTCTGCGAGAAGCGCGATCTCGCTGCCTTCGTGGACTGGGAGCCGAACAAGATCCTCGTCGCCGGCGAGCCTGCCTATCTCGAGAAGCATTGGCAGGAGATGGCAGCGCCGTTCGAAGGCGAGCTCAGCTCGATGTTCACGGCACCCTACTACTATGAGTACACCGCCAAGGGCGTCGACAAGTCGAAGGCTCTGAGCGAGTGCTTCGCAGACCTCGGCATCGCCCCCGAGCATGTCATTGCGTTCGGCGATGCGCAGAACGATATCACGATGCTCAGGTGGGCAGGCATCGGCGTCGCGATGGGCAATGCCGTCGACGAGACGAAGGCGGCAGCAGATGAGGTGACGCTCTCGAACGAAGAGGACGGCATCGCCGCCTCGCTTGCCAACCACCTTCCGGATATCTGTGGGTAGGCGCATGGATGCATCTTGCGCCGAGACGGTCGCTACCTCGGTCTTCGGCAAGGAGAGCCTTGCATGGCAGGCGTTCGAGCTTGCCTCTTCGGCCCATGCAGCACAGTGCGACAAGGCGGGGATGCCCTATATCTGGCATCCGCTCTCGGTGGCGCTGGCGCTTGCAGGCTCTGAGCCGGATGCGTGCGTCGCAGCGGCGCTCCTGCACGATGTGGTGGAGGATGCAGGCGTCACCGTGGACGCTCTCAGGCGCCAGTTCGGCGACGAGGTGGCAGACGCTGTGGCGCTCCTCACGCATGAGAAGGGAATGCCGTATCTCGCCTATGTCCAGCGCATCGCTGGCAGCGGAAACGAGATTGCGCTGCGCGTCAAGCTCTCGGACCTCACGCAGAACATGAACATCGCGCGCATTCCCGGCTGCGCTGCAGGCGATCTCGCACGCATCCAGGAGAAATATCTTCCTGCGTATGAAGCCATAGCAGAAGCGCTTGCAGGCCTCGCATCGGATGGCAGGGCATGAGAAGGGTTGTGGCGGCAGATGCCCTCGATAGCAGCGAGGGCAGGGCGGTGCTCGCGCTCCTCGCCGATGCGGATGCAGAGTTCGTGCCGCCGCTCTCCGCGCGCACCTCGACGCACCAGACAGACCTTCTCCGCGCTTCCGGAGGGGGCGTGACGGGTCCGCTTGCCTACTACAGGGGGCTTGTGCAGCAGCCGTTCCTGCTTGCAGAGGAAGAGGGCAGGGTTCTGGGCTTCCTCTCCTATATCGAAGGATATGGGCTTTTCTGGCTCGAAGGACGCTGCACGTATGTGACGACGATTGTGACGGCGAAGGAGCACAGGGGCGAAGGCGTTGCCTCTGCGCTCTACGGGGCGCTCGAGGAGCATGCGTGCCCTGCTCCTGTCCTCATCAGGACCTGGTCCACGAATGCAGGACAGCTGCATCTCCTTGGGAAGAGGGGATATGAAGCCTTGAGGCGCGAGAAGGATGCGCGGGGCAAAGGGATCGATACGCTCTATTTCCTGAAGCGCACGGCATGATAAGGACAGAAGAGAGCCCGGAAGGCCTGTGCCTTCCGGGCTCTCTGCATCCGTCTCGATTCCTGGCTCTAGCGTGCCTGTGAAAGGCTTGCCGAAGGGACGCCCTGCGTGACCTTCTCTGCCCGCTTCGGCTCCTTCCTGGCCTTGCCGGAAAGCTCGCAGAATGCGGCGCCGCCGAGAATCAGGGCAGCTCCTGCAACCTGCGCTGCGCTCATCGGCTCATGGAGCAGGATGACGGAGAAGACGACCGCGGAGAGCGGCTCGAGGTAGCCGCAGACCGACACGGTCTGGACCGGCAGGTCGTGCATCGCGCTGAAGTAGAGGAAGCAGCCGAGGCCGGTATTAACGAAGCCAATCATGAGGGCAGGGGCGATGTCGGTCGCGGCGAAGGCAGGAAGCGCCTGGCCGGTCAGGAGCGCATAGATGAAGACGCAGGCAAAGCTGCCGATGAGCTGGACCGTCGCATTCTCGAGGCCGCAGATGTCCGTGACCTTCTTCGAGAAGATGACCATGAGGGCATACATGACGGCAGACATGAAGCCGCAGGCAAGGCCAAGCGGGGAGAGCGTCCCTCCGAGCCCCTGGCCTACGACGAGGAAGCATCCTGCCACGACGGCTGCAAACCCGGCAAGCTTGCAGGTGCCGAGATGCGTGTGGAAGAGCAGGGGGGACAGGGCCATAACGATGACGGGGCCCGTGTAGTACGTGAGGGAGGAGATGCCGACGCCGATCAGACGGTAGGCCTGGAAGAGGAAGATCCAGCCGCCGCCGAGCGCTGCTCCCGAAAGGGCAAGAAAGAGCGCCTGCATCGGATGCTCCGTGCTCTGGAGCCCTTCATGGCTGCGCAGGAGACCTGCGCCCAGGATCGCGACAAGCAGGAGGCTGCCGAGGAACGTGCGCACGAGCACGATCTGCGTCGAGGGAAGGAGCATCTGTGCCGCTACAATGCCATTGGAGCCAAAGAGAAGCAGCGCCGAGAGATAGCGGAGCAGCGACTTCTTCATGTATGCACCTTTCCGAATGATTGCCGTGCCCCTATTTTCCCAGAGCTTCTATTAGAATAAAAGCGCATATGACTTATATGTTGTATTATGAAAGATGATAGAAAGGAGCGGACATGGATACGAACATCCAGAAGTACCGTGCCCTCATCGAGGCAGTCGACCAGGGCAGCTTCTCGCGGGCTGCAGAGGTCCTCGAATGCTCGCAGCCAGGCATCAGCCGCATGATTGCGGACCTCGAGCATGACTGGCATGTCCGTCTCGTCGAACGCGGGCGCGGCGGCGTCTCGCTCACGGCCGAGGGCAAGAAGATCCTGCCGTATGTGCGCCGGGTCGTCGAAGAGGACCGCGAGCTCCATACGAGGATCGACGATGTGAACGGCCTGGCCGTCGGCACGGTGCGCATCGGCTCGTTCACGAGCGTCGCGACGCACTGGCTGCCCCATGTGATTGCACGCTTCCAGAAGGACTATCCGCAGATTGACTATGAGCTCGTTATGGGCGACTACACGGAGATCGAGCGCTGGGTCCAGGAGGGCAGGGTCGACTGCGGCTTCATCGTCGGCAAGCCGAAGAGCACGCTCATGGACAAGCTGCTCTGCCGCGACGAGATGCTCGCCGTCGTGCCGGAAGGGCACCGGCTGGCCGAGCTTCCGGCCTGCCCGATCGAAGAGCTCTGCCGCGAGCCGTTCATGATGCTGCAGCAGAGCGGCGACACCGAGGTGTCGGGCATCTTCGAGTCGGCGCATCTCGCGCCTGACGTGCGCTTCGTGACATGGGACGACTATGCGATCATGTCGATGGTGGAAAATGGCCTCGGCGTGTCCGTGCTGCCGAGCCTCGTCCTGAAGCGCAACCCCTACCGCATCAGGCTCATGCACCTCGAAGAGCCGGCCTACCGCGACATCCGCGTGATCACGCGCCCGGACATCTCGAAGATCGCCTCGAAGTTCCTCGAGTATCTGAAGTACAGAAACGAAGGCGAAGAGGCCTAGCGGAGGCTCTCGACAAGAAGCCCCTTCTCGTCTTTCTTGCAGGCGGCAACGCGCTCTGCCAGCGCCTTGCCGCTCCGGTATTCTGCATCTTTGAAGAGGCAGAAACGGATCTCGTCGAAGGATGCCGACTCGGCCAGAAGCACCTCGAGCGCCACAGGGAGCGCCTCCTCGAGCGGGTAGCCATAGACGCCGGTCGAGATGGAGCAGAACGAGATTGTACGGGCGCCTTCCGCCTTCGCCTTCTCGCAGGAAGTCCTGTAGCACGAGGCGAGGAGCGCGCGGGCGTGTTCAGGGGTCTCGCGCACATAGATGGGGCCGACCGTGTGCACGATCCACTTCGCGCCGGTGCGGGCCTCGAGGTTGAAGGACGGCGTCACGACCGCCTCGCCCGTCGGGCAGAAGCCGATCTTTCTGCAGGCACGGTCGAGTTCGGGGCCTGCCAGTACGTGAATCGCTCCATCGACGCCTCCTCCTCCGGCGAGCGCACGGTTTGCGGCATTGACGATTGCGTCGGTCGGCTGGTCTGCGACCGAGCCATGGATGAGATAGAGCATGGCGCGTACATCCCTTCTTTTGCCATACACTATAGTCATTGGGGGGAAGACGCTGCCGGAGAGGGGACCCATGCAGATCGCGTCAGATGGAGAGGCCCTCGTGCCTGCGCTCGAGGAGCTTGTATCAAGGGAGCATCCAGTCATCATCGGCTCTGCCGTGGACGCAGACGAGAGGCCCCGGACAGACGAGCTCTGGCTCGGCGGCTTCGACGGAGAAGGCCTCGCCTTCGCTGTGCGTGCCGGCACGGCGCTCTCGTCGGCCCTGCGCCACAGACGCTATGTGTCCGCCATGGGAAGCATCGCCTGGCAGGGAAGCCCCGCCTATGTGGGCTTTGCCGGACGGGTGCACGAGCTCTCGCAGAGCGACCTTGCCCAGCGCCTTGCGGAGGCAGGGACAGATGCCGAGAGCGTGCTTGCCGGAGGGTATGGCAGCCTTGCAGGCTTTGCCCTCTTCGACGGACGCGGCATCCTTCGCCAGGACGGGTGCGAGTGGAAGTTCTCGGTCGGCACGGCGGAGCCTCCTGCCACGTACTATGTGACGAACGCCTGCACCGGCTGCGGCATCTGCGTCGTTGCCTGTCCCCAGCTTGCGATAGATCTGACGAAGAGCCCGGTCATGATCAGCCAGCCACGCTGCATCCATTGCGGCACGTGCTTCGAGAGCTGCCCGAATCATGCCATCATCAGGCTCTAGCAGAAGGAAGGTCCTGAATTCCATGGAAAGACATGAGGGATGGGTCGGCGCCTTCGATTCGGGTGTCGGCGGCATCAGCGTGCTCGAGCATCTCGTGCGCGAGCTGCCGCATGAGCGCTTCCTCTTCTTCGGCGATTCGGCGAATGCGCCATACGGCGAGAAGACGGACGAAGAGGT
This sequence comes from Atopobiaceae bacterium, assembly GCA_051876355.1. Taxonomy (GTDB): domain Bacteria; phylum Actinomycetota; class Coriobacteriia; order Coriobacteriales; family Atopobiaceae; genus Olsenella_L. The sequence continues at coordinate 7,907 of JBJEHU010000055.1, read as the reverse complement.
CATGAAGCTCTCCCGCAGAATCGTCGAGCGCATGATAGCGGACGGCTGCAAGGCCATTGTCATTGCCTGCAACACGGCGACCTCGGTCGCTGCAGCGACGCTCCGCAAGGAGTATCCGGATGTGCCGATCATCGGCGTCGAACCGGCGCTCAAGCCGGCGACGCTTGCTGCGAAGCACAGGAGGATACTGGTCATGGCAACACCGGTGACGCTCAGGCTCGACAAGTACCACCAGCTGGCTGCGACCTGGGGATCCGACTCCGAGGTCATCTCCCAGCCGTGCCCAGGGCTTGCCGCACGAATAGAGAAGGGGCATCTCGACGACCCTGACCTTGCGGAGCTCATCGAGAAGCTTGTCGGCCCGTATGCGCATACGGTCGACTCTGTCGTCCTCGGCTGCACGCACTATCCGTTCGTGGCACGCCAGATCCGCTCGGTCGTAGGCGACGTGCCGCTCTTCGAGTCGGGTGCCGGCACGGCACGCGAGCTCAGGCGCCGCCTCGAGGAGGAAGGCCTCCTTGCACCGGATGGCCAGGAGGGGACCGTCGAGTTCCAGTCAAGCCGCAACACGCCGGAAGAGCTTGCGCTCTACCGCTGGTTCTTCTCGCAGGAGGTCTAGACGCATGATTCAGGGCGCAATCTTCGATATGGATGGCCTCATGGTCGACTCCGAGCGCGTCTGGTGTGCCCAGTGGCCCCAGGTATGCGAAGAGGCAGGCGTGCCGTTCAGGCCCGAGGTCGCAGACCGGACCCGTGGCACGACCGACGAGCGGGGCGCAGAGATCCTGGAAGAGATCTATAGCGACTGCGGAGACGTCGACGGCGCAAAGATGATCAGGCGGCTCCATGAGCTCGCAGGCGTCGTCTTCAGGACGCAGGGCGTGCCGGCAAAGCCGGGACTCTATGAGCTCATGAACTATCTCGGCGGCTGGCATATCCCGTGCGCTGTCGCATCGTCCTCGCCGCTCGACCTCATCCATCTGCACCTTGCCCACATCGGGCTCGAAGGTGCCTACCAGGCCATCGTGAGCGGCCGGGACTCAGGCATCGCGCACAGCAAGCCGGCGCCCGACATCTTCCTTGCGGCGGCACACGAGCTCGGCGTCGAGCCTGAGCATACGCTCGTGCTTGAGGATTCCTATAACGGCGTCAAGGCAGGCGCTGCGGGCCGCTTCATCACGATCATGGTGCCCGACCTTTCGCCCGTGACTGATGAGATGAGAGGGACGGCATCCTACATCTGCCAGGACCTGGCTGAAGTCGCAGACCTCCTCGATCAGGGCTACATCGAAGGCTGATTGAGGATTCTTCAAGCTTCATAGGCGCCCCATGTCGGTTGGCGCAATGTTTTGTGCGGCCGGACAGATATCGCTCTCAAGGGGCGATTATGGAGATATACACATACCGAAAGGAACACATGAACAGGAAGACCTATATCGTCCTCATGATCGCCTCTGCCGTCATTGCGGCTCTTTCTCTTGCCATGGTCGTCTGGACGCACGTATCGGAGAGCGCCTATGAGTCGCTCGTCACGGCGTCCATGGGGCTGCAGCTTGCCTATATCGTGTCGGCGCCGCTGCTTGTCGAGAGCATCGCGTTTGCAGGCATGGCATCGCTCGTGCATTTCGGACACCTGCGCCTCGGCAGGACCCAGAAGACCGTCTCGCTCGTCCTCGGCATCGTCCTCACGCTCTTCGTCGTCCTCGGCTCTCTCGTGGCGGCCTATCTGCCATCGGCTCTCCAGATTGTGGTCGTCGTCTGCGTCCTCATCGCTGCCCAGTATCCGCTCTGCATGATTGTCCCTGCCCTCATGCTCGGATTCGGTCTTGCGCTCCCGAAGGAGCCGAAGGAAGCTTGATCTGCTTTAATTCCCCTGTGTAACTAGGAATTAACAGAGTTCTTCAATATTCCCACTTGAATGGTAGGAATATAAGTGCCATTCTGTACACAACGAGCTTGCAGGCCATCCAGGACAGACGTCCCCGGCCAAACCACCCTCGTATCCAGCAGATTGCAACAGAAAGGCACGAACATGAAGGTCGCAAAGCACGTCGAGGCGCTGATCGGCACTACCCCGCTTGTGGACCTCTCCGCCCTCGTCGACGGCAAGGCCACGATTCTCGGCAAGTACGAGGCCACGAACCCGGGCGGATCTGTCAAGGACCGTATCGCGAAGGCTATTCTCGATGCCGCAGAAGCAGATGGCACCCTGCAGCCGGGAGGCACCGTTATCGAGCCGACGAGCGGCAACACCGGCGTCGGCCTCGCAATGCTTGCTGCAGCACGTGGCTACAAGATGATCCTTGTGATGCCTGAGTCGATGTCGATCGAGCGCCGCAAGCTTGCCGCTTCCTATGGTGCAGAGATCGTCCTCACGCCGGGCAAGGACGGCATGAAGGGCGCCATCGCAAAGGCAGACGAGCTCAAGGCCCAGACGCCTGGCGCCATCATCGCAGGCCAGTTCGTGAATCCTGCAAACCCGCGTGCCCACTACAAGACGACCGGCCCCGAGATCTGGCGCGATACCGAAGGCACGGTCGATGCAGTCGTCGCAGGCGTCGGCACGGGCGGCACGATCTCCGGTACCGCAAAGTTCCTGAAGGAGCAGAAGGCTTCCGTCAAGGGCATCGCGGTCGAGCCGGCAGAGTCTGCCGTCCTCGAGGGCAAGCCGGCAGGCCCGCACAAGATTCAGGGCATCGGAGCAGGATTTGTGCCGAAGACCTATGATGCCTCCATCGTGGACGAGGTCGTGCCCATCGCTTCCCAGGACGCTATCGATACGAAGAAGAAGCTCTCTGACGACTTCGGCCTGCTTGTCGGCATCTCTTCCGGCGCAGCGGTCGCTGCCGCCGTCGAGCTTGGCAACCGTCCCGAGTATGCTGGCAAGACGATCGTCGCGATCCTTCCGGACACCGGCGAGCGCTATCTCTCGATGGACCTCTAATCAAGATATGCACAGACAGGGGAGGGCAGCCTGCTCAGCGCAGGATGCCCTCCTTCTGCATAGCTGGGCGCTGCCTGCTCAGGTTGACCGAAGCGGTCCTTGCGGGTATAACTACATCTGAAATACCGCTTCGCAAGTATGATTTCGGAAGGCCAGGTGCCTGATGCAGCGAGAAGGCAGGAAAGAGACGGGAGCAGCCTTGGGCCACGTGCCAGGCGCGCTCTGTACATCCTGCTAGGCTGTATCGGCATACGAGGCAAGGGGGCTGCCAGTGGCTGAAGCTGTTGCAGCAGCGGAATGCGGCATTTCCTGTGGAGAGGCAATGAATGCAGAAGACAGGGGCTTTCTCGAAGCTCCGGAAGATATGAGCTGCCAGCATGGCAAGATCGGGCTCATACAGATGATGAAGGAAGATGCGCGTGCTGTCGTTGCACGCGACCCTTCCGTCTCGTCCGTGCATGAGGTCGTGTTCTTTGCGGCTGGCCTTCGGGCCGTGTGGGCCTACCGGCGCCAGCACTGGCTGTGGACCCACGGCATGCATGCGCTCGCCATGTGGTCGCAGAGCCATACGCGCAAGCGCTACGCGATCGATATCCATCCTGCCGCGACGATCGGCAGGCGTTTCGTGATCGACCACGGCATCGGCATCGTGATCGGGTCCACGGCCATTCTCGGCGACGACTGCATGCTCTACCAGGGCGTGACGCTCGGCATGACAGGACACCATGCCGGCAAGCGCCATCCGACCCTCGGCAACAATGTGATGGTCGGCGCCCGTGCGACGGTCTTGGGAGCCATCACCATAGGGGACAACGTGAAGGTCGGCGCGAATGCCGTCGTGCTCGAGGATGTTCCTGCCAATGTCACGGTCGCAGGCATCCCGGCGCATATCGTGAAGGACCACCGCTGCTGGGAGATGCCCCAGTTCTCGCTTGTGGACGGCGAGGCAGCCGTCAAGAGCATTCTGGGCGAAGGGCACGGCAATACGCTCGACGACGACGAGAACAAGCGCTGGTCCTGCGCTCTCTGAGTGCTGACTGAAAAAGTTTCTGTCTGTTTACAGGTCGGATACCAATCCGACCTGTCACGTACCATAGCCCCAACACGAGAGTTCGCTGCAGGGAGCATCTGCAGCTGTCCCTGAAAGCGAGGATCAATGTCTGCTAATTTCAAGAGGCGTCTTCCCATCCCGCAGGATCTCAAGAAGGAGATGCCGCTCTCCGAGGAGAGCGCCGAGCGCAAGAAGGCAGTCGATGCCGAGGTTGCCGCCATCATCCGCGGCGAGTCCGACAAGAAGCTCATGATCGTCGGCCCCTGCTCTGCTGACAATGAGGATGCCGTACTCGACTACGCAAACCGTCTCGCCGTGCTTCAGCAGTGCGTCCAGGACAAGCTTGTCATCGTCATGCGCGTCTACACGAACAAGCCCCGCACGAATGGCACGGGCTACAAGGGCCTGCTGCACCAGCCCGATCCCGAGGGAGCACCTGACCTGCTCGAGGGCCTTAAGGCCATCCGCCACATGCATATGCGCGTCATCGAGGAGACAGGCCTCTTCACGGCAGACGAGATGCTCTACCCGGAGAACGATCGCTTCCTGAGCGATCTTCTCGCCTATGTCGCTGTCGGCGCCCGCTCGGTCGAGAACCAGCAGCACCGTCTCGTCGCTTCCGGCATCGAGGTTCCTGTCGGCATGAAGAATCCGACGGGCGGCTCCATGTCCGTGATGCTGAACTCCGTCTATGCGGCACAGCATCCGCAGACGTTCATCTACCGCAACTGGGAGGTCGAGACGACCGGCAACCCGCTTGCCCACTGCATCCTGCGCGGCTACCGCGGCCTCGACGATATCAACTACCCGAACTACCACTACGAGTATCTCGAGCGCCTCGCTGCTGCCTACGAGGAGAACGAGAAGTACCAGAATCCGGCTGTCATCATCGACACGAACCACGACAACTCGGGCAAGCGTCCGCTCGAGCAGATTCGCATCTGCAACGAGGTCCTCGATTCTGCCCACAGGAACGAGGCCATCGGCAAGCTGTTCCGTGGCTTCATGATCGAGTCCTACATCGAGGACGGCAACCAGCCCATCGGTGGCGGCGTGTATGGCAAGTCCATCACGGACCCTTGCCTCGGCTGGGCAAAGACGCAGAACCTCATCATGCATATTGCAGACCGCATCTAGCGCATCGCTCACCCAGAGCTGCTTTGAGGAGGCTGGCCTTCGGGCCGGCCTCCTTTCTTGTGTTCGCTTGGGCATTCGGTGCACGGGGCACGGGATGGGGGATATGCGGGTAGGATAGGGGAGCGTACACAAGAGCAGCAAGCGCTGCCATACATCAACATGAAGGAGCATGATCTCTATGCCTTGCACGACCCTTCTCATCGGCAAGAAGGCCTCATACGACGGTTCCACGATCGTGGCCAGAAACGAGGATTCCGGATCCGGCAGCTTCACGCCGAAGCGCTTCGTCGTGGTCTCGCCTGAAGAGCAGCCGCGCCACTATGTATCGAAGATCGCCCATCTTGCAATCGATCTGCCTGACAATCCCCAGCGCTATACGGCCCTTCCCAACGCTCTTCTCGATGAGGGCATCTGGGCCGAGGCCGGCGTGAACGAGCACAACGTGTCCATGAGCGCAACGGAGACGCTCACGACGAACGAACGCGTGCTCGGCGCCGACCCCTTCGTCGTCTACAAGCCGGCCAAGGGCAAGCCGGGCGAGGAAGGCTATGAGCCGGAAGTCGCAGGCGGCATCGGCGAGGAGGACATGGTCACGATCGTCCTGCCGTATATCACGAGCGCCCGTGACGGCGTGAAGCGCCTCGGTGCCCTTCTCGAGCAGTACGGCACCTATGAGATGAACGGCATCGCGTTCTCCGATGTGGACGAGATCTGGTGGCTCGAGACCGTGGGCGGCCATCACTGGATCGCAAAGCGCGTGCCGGACGATGCCTATGTGACGATGCCGAACCAGCTGGGCATCGATGCCTTCGACTTAGACGATGCCTTCGGCGCCCAGAAAGACTACATGTGCTCATCCGACATGAGGGAGTTCGTCGAGAAGAACCATCTCGACCTCACGCTCGGCGGCGGCCTCATGAACCCGCGTGACGCATTCGGCTCCCACTCCGATTCCGACCATGTCTACAACACGCCGCGTGCCTGGGTCATGCAGCGCTTCCTGAATCCCCATGCCCTCAAGTGGGATGGCGAGGATGCAGAGCTCACGCCGGAGTCGGATGACATCCCCTGGAGCCGCGTGCCGGAGCGCAAGCTCACGATCGAGGACGTGAAGTATGCGCTGTCCCTCCACTATCAGGGCACGCCGTACGATCCTTACAGCCGCCGCGGCGGAGACCAGCGCGGGATGTATCGTCCTATCGGCATCAACCGCAACAGCCAGCTCTCTGTCGTGCAGCTCAGGCCCTATGAGCCTGCATCCTGCCAGGCCGTGCAGTGGGTCGCCTACGGCAGCAATGTCTTCAATGCGCTCGTGCCGTTCTATACGAACGTCACGACGACACCTGCCTATCTCGAGAAGACGGATGCACGCGTCACGACCGAGTGCTTCTACTGGGAGAACCGCATCATCGCAGCACTGGCCGATGCACACTTCCATGATGCGGCAGCAGATGTCGAGCGCTATCAGGAGAAGGTCGGCGGCATGGGACATGCGATGCTCCATGAGACGGATGCTCTCGCCGAGAAGGCGACAGGCGACGTCCAGGCCGTGCTCGAGGCTGCGAACCAGAAGATGGCAGATGAGCTCAAGGACGAGACGGATGCGCTCCTCTCGAAGGTCCTGTTCTCCGCAAGCATGGGCATGAAGAACAGCTTCTCGAAAGACGACATGTAGTCCGTGCTGCTTTCATCCTGATTCTGTCGGCGCCTGGCTTCGGCTGGGCGCCTTCTTAATGCTTTCTGAAATTGTATATATCAATGATAAAACTTAACATGTCTGCATGTTTATTGGGGTGGTATCGAACCGCTTGCGGAAAAAGACCAGCCATCTACCCATCGATGTTCAATCTTTTACGCCGCTGCAATGAATATTGGCAACACTTAGGACAGCGAGGGGCGAGAGTCATGGCCGGAACAGGCAAAAGGAGGAAAGCCATGTCATCCGCAGAGAAACGCTTCCAATCCTTTATCCGCAAGCTTGACAACAGCGATTATGTCTACGACGTGCTGAGAATGGGACCATCTCCCATCGTCTCGGTCGTCTTCGGGGCAAAGCCGCGCACGGGCCACTCGAAGGTCTTCGAGCATGTCGGCAAGAAGCAGCTGCCCCAGCTCTATGTCTATGCCATCTTTTCCAAGGACGGGGAAGAAGTGCACTTCCAGACATCTCCTCTGGTGCGCGTCCCCCAGAACCAGCGCTCGCAGGCTCTCACGGTCTGCAATGCTGCGAACAACCAGCAGCGCTGGATCAAGTTCAATCTGAACTCGTCCGACTACATCGTCGGACACTACGACCTTCTGCTCCAGGGGCATGGCGCAAGCGATGCCTGCGTCACGATCGCCCAGCGCGTGGCTGACGTGGTCGATGAGACGCTGCCGCTCCTCCAGAGCTGCCTTGAGCAGGAGTCCTCGGAGGAGGAAGTCGCATAAGGACAGGAAAGGCCATCATTCGGAGAGAGCACTGGAATCCGGGATACGCAGAAGTTCCGGAAGCCAGTGCTTTTTTTCTGTCGCGATTCGTTGTCTCGGCATAAAAAAGATCCAGCAGGGAGAGGGTCTGCTGGATCTCGGACACGTCTGTGCCCTGGGGAATCTAGCTCTGAAACGAGGGGGAAGGAAGAGCTAATTCCCATCTGTTGAGTAGGATTAAACAGCTTCTTGCTTGCGCTGTCAATAGTAAACCAAAGAAAACTTTTGTGCGTGGAGGAATTGCGCAGGAAGGTTGGTTGAAATTCTGAGCGCAACGCTGCAATCCGAGATGCAACAGGTGCATCC
>JBJEHU010000054.1:0-5030 GCA_051876355.1 Atopobiaceae bacterium | reverse complement strand
TCGACTTCAAGAACATGTACAACAACGACTTCCTGCACACGTGGGACAAGACGACGGACGAGCTCAAGGCGCTCTACACGGTCGCCAATGCCCTCCGCAACCTCCGCGAGCGCAACATCTCGACGCGCATCTTCGACTCCGGCCTGGCCGTCTCGAACTTCCGCGACAACTCGACGCGCACCCGCTTCTCGTTCGCTTCCGGCTCGAACCTCCTCGGCCTCCAGCTCCAGGACCTCGATGAGTCGAAGTCCCAGATCGCTCACGGCGAGACCGTCCGCGAGACCGCGACGATGATCTCGTTCATGGCAGACGTTATCGGCATCCGCGATGACAAGTTCATCGGCGAGGGTGACGCCTACATGAAGGAGGTCGCAGAGTCCGTCGATGAGTCCTGGAAGGCAGGCATCCTCGACCACCGTCCGACGCTCGTGTCCCTGCAGTCCGACTCCGATCACCCGACGCAGTCCTCTGCCGATATGCTCTACCTCATCAACGAGTTCGGCGGCCTCGAGAATCTGAAGCACAAGAAGGTTGCCGTGACCTGGGCCTACAGCCCCTCCTACGGCAAGCCCCTTTCCTGCCCCCAGTCCCTCATCATGCTCCTCACCCGTTTCGGCATGGACGTCACACTCGCCCATCCCGAGGGCTATGATCTCATGCCTGAGCTCGTCCAGCAGGCAGGCGTCTATGCACAGGAGAACGGCGGCTCCTTCAAGCAGGCCCACACGATGCAGGAGGCCTTCGAGGGTGCCGACATCGTGATCCCGAAGTCCTGGGCACCGTATGCTGCCATGGAGAAGAGGACGAAGCTCTACGCCGCCGGCGACTCCGAGGGCATCGACAAGCTCGAGAAGGAGCTTCTCGCCCAGAACGCGACGCACAAGGATTGGTGCTGCACGCAGGAGCTCATGTCCCACACGGCCAAGGGCATGGACACAATCTACATGCATCCCCTGCCTGCCGACATCAACGGCGTCTCCTGCGAGCACGGCGAGGTCGAGAACGAGGTCTTCGACTATCACCGCGACGGCCTCTACAAGGAGGCAAGCTACAAGCCCTACGCTGTGGCAGCCATGATCTTCCTCCAGAAGGTCGCAGACCCTGTCGCCACGCTTGCAGCTCTCGAGGCAGCTGCAAGGCCGCGCTGGAACCAGGCATAAGAGCTCGTCAGATCGCAGAAGCTTTCGGCGCCCGCCTCGAGCCTTCGGGCATGAGGCGGGCGCTTTCATCTGAGCAGGAGAGGAAGGAATCCCTATGGGCAAGCGCATCGTCGTCGCGCTCGGCGGAAACGCCCTCGGCAAGAATCTGCCGGAGCAGATGGCTGCCGTGAAGAAGACGGCCACCGCAATCGTCGACCTCATCGAGGAAGGCAACCAGGTCATCATCGCGCACGGCAACGGACCGCAGGTCGGCATGATCCAGGAGGCGATGACCCAGCTCACACGCTCGAACCCGGAGAAGTACATCCCGTGCCCGCTCTCCGTCTGCGTCGCGATGAGCCAGGGATACATCGGCTACGACCTCCAGAATGCCCTGCGCGAGGAGATGCTCGACCGCGGGCTCGCAAAGGGCGTCGCGACCGTGCTCACGCAGGTCGAAGTCGACCCGAAAGATCCTGCCTTCGAGCATCCGACGAAGCCCATCGGTGCATTCATGAGGAAGGACGAAGCAGAGAAGCTCGTCCGCGAGCGTGGCTACGACGTCGTGGAAGACGCCGGACGCGGCTGGCGCCGTGTCGTCGCCTCGCCGAAGCCTCAAGCCATCGTCGAGATCGACACGATCAAGGCACTCGTCGATACGAACCATGTGGTCATTGCCTGCGGTGGCGGCGGCATCCCGGTCTTCGCGACCGAGGGGCACCACCTCAAGGGCGCCGCTGCTGTCATCGACAAGGACTTCGCGGCAGAGCGCATGGCAGAGCAGCTCGATGCAGACGACCTCGTGATCCTGACCGCAGTCGAGAAGGTCGCCGTGAACTTCGGCAAGCCGAACCAGGAGTGGCTCTCGCACCTCACGCTTGAAGAGGCCCGCGGCTACATGGCAGAGGGCCAGTTTGCGGCAGGCTCGATGCTTCCGAAGGTCGAGGCAGCCGTGAAGTTCGCCGAATCCGGCACCGGCAGGCGCTCGCTCATCACGCTCCTCGAGAAGGCACGTGACGGCATTGCCGGCCGCACGGGTACGATAGTCGAAGCATAGTATCGGGGGCTTCGGCGGAAGGACAGCCATGGCAGAGTTTGGTGCGAACGCGCGCTTCTGGATTGCGTCAGCAGAAGGGGAGAGGGCCTTCGGCCCCGGTCCCGCGGAGCTCCTCGTGCATATCAGAGAGCTCGGAAGCATACGCCAGGCCGCCTCTGCCATGAGCATGTCCTACACGAAGGCGCTGCGCATTCTCGAAGGAGCAGAAGAGGCGCTTGGCATCTGCCTCTGCACGAGGGCGGCAGGAGGAGCTGACGGCGGCGGTGCGCACCTCACGCCTGAGGCAGAAGCGCTCCTTTCCCGCTATGCGTCCTGGACGAAGGCGGCAGAGGCAGCATACGAAGAGGCTTTCGCAGCTGCCTTCGCTGGCACGCTTGCGCCGCGCCTTGGCTGCTGCATCTTGGCGTCGGGCAGGGGCGTCCGCTTCGGCGGCCAGAAGCTCTTGGCACCGCTCGGGGAAAGCACGGTGCTCGCACGTACGCTCGCATCCATTCCGAGAGACCTCTTCGATATCGTGGTCGCCACTTCTGATAGCGAGGTAAAGGGCGCAGCAGCAGAAGCCGGTATCAAGACCGTCACCCCCGAAGGGCCGCTCCAGAGCGATTCCGTGCGTGCCGGCATAGATGCCTTCCAGGACCGCGCCGGCATCCTCTTCTGTCCGGGCGACCAGCCGCTCGTGAGGCAGGAGAGCCTGGAGAGGATGGCCGAGGCCTTCTCTGCACATCCGGGCTCTGTCGTCCGCCTTGCGTGGAATGGAGAGGGCAGAAGCCCTGCCATCTTCCCGAGAAGGCTCTTTGACGCGCTCGGAGAGCTTTCGGGAGATGCCGGTGGCGGTGCCCTCCTCAAGGCGCGTCCTGACGAGGCTGCACATACGGTCCTCGTCGAGGTGGAAGGCGAGGAAGAGCTCTTCGATATCGACACGGCAGACGATCTGGCCCGTGCCGAAGCCCTGATTTCAGGGCAGAAGGAGGAGAGATGAAGATCTTGAGAGGCGGCACGCTCGTCGCGCCGCATGGCCTCATGAAAGGCGACCTTGCGCTCGAAGGCGGCAAGATCGCCCAGGTCGGAGGACATGTCGAGGAGACTGCCGAAGACGAGGTCGTCGATGTCTCCGGCACCTATGTCTTCCCGGGCTTCATCGATGCCCATACGCATATGCAGTGCTGGACCGGCATGGACTGGACGGCAGACAGCTTCGAGACCGGCACGCGCGCAGCTGCCTGCGGAGGCACGACGACGATCGTCGACTATGCGACGCAGGACCGTGGCATGAGCATGCCGGAGGCGCTCGAAGAATGGCACAGGCGCGCCGATGGCACGTGCACGGCAAACTATGCGTTCCATATGGCCATCGCGGACTGGAACGAGCAGACGAAGCGCGACATCCCCGCCATGAGGGAAGCAGGCATCGTCTCGTTCAAGACGTATTTCGCCTATGACCACCTGAAGCTCGACGATGCCCAGACGCTCGAGGTGCTCGAGGCGATCCGTCCCTTCGACGGGATCCTCTGTGTCCACTGCGAGAACGGCACGCTCGTCGATGCGCTGCAGCAGCGTATCTTCGATGCCGGCATCACAGGCCCTGAAGGCCATCCTTTGAGCCGTCCCGCCATCTGCGAGGCAGAGGCCATCTCGCGCCTCACGTATCTCGCAGAGCTCGCAGATGCCCGCATCAATATCGTCCACCTCTCGACAGCAGAGGGGCTCGAGGCAATACGTGCCGCCAAGGCACGCGGCGTACGCGTGAGCGTCGAGACCTGCCCGCAGTACCTGCTGCTCGACGATACGCGCTATCTCGAGCCGGGCTTTGAGGGCGCGAAATACGTGATGAGCCCGCCCTTGAGAAAGCCGCATGATGTGGCAGTCCTTCGACAGGCGCTCGAGGACGGCGAGATTGACACGATCGCGACGGACCACTGCTCGTTCAACCTGCATGGGCAGAAAGACCGCGGAAGCGGCGACTTCCGGAAGATCCCGAATGGCGCACCGGGTGTCGAGCATAGGCCGGCGCTGGTCATGACATCATTCGCCGACACGCTTGGCGCTATGGATTTCTGCCGCCTCATGAGCACGAATCCGGCAAAGGTCTTTGGCATGTATCCGAGAAAAGGTGTCCTCGCAGAAGGCTCCGATGCCGACATCTGCGTCTGGGATCCAAACGCTCGCTGGACGATCTCTGCCGCGACGCAGCACCAGGCCGTCGACTATACGCCGTACGAGGGCTTCGAGGCCAAGGGCAGGGCGCACCTCGTCTATGTCGGAGGAGAGCTTGTCGTACGCGACGGCGAGCCTTTAGGCCCGAAGCCTGGCAAGTACGTTGCCCGCTAGAAGCGGGAATCAGAGTATCCATAAGCGCCCGCAGCTGCGGGCTGGAAAGAAGGAGTGTCCCATGAGCAAGAAGGCAATCGTCACCGACAAGGCCCCGAAGGCGCTTGGTCCCTATTCTGCAGGCGTCGTCTCGAACGGCTCCATCAACGTCTCGGGCCAGCTCGGCATCGATCCGGCTACAGGCAAGCTCGCAGGCGATGATATCCAGAGCCAGACCCGCCAGAGCCTCACGAACGTGAAGAACATCCTCGAGGCTGCAGGTGCCAGCATGGCAGACGTCGTCGAGACGACCGTGCTCCTCGCCGACATCTCCGAGTTCGCTGCGATGAACGAGATCTATGCACAGTTCTTCGAGGCACCCTATCCGGCACGTGCTGCCTTCCAGGTCGCAGCACTCCCCGGTGGCGGCAGGGTCGAGATCAAGGCTGTCGCCCGCGTAGAGGCATAGAAGCTAGACGATATGAAGCGAGGAGCTGGGACCTCGCTCATGGGAATGACGGCCTCTT
>JBJEHU010000053.1:0-79003 GCA_051876355.1 Atopobiaceae bacterium | reverse complement strand
TGGTCCAGGATCACCACCGCAGTCCCGATTGGTGACAGATTCATTGACATTAACAGAGTTCTGCCGGAGAGGGGCCTCGCGATTCCGTCCCCGGGGGGGGCTTCACGCCCACGGTGGCCCTCATGGACTGCCTGCCGGCGGCGTTCTTCTCCGTTGGCGCGGACGTCCTGGCAGCGCGCTTCGAGAGCACCCTCTTCCGCGTTGGGGTGGTTCTCGTCATTCTCGCCGGCGCGCTCAGGGCGTGCCGGAAGCCATCGCTGCCGCTTCTCGCCGCGGGGGTCGCGGGGATGCTGCTCATGGCCTGGTTCGCCCGTCACCTGGACGGGCGCGACACGCGCGCCAACTGGAGGGAGCAGACGGTGAACGCAATCTCCCAGCTGTGCATCATGCTCGCCATCGTGCTCTGACAGAAGTCGGAGGCCTGACCCCAGCCACACGCTGGAATCAGGCCCCGGAATCACCTGCTAACGGTCTTCGTTACTCCTCGCGGCGGCGGCGCATCCCAATGCCCGCAAGGGCAGCCACAACACCTGCTGCCCCGAGCGGCAGGTACGGGTTCTGCGAGTCGCCCGTCTGGGGAACCGCGGACGTGTCTGCCATGTGCTTCGGAGCCCATGCCGTGCGCGTGGCAGGCGTCGCCGACGCAACGCTCGCCTGCTTAGAGCTCTGAGAGGCACGCTGCTGACGTGCCACCTCCGCCTGCCTGAGCTGCTCCGCGATCTTCTGGTCAAGCTCGTAGTTCGCTTGCGCCGTGGCGAGAATCTCATCAGCCACGTCTGCGGACTTCTGATCGTCCCCGATTACTGAGTCGAGACCCTTTGCCTCCATTGCCAGCTGGTAGGCATCAACAAGTAGCTTTTTGTAGCGTTCAATCGTATCCTTGGTCAAGCTGGTAAGGCCATCGCTTGCGCCGTACGAGACGAGTGCATCCCGGACGTCGAGAAGCTTCTGCGGATTGGCCAGATACGCCGACGGGCTCGGGAGCGCCGCAAGCATATCGGCAACGTCGCTGTACTGCTGCGCCTGCTCCTCGAGGCCGGGCACGGCAGCCTGTGCTGCGGCAAGGTCTGCCTGAGCTTGCTGGAGCGCCGCCCGGGCGTCCGCCAGGGCCTTCGCGGCAGCATCCTTCGCGTCGGCACGACCCTTGAGGTCGGCGTAGGCATTCTTTGCTGCCTGCAGCTTGGCATTCGCGTCGTCTGCCTTGGCCTTTGCGGCGGCCGCTCTCGCCTGGGCGCCGGAGAGCTTCGACAGCGCATTATCATATGCCTGCTGGGCGTCAGCTGCGGTCTGCTGCGCAGCCGACAGCGCATCGGCGGCATCAGCCTGTGCCTTCTTCGCAGCATCGAGCGCGCTCTGCGCCGCAACGACGTCCTTCTGCGCGCCAGCCACTGCCGTGCCACCTTCGATGGACGCAAGATCTTTTGCAGCGGCGTCGACTGCGGCCTGCTTGGATGCTACGTCCGCATCGGCAGCATCCTTAGCCTGCTTCGCCTGCGTGAGCTCGGCGTTCTTCGCGGCAAGCGCTGCCTGCGCATCAGCAAGCACGCCCTGTGCGGCATTGACATCGGAGTCAGCCTGCGACTTCGCGGCATTTGCGGAAGCAAGCGCGTTCTGCGCTGCAGCGACTTTGGCAGCGGCACTGGACTGGTATGACTGCTTCGCAGCATCGTATGCTTGCTGCGCATTAGTTGCAGCCTGCTGCTTGCTGTTGACGTTTGCCGTCGCGGTGGACAGCGCTGAAGTTGCTGACGCGACAGCAGCCCGGGCATCAGTCACAGCCTGCTGCGCCTTCGTCAATGCGCTGGTGTCGGTGCCTGCAGAGCAGAGGGCGATGAACTCGGCAAGCTTTGCACGAAGCTCATCCGTGGTGTACGAAACGCGCTCGGCATCGGTTGCGCCATACACGTGAACGCCGAATTCCTGCGCCGCAACATACATGTTGTGTCCTAACATGTCCTGTGCCTTGCCTGTCGTGTTACATCCGAGGCCGGTCGTATCATTATCTGAAATAATGATTTCGTGGGTAATGCTAGAGGAGCTTCCGTAGTCTTTTCTATCGTACCAGCCTATGAATGGCTCGTATGGGTTCTCGTCAGGATCATAACGATCATACATGCCGATATTTTCTGCAGTATCTATGTCTTGAGTCATCATGCTGTTCACATCTTCATTATAATACTCGAAATAGGGATGTTCACCAGTAGCAACAGCATTAAGGGGCGTAGTGATATATGACCAGTTTGCATTGATTTCAGCAAGAGCCATCTGAATGAGATCCACCTTTAGTGCAGGCAAGTCATTCTTCGCACGCAGCTTGTTGCACTCGTCGATGTAAGCCAGTGCCCTCTTGAAGTTCTTGAGCGATGTGGCATCCTCTTCATTGCTCAAATCGGTATACGAAAGGAACGTATTTCCTGATTCCTTATCAGTACCAGTGTACTTCGAATCGGTCAGCAGCTTGACTGCCGTATTGTTGCCAAGCCACTGGAAGAGACCACGGGTGTTCTGCTCGTAGCTTACGGTATGATCGCTCGACTCCTGCAGCTTCTTCAGCGCATCCTGTGCGTCTGCAAGCGTCGAGTTCGCGCTATCAAGGGCGCTCTTGGCAGCGTCCTTCTGCGCCTTGGCAGCGGCAAGCTCTGCGTTCGCCGCATCGGCTGCCTGCTGTGCCTTCTTGCCAGCCGCAGTGTTCGCGAAGTCAGTGCTGGCATCAGCCTGTGCGAGCGCAAGCGCGTTCTCGGCAGCGGC
Source organism: Atopobiaceae bacterium (assembly GCA_051876355.1). GTDB lineage: Bacteria > Actinomycetota > Coriobacteriia > Coriobacteriales > Atopobiaceae > Olsenella_L. The sequence goes on along the minus strand of JBJEHU010000053.1, from coordinate 76,255 downwards.
CACCGCATCGGCTGCCTTCTGCTGACGATCGGTTGCGGCATTGAGTGCGCTCTGTGCGGAGTTCACGGCACTCCGTGCGCTGTTGGCTGCAGACACGGCATTATCATACTTCGTGTTCGTATCGCTTGCCGAAGACTGTGCCTTTGACAGCGCATCGTTCGCGTCGCTGAGAGTCTTCTGCGCAGCAGCGATTGCGGCGGCATTGTCCTCTGCTGCCTTCTTGGCATCATCAAGCTTCGCGTTCGCGTCATCAAGGGCGCTCTGCGCCTTGTCAACGCTGGCATCGGCAGCGTCCTTGTCCTGCTGCTTCTCAGTTACGTCTGCATCTACCGCGTCCTTGGCGTCCTTTGCTGCGTCTGCGTCTGCCTGTGCCTGGCTTGCTGCGTTGCCGGCATCCTTGGATGCCTTGTTTGCCGCATCGGCATCAGTGGCAGCAGAATCATATGCATCCTTCGCATCAGATACGGCATCGTCGGTGGCATCCTTTGCTGCATCAGCTGCCGCATCGCTCTTCTGCTGGGCGTCATCGACGGCATCCTTCGCCGTGTCGACGGCATCCCGAGCATCGGACTCTGCCTTTTTCCCAGCCTCGGCAGCAGCGTTGGCGTCCTTTGCGTCCTGGGCAGACTCGTCCCTCGCGGTCTCCGCCTTGTCCGTGGCTTCCAGCTGGTCTTTTGCCTGTTGCGCCTTGTCACTCTCGAGCTTTGCATGGGCTTCGTCAGAGGAACTCTGAGCGGCATCAAGGGCAGTCTTGGAATCGATTTCTCCCGCCTGTGCGGAAGTGGTTGCAGAGGTCGCACTCCCTGCGTTTGCTGTCGCATCGGCTTCCTCTGCGACGGCGGGAACTGCAGCCGACGCTACGAACAGCGCCGCTGCAGAGGCGGCGGCTACGCTAGCTTTGAGACCCCCCCCCTGCGGGTTTTTCTCTACTGCAAGATGCCGTGCCTCGTACTTCTTCATAGCGCTTGTCCTCCGAAATCATATCCTGGCAGCAGCATGCCAGACCTACCTACGTGCCCATGCATTCAGATACCCATGGCAACTCATAAATACTTTAAAACTAATTCAGGTGCTTGTGTTGAAACTTCCCGCTTCGTGCCCGACTCTTTACAAGAATGAACCCATTGCTCGGTAAAGGGCGCTCATGCCGATTGGCGGTCCGGCCGCGCAAGCATCCAGATGACCTCTATCACCGTGAATACGAGCATGACAACCATGCAGAGCCGTGGCTGGACCAGGGTGAGAACTGCTGCCAGGACAAAGCCCCAGAAGGCTGCGGCGCCAAGCGCCTCGCTCGTCAGCTTAAAGACGGCAAGCATCGTCTTTCCGCTCTTTCCATCTCTTCGCATCTGCATTGCGCCAGAATTGTGCTAACACGCTGAAACCACTAGCGCATATGCGCTATTTCTTGAAGCGCATAATACTTCGCCACTGGGATCTGCATTCCCGTCGCCTTGTCTCCAGAGGTCGCAGGACATAATTGGCTCCGCGATCAAGCGGCATGCCGGCTTTTCATGGCTGGCGAATATGCAGCTCACAGCCTTTGTCTCCAGCATTCATGAAAGCATTGGCCCCTTCAGGGCCAATCACCCCATCCCCGCACCTTCGACCTATAGATTGCTCTGAAAACGCGCTAACGCGCTGAAACGTTTAGCGCATATGCGCTATACGGTTCGGAGCATATGCGCCGGCATAGAGCGTGCTGCCTGCCTATACAGGGACAGCCCCCGCGCGAAGCGGGGGCTGTCCCAGGGGAGATATATTGGGGAGAATCGATTTGGGAGACTAGAGCTCGAGGTTCTTGGACGTCTCCTTGCTGAACATGTGGATGACAGAGGTCGGGAACGTGTAGTCGACCTTGTCGCCCAGACGGTAGTTGGCGGCGTGGCCGTTGCCCTCCTCCATCATGTTCACGACAGCGATGACATCCTGGCCCAAGCTCGTCATGTGCAGGTGCACCGTAGAGCCCATCATCTCGGACACGTCGACCGTGCCCTCGAGGCGCGGGCCATCCGTGACGCCGAGCGTGAGGTGCTCAGGACGGACGCCGAGCGTGATGGTCTGGGACTGGACGTCGTGGGCAGCGAGGTGTGCAGCCTTGTCGCTCGGCACCTTGATCGTGACGTCACCGAGCTTGACGGCGTAGTCTGCACCGGAGCGGACGAGGTCGGCGTCGAAGAAGTTCATCTGCGGCACGCCGATGAAGCCTGCGACGAAGAGGTTGGCCGGCGTCTCGAAGACCTCCTGCGGGGTGCCGATCTGCTGGACCTCGCCGTCCTTCATGACGACAATGCGGTCGCCGAGCGTCATTGCCTCGGTCTGGTCGTGCGTGACGTACATGAACGTCGTATCGATCTTCTGGCGCAGCTTGATGATCTCTGCGCGCATCTGGTTCCTGAGCTTTGCGTCGAGGTTCGAGAGCGGCTCGTCCATGAGGAGGACCTTCGGCTCACGGACGATGGCGCGGCCGATAGCGACACGCTGGCGCTGGCCGCCGGAGAGTGCCTTTGGCTTGCGGTCGAGGTACTGGGTGATGCCCAGGGTCTCAGCTGCCTCGCGGACCTTCTTGTCGATCTGGTCCTTCGGGAGCTTGCGGAGCTTCAGCGGGAAGGCCATGTTGTCGTACACCGTCATGTGCGGGTACAGAGCGTAGGACTGGAAGACCATTGCGATATCGCGGTCCTTCGGTGCCACGTCGTTCATGAGCTTGCCGTCGATGTAGAGCTCGCCGCCGGAGATGGACTCGAGGCCTGCGACCATGCGCAGCGTCGTGGACTTGCCGCAGCCGGAGGGGCCGACGAGCACGATGAACTCGCGGTCCTTGATCTCGAGGTTGAAGTCCTCGACAGCGACGACGCCCTCGTCCGTGACCTTGAGGTTCGCGTTGCGCTTCTTCTCGGGCTGCTTCTTGCCGAAGTGCTTCTTCTTTGCAGGCTCCGTATTCGGATAGATCTTCGTGATGTGCCTGAGGCTCACATCGGACATGCTACTTACCGTCCCTTCCATAGAGGTGAGTCATCGCAGCGAGGCGCTGGATAAGCTCGGGGCTTGCCTGGCCCGGGAGCAGCCGCCATTGCCAATTGCCGCCCAAGACACCAGGGATATTCATGCGTGACTCAGAGCCGAGCTCGAGATAGTCCTGCATCTGAGCCACAAAGAGATTTGCAACACTGCTCATGCCGCCGCGGATGAATCCCCAGACGAAATCGTCGTCGGATTTGATCCCGAGATATTCGCATGCCATTGCGACATCTTCCGGTGCCGCCTCATGCTTCCATCCCATGAGCGGAGAGTTGTCGTGCGTGCCGGTATAGCACACGCAGTTCCACTTGTGGCAATGGGGCATATAGTCAGATCCCCCATCGCGCGAGTCGAACGCGAATTCGAGCACCTTCATGCCGGGGAAGCCGGAGTCGAGGAGGAGCTGTCGGACTTCAGGCGTCGGATAGCCGAGATCTTCTGCAATGAAGGTAATCTCGGGGAATGCGTCCTTGAGGCGTCCGACGAGCTTCATGCCAGGGCCCTTGACCCAGTGGCCGTTGCGTGCGGTCTTCTCGCCGAAGGGCACCGCCCAATAGGACTCGAAGCCACGGAAATGGTCGATGCGCAGGGCATCGTAGAGCCTGCCGGCACCTGCCACACGCTGGATCCACCAGGCGAAGCCATCCTTCTCCATCGCCTTGTAGTCGTAGAGCGGGTTGCCCCACAGCTGGCCATCGGCGCTGAAGTAGTCAGGAGGCACTCCTGCCACCTCGTACGGCACGTTCTTCTCGTCGAGCTGGAAGCACTTCGGGTTTGCCCAGACATCGGCAGAATCCATTGCGACATAGATCGGCATGTCGCCCAGGATCTTGACGCCCTTGGCATGGGCATAGGTGCGCAGCGCTTCCCACTGCTTGAAGAAGAGGTACTGGACATAGATGTAATAGTCGATATCGTCTTTGAGCTCAGAGGCGTAGCGCTTCAGAGCTTCGGGCTTCCTGAGCCTTGCATCCTCGTCAGGCCACTCGTTCCAGGCAACCATGCCGAAGTGGGCCTTGATGCTCATGAAGAGGGCATAGTCCTCAAGCCAGGTGGAATTGGCCTTGCGGAATGCCTTGACCTGCGCCGCGTCACGGACAAGTCCGCGCTTGGCTGCCTTCCTCAGAAGCTTCGGCCTGTTCTCGTAGAGCAGGCCGTAGTCGACGCGGGCAGGATCTGCGCCCCAGGGGAGGCCCTCCACCTCGTCTTTCTCGAGGAGCCCGTCGGAGACGAGCAGGTCAAGATCGACGAAGTAGGGGTTTCCCGCAAAGGCGGACGGGCTCTGGTAAGGGGAGTCACCGTAGCTCGTCGGCCCGACGGGCAGGATCTGCCACCAGGACTGCTTGGCATCGGCGAGGAAGTCCACGAACTCATAGGCTGCCTCGCCCAAGGTACCGATCCCATGAGGAGAAGGGAGCGACGATATCGGAAGGATGATGCCGCTTGCACGTTTCATGAGATGAAGCCTAACCCTTGACTGCGCCAGCTGCGACACCCTTGATGATGTACTTCTGGCATGCGAAGTAGAAGATGATGACCGGGATGATGGACATGAGGATCAGTGCCATCGTGGCGCCGAGATCGACCGTGCCGTAGGAGCCCTTGAGATACTGAATCTGGATCGGGATCGTACGGTACTTGTTGATGTCGAGCACCAAGTACGGCAGAAGGTAGTCGTTCCAGACCCACATGATCTCGAGGATGCCGACAGAGATCAGCGTCGGCTTGAGCATCGGGAGAACGACGCAGAAGAACGTGCGGACCGGACCGCAGCCGTCAATGGCGGCAGCTTCCTCGATCTCGAGCGGGATGGACTTGACGAAGCCGGTGAACATGAAGATTGCGAGGCCTGCGCCGAAGCCGAGGTAGACGATAGGAATCGTCCAGGGGGTGTTGAGCTTCAGGGTATCTGCCGTCTTCGAGAGCGTGAACATGACCATCTGGAACGGGACGACCATGGAGAAGATGCAGAGGTAGTAGAGGACCTTGCAGAACTTCGAGTTCACGCGGGCGATGTACCACGCTGCCATCGAGCAGAAGAACAGGATCAGGAACGTGGAGAGCACCGTGATGAGCGCAGAGTAGCCTGCAGCCATCCAGAAGTTGTAGTTGCCGAACGTGACGCCGGTGATGAAGTTCTGCCAGCCGGCGAAGGACTCTGCCGTCGGCAGGGCGAACGTCTCGGTCTTGACGAAGGTGTTGAGCTTGAACGAGTTGATGACGACGGCGACGACCGGGAGGACCCAGATGAAGCAGATGATGGCAAAGATGACCGTCAGGGCCGTCTTTCCGTGCTTCTCGGACGTGAGCGTCTGCTGTGCTTGCTTCATTACTGCTGCACCTCCCTGGAGCGGGTGTACTTGAGCTGCGCGAGGCCCATGGCGGCGACGAGGATGAAGAAGATCACAGCCTTCGCCTGTGCCACGCCACGGTTCGCAGCGCCTGCGGTGTAGAACGTGTTGTAGATGTTCAGGGCCATCATTTCGGTCGTGTTGATCGTCGAGCCGTCAGCGAGCTGCGTATACGGCAGGCCGCCGGTAAGCGCGAGGTTCTGGTCGAAGAGCTTGAAGCCGTTCGTGAGGGTCAGGAACGTGCAGATCGTGATGGACGGCATGACATTCGGGATGATGACCTTGAAGAGGGTCTGCGACTTGCTGGCGCCGTCGATCTTTGCTGCCTCGATCATGTCTTCAGGCACGGACTGGAGTCCGGCGATGTAGATGATCATCATGTAGCCGATCTGCTGCCAACACATGAGGATGATGAGGCCCCAGAAGCCGTATTTCGTCTCCAGGAGAATCGACGTGCCGTACTGCTGGAGGATGCCGTCGAAGATCATGGACCAGATGTAGCCGAGGACGATGCCGCCGATTAGGTTAGGCATGAAGAAGATCGTGCGGAAGAGCGTCGATCCCTTGATGCCCTGCGTGAGCACATAGGCAACGAAGAAGGCGATCACGTTGATGAGGACCAGAAGCACGACTGCCGTGAGCGCCGTGTACCAGAACGAATGCTGGAACGACTGGTCGGTAAACGCTGCAGCGTAGTTGCTGAATCCCACGAACTTGGCATTGTTCGTCGTCTTGAACGAGCAGAACGACAGGAAGATGCCCTGGATGAAGGGCCATACGAAGCCGATCACAAAGGCGGCTGTCACCGGGAGGACGAAGAGCCATGACCACTTCTTCGTGGCACGGATCTGCGAATTCTCGGCCAAAGCCTTGCTTTTCATATCTCACTCCTTTGCTTGATACGTAAGAGAGGCGGGAACCAGGCGCGGACGCGTCCGGCTCCCGCCCTTGCTGAGACTGATTCAGCTGGCCTTAGCCATTGACCTTCTTGTAGTTGGAAGCCCAGCCATCGACGAAGGCGGTCTTGACGTCTGCCCAGGTCGTATCGGAAGGATCTGCCGTGTAGGAGTTCAGAGCGGAGACGAGAGCAGCACGGTAGGCATCGACGTTCGGCTGGAAGTTCGTTGCCCAGTCCATCGTGTAGCAGCCCTTGTCCTGGTACTCCTTTGCGTTGTTGAGGTACGGGTTGTCGCCTTCAGGAGCGTTCTTGTACGGGAGGATGCCGAGGTTGTCGACCATGGTCTTGGAAGCGTCAGGATCAGAGACCAGCCAGACCATGAAGTCCATCGTGGCCTTCTTGTCCTCATCGGAGGCGTTGTCGTTGATGGCCCAGCAGTTCTCGGTGCCGCAGTTCAGGCCAGCGTTCTCCTCGCCGTCAACGCCGCAGTAGTACGGGATGCAGCAGGAGTTTGCAACCTTGCCCTTGAAGTCCTTGTAGCCGAAGGAGCCGGTGAAGATGAAGGCTGCCTTGCCGTCTGCGAACTCGGTCGAAGGATCATGGCCGCCCGTGGCGAGCGTGTTCGGCTCGACGAGGGAGTTGTTGATTGCGAGATCGAAGAGCTTCTTGTAGTTCGGCAGATAGTCGCCGGTAATCGTTGCAGGAGCGGACGTCCACTTCGTGCCGGCCTTCTTCTCCTCGTAGAAGTACTCGAGGTTGGCAAGGTGGCCAGTGACACGCCAGGAAGCGGAGGAGTCAAGGTCGGTAGCGACGAAGGCGTCGAAGCCGAGCTTTGCTGCATTCTTGTGGATGTCCTCGACGACGGTCTTGAGGGAGTCGAAGTCCTTGATATCGTCGACGCTGTGGCCAGCCTTCTCGACGAGGTCCTTGTTCACGACGATGCCGTAGCACTCGTAGCAGTAGCCGATGGAGACGAGCTTGCCGGAGTCATCGTACAGGTTGTAGTCGTCCGTGGAGAGCTCGTTGGCAATGTCGGTGCCAGAGAGGTCCATTGCGTAGTCTGCCCACTCCTTGACGCCGGCCTGGTTGCCGATGACGAAGAGGGTCGGAGCCTCGGACTTGTCCATCTCGGACGTGAGCGTCTGCTCGTAGGTGCCGGAAGCAGCGGTCTGGACCTTGACCTTGACGTTAGGATACTTCTCCATGTAGTCGGAGGCGAGCTTCTGGGCTGCGGTATCGAGCTCAGGCTTGAAGTTCAGCCAGTAGACGTTGCCGGAGCGATCATCGGAGTTGGAGCTGGAAGAGCTCGAGCTCGAAGAATCAGACGAGCTGGAGTTGCCGCACGCAGCAAGACCAAGAGCTGCGAGGCCGGCGCCTGCGCCACCGACGAAGGACCTACGTGTAATCGACTTCATAGGAACTACTCCCCTTTCTTTTTCCGCCCTCCCTGGGCGGATGCCCTACAACGACTTTACGGTTCCACCAAGCCGCGGAGTCGTCTCCAACCGGATATGACGGTTGCCAGCGCGTCCCTCGAGCACATCCACCAGAATGCGCACCGCTTCCTCTCCCAGACGCTCCTTGGGCTGGCACAAGGTCGTCAGTGTCGGGATGAGGTAGTTAGAAATCTCGATGCCGTCGATTGCAATGACCGAGACGTCGTCGGGCACGCGCTTTCCAGCATCGTAGAGGGCCTTGATGGCTGCGATCGCCAGCGTATCGGCGACCGCGAACACGGCTGTGAAGTCATCATGCCTGTCGGCAAAATCCTTCACGCACCTGTAGGAGGAGGCAAGATCGAAGTCCGCCGCCTCAAGGACGAGGTCGGGATCGAGCTCGATGCCCGCCTCGCGCAGCGCCTTGCAGTAGCCTGCATAGCGGCGCTCGGAGATGGAGTGGTCCTCGGGGTTGTCGAGAAGAATCGCGATCCTTCTGTGGCCCCTCGAGATCAGGTACTTCACGGCACGCTCTGCTTCCGCCTTGTCGTCGATTGCGACGGACGAATAGCTCGCGCGGTCGAGGTTGCCGAAATGGTTCGTATACGTGCAGCAGACATACGGGACGGCAAGCGCCTGCATCTCTGCCTTCGTATAGTCGTAGCGGCCGCCGAGGAAGATGACGCCGTTCAGGCGCTTGGACTGCACGAGCTCCGTGGCAGCCCTGACCTCGTCGTCGGTCGTGGAGACCTGGTGCAGCACCATCGTGTAGCCTGCCGCCTCGCACCCGTGCTCAATCGTGCGGATGATCGGCGTGAAGAAGGCGTTCGAGATGCCGCGGACGACCAGGCCGATTGCGTTGACCTGGGTGCGGGCAAGGTCTCTGGCCGTGCTGTTCGGCGTGTAGTGCAGATCGGCGACAGCCTTCATGACCTTGTTTCTGACCTCGTCGGAGACGTCGGGATGGTTGTTGAGCACGCGGGAGACCGTGGAGACCGAAACGCCGCAGTACGCTGCGACATCCTTGATCGTCATGGCCCCTCCCATCCCTTTTGTGCGTCCACCGATTCGTGAACGGTTGTTCCTGTACGCGTAACCGTTTCTGGTATCGTTTCTGGTAGCGTTACCGGAACCGTTGTCTACATAAAAACACCGAAACCACTTTCGGTCAATCCGGCTGGGGTGAACGGTATTTTATGAGCGGCGAACGTTATGAAATGATTCAGCAAGCAGACTGCAAGGGTCCTGTCATGCCCCTGCAGCAGAAAAAGAGAGAGGAAGGATTGCATGGCCGAGAGCACATCTTCTGCACTGAGGCAGAAGACCATCTATTCCATCTTCGTGAGGAACCATACAAAGGAGGGGACATTCAGGGCAGCGCAGGCCGACCTTCCGCGCATCGCGGCCCTCGGCGCTGACTATATATGGCTCATGCCGATCCACCCGATCGGTAAGGTCGCCCGCAAGGGCGCACTCGGCAGCCCCTATGCAATCTCCGACTACCGCGCGATCAATCCCGAGTACGGCACGCTCGAGGACTTTGCCGCCTTCGCCGATGCCGTGCATGCCCTGGGCATGAAGCTCATGATCGATGTGGTCTACAACCACACGTCCCCCGACTCCGTGCTCTGGCAGACGCATCCCGAGTGGTTCTACCACAAGCCGGACGGCACGCCCGGAAACCATGTCGGCGACTGGTCTGACATCATCGACCTCGACTACACCCACAAGCAGCTCTGGGACTACCAGATAGAGACGCTCTGCCAGTGGGCGCACTACGTCGACGGCTTCCGCTGCGACGTGGCCTCGTTCGTGCCGGTGGACTTCTGGAAGCGCGCCCGCGAAGAGGTCGCGAAGGTCCGCCCGGACTGCATCTGGCTCGCCGAGACCGTCCATGCCTCGTTCGGCGACCTCATGAGGAGCAGGGGGCTCAGCTGCGCGACGGACGACGAGGACTTCGAGGCCTTCGATATCGAGTACGAATACGATATCCGCGAGCTCTTCGAGGATGTCCTTCGGGGCAAGAAGCCGCTCTCTGCATGGGCAGAGGCGCTGAATGGCCAGGAGACGCGCTATCCGGCAAACTACGACAAGCTCCGCTTCCTCGAGAACCACGACACGGAGCGCATCGCTTCGTTCGTCCACGATCCGAAAGCGCTTGCCGTCTTCACGGCCTTGGTCTTCTACCTCAAGGGCACGACGCTCATCTACGGCGGCCAGGAGATCGGATCGACGCTTCGTCCTTCCCTCTTCGATAAGGACACGGTCCTCTGGGACTGGAGGCGCGCAGAGCTTGACGGACGCGACTTCTCTGACCTCATGGCCCGCATGGGCGAGATCTCGCACACCGTGCTCGACGGCGACGACTCCTTCCAGGCAGCCGCAGACGACGACCAGGCCGTCATGGTCTGCAGGCGCGATGGCAAGCACCCGACGCTCGGCGTCTTCCCGCTCAGAGGCAGGAATGTCCAGGCGGCCGTCGACCTGCCTGACGGCACCTACACGAACCTCGTGACCGGCCAGCCGGTCACGGTCGAGGATGGCACGATCTCGCTTCCGGGATGCGCCTGCATCATCGAACGCTAGGCTGCAGCCCCAGCACACGAGAAGGCTCCGCATGTCCATGGGGCGTGCGGAGCCTTCTCTTTGCGTTCCGTCCTCTTCGCTCCTACTGCTCCCGCAGATAGTTCAAAAATGTCAGCGCCGCAAGCGAGAGGCCCTGTCCGAGACGGTGGGCCATATACATCGTGCGGAAGGCGCGGATCTCGAGGTGGTGGATCTCGAGCGTATCGGGGAGCTTTCCCAAGGCAAGCATCGGCAGAAGCGAGATGCCCAGCCCTGCGTCGATGAGCGAGAGTATCGCATTGAAGTCGGACGTCTCGCAGCGCACGACCGCGTGCCGGAGCTCCTTCTGCAGAAGCGGCGCCGTCTCCGTATCTGCGATGAAGCGCTCGTCCTTCAGAAGGTCGATCGGAATCGATGCTCTGCCCGGCACGAAGTGGCCGCGCTTCGACACGACGACGATCTCGTCCTTGTGGAAGAGCTTCGAGGAGAAGACGGCAGGATCGAGCTTCTTCGGCACGAACGCCACATCGACGGCGCCCTCCGAAAGGAGCTTCTCCGCCTCGCTGTACGTCGACTCCGTGATATCGATCTCGATATTGGGATGGTCCTCAGCGAATGCCCCCAGAGGCTTTGCGAGCTTCCAGGACACGATCGAGGACGGTGCTGCGATGCTGACATTGCCGGACTCGAGCCCGTTGATATCGTCGACCTTCATCGTCAGGCGCTCGAAGGACTGCACGACGGCGCGTGCCTCGGGAAGGAGCCGCTCCCCTTCCTTCGTAAGCCTCACCGTGCCGCCCGAGCGCTCGAACAGGCGCACACCCCAGTCCTCTTCGAGGCCCTGCACCATGCGGCTCACCGAGGACTGCGTATAGCCAAGCTGCTGGGCCGTGCGGGTGAAGCTGCCGCACTCGGCCGCCTTCACGAATGCCTGGAACTTATGGATATTGGCCTCCATGGAACCCCTCTCATACCGCTTCGGCTCCAGGACGGAAACCGTTCCGGAGCGCACCTGCGCACAGAGAGCGCCATCGGCCACGAACCGCATACGCACTCTTTACCGCTGCGTCTTTTCTAGAAGCTATCTTCTACCACGGAATGGCTGGCATGCAGTTTCAATCTCTGATACGGTCACTGCCCGACCGTTCGCGGCGAAATCCCAGCCGTCCGGGATGCAGAACCTATAGCTATATGGAGATGCTGCTTGCGTATCCGTCCGTTTGGATTGCTTATGCATCCGTTCGGGATGGCCTTGCATCCACCGCAAAAAGGCCGGACCTCCGAAGAGGCCCGGCCCACGTCATGTCTATGGGAATCTGGTTCCCGCGGTGTCCTTACAGGGCACCCTTGATCATGATGTCGCCTTCCTTCATGATGACATCCATCTTGTCCGGGTTGAGGTCGCGGATCTCCTTCAGAGGATCGCCGTTGACGACGAGGATATCGGCGGACTTGCCGGCCTCGACGGAGCCGAAGTCGTTCTCGTGGTGCACCATCTTGGCGCCGTTGAGCGTTGCTGCGACGATAGCGTCCATGTTCGGGATCTCGCAGTGCTCGACCCAGGCGTATACCTCATCGAGCGTCGTGTAGCCGTACGGCGTGGAGAAGCTGAAGGAGTCGGAGCCGACCGTCAGCGTGACACCCAGCTTGTAGGCGCGGTTGAGGTTTGCATAGGAGCGGGCGATGCCCTTCTCTGCGTTGTTCTTGCCAGGCCACTTGTCGAGCTCGGGCGTCCACTCGGGAGGATACGTCGCGTACCAGGACGGCAGGAAGCCGACCGTCGGCGTGAAGAACGTGCCCTGCTGCGCCATGAGGTCCATGGTCTTGTCGTCGAGCTCGAAGCCGTGGATGAGCTGCTCTGCGCCGAAGCGGACGGAGTCATAGGCTGCGGAGATCGAGTTGTAGGAGTGAGACCACACCGGGATGCCGACCATTGCGCACTCGTCGCAGACGGCCTTGATCTCTTCCGTGCTCATGAGCTGGGCGCGGCCGGAGTCCCAGCGCCAGATGCCGCCACCGGTTGCCCAGATCTTGATAGCGTCAGGGTTCTCGCGCAGGCGCATGCGGATGGCGTGACGGAGCTCCCACGGACCGTCTACCTGGTCGCCCCAAGGATGGCCGTTCTTCGACATCTCGAACGGAAGCCTGTGGCAGTCGCCGTGTCCAGCGGTGCGGCAGAAGCCGAGGCCGGTTGCGAAGATGCGCGGGCCCTTCATGACGCCCATGTTGACGAGGTCACGGATAGCGATGCCGTTGCGGCCGATCTCGCAGACCGTCGTGAGGCCGTGGGTGACAGCGTCGTAGGCCTGCTTGACAGCGCATGCCTGCTTCTGGGCGACCGTCTCGATGACCCAGTCGTTGTCGTTGTCCGTGAGGTTGCCGGAGAAGTGGATGTGGGTATCGATGATGCCCGGCATGACCGTCTTGCCGGTTGCGTCGATGATTTCGTACCCGTCAGGAATCTCCATTGCCTCGCCGGCATACGTGATCTTCTTGTCGTCCACCAGGACAAGGGAATCCTCGACCGGAGACGCGCCGGTGCCGTCGACGAGCTTGCCGCCCTTGATAGCATACTTTGCCATTGCAAATCCTCCCAATCTTTGAACCACGTACCTTGACCAGCTATGCGTCGCCTTGTGGCGTATGCATACGTTTGGAGCTATGCAGCGCGCTTATCCGCTGCAGCGTGCTTGTTGCCGAAGGCAGCAAGGATGATGAGGCCGATGAGGATCCAGGCGCCCGTGATGATCCACTCGACCGTGTCGAGGGCAGCCGGGCTGAAGGGGACCACCATGAGGCCGATGATGATGAGGCCGGCGATGATGGCGCAGGCAATGATGGGCTTGCCGCCATTGACCTTGTAGGGCCTCGGCAGATCGGGCTCGGTCTTGCGGAGCTTCATGCAGGCAAATCCTGCCATCGTGCAGGCGAAGATGAAGCCGAGCGATGCGACGTTCGTGAGCGGGACGAGCATGTTCCTGCCGAGGAACGGGCCGACGAGCGTGAGCACTGCCATGACCGTATTGGCCTTCTTGGGAGCGCCGGTCTTCGGATCGAGCTCTGCAAACGAGGGCGGAATCATTTCCTTCCTGCCCATGGCGAGCATGAGGCGGGCGGAAGCGCCGAAGAACGAGTTCATGGGGCCAAGAGGTCCGAGCGTGCCGATGATGAGCATCGCGATGTAGAAGAAGATGTTGATGCGCTCGAGGACGGCAAGTGCAGGCACCGAAGACTTCACGAACTCATGCCAGTCGATGATCGTGCCGAACGAGTAGATGCAGACGAGGTAGAAGGCGCCGGATGCCAGAAGAGCGATGGCCGGAATCAGGCCGAACTTCTTCCAGTCGAGGTTCGCGGAGGCTTCCTCAGCCTGCTGCGGAATCGTATCGAAGCCTGCATAGAAGAACGGCGTCATGACGAGCACGGCTACGATGCCGCCGAGAAGCGATGTCGCCTCGGTCTTGCTGCCGCCTGCTGCGTCAGTCACCTGCGAGAACACAGGAAGCGCGTTCGAAGGAGATCCTGTCATGAACGAGATGACCATAGCGAGGACCATGCCGCAGAGAAGCGCCTTCGTAAGGAAGCTCGAGAGCTTGGCGGCAGCGCCTGCGCCGTGGAAGTTGAGGTAGATGACGAGGATGGCAGCGCCGAGGGCGATGACGGTCGGCCAGAGGTAGACGTCGGCGCCCAAGATCGTGTAGAGCTTCACGGAGCGCAGCCACGAGAGGACCGGGAACTCGGCGAAGCGGTCGGTCAGGAGCGTGGAGATGGCGATGGCCTCCCAAGGGCAGAGCGGCGCATTGCCGAGCAGCAGCATCCAGCCGGTGAAGAAGCCGAGCTTGCGTCCGTACGTGCGGTCCACATACTCGATGATGCCGCCCGAAATCGGGATGGCTGCCGTCAGCTCGCCGAAGCACATGCCGATAGGCACAAGGAACACGGCGCCGATAGCGAATGCGATCATGGCCGGAATCGGGCCGCCGCCCAGGACCATCCAGTCGCCTACCAGGAGCACCCATCCGGTGCCGATGATGGCGCCGAAGCCGATCGTGAAGAAGTTGAAGAGCGTCAGCTCCTTCTTCATGCCTCCTTCTGCTGGTGCAGTCTCTGCCATATCTCTCTCCCCTCGCATATGGCCGCCTCAGGGGCGGAATATCCAATAGGATGCGCGCCAGGCGCGCTCTGTGCCTTCCCCCGCGGCACATCTCAATGTTCGGGGATTGGCCAATATTGCGCAAAGGTTTCGGGAGTGTTGCAGGGCTGAGAGGAGGGATGCAGGCCTTGAGCGGATGATGTTTGCCTCGGTTTACATCACAATGCGCGCTAGGCATCATTCAAGAGCCACATTTCCGCAGGTAGATGCCTATATATGAGATACCGTTCAACCGTTCCGGAAATACGGCAAACGGTTTTCAGATTCTATACAGATGCGGCCTGGATATGAGCAGAGGCCCCTCCCGGTAAAGCGAATGCCGGAAGGGGCCTCGGGCCAGAAAGAGCGGATGCAGCCTCTAGGCGAACTGGGAGCGGTAGAGCTCTGCATAGATGCCGTGCTTCTTCAGCAGCTCTTCGTGCGTGCCCTGCTCCACGATCGTGCCGTGGTCCATGACGAGGATGAGGTCCGCATCGACGATTGTCGAGAGACGGTGGGCTATCACGAACGACGTCCTGTTCTCCATGATGGCTTCCATGGCGCGGGTGATGGCCTGCTCCGTCCTCGTGTCGACGCTCGACGTGGCCTCGTCGAGGATGAGCATCGCGGGGTCTGCGAGCATGGCGCGGGCAATCGTCAGGAGCTGGCGCTGCCCCTGGGAGATGGACTCCCCATCTGCCTTCACGACCGTGTCGTAGCCCTTCGGAAGCGTCCTCACGAAGAAGTCGACATGCGCTGCCTTCGCAGCCGCTTCGATCTCCTCGCGCGTGGCATCGGGCCTGCCGTAGGCGATATTCTCTGCAATCGTGCCCTCGAAGAGCCAGGCATCCTGGAGCACCATGCCGAACTGGCGCCTCAGCTCATGACGCGGGATATCGCGGATATCGACGCCGTCGAGCGTGATCTTGCCCGACTCTATCTCGTAGAAGCGCATGAGGAGGTTGATGAGCGTCGTCTTGCCGGCACCGGTGGCGCCGACGATAGCGACCTTCTCTCCCGGCTCGGCAGCAAGCGAGATGTCGTGCATGAGCGTCTTCTCCGGACGGTAGCCGAAGCGCACATGCGAGAACTCGATGCGGCCACGCACCGGTTCGGGAAGCTTTGCCGGATGCACGGGGTCGGGCACGATCTCTTCTTCGTCGAGGAGGTCGAAGACGCGCTCAGCAGCTGCCAGAGCACCCTGGAGCATGTTGAACGTGAGCGAGAGCTCCGTCAGGGGCTCCGAGGCCTCCGTCACATACTGGAAGAAGGCCTGGAAGACGCCGATGGACATCCTGCCTGCCAGCATCATCGATCCTGCCATGATGCCGATCGAGACCTGCGCAAGACGCACGATGAAGCGGATGACCGGAGAGACGGCATTCGTCAGGAAGTCTGCGTGCGAGCTTTCCTGCGCAAGCGCCTCTGCCTCTTCCTCGATGGCAGCCTTCGTCTTGTCCTCGAGCCCGTAGGCGCACACGACGGAGCGTCCGGCATAGGCCTCCTCGACCGATCCCGTGAGCCTGCCCAGAAGCGCCTGCCTGCGCGCAGCGACAAGGATCGTCCGTCCCGCCACGATCTTCGTGACGAAGAACGACGCTGCGGCGAAGGCCGCGAAGATGAGCGTCAGGAACACGTCGTAGGTGAGCATCATGATGATGGAGCCGGCAAGCATCGTGCCTGCGATGATGAGCTGCAGAAGGCCGCGCTGCAGGACCTCGGAGATCTTGTCGAGGTCGTTCGTCGCACGAGAGATCGTGTCTCCCGGCTGGTGCGCATCATAGTATGAGAGCGGAAGGCGTCCGAGCTTGTCTGCAATGCGCTCGCGGAGCTTCAGGTTGAGCCTCTCTGCGAAGGACTGCATGACCAGGGACTGGAGGGCATAGAAGGCCCAGGCAAATGTCCAGATGCCGAGATAGGTGAGCGCCTCCTCGCCGCCGTTGCCGAAGCCGATCACATAGACCTCGCCCCGGGCAAACGATGCCTGGATGTTCTGCCAGAGGAGGTCGACGAGCCCTGCCGAGTAGGAGACGGCCCAGAGCGTGCCTCCCACATAGAAGATGGCAGAGATCGATGCCACGACGAGGCGCCACCTCTGATCTCCTGCTACCTCCCAGAGGCGCTTTGCCGTCCGCCAGGGATGCGCGGGCACCTCTTCCTCGAGCCCTTCGAGCTCGATCTTCTTTGCTTCCTCTTCCATCTTCTTGTTCTTGTCAGAGCGCTGCATTCTCGCCACCTCCCCTCTCCTGGGATTCGACAATGTTTCGGTAATCAGAGCAGCTTTCCATGAGCTCGGCATGCGTGCCTATGCCCGAGATCTCTCCATCCTTGAGCACCACGATCTTTCCTGCATCGTGGATCGTCGAGACGCGCTGCGCGATGATGAGGACGGCAGCGTCCTTGAGCTCATGGGACAGGGCATGCCGGAGCGCTGCATCGGTCTTGTAGTCGAGCGCAGAGAACGAGTCATCGAAGATATAGAGGTCTGCCTTCCTCACGAGCGCACGGGCAATGGCAAGGCGCTGCCTCTGGCCGCCCGAGAAGTTCTTGCCGCCCTGGGCAACAGGAGCTGCCAGGCCATCAGGAAGCTCGCGCACGAATCCTGCCTGCGCCACATCGATGGCATGCCAGAGCTCGTCCATCGTGGCCTCGGGGGCGCCGTCACGCAGGTTCTCCGCGATCGTTCCACTGAAGAGCCAGGCCGTCTGCGGCACGTAGGCGATGTGCGCCCGAAGGTCCTCCTGCCTCAGGTTCCTGACATCGTGGCCCATGAAGCGTACTGCACCTTCCGTCACGTCGTGGAAGCGCAGGAGCATCTTCGCAATCGTCGACTTGCCGGAGCCGGTGTTGCCGATGATGGCCGTGACAGAACCGCGAGCAATGCCGAAGTCCATGTCCTTGAGCGTGTCTTCGGACGCATCTGCGAAGCGGAACGAGGCATGGTCGAATGCGGCGACCTCGGCAGGAGCTGTGTCGCCGATCTCTTCCGGAAGCGCCGGGTCCTGGATGGCAGGAACCGTCGAGAGCACTTCCTGCGCACGGGAAAGGCAGGCAAGCGCGCGGGGCAGCTGCAGGATCGCGAACTGCGCCATCGTCACGAAACAGAGGATCAGGATTGCATACTGTGTGAGCGCCGAGATCGAGCCGATCTGCATCGCATGGGCACCGACACGGTCGGCGCCGAACCAGTAGACAGCGAACTCGACGAAGTTCATGAGGCAGAAGCACGTCGCATCCATGATCGCGAAGATATAATTCACGCGGATTGCATTTGCGGCATACTCCTCGAATGTCTCATCGAGGCGCTTCTCTTCATGCTCCTCCTTGCCGAAGGCGCGGATGACACGGGTGCCGGTGATAGCCTCGCGCAGACGCGCATTCATGCGGTCGATGAAGCCCTGAAGCCTGAGGAAGATCGGCGCAGACATCTTCACGGCGATACCGGCGATTGCGATGATCACAAGCGTGACAAGGAGCAGGAGACGTCCCATCACGGCATCTGCCTGGAAGGCCAGGATGATTGCGACGATGCAGGTCACAGGAGCCGGTGCCAGCATGATGAACGACATGAGCAGCGTCTGCTGCACGACATTTGCATCAGAGAGCGTGCGCGTGATCATGGAGCCGGTGCCCAGCTGGGCAAACTCCGTTCCCGAGAGGTCGAGCGACTTTTCGTAGACGCGGACCCTCAGGTCGCGTCCAACCTTCGCGGCAAGCTTCGAGCAGATCCAGTACGATGCGACGCATCCTCCCGAGCCCACAACAGAGGCCAGAAGCATTGCCTGGCCATGGTGGATGAGCACATCTGCGCCTTCGCCGTCGATAGCGGCGTTCATGAGGGCAGAGAGCTCCGTCGGGATGAAGAGCATGCCTGTGACATCGCAGAGCAGAAGCAGGATCGCCGCCACTGCCATGGCTCGGTACGGCCTCATGAGGTCGGCCAGAAGCGCAAGCGACGACTTCCTCGCTTCCTTCCTCTCATCAATCATGCACATCCTCCTTCCTGTCATTTCTCATCTTCTCGATCTCGCGGTCGATTGCCTCGGCATACGTGCCAACAAGCCGCACGAACTCTTCTCGGTCATGCTCCGAGAGCGCCTCGAAGGCACGCGATTCTGCCTCCATGGCTGGGACGAGCTTCTCATCGCAGAACGCACGGCCGGCATCGGTCAGGAGGACGTCCTTGCACTTGCGACTCCCCTCCTCGAACTCGAGCTTCACGAGCCCCTTTGCCTCGAGCGACTTGATGGCCGTGTTCACGGTCTGCCGCGAGAGGGCAAATGCCTGGGCAAGCGAGCGCTGCGAGGCCACACCACCGTTGTAGACGATTTCGTAGAGCACCCAGTAGGCAGCATCGGACAGTCCGCAGCCACGTGCCAGCTCATAGTAGAGACGGTCGGATTCGCGGTAGAGGATATCGATGTCGCGCACCGTCGGCTTGCGGCTTCCCCTCTCTTCTCTCTCCATCTTCTCTTCCTTTTCATCCGTATCCGGACAAAGCGCAAGCTACATTAATCCGTATCCGGACAATTGTCAACACGGGAGGCCGCTCTCCTGCACCCCTTCTGCACAGGCAGCAACGTCGTGATTGCGTAAGCATGCACAGACCGCGGTATACGAGCCACAGATGGAGGGCACGTAGCTAAGAGAAGAAGATTTCGATAGCACAGCTGCCTTGGCTGGGAGGCGTGACAATGAACGGAACGATGCTTCAGGGATTCTCGTGGTACCTCGATGCGGATGGCAGGCACTGGCGCCGCATCGCAGAGGATGCGCAGACGTTTGCCGACAATGGCATAACGGCTGTATGGCTGCCTCCCGCCTACAAAGGCTCTGCCGGCGGAGTGGATGTCGGCTACGGCGTCTACGATACATACGATCTCGGCGAGTTCGACCAGAAGGGCTCAGTCCGCACGAAATACGGCACGAAGGAAGAGTACCAGGCCGCCATCAACGCCCTGCACGATGCGGGCATACAGGCGCTCGGCGACATCGTCTTGGATCACAGGCTCGGCGCCGATGCGACAGAATGGGTCACCGCGCAGGAGATGGACTCCCGCAACCGCGAGAACCCGATCTCGGGGCCGCAGCAGATTCAGGCCTGGACCCGCTTCATGTTCCCGGGACGCAATGGCAAGTACTCGAATTTCCAGTGGGACTGGAACGACTTCCATGCTGTGGACTGGGATGAAGCCAGCAAGAGGAGCGGCATCTTCCTCTTCAACGGCAAGCACTGGAGCGAGCAGGTCGACCACCGCGACAACGGCAACTACGACTACCTCATGGGTGCCGACGTCGACGAGATGTATGAGCCCGTCTACAACGAGCTCCTCAACTGGGGCAGATGGTATCTCAATACCTGCGACCTCGACGGCTTCCGCCTCGATGCCTGCAAGCACATGGACCGGCAGTTCTACCTCGACTGGCTCCCGACCCTTCGCTATGAGTTCGGGCGCGAGCTCTTCACGGTCGGCGAGTACTGGTCTCCTGATGTGGGCGAGCTCGAGAGCTACCTTGGCCAGGAGAAGATCATGAGCCTCTTCGACGTGCCGCTCCACTACCATCTGTTCTCTGCCTCGAGCTCATTCGGCGGCTTCGATCTGAGGACGCTCTTCGAAGGCTCGCTTGTGGCAGCAGACCCCTGGCACGCCGTCACGTTCGTCGAGAACCATGACACGCAGCCAGGCCAAGCGCTCCAGTCCTTCGTGCAGAGCTGGTTCAAGCCGGCAGCCTATGCCCTGATTCTCCTTCGCCAGGACGGCTACCCCTGTGTCTTCTACGGCGACCTTTTCGGCATGCCGAATGACGGCAACATCCCAGCCGTCCGCGAGCTGCCGCTCCTCATGGAGCTGAGAAGCCGCTTTGCCTATGGGCAGCAGTATGACTACCTCGACGACCCCGACACGATCGGCTGGACGCGCGAAGGCGATGCCGAGCACGGGGATGCCGGCCTTGCTGTCATCCTCACAGACAGAAACGGCGGCAGGAAGCGCATGTATGTAGGCCCGAACCATACAGGCGAGCATTGGTGCTCCATCATCGGCCCCGAAGATTTCCCGATCGTCGGCGACGATGGCTGCATCGACTGCTCCTGCGCACCGGGATCCATGAGCGTGTATGTGCCCGAGCGCACGGCAGAGGTCCTCGTGAATGATGCTATCCGCTATAGCCGCGATGCACCGCGCGACCTCACGAAGGAGCTTCCCACTCCCCAGGATGTCTGCGCTGACGCCGAGAAGCTGGAGGAGAAGGCAGAAGACGACGGGACCGAAGCCTAGAGGCCCTTTTCGTACCAGGCAATGAGATCGTCGACAACGAGGCCGTAGGACTTGACGCCTGCGGTCTCGCCGAAGCTCTGAAGGTAGCTGTTGTTGACGGACGTCCCGACCTCTTCGAACGTCCCTTCATAGGCTGCATAGTGCTCCTGCGTGGCAGCACGGTCGGAAAAGACGAGCGTCACGCCCTCCTCGTTCTCGCCAAGCGCCTCCTGGACGACCTGCTGCGCTCGCGCGGCATCCTGTGCATAGAGGGCATTGAGACAGTAGGCAAAGGCATCATAGTAGCCCGAGTAGACGAAGCGGGCATCGTCGCTCGTGCTGGATGCAAGAAACGCTGCGAAGTTCGCATCCTCCTCGCTCGCAATCCCCAAGCGGTGCGCTGCCTCATGGCACATCGTGAACGGCAGCTCTGCCGCTGCATCGTCTGTCGGCACGCCCGCCTCGCCTGAAGCTGCCCAGTAGATGCCCGTGTGTCCGCTATAGAGGAGCGGCTCGCCGAAGAGCAGAAGCGCCTTCACCGGCTCCGTGCTGCCCGAGAAGACGGGATATTGCTCCGAGAGCGACACGTACGACGAGCCTGCAATCTTTGCCAGCTCATAGAAGTCCTGGTCTGCAAGCGACCCGCCATCGTTTCTTGGCACCGAAGAGGCTGTATCGGCCGCTTTCCCGAGGTAGTAGCCCGTAGCCTGTGCGAGCTCGTCTTCCGAGTACTCGTGGATCGGAAGATCCATCTCCTCGGCAAGCGTCGGCCCGTAGTGGTTGAGCGCCCAGCCATCCACGGCAAGCGCCGTGACCGCAGCCACAAAGAGAAGCGTCCAGGATGCCCAGGGGAGGAGCTTCTCGCACTTCCAGAGCCTCCGTATGAGCGTGAAGACGATCCAGATGCCTGCTGCCACAAGGCCTATATCCCAAAGCGCAAACGGCGCCCACGATGTGAGCCAGGAGAGCACGCCGGCAAGCCCCTTCGAGAACTCCCGGTAGGCCGGGAAGAACGCCTCGGGCGTGTGGGAGAAGAGAAGCATGCAGATGGGGCAGGAGAGGAGAAGGACGCCTGCCGCAGCGAGGCGCACCTTCGACCAGATAGGGCGCTCCTCTTTCCTCGTGCGTCCGCTCTTCCTCTTCTTCCTGCTCTTCCCCATCGTTTCCTTTCCGCTACGCTTCCCTGCTTCGGCTCCGGTGCCAACGTGCAAGACCTATGAGCGAGGCAAGCACGACCGCAGCACCCAGAAAGACGAAGAGCCAGCCTGCCGGGATGAGCCAGAAGCTCTCATGCAGGATGCCTTCTGCATCGATATATTCCACGGTATGTGCCTTTATGAACCAGAGCGCAAGGCCGCATACCATGAGCACGGCACCTATGACAGCCGCAACGGCAAAGCGCCTTTCCCTCGCGCCGTCCGCCCCGTCCTGCACAAGCTTCTCCTTCATCTCGCTTCTGCCATCACTACCGAGGATCAGGGTGTCGAGGGAGACGCCGTAGGTCTCGGAGATGCGCACGATGCACTCGATGTCAGGCAGGTTCTTGCCCCGCTCCCAGTTCGAGACAGACTGGCGCGTGACGCCGAGGGCATCTGCAAGCTCCTGCTGCGTCAGATGATGCTCCTCGCGCAGGGCCTTGAGCGTCTCTG
Source organism: Atopobiaceae bacterium (assembly GCA_051876355.1). GTDB lineage: Bacteria > Actinomycetota > Coriobacteriia > Coriobacteriales > Atopobiaceae > Olsenella_L. The sequence goes on along the minus strand of JBJEHU010000053.1, from coordinate 53,946 downwards.
CGATCTCTGCCATAGCGGTCCCTCCTTCCACAGATGAGCATGGCGATATGGCAGCAAGCATACAAGAAAGCATCCCTTGCAGGCAGCCCCAAGGCGAGCAAGGCGTTCTTGACAGGGCTTCTACCTCGCGTTTCGAGATGCCGGCGAATCTTTCTTTGCCGCCTTGTCCTTCTCGGCGAAGTCATCGAGGCACCTTCTTGCCATCGGTATCGTCACGACGAACGTGATGAGGTCAGAGACCGGCTGCGCGATCTGGAGGCCGAAGAGGCCGAGCGCATGCGAGAGGATCGTGACGACAGGCCCCAGGACAAGTCCCAGGCGGCAGGCGCCGATGATCGTCGCGCTCCACATGTGGCCCGAGGTCTGGAGCATGAAGTTCGTGATCATGGAGGCGCCCGTGAGCACGATCGAGAACGACGAGAGCCGGAGCGTCAGCGTGCCGACAGCCACGACCTCGGGGTCGTCCCGGAAGAACGCGATGAGATCGGGCGCGAAGAGGCAGGTGACGACGCCGATCGCGAAGACGGAGATGGAGGCTGCCTTGAGCGAGAAGAAGTAGCCGGCCCGTACGCGGTCGAAGCGCTTCGCGCCGATGTTGTAGCCAAGCACCGGCTGGTAGCCCTGGCCGATGCCGATCTGCACATAGTTGCCGACGCTCGTGATCCTCTGGACGACCGCCATGGCGGCAACGGCAGCATCGCCGAAGGGGGCGGCCGCATCGTTCAGTAGCGTCGTCGCGACGCCGAGCATGCACTGGCGCACGAAGGACGGCACGCCGCCGTTGTTGATCTCCTTGAGAAGCGCCTTCGAGAAGCGGACATATCTCCTCGAGAGCGGCGTCGTCCCGATCTTCTGCATCTCGGCGACAAGGAGGCAGAAGCTGATGAACTGGCAGATGATGTTCGCAAGCGCAGAGCCTGCAATGCCCATGTTCGCACCGAAGATGAGGAGCGGCGACAGGAAGATGTTGAGCACGGTGCCGCACATGATCGCGAGCATCGAGAACAGGCTCTCCCCTTCGAAGCGCAGCTGCATGTTCAGCATGAGGGAGCTGCACATCCAGGGAGCGCCGAGCAGGATGATGCCGATGAAGGACTCCGCGTAGGGCAGGATCGTGGGCGTCGCCCCGGCGATGAGGCAGATGGGCTCGAGGAAGAGGTTCCCGAGGACGGCAATCAGGATGCCGCAGGCAAACGTGCAGACGATGCCCGTGGAAGCCATGACGCAGGCATCCTCGTCCCTATGGGCGCCGAGGTCGCGCGAGATAGCGTTTCCTGTGCCCTGACCGAAGTAGAAGCCGACGCCCTGGATTGCCGTCATCGCGACGAAGGCGATGCCTATGGCGCCCGAGGCGGACGTATTGATCCTGCCGACGAAGTAGGTGTCGGCGAGGTTGTAGACGACGGTCACGAGGTTCGAGATGATCGATGGCCATGCCATCGACAGGACGAGCGGGCCAACCGGCCGCTCCGTCATCTCCCGGTATTTCTCTTCTGCTCCCATGGCGGCACGTGCCGCGAGTATCTGCTTCAGGTTCTTCATGGGTCTCATGGTACGCGCCCTGCCGTTCTGCCAGAGGGCGCATGCCAATTTCAAGAAGTCGGCGCATTTCTTGCCCTGTCAAGAATTTTATATTGTGCACAATCTATTTTCGGGGTACAGTATCACTGAAACCAAGCCAAGCGTCCAAGGAGGACCCATGTCGCCCATCACGATCGTTCTTGCCCTGCTCGTCGCAGCAGAGTTCTTCTTCATCTTCTATCTCGAGACCATCGCCACGACTTCTGCGAAGACAGCAAAGGTCTTCAGCATGACGGAAGAGGAGCTCTCGCGCGACTCCGTCTCCACCCTCTTCAAGAACCAGGGCGTCTACAACGGCCTCATCGCTGTGCTCGTAATCTGCGCCCTCCTGCTCCAGAGCGCCCTTGCGCTCATCTTCCTCATGCTCTATATCATCTGCGTAGCAGCATATGGAGCCGTGAGCTCGAACCCGAAGATCCTGCTCCAGCAGGGCGGCCTTGCCATGCTCTGCCTCCTGAGCTGCCTCATCTTCTAGACGTTCGAAGAGGCGATATGCCATGAAGCCAGCACCAAGCATCAGTGAGTCCACACGGTCTGACCGGCTCTGGTACATAAAGGACCGCTTCCCCTGCATCGCAGACTGCGACCAGTGCGGGTTCTGTGCCTCCTACCATGGACAGGATCCGACCGAAGCCTACTCAGACTACATAGAGGGCAAAGCAGAGTTTCTTGAAGTCTCTCTGCGCTATAGACCGTAAGACACAGGAGGGCGGAGCTCAGGCTCCGCCCTCCTTCATGCTCAGAGCCTGTCGAGGAAGTTCACGATGCCCATCTCCGCATGCCTTCTCGAGGCATAGAGGAAGAAGACGCCGAGGAAGAGCACTGCCGCATCCTTGGCAGCATTGCCGCGGGGCTCGAGCGTTTGAGATCCCAGATGCCTCTCCCACCATCTCGGGATGAGGGCACGGAGGACCAGGAAGACGATGCAGCCGACGACAGCGCCGAGCGTATTGGCAATGAGATCGTCGATATCCGTGACACGGAAGTTCAGGAGCTGCGAGAGCTCTATCGCAAGCGAGAAGAGAAAGCCGAAGAGGGCCGTATGCCCGATCCGGTCATAGCCCTCCCAGCAGCACGGAAGCAGAAACCCGAGCGGCACGAAGAGCACGACGTTGAGCGCCCAGGTCGTCCAGTTCAGGTAGGCATCGAAGGGCACGAGATTGATGTTGAGCATAATCTTGAGCGAGGTGCCCCGCCAGAGATCGGCAAACGTCCCCACTCCGCAGATCCAGAGGATGGAGAAGAGGCAGATGCCGAAAAGGGCCACAGCCAGCCTGTGCACCCACATGCTGGGACGTGGAGATGCTGAGGCGGCAGCACGGCTCCTGTGCGCATTCACGCCGGAAGCGATTGCGTACGGGACAAGGGCGCATACTGCCTCATAGCCAAGTGCCACGATTGCCCGCATGAATATCCGCCTCCTCCGCTTTCAGATTCGCTGCTGGAGACGAAAGCATAGCAGCAGAGAGGCTGTCTGCATCCTTATCACACAGGAAGTGCCCAGGCTGCCCATATTCATAATCGCTTTGCGCCACACCGCAAGGTTTCCGGCATTCCGGATTCCCAGTTCTGGCCACTTTTCCACTTGCTGCTTATCCGCTTGCCGCTCGCTTTTCCGCTTGCCGCTTTCCTCGACGGAACCGCACGACGCATCTGCTGGACTCTTCGACAGGTTGCCTAATTTCCCTAAAATATCTAAAATTCCTAACAAATATAATTTTCCTAATATTGTAAAAAATATCAAGGAAGTCTAGCGCTTCGTCACAGAAGAAAATCTGCGAGCTTGGAGGCATATTGTGGCCGCACGCAATAACCCCTTTACACCTGGATTCGGACAAGTGCCGCCTTTCATGGCAGGCAGAGGCTATGTAATAGACAGCATCGAAGATGCCTTCCTGAATGGCCCGGGAGATCCGAACCTGACCAGCATCTTTACCGGCGCACGTGGAACCGGCAAGACAACGCTCCTGACGCTACTCGCAGATGCAGCAGAAGAGCGCGGATGGATTACTGCGCGGGTTTCGTCTGTTCCTGGCATGCTGGAAGATATCCTGCAGCAGGCAAGGAGAGCAGGGAAAGAGCTTCTTGATGATGAGCCCCGTGCGCATATCAACTCGATTGGCATCGGTGGCGTTGCCACAGTAGGATGGGAATACGAGAGCCACAAGGATAATGGCCTGAATTGGAGATCGCGGCTTGAAGATCTGCTCGATGCGCTCGAAGCCTCCGGTACAGGTCTCCTGATTACCATCGACGAGTTGCAGGCCGGCTTCGACGAGATGGTGCAGCTGGCATCGATCTATCAGCATCTTGTATCTGAAGGCAGAAAGATTTCGCTCCTTATGGCAGGCCTTCCCTATCAGGTATCACGAGTCCTCAACGACAAATCGATTTCTTTCCTTCGCAGGGCCACGCGCTACCACCTTGGCCGCATCGACGATGCGGATATACGGAAGGCTCTCGTAGAAACCATCGAAAGCGGTGGCAGGACAATCGAAGCAGATGCCCTTGAGGCAGCCATGAATGCTATAGACGGCTTCCCTTTCATGATGCAGCTCGTCGGCTATCGCATGTGGACCCAGGCGGAAGGTGACGCAATCAATCTTTCTGCTGCAGAGCGCGGCATCGAGACTGCACAGCAGGAGATGCGCCTGAATATTCTGGAGACTACCTATCGAGAGCTTTCCGATATGGATATTGCCTTCATAGAAGCGATGCTTCCGGACGAAGGGCCCAGTTCAACCGCCGAGATTGCCAAGCGCATGGGAAAGAGCACTGGCTATGCCGCCCAATACCGCAAGCGCCTGCTCGAGGAGGGAGTCATCGGCGAATCTGGGCGCGGAAAGGTGAGCTTCGAGCTGCCAGGGTGGCGAACGTTCATAGAAGAGAAGCTCGAGGAAGAGCACAACCTGTAAGGACGCTCTCGCCTTCATATGAAAGAAGCCGGAGGGATTGCTCCCTCCGGCTGTCATTTCAAATGGTCGGGTTGACTGGATTTGAACCAGCGACCTCTCGGTCCCGAACCGAGCGCTCTACCAAGCTGAGCCACAACCCGTCAGCAGACGGTACTTTAACAGAAAATCCGGCTCGAGTCGACCACTTTTGAAGAAATTGCCCACCAATTTCTGTTTTCTTTTGCGTCTAGGGCCACTTCTTCAGCCGCAGAGGCACTGTCGCAAATAGCAAAAAGACAGGCTCCTGAGCCACTGACCTGCGCATTCAGGACATGAGGGCGAGATCTGAACCATGCGAGCGCACGCCCAAGCTCAGGCTCGAGAGCGATTGCTGCGGCAGCAAGATTGTTTGTGGACTTTTCCACAATCGCATTCAAGTTGCCGGTCCTCAGTGCTTCGAGATAGGGAGCAAGCGGCGGCAGTGCCTGAGGATTGCGGTCGAAGGCAGCGTAGGCATCCTGGGCACAGGACCCTGTGACTGGAGGCCTCACGACAGCAAGCGAAAGCTCGGGCGTCGGGAACTGCTCTTCGAGCACATCTCCGGCACCGGCAAGATAGCTCACATCAGGCTTCAGGAAGAATGCGATATCGGCACCGATGCTTCGGGCAATCGCGACGACACGGGGGTCTTCCGGGTCTATGTCCCAAAGCGCACAGGCACCACGCAAGGCAGCCCCTGCATCGGTCGAGGACCCTCCCATGCCGCTTCTCTCGGGGATATGGCGCTCGATATGGACCGCAAAGGCAGGATTATGCCCGAAGGCCTTCCCAAGCGCCTCTACGGCGCGATAGGTCGTCGTATGGTCCATGTGTGCCCTGATGCCTGGCTCGCAGCTGACCGCGAGCCTTTCCGCCGGCTCAAACGTGACCACATCGCCGAAGTCGACTGCTGCCATGACAGAATCGACGCGGTGGTAGCCGCGCTCGTCCCTGTCTCTATGGACACCGAGATAGAGATTGACCTTGGCAGGTGCCTTCACGGCTATGGATTCCACCTCGTGCCTCCGCTCAGAGTCTCCGATACCGAAAAAGAGAGATGCCCCGGAGCAGGCACTCCAGGGCATCAGATGCTGAGCTGCTTCGTCTCCATGGTAGGAGGCGGCAGCGTGCTTTGCGCCTACTCTTCCGCGACGTAGTCGAAGAGGCGCTCGCCGGTATCGGCGTCGAAGACCTCGACGCCTCCTGTCAGCACATCGACGTACTGGTAGGACTGGCGGTCCTTGCGGCCGCGGCGCTCCTCGATCTCGACGACGAACAGCGACGGGTGCACCTGTACAAGCACGCCGGTTCCCTCTACAATACGGGAACGGCCCATGTTCGCGCGCACCTTGATGCGCTGGCCCTCGAGTGCCTTGAGCTTGTCGTGAATCTCGTCCACGCGGTTGACGGGCGGCATATCGATATCCATGAAACGGCCTCCTATGTTTCTGTACGGCTGTTCAAAATTCAGCAAGAAGCTATCATACACCTGTCCATAGACCCTCCACATTCTGGGCCTCTGAGCTTGGCAGAAGCGTGAAGAGGCGCTGCAAAGCTTAAAGGTCTCATCCGTCAGCACGAGAGGTGTACACTCGCGTTGTCTAGAAACCAGACCGTATGAAGGAGTGCATCCTATGCATCAGGAACGCATTCAGGCCGTGCTGGCAAACCTCGAGAAGCAGGGCTGCCATCAGGCCGTGGTATCTGACCCCACGTCCATCTTCTATCTGACCGGCTACTACACCGAGCCCTACGAGCGCTTCCTTGCGCTCTACGTGAGCCCAAAGGAGTGCGTGCTCTTCGTGAACCGCCTCTTCCCGGATGCCACGCCGTTCTGCCCGAACGTCGTCGTGCACGACGATACGGAAAATCCGCTTCCGGCTCTGATTGAGCATATCGACCATACGTCTCCTCTGGGCCTCGACAAGATCTTCCCGGCCCGCTGGGTGCTGCCCCTGATCGATGCGAAGGCAGCTCCTTCCTTCATCCTTGCCTCGAAGGCCGTAGACGATGCACGCTCCATCAAGAGCGCGGAGGAGCAGGAGCTCATGCGCGAGGCTTCGCGCGTGAACGACAAGGCCATGGAATGGCTCAAGAGCCAGATCAAGGAAGGCGTAACCGAACAGAGCATCGCAGAGGGCCTTCTCGGCACCTACCGCTCGCTCGGCGCCCAGGACCACTCGTTCACGCCTATCGTGAGCTTCGGCGCCAATGCCGCAGACCCCCATCATGAGCCGGATGGCACCACTCTCAAGCGTGGCGACATGGTGCTCTTCGACGTGGGCTGCAAGAAGGATGCCTACTGCTCCGATATGACACGCACGTTCTTCACGGCTGAGCCGACCGAAGAGGAGAAGCGCGTCTACGAGACCGTCCGCCATGCCAACGAGGCAGCAGAAGCCCTCGTGAAGCCGGGTGTCACGTTCGCAGAGATCGACCTCTGCGCCCGCCACATTATCGAGGATGCCGGCTATGGGCAGTACTTCACGCACCGTCTGGGACACCAGATTGGCTTGAACGACCATGAGCCGGGAGATGTCTCCTCGACGCACGACGAGGCTGTCCAGGTGGGCCAGTGCTTCTCGATCGAGCCGGGCATCTACATCCCGGGCAAGATCGGCGTCCGCATCGAGGACCTTGTGATCGTGACCGAGGATGGCTGCGAAGTCCTGAACTCCTATCCGAAGCAGATCCAGGTCGTCGAGCTCTAGCCAGCAGAGACAGACACACAGAACGCCTCCGGAGCCAAGCGCTCCGGAGGCGTTCTTCATAGCATGATTGGAAGAGCTCTTCCCTACTCCTTCGGGCAGAGGGCAAGGGCCTCTTCATCTGCCACGACCGTGCAGTTCGTATGCAGCTGCAGGATGGAGGCAGGGACCTTCGGCGTGACCGGGCCGTAGATCATATCGTAGACGGCCTGTGCCTTCTTCGGGCCATTGGCGACGACGAGGATCGAACGGGCATGCATGATTGTCTGGACACCCATCGTGTAGGCCTGGCGCGGCACCTGGTCCTCAGACTCGAACAGACGGGAGTTCGCCTTGATCGTGGACTCCGTGAGGTTCACGCAATGCGTGCCCTTGCTGAACACGTCGTCCGGCTCGTTGAAGCCGATGTGGCCATTGTTGCCGATACCGAGGAGCTGGAGGTCGCAGTAGCCGGCATCTGCGACCATCTTGTCATACGTCGAGCAGGCATGCTCGATGTCGGGGTCGGCACCGTCCGGCACATGCGTCTTCGCAAGGTCGATGTTGATGCCGTCAAAGAAGTTCTTGCGCATGAAGTAGTGGTAGGACTGCGGATCCTCATGCGTGAGGCCGCGGTACTCGTCGAGGTTGTAGGTCTCGACCTGCGAGAAGTCCACGTCGCCCTTCTCATACCACTTGACGAGCTGTGCATAGGCGCCGATCGGCGTCGAGCCCGTAGCCAGGCCCAGGATGGACTTCGGGTTCAGGATGACCTGGGCAGAGATGATGTTGGCGGCCTTGCGGCTCATATCGTTGTAGTCCTTGCAGCGCACGATTCTCATGATGCGTCTCCTTCCGGAAGGGCTCAGTGCCCCTCCTCGACCTGCTTTCTCTCCATCACTGCCGATTATAGGCAGCCGGAAGCGGCAGAAGCGCAAGATAGACAAGGTTTGACATTTTGATACCAATTTTGGCATCTTCTCCATGAGAAAGGGGGCCTTGCGGCCCCCTCAATGCTGCCTACAGCTTCTTTGCGAGATCTTCGAGTGCATGGAAGCGGTGGGAGATCTGGTTCTTCTCTTCCATCGTGAGTTCTGCCATGGTCTTGCCCGGCGTCTCATCCGGCAGGAACAGGGGGTCGTAGCCAAAGCCCTGGTCTCCCCTGCGCTCATGTCCGATCTTTCCCGGGCAGTCGCCCTCGCCGTGGAGCACCTCTTCCCCATCCTCGTCGCGCGAGACGAAGACGACGCTCGAATGGAAGTGGGCGCCACGTGCATCATCCGGCACGTCCTTCATTGCCTGCTCGAGCTTCGTGTTGTTCGCATCGTCGTTTCCATGCTCGCCGGCCCAGCGGGCAGAGAAGATGCCCGGAGCACCATTCAGGGCATCGACGCAGAGGCCCGAGTCGTCCGCTACCGCCATCTGGAGTCCGGTCTCGTCGAGCGCTGCCTTGGCCTTGATGAGGGCATTGGCCGCAAACGTATCGCCGTCCTCGATGGGGTCGGGGAAGTCGCCGAGCTCTCCCAGAGCGACGAACTCCATGTCCTCGAGCACCGGCCCGAGCATTGCCTCGATCTCCTTGACCTTGTGCGCATTGCCCGTAGCGACGACGACCGTCTTTGCCGGGTCGAGCTCTTCCAGGTTCCTCATGTCTATCCTCTCGCCTCGAATCCGGTGATCTTCTTCTGGAGCGTCAGCAGTTCCTTGATGCCGGCATCCCCCATATCGAGGAGGGCATTGAGCTCCTCGCGCGTGAGCGGCGCCCGCTCTCCTGTGCCCTGGACCTCGACGATTCCTCCGTCGTCACGCTCGACGAGGTTCATGTCGACCTCGGCAGACGAGTCCTCCGGGTAGTCGAGGTCGAGCATCAGAAGTCCTCCGACCTTTCCCATCGAGATGGCTGCAACCTGATGGGTGATAGGGATGTGATTGAACTTGCCAGCATCGCACCAGGCACGGAGCGCCTCGAAGAGCGCGACCCAGCCGCCTGTGATCGAGGCCGTCCTCGTGCCGCCATCCGCCTGCAGGACATCGCAGTCTACCGTGACCGTGATCTCGCCCATGCGGCGCATGTCGCAGACATTGCGCAGGCTCCTGCCGACAAGGCGCTCTATCTCCATGGAGCGGCCCTTGCGCCCCTTGTACTCGCGCGGCGTCCGCTTCGAGGTGGAGGCAGGAAGCATCGCATACTCAGCTGTCACCCAGCCGGCACGCGAACCCTTCCTCCAGGCAGGCACGCCCTCCTCGATCGTGGCCGAGCAGAGCACCTTCGTGTCGCCGAACTCGGCAAGGCACGACCCCTGCGCATTCTTCATAACATCACGGGTGAGCTTCACGGGGCGCATCTTCTCGAGCGAGCGTCCATAGGAACGCTCGGGCACAGCACCCTGAGCCGCATTGTCTTCCATGCAGACCTCCTGGAATCGTATGTCCTTACCATCATAGGAGCTCAAGCAGTCCTGCTCCTTATGAACAAGGCCGGAAAGCGTTCTGCTTTCCGGCCTTCAATCTCTTCTGGTGGGCGATGAGGGGTTCGAACCCCCGACCTTGTGCGTGTAAGGCACCTGCGCTAGCCGCTGCGCCAATCGCCCAGAATGTTCTGAAATTCTATCACATGCCGGCGCCTGAGTCATTTCAGCGTCCTGGGGCGTATACTCTGACCCATGAATACCTCACTTCTTACCTTGGCAGACCTGGCCCAGCTGCTCACCACGAAGGGCCTCCTTGCGGACGCGACGAAGCTTGGGCAGGACACCCAGGACATCGCCGTGACAGGTGCCGACTGCGACTCGAGGGTCGTGGAGCCCCACCATCTCTTCATCTGCAAGGGTGCCGCCTTCAAGAGCTCCTATCTCGTCTCTGCGCGGGAGAACGGCGCTGTGGCCTACCTTGCAGACGAGGCACATGCCGAGGAGCTCTCCTCCCTCATGCCGGACTTCCCCGCCCTCATTGCGACGAATCTGAGAGAAGCAATGGCATGGACGGCAAAAGCAGCGTATGGCAGCCCGGACGAAGATCTTGCCACGATCGGCATCACCGGCACGAAGGGCAAGTCGACGACGACCTATATGCTGCGTGCCATCCTCGAAGGCAATGACCCCTACTCTGTCTGCGGCCTCATCGGCTCGATCGAGACGTATGACGGCGTGACCTCGCAGGAGTCCGTGAACACGACGCCCGAGTCTCCCGACCTCTGGCGCTACCTTGCCCACATGCGCGGCAAAGGCCTGCGCTACGCCGTGATGGAGGTCTCCTCCCAGGCCCTGAAGTACGACCGCGTGCTTGGCCTCAAGCTCGATATCGCAGGATTCCTCAATATCGGCGAAGACCATATCTCGCCTCTCGAGCACCCGAACTGGGACGACTACTTCCAGAGCAAGCTCAAGATCTTCTCCCAAGCGAAGTGCGCCGTCGTGAACCTGAACTCCGACCATGTGGATGAGATCCTCGAGCGCGCCAGGACGTGCCAGGAGCTCATGACGTTCGGCGCCAACAGGCCGGATGCAGACATCTGGGCAGAAGATATCGAGAGCGCCTGTGGCTTTGTCACCTTCACGTGCCATACGCCCGAGTGGGCAGGTCCCATCACGCTTACGATGCCAGGCACGTTCAACGTCGAGAACGCCCTCTGCGCCATTGCCTGCGCGGTCGAACTTGGCGTGCCCTATGAGCAGATTGCAGAAGGCCTTGCCCGCACGAAGGTGCCAGGCCGCATGGAGCTCATCCAGACACCGAACCGCAAGGTCACCGGCATCGTGGACTTTGCCCACAACAAGATGGCATTCGAGAAGTTCTTCCCCTCTGTCATGCAGGAGTTCCCGGACCGCCATGTGATCGCCGTCTTCGGCGCCACGGGCGACAAGGCGACAGAGAGAAGGTACGAGCTTCCAGCCGTAGCCGGCAAGTTCGCAGACCGCCTCATCTTCACGAAGGACGATCCGGGCCATGAGCAGGTGGAGGACATCTGCCGTGCCATGGCAGAATCCACACCTGAAGGCGTCCCCACCGAGACGATCCCTGACCGGAAGGCTGCCATCGCCCGTGCCGTTGAGCTCGGCTTCGAAGCAGATTGCCCCGCCGTCATCTGCGTCCTCGGACGTGGTACAGAAGGTGTCCAGCACGAGTGCGGAAAGCTCATCCCAGCGCCCCTCGATGCAGACCTCTTCCAAGAGGCTGTGCGCGACTGGTGTACAGCGCATCCAGAGGATGCAGGGGCCTAAGAGAAGGGTCTAGGACAATCGCTAAAGCTCATATGGAGACCGCAGCGACGCGCTTCTATTGTAGGAAGCGCGCCCTCTTTCATTGCACATATAAATAGGCATATCCCGCGCTCGCTATTCTGTCTCTCCTTCAGCCTCGATGCGGGACACAAGACTGTTCGCCCACGTTACAGCCTCGCTGAGGTTCTGCATGACAGGAAGGCCTCTGGACTGCTCAGCATAGACAGCTTCCCAGCCCTCACGTGCGGTGACAGTAGGCGGCCAGGCTTGAAGCTTGCGGTAGGCGAAAAGACGAACGCAGATTCGGTGCGTCTCGGCGAGATCGACGGAGCCTGTGGCCATAACGAGCTGGAGGTCCACGAGGTCGCGAGCGCGTTCTCCTGGGCCCGTGAGGCCATGGAGCTTCTGGGCTACCTGATAGGGAAGGGTCATGAGGGGTGCCCTGCCAGGAGCAGGGAAGCCCAGCTTCTCGAATGCCTCGGCGGCATCTCCCTGCTCTGCCCAGTCGACTTCGTCGACGTCGCCTATCTCGTCGAAGCCTACCTCAAGCGGCACTGTGCACCAAGGCTTGCCGAGGTAGGCAAGCTTGACATCGAAGGGGCGCATCACGTACTCGTCGGGAACGTCCCTCGGATGCGCTGGCTCCCTTTCGACTACACGGCCCGTGAAGCCTTCCCAGCCCCTCGAGAGCGAAGCAGACAGACGCTCGGCATAGAGCTTGGGGTCTGTCGCAGTCGCTGTGTCGAGGTCGGTGGTATAGCGAGTCCTCCGGGCACCCAGACGCATCTTGATAGCGCTGCCGCCTTTGATGACACCGTCAGGCAGCATCTGTGCGACGATGGCATTGGCGAGCATGGTACGGAGCTGCACATAGCCGTCAGGCCCCTCTGACATCCTCCTGATTGCATCGTCGAGATGACGCATGCTGTTAGGTCTCTTTGGCATCGCCCAACTCTCCCTCTATCCGGTCCTTCTCCTCTTGAGTGATGTAGCCCTGGCGCAGAGCCTCGGCAGCTGCCTGTATGGCGCGTTTCGTTCCCAAAGTGCGTGCTGCGGAAACGATAGCGCCACCCACGCGCTGGCAGGGTATAGCTTCGTAATAGGCAATCTCGTCCGGAAGATGCCGTTCCACCAGCGTGACCCCCTCGCCGAGTCTCCGGCGCGCGCGCTTCGGCGTGGCAATCCACATGCGGCGGGGATCTGTGGGCACAAGTTCCAGCAGAGCCACGACGGACTCCCCGAATAGGTAAGCCCCCTCTCCTGCCGCCTTCACCGCTATGGCATAGGGGGCCTGCTCCTGGTAGGGCCACACAGGCACACGGTACACACCTCTCGCCATTCGAACGAGCTTCCCCCGGCGAGAGAGCTGCACCAGAGCCTGGTTGCTGACTCCAAGATCACAGGCTTCGGAGGATGTCACGAGCCCATAGTCATCTACCGCATCGTATATGTCGTCAATCATTGCCATGTCAAAATTATATCACATGTGAACTACTTTTGACATAGCGCACAAGAGCAACCGTAAAAGCGCAGCATGTCAGCAAGGACTCCGACAAAGACGGCGGGGGCGCACCTCTTTTGCAGGAAGCGCACATTTTTCATTTCATATGACAACCTCGAAGAGCGCATAGCTGGCAGTCCCTATCGTATCCGCAAGCCTTTATGCAAGGCTATGCCGCTCCCTCAGCTCTCGAAACAGCTCATGGGCATCGCAAGCTCTTCCGCTCTCTGCATCGGACATGGCAAGCTCCAGACCGTCCCAGAAGTCTTCCAAAGAAGAGACTGCATTCGGTATCGGAAGCCCTGATAAAACCGCTGCATTGACGCTGTCGACTTTCCGCCACACGTGCGCCTCATCGGCAGCTTCTCTTGGAATGCTGGCACGATCGTCCTTCGCAATCTTTTCTTCTGTGCTCAGGTCCATGGCAGCCTCCTCAACAGTTCAATCGATTTCAACGATACGCCTCAGGAAATAGCATGCTGTCTTCCTATAGCTTCATGCCAATCTCATCGATGTGACCTGATCAGCTCCTGACGCCTTGCCGTCATGCTTTTCCCGTATTCCCCTAAGCGCTCTTGAACTCTTTTACAACAATCGGCATATCTGTCCAGGGACCGAAATCTGTCGTATCAAGAATCATGCGCCTCTTCTGTCTCTCCCCCGTATCGTGCATGCCGGCATTCTTGCATGCGCCCTCGTATCTGCCTCTGAGCTTCTCATAGTCGATGTTCTTGTCACCTGCACCGCCGACAAGACCCAGCTGCTTTGCCTTGCGCTCGACGGTTCTTGTCTGCGCAAATCCCTCAGGGCAGACCAGCTCATAGTCGATGAGCCAGACCTCGAAGCAGGGGTTGGATATGACAAGCCCGATTCCGGAGGCATTGCATATGCGGTTTGCGCTCTGCAGGCTTCTGGCCGTGAACTCGTCGACATCCGTGACGACGAATGTTCGGCGGAATCCGTCGACTCCTCGGCCGCTGTTTGACGCCTTTTCCTTCCCCGTAAGCTCCTTGGCATATCTGGCCAGCCCAGCAGGATCTCGCCTAGCCGTTCGGATATCGACCACCACGTCGTCGAACTCAGACTCGAGCCCTCGAAGATATTCGGGTTCAGTCACCTCGCCGTTTGTCACCACAAGATAGCGGCGCCTCCTTTTGCGCTGAGACCCCTTTCCCCTTCCCGCCCCAAGGAGCCTGCCTCTGCGTTTCCCTGCCATCATGCATCTCCCCTGAACGTTTCTGCTGTGTACTCGACAGATTTCAGCGCACTCCCGATATCCCGTTCCGCTTGTGCAAAGGCTTCATGGAATCCGGGCCGGGGAGAGGCACCATAAACGCCGTGAAGATAGTTCCTGCCGAAGTTCTCGTCCCATCGTGAGGAAGCGACTGATGTGACCGGATAGAGCGAAGAGCTTCCATCCCTGTCTTTCTCTGCAAGCCATATCTGATCCTGATCCAGCACCCGCTTGTCTGCACCGGTACGGGTGATGAGCGAGACATCATGAGTGGTTAAGACAAGCTGCGACTGATGGGGATTCGTCAAGGGGTCCTTGAAAAGCTCGACGAGCTCCTGGACATAGTTCGGATGAAGGCTCGAATCAATCTCGTCCACGAATCCGACAGAGCGCGTCGAAAGCAGTCTGAGTGCCAGAGAGAAGAAGGCAAGCACCGACAGCGTGCCTTTCGATTCGTCCCTCTCGGTGAACGTCTCCTCGAAGCCATCCACCCCCCGATGCGTGAATGCAAATTCATACTGCGGTCTCAGAGGCAGCTGCGCCAAATCGTGCGCCTTCTTCCGGCGCTCCTCAGGTGGGAGTCTTGGATTGCTGAGAGCCAGCATTCCTGACGCAAGATCCTCGTAGCCGCCCTCGCTCGGATTTCCTGCCGTCCGGCTTGCTTCCTGGAGCTCTTCAAGCGGATCTTTGCGCTGCACGACCGAGATGCCAAGATTGCTGCTTGCCATGAGCTGGCTCAGAGCCCTAGCCACAGGAGACCCCTTCTTGAGCTCGAGTGCAAGGTTGTCCAGCTCGTCCTGGAAGAGATCTGCTTGGAAGAAACCGACTCGATCCCTGAAGAACTCATAGACAGGCTTCACGAGAGAGACGTTTGCCGCGTAGAGGACAGCAATGAACGGTGCATCCGCTCTAGTCATCTCTTCATAGGGCCTCTTCATGCCCGTAAAGTGCTGGCCATAGCGATAGGTATAGCTGCCCCCATCCGTCTTTTCGCGTTCATATAACCGCGAGGACCTGTTCCCTCTGTAAATGCGCAAGGACTCGAATGCAACCACCCCAGACGCTATGCTCAGCTCGAAGAGATAGCGCCTTCCATCTGTCGCAATGAAGTCCGCGAGGAAGTCGGCAGGATTCTTTCGCGATGCTCTGTCAAGCCTGAATGGCTGGCAGCTTGACGCGAGGTCGAAGCGGGGATCAAAGCCATGAACCACGAAATCCGCGAGGAACATGAAGGCCTCGATGAAAGCGGATTTTCCCGATGCGTTCCCTCCATAGATTCCCGCAACAGTCGATATGTCCTTATGCGGCCAATCGTTCTCCTCATGCTTCTGCGCATTGGTCGGGCGGCGCATTGAGAAGCGCTGCTCGTCCCGGTAGCTCTTGAAATTCGAGAAGCTGAAATCTATGAGCATGGTTCACCTGCCCTGCTTGACTGAGAAACTGTCGAAATAATGTCTCTAAGTTTATTCTAAAACTGTTTTTTGCAAATATTTGCAATATTCTTTGTTATTTGGAACTTCAGCCCTGCGAGGTAGCCAATACAAGAGCCGTCCTGAGATGTGCATGCATGCCGCAGCCTCTGCTTCTCGCTATGAAAAAAGGGAGCCCCGCAGGGCTCCCTTCTGGCTTCTATGTCAGACGGAACTAGAAGTTGACCGGCTCGTCGTAGTAGCAGCACTTCAGGATCTTCTCGAAGTCCTCAGGCTTCGTCTCACGCGGGTTCTCCGGCGTGCAGGCGTCGAGAGCAGCGTTTGCAGAGATGGTCGGGAGCTTCTCGAGGAACTCCTTCTCGGAGACCATGACCGGCTGGTTGTTGTCGTCGGCCTTGATGCCGCCCACAGCGTAGTTGTTGATGGACTGCGGGATGTTCAGCTTGTCGTTCATGCCACGGATGTACTGGACAAGGTTGGAGACGAGCTGGTCGTTCGTCTCGCCCGGGAGATGCAGGATCTCCTTTGCGACGTAGGCGTAGCGCTCGTTAGCACGGGAGTCGCGCGCATTCCACTCAATGGCCTTGCCGAGATACATGGCGTTTGCGCAGCCGTGGATGATGTGGCCACCCTCGAAGGCAGCACCGGTCTTGTGTGCCATGGAGTGAACGATGCCGAGAAGGCCCGAGGAGAAGGCGATGCCGGCGATGCACTGTGCCTCGTGCATGTGGGCACGAGCCTCATGATCGCCCGTGTAGGACTTCGGGAGCCACTCGGTGATCTCGCGGATGCCGTGGAGAGCGTTGGCATCGGTGAACATAGAGGCTGCGGTCGAGACATAGGCCTCGAGGCAGTGCGTCAGAGCATCCATGCCGGTGTGTGCGCAGAGCTTTGCAGGCATGCTGTAGGTGAGCTCAGGGTCGACGATTGCGACATCCGGGGTGATGTTGAAGTCAGCGAGCGGGTACTTGATGCCCTGCTGATAGTTGGTGATGACGGAGAATGCGGTGACCTCGGTGCCCGTGCCGGACGTCGAGGAGATTGCGCAGAAGTGCGCCTTGTGGCGGAGCTCCGGGAAGTTGAACGGCTTGATGATCTCGTCCCAGGACTCGTCAGGATACTCGTAGAAGACCCACATGGCCTTTGCAGCGTCGATTGGCGAGCCGCCGCCGATTGCGACAATCCAGTCAGGCTGGAACTCGCGCATCACTGCAGCGCCCTTCTCGACGGTCTCGACGGAAGGATCGGACTCGACGCCCTCGAACAGCTTCACTTCGAAGCCAGCGTCCTCGAGGTCCTTCTGGACATCCTGCAGGAAGCCGCCGCGGCGCATGCTGTGGCCGCCGGAAACGATGATTGCCTTCTTGCCCTTGAGGTTCTTGACCTCGTGGCGAGCGCCCTCTCCGAAGTAGACATCACGCGGATTGGTAAAACGACCCATTCTATCCATCCTTTCGTCTGCCGCTGCCAGTCAGAGCAGCGGAAACATGCTGTAGACGTCCTTCCCTGACGCCCCTTGCATGGACATGCACAGAAACCGAGTTCTGCACCACCGCCAATTCAGATTCATATCCAGAAAGAACCAGATTATTCGAATCTATTCATCTGGTCCGCGAATGGATGCTATGGCTCGGCGACGAGCCTTGACATATTGGGTCAAACGTTTTTCTGCATACACCCCGCACATAAAATGATGCGCCCATCCCTTATGGGACAGGCGCATCATCAGGATCTTGTTCGGAGACGATTAGGCAGTGACCTGCTTCTTCGCATCCATGACCGGGGTCTTCTGGGCCTCTTCATACTTCTTGCGGCCAAGCTCGCTCCACTCGGGCTCCTCGTCGGGAATCGATCCTGCCTTCTTGGTGAAGAACTCCTTCAGGCAGTTGTAGGAGACGATGACGCCGAGGACGACAAGCAGGACGGCGAAGACAAGCTGGAGACCAGAGGTGAGAAGCACGGAAGCTCCCTTTGCGGTCGTGCCGAGCAGGCCATACGTGGAGATTGCGGTGACGCAGCCCAGGATGGACTGGACGAGCGAGGTGAACGTGCAGCAGAGCAGGAACACGACGGGGACGTAGAGCATCCAGCCCTTGCGGCCGGTGACCTTGCAGAACACGGCGATCGTGATCATGGTCATGCCGCCGAGGAGCTGGTTCGAAGCGCCGAAGAGCGGCCAGATGTTGAGGTAGCCACCGAACGTGAGGGAAAGGCCGCAGAGCAGGGTGACGACGGTTGCGAACCAGGGGTTGCCGACGACCTTCATGGCACCGGTCTTCTCGCGCTCGACAGCGAGAGCGTCGTTGGACTTGGCGAAGAACTCCTGGAAGGAGAGGCGTGCGATACGTGCGACTGCGTCAAGGGAGGTAAGAGCAAGGGCGCTCACGCACATGGTCATGAAGACGGTGGAGACGGTCTGGTTCATGCCGAACATGGTCATGCCCTTTGCGATGCCGGCAGCGAAGATCTGGAACGGGGTGGCGACAGCTGCACCGTTGACGCCTGCAGTGTTCATGTCCTTGTACATGATGGCAGCGATGACGATGGCGATCATGCCGACGAAGGACTCGAGGACCATGGCGCCATAGCCGACAGGGAGAGCGTCGGTCTCATTGGAGACCTGCTTGGAGGAAGTGCCGGTGGACACGAGGCTGTGGAAGCCGGAGAGTGCGCCGCAGGCGACGGAGACGAAGAGGACCGGGAACAGGAACTGGCCGGAAGCATTCGTGAAGCCGACGAAGGCAGGAGCGGTCATCTCGGCCTGGCCATTTGCGCCCATGACGAAGATGCCGAGGACAGCGGAGATGATCATGACGACCATCATGATCGTGGTGAGGTAGTCACGCGGCTGCTTCAGGGTCTGGATCGGCATGGCTGCTGCGAACACGAGGTATGCCATGGTCACAGCGATCCAGCCGTTCTCGTCGAGGTAGAGCGGAAGCTGCATGCCGACGGCGAACATGAGGACCATGAGGACGACTGCGCAGACGAATTCCTTCCAGCCCTTGAGGTCAAACTTGCGGCAGGCCCAGCCGAAGAGGATTGCGACGAACGTGAAGAGCAGGGAGATGGTGCCGGCAGCGCCACCGTAGTAGGACTTTGCGACATCCACCGCGCCGCCGTCACCGACGGTCATCTTGAACGTGCCGGCGACCATGGATGTGAAGGCTGCGATGACGATGAGGCAGAAGAGCCAGCTGAAGAGCAGGAACAGGCGACGGCCGGTCTTGCCGATATACTTCTCGATGAGCTGTGCAAGAGACTTGCCGTTGTTCTTCATCGAAGCGTAGAGGGCGCCGAAGTCATGCACAGCGCCGAAGAAGATGCCACCGACGAGGACCCAGAGCATGACCGGAACCCAGCCGAATGCCATGGCGACGATGGTTCCCGTGACAGGGCCAGCGCCGCAGATGGAAGAGAACTGATGAGCGAAGACGGTAAAACGGGAAGCGGGCGAGAAGTTCTTGCCGTCCTGCATACGCACTGCAGGGGTCAGAGCATCCTTGTCGACGCCCCACTGATTCGCTAGCCAGCGTCCATATCCGAGGTAGCCAATAATGAGGACCACCGCGCTAACTAAGATGATCGTGATACCGTTCATGTCTTCTTACCTCCTTAGTTTGGACGCCGCGTAGCAGGCCGTTCCCGTACTTCGACGTGTGGTAGCGAGGGACTCTACACCGATTTCGGCAGGCCGTTTTCAGTGCTGTGGGCGTCTTGTCAGCTCCACACTTCCACAATTTCGCATTGCAATGATTTTTTATGCATCATATCGGTTATATAATCGCTGATATTCATTTGTGCAACAATTTTGCAATCAAATGTACATCCTGAGCTTATTCAGCGCGTAACTGACAGTTCACCGGTACGTAACATTTGGACCAGAAGTGCTCCATTTTTGGCAAGAAAATGTACCGTTCGCCGACATACAGCACCCGTTCATCCCGTATTACCTTTCCTCATGAATACCCCGAACTGTGTCGAAACGGCTACGGGAGGATTGAGGCCCCTGCGCTTGCCCAAACTCCGGTACCATACGGGTACGATAGATTCAGGAAGCAAACGGGCGGAAGGAGGAGCATGGCATTTGATCCGCAGGAAGAAGACTATGAGCGCATGGTCCTGCGCTTCTACCAGAGCATGGCGCCTTCGGAAGTCCGCAGCGCTGCCAGGCGCTTCGCCTCGTTCGGCGAGCGCTTCGCGCACCGCCGTGACACCCTCCCCCAGACAGATGCCGACCGTGCCTTCCACCTCGTCTCCGAGGCAGCGATACTCATCGACTACCGCCTGCCCTTCGCCGCAGAATCCACAGCAGATTCGCTCATCCAGAAGGCGCAGAAGG
The DNA here is from genome assembly GCA_051876355.1 of Atopobiaceae bacterium. Taxonomy (GTDB): domain Bacteria; phylum Actinomycetota; class Coriobacteriia; order Coriobacteriales; family Atopobiaceae; genus Olsenella_L. The sequence continues at coordinate 34,018 of JBJEHU010000053.1, read as the reverse complement.
AGCTCGGCGAGGCATTGACGCTCGAGCCTGAGAATACCGACGCCAGCCGCATGCTCGCAGCTGCCAAGCTCTCCTCCTACGAAGGCTACTTCCGCTACCTTGCCGACAACGAGAAGAAGGCAGAAGACAGGGCCAAGGGGTCGGAGGAGCGCCTCGTGCGCGACGGTGCCCCCGAAGAGGAGCAGGAGCTTGCCCGCCATCTTGCCTATGCGCCGTACCTCCGCTGGCTTGCCGCCGAGGCAGGACGTGCGCTCGTCTGCGGCCACTACCGCGTCTGCCTCGATGTCGCGCAGCATGCACTCTCGCTCGACCCCCAGGACCAGGCAGGCGTCTTCGATACGGCTGCCTATGCATATGCAAAGCTCGAGGACGAGGAAGGCTTTGCGGCACTCAGACGCCGCATGGCAGAGGCAGGACGTGCCGAGAGCGCCTGGACGCGCATGGCAGCGCTTTCCCTTGCCTTCTCCCGCCATGACCTCGACGGGGCCCGCGACATCCTGCGCAGCATCCTTGCCGCCTATCCCGAGGCAGACGAGATCCTCGTCGCCCAGCATGAGCTCCCCGACGGCGTCTATGCACGCCTCGCCGTCGAGCCCGGAAGCGAAGACGAGCTCATCCTCGCCGTCTCCGAAGGAGCGATCCTTCTGCAGGAGGGCAGGGACTCCGCAGAGCGCGGCACGCTTTCCTCCTGGGTCTCGCAGGAAGTGCCGAGGCTTGTCGCCGAGGGAACCCGTCCTCGCCATATCGGCGCCAAGGCCAAGAAGGGCGAGCGCCGATGAACGCGACAGAAGAGCTGGAGAAGAGATGCGCCCTCACGCGCTCCCGCAAGCTCGGCGGCCTCACGCCGGCAGGCTTCGAGGAGCTCGAGCGCGACGTCCATGAGAACCTCTCTGACTTCATAGAGACCGACGACCAGCGGGCGCTCAATATCCTGCGCGGCGCCCTTGCCCGCTACGACGATTCCGTCAAGGATGACGACCTGCGCTCGGATGACGAGTTCATGGCAGAGCGCAAGAAGCGCTTCGCCTCCCTCATCGCCTCCGCCCAGCAGGCGCAGGCAGAAGATCCGACCTGCCTCGATGCTGCTCTTATAGAGGCGCTTGCCCGCGACCTCGACCCCGAGGCGCTCCTCGATGCGCTGCTGCGCCTCGAAGGCACCGAAGAGAAGCAGGCAGGAAAGCTTTCCGACCTTGCAACAGGCACGCAGGACCTCTGGGACGATGTCTATCTGAGGCCGCGCCTGCGTCTCCGTGCGGCAACGGTGAGGACGTGCGTCGATACGGCCCACTACCGCATGGCAGCAACGCTCGGCCGCGAAGCGCTCGATGCCGCGCCCTCCGATGCCCTCGGCATCCGCTCGAGCCTCGCGCTTGCCTATGCCCGCCTCGAAGACGAGCCTGCCTTCAATGAGCTCGAAGCAGAGGCAGGACACCACGGCAATTCCTGGTGGCACCTGGCACGCGTCCTCCTGCTCTTCAAGCTTGGCCGCATGCCGGCTGCGCGCCGCGCCCTCAAGGGCTACATGAACCTCGTGCGCGGCGGCTCCTATGCGCTGCTCCGTCCGGTCTTCGTTGAGCTCTGCATCCCTGACAGGCCCGCTCTTGCGCCGAACAGCTTCGAGGAGGCCATGCTCGCGGTGCATGAGGCTGACCCGATCGTCGCCGACACGCCCGATTTCATCACCTGGTGCGAGGACCAGCCCTGGCTCGTCCAGGACGCTATGAAGTTCTGCGACGAGGAAGGCCTCGACTGGGACGCCTGAGGCCCATGGAGTTTCCGTCGTGGGGAAGGCATGGAATCCCGATTTCGCAGAAAGCGCCGTGCCAGCCAGCAAACCCTCTGGTATAATCAGTCTCCGCACGTCCCCATCGTCTAGCGGTTAGGACATCGCCCTTTCAAGGCGGCGACACGAGTTCGAGTCTCGTTGGGGGCACCATTGATAGAGAGAAGCGCTCTGCCTGAAGGCAGGGCGCTTTTTCTATGCCGGGAACCTCTATGCCCCAAAGCGCTTCAAGACCGCATCCACGATCGCGTCAGCCGTGAGGCCCGCACGCTCCCTCAGATGCGCCTGCGTATCTGCCTCGAGGTAGGCATCGGGCGCTGCCACCATCTCGAGGGCAGGGCGCTTGGCAAGAGGCGCAAGATATTCTGCGAGCACGCTGCCGAAGCCGCCGATGCGCGTATGCTCCTCGACGGAAACCCAGAGCTTCGCATCCAAGAACCGGTCCAGAAAGGCCGTATCGAGCGGCTTGATCGTGGCAAGCTCGAGCGCAGCGCAGGAGATGCCCTGTGCCTCAAGCGCCTCTCTGGCCTCTGCCGCCTCGGCACAGAGACTTCCTGTCGCCAGAAGCGCGACCTCGGGCTTCTCGGGGCCTGCCAGGAGCTCTCCGCGCCCAATCGCGAAGTCGACGCCTTCTTTTGCAGGTGCCACGAATTTCCCGCACGTTATGCGCACGTAGGCCGGCCGCGGCTTGGCAGCAAGCTCTTCGAGTGCCAGCGCAAGCTCGGCGTTGTCGCGGGGAGATACGACCGTGAGATTCGGGATGGCGCGCATGTCGGCGAGATCCTCAAGTCCCATGTGGCTCGCGCCGAGCTCCCCTACCGCGTATCCTGCGCCCAGGCCCACGAGGATCACGGGGCTTTCCATCATGCCGAGATTCACGCGGACCTGGTCGAGCACGCGTGCCGTGATGAAGGGCGAGTAGGAGACCGCAAAGACCGGTCCCCCCTCATTGGCAAGGGCCGAAGCCACCTCGATCTGGTTCTGCTCTGCGATGCCACACTGCACGAAGGCGTCGGGGTGATGTGCCTTGAGAGCATCGAGCGAGAGCCTCCTGCCGTAATCGGAGACGACAACAGAGAGCAAGGGATAGCGGTCTGCAAGACGTGCCATCGTCTCGCCGAAGACCTCCTTCGGGTCCTTCGCATCGAGCGTGCGGGCACGCTCTACATCCATATGGAGGATCTCACTCATGCGCTGCCGCCTTCCTCGCCGATGCGAGCTCTGCCTCGGCACGCTCCCAGAGCTCTTCGCCGAGATTGTGGTCATGCCATGCCGCGACGCCTGCCGCAAACGAGAGCCCCTTGCCCTTCACGGTGTGGGCGATGACGGCACGGGGCACCTCATGCGTGGCCGTGAGTGCCTGGAAGAGCGCTTCCACATCGTGGCCATCCACCTCCACCGTCTCGAAGCCGAAGGCAGCGAATTTCTGGGCAAGCGGAGCCGTATCGAGGATCTCTGAAGTCGGTCCATCGAGCTGCATGCCATTCGCATCGACGATCACGGTCAGGGCGGAGAGCCTGTTGTGGCCGGCAAACGCCGCTGCCTCCCACGTGCTTCCCTCATTGCACTCGCCGTCGCCGACAAGGCAGAAGACGCGGGAGGAGAGCTTCTTGCGCTTGAGCGCCAGGGCAAGCCCTGCAGCATAGCCCAAGCCCATGCCAAGAGAGCCGCCCGATGTCTCGAGGCCACGTGCCGGGTCTCTTCTTGGATGCTTGAAGAGCACGGCATCAGGCCCGAAGAGCCCCTTGTCCACATCGTCCTGGGAGATAAGGCCTGCAGCGCGCAGCGCTGGATAGAGGGCGACGGCCGCATGTGCCTTCGAAAGCACGAAGCGGTCGCGCTCCTCCCACGGCGTGCCATCCTTGCCGGTATGGAGCACGGCCCCGAAGAGGACAGAGAGGATCTCTGCTGCCGAGAATGCGCCTCCAATATGGAATGGCATGTCCGGATAGCGCTTCGCTGTCGCAACGACATCCTCGCGGATCTGGCAGGCCAGAAGGTCGAGGCGACGCCTCTCCTCCTTCGGCAGCGGATGCGTCTCACGGGAGGCAGCAGAAGGCGCTTCGGGCCGCTTCATCTCGTCCTGGAGCGCGACGCCCATGAGGCTCTGGTCGGAGCGCAGCCACGTCAGGCTCCACTCGATCGGGACATGATTGTCGAGGCTGATCGTCTGCTCGAGCAGGAGCACCGGCGCCTCAGCCGGAAGCGCGAGGTATCCTCCATGCTCCTTGCCGGCGCACGTCGCCGAGCTCCTCATGTTCGAAAGCGCGATCTCATGCCCCGAGCAGCGCTCGACCGCATCGAAGAGCGACTCGGTCGTGAAGTCCGCATCGGCAAGCCCTGGGCAGGCCTCGAGGTTCTCCCATGACTCCTGGCAGACGATGGCACGTCCTTCGACCGTACGGACACGGCGCATGAAGAGGACGGACTCCCCCGTCTCGAGCCCGAGCTCCTGGGCCACATCGGCAGGAGCGGGCAGCACTTCCTTCGCGAGCACCTGCGTCTCGAAGGCAAGTCCCTGCTCCTTGAGCGCATGGGCAAACGAGAGCGGGCGTGCCCCTCCCGGATGCGCCACGCCGGAGCGCGTCACGAACGTGCCCTTGCCCTTGCGCTGCACGAGGAGCCCTTCGTCCACGAGCATGCCGATGGCACGGCGCACAGTGCCGCGGGAGACGCAGTAGCGCTCCATCAGGGCGTGCTCGCTCATGATCCGGGAACCTGCCGGCCATTCGCCGGAGATGATATGGTCCTTCAGTATCTTTGCCAGCAGCTCATGCAGAAGCTGGCTCTTGCCTGCCTGCCTGAGAGGCACAGCTTCTGCCGCCGAGGAGGAGCTGCCTTCCCCGGCTGCCGGCGTACGTACCGCCACCAGCTGCGGCACCGGAAAGCTCCTCTGGACACGCTCCTCTGCTATCTCTGACATGGCATGTGCACTTCCTCGTTATGCCTGCTCTCCTGAAAGACAACTAGAAGACAGGACAGGTTATGGACAACTGAGCGTAGCCCATCATAGTCCACAAGGGAAGGCGCACATCCGCCGGCGGCAAAGTCCGCAATATCTCTGCGAGGGCAGAAAGTCCGCTGAAGGAGATCGCGGAATACGGAAAAGGCCGGAACAGGATGTCCCGGCCCGCAGGTTCTTTGGTAGGGGCGGCGGGGCTCGAACCCGCAAGCCTTGCGGCGGCAGATTTTAAGTCTGCTGCGTCTGCCAATTTCGCCACGCCCCCGCGTGTCCTACAAGAGTAGCGCAAATGGAGCCCCGACAGGCCCCTGCCCGATCAGAGCGTCGAAAGTGCTGGCGTCCAGGGAAGCGGCGCCTCCTCGCCGAGCCAGGCTGCAGCTGTCGCCAGAGAGAGACCCGAGAGAAGATCATGCTCGCTCACCGTGGCTACATCGAAGCCTGTGCACTTCATCGCCTCGGAGATGGCAAGCGTGCCGCCCAGAATCACCGGTGCGCGCTTGGCCTGGAGGCCCTTGAGATGTGCGCGCTCCTCGACCGTAAGCGATGCAAGCTTTGCTGCGAGACGCTCGACCGTAGCCCGCTCAAGCTTGTGCAGGTGCACATAGGCAGAGTCATACGGATCGAGCTCTGCATCCATTGCGACAAGGGACGTTGCCGTGCCGCCGACAAGCACGAGGCGCGTCGCCTGCTCGGGGAGCTTCCTGAGCTCTGCCACAGCCTCCTCGAAGGGGCCATCGCAGAACGCGCGCGCCTTCTCGATATCTGCGGCCGCAGGAGGGTCTTCCCTCTTGAGGAAGAGGTCCGTAAGGCGCCTGGCGCCGACATTGACCGAGCGCACATGGTCGACGCGGAGCCTTCCTGCTGCAAGCTTTCCCTGGCTCAGCTCGGTCGAGCCGCCGCCCGAGTCTGCAACGAGCACTTCCTCATCCGGGAAGTCCTGGACGACGCCCAGAAGGGCCAAAGAGCCCTCGGTCGTGCCAGGAATGACAGAGGGCACGAGGCCGAGCTTCGCGAGCGGCTCCAGAAGCTCTGAGGCGTTCTCTGCATCGCGTGCAGCGCTCGTGAGCGTGCAGGCGCAGGCAGAAGCCCCCATCGAGCGTGCCTCTTCTACATACCCTGAGACGCAGTCGAGCACGCGCCTGATGGCAGCAGAGGAGAGTCTGCCTGTCTCTGCCGTGCCCTCTCCCATATTGCAGATTGTCGAGATCTTCCTGAGCTGCGTGAGCGCGCCTCCCTGCTCCTTTTCGGAGACTGCAAGACGCGCTGTGATCGTGCCGATATCGATGACTGCAATCCTTGCCATGCCTACTCCTCGAACTTGTACTGGAAAAGGCCATCCAGGAACTTCGTGAGATCGTCTGTCTCGGCCTGTGCCGTGCTCGTGCCGGAAATCGTGTCCGAAGTGGAGTCGGAGCCGTCAGAGGAGCTGTCGGTCACCTCGGACCCATCGCCCGTGATCGTGACCGGCGTCTCGCCTTCTGCGACGTAGCCATGCTTTCTGGCCTCGTCCTCGATGCCTTCCTGCGTCTGGAGCGAGCTGACCTCATCCGAGAGCGTGGAGTTCGCAGAATTGAGCTGCGCATACTGCGCCTCGAGATCCTGTGTCCTCCTCTGGGCCATATACCAGTTCCTGACAGGGCCATAGAGCGAGAGGATGACGGCAGCGATGACAGCGACGATCACAAGAGCCTTGTGGGAGCCGAGGACGGTCGTGGCCTTGTCAGCCGTGCGCCCACGCCCGGAACGCGCCTCGGACACGGGGGCAGCGATGCCCTCCCTCTGCTCTCTTCTGCGTCTGCGCGCTTCCTGGCGCTCCTGGACCGTGAGATTCTGGGGGTCCTGTGTCTCGGCAGGCATCGGCATGGGCTCGGCCTGGACGGCATTCCTCTGGCTTTGGGAAGAGCGCCTGCGCAGGCTGTCATTGCCGACCTTCCTGAACGCATCGCCGTCGCCCGAGAGCCTGACGCCACGGGAGTTGGGACCGACAAAGACAGCAGGACGCCAGCCAGCCTGGCTGGTGTTTCCCGTCTCGCTCACTCGAAGGCGCGGAAGCGACCCGGTCTTGCCGGCATCGCCCGTGCTCCTGCCGAAAGATCTAGGCATTCTCATTGCGTGCGTTTCCCCATCGAGACCCATAGCTGCCTGTTTCGTTTGAAGTGTATATACAGCCTGAAGAAGACAGAAGGACCAGCCGGCCCTTCTGTCTCTTTTATACCATGCCACAGCGCCTGCCGCCTTAGCCTGTGCACAGTTTCCATTACTGGGAGAGGCTGGCGGCAGCCTGTCAGAGAGGCGCAGGAACGAAGCCGCTCCGTTTCCGCGCCTCTATCGCTATTCGTCTTCCTCGTCGTCTCCGCCGACTTCCTCGAGGACGCCAAGCGCTGCCGGCACGAGCTCCTCCGCTCCCTTGTGGAAGGGGTATTTGAGCTGCTTCGTCTTCGGGTAGTAGAAGGCGTGGCGCTCCTTGAACTTGAGCGCGAGCTTCCTCGGCACCTCGATGCCCTGGTAGACGAAGCGTCCCTGAATGAGGGAGACCGACGTGACGCCCATGCGCTGGCAGCGGATGCGGATGCGGGCCCGGTCGAAGAGGTTCCTGCCGGCAAGCGGCGGCGCCCCATAGCGCTCCTCGCAGTCCTTCTGGATGCGGTCCACGTCGGAAAGCTCCGAGGCAGAGGCAAGCTGGCGGTAGACGAGGACACGCTTGTCCACCTCCGGCAGGTATTCCTCTGCGAGATAGAAGTCTGCCGAGAGGTTGATCGTGACCTCGGGCTGCTCCATCTGCGCCGTCTCGCCCCTGGCTTCGCTCACGGCCTCGCCGAGCATCTGCGTGAAGAGATCGAAGCCAACGCTCGAGAGGTTGCCATGCTGCTCTGCGCCCACAAGCGAGCCGGCGCCCCTGATCTCGAGGTCGCGCATTGCGATGCGCATGCCGCTGCCCAGATCCTGATACTCGTTGATAGCGGTAAGGCGGTCTGTCGCCTCGGGCGTGAGCGGCTGCTCTCCCGGGAACATGAAGTAGGCATAGGCCTGGATGCGGCCGCGTCCCACGCGTCCCTTGAGCTGGTAGAGCTGGGCCAGGCCCAAGCGCTGCGAGTCCTCGATGATCAGGGTATTCGTATGGGGGTTGTCGATGCCGGATTCGATAATCGTCGTTGCCACGAGCACGTCTATCTCATGCTCCTGGAACTTCATCATCATGTCCTCGACCTCGCGCGGGCTCATCTTGCCGTGCGCAACGCCGATCCTTGCCTCAGGCGCTGCCTCCTGCACGCGCATGACCGCATCGTCGATCGTCTTGACGCGGTTGCTCACGTAGTAGACCTGCCCCTTGCGGGCAAGCTCGAAGCGGATGGCGGCACTCACGACATCCGGGTCCCACTCCCCTACCGTCACCTTCACGGGCAGCCTTCCCGGAGGCGCTGTCATGATGAGCGACATGTCGCGCACGCCGCTCACAGCCATCTGCATCGTGCGCGGAATCGGCGTTGCGGAGAGCGTCAGCACATCGACCTGCTCGCGCATGTTCTTGAGCTGCTCCTTGTGCTGGACGCCGAAGCGCTGCTCCTCGTCGATGATGACAAGGCCAAGATCGTGGGGATTCACATCGTTCGAGAGCAGGCGGTGCGTGCCAATGAGGACATCGACGGAGCCCTCTGCAAAGCCCTTCAGGGCCTTCTTCTGCTTTGCCGGCGTGACGAAGCGGGAGAGCACCTGGACGTTGAGGCCGAACGGCGTGAACCTCTCATAGAACGTCTGGTAGTGCTGCTCGGCCAGGATCGTCGTCGGGCAGAGGACCATGACCTGGCGGGAGGCGCAGCAGCACTTGAACGCAGCACGGAGCGCGACCTCGGTCTTGCCGAAGCCCACATCGCCGCAGAGGAGCCTATCCATCGGCTTCGGCGACTCCATGTCCGCCTTGATGTCGGCGATCGCAGACTTCTGGTCAGGCGTCAGAGGATAGGGGAAGCTTGCCTCCATCTCCTCCTGCTCGGGCGTATCGGGCGGAAACGCATAGCCCGCAACGCTTGCGCGCCTCGTATAGAGGTCCACGAGGTCGAAGGCGAGCTTCTTTGCGCTCTTCCGGGCTTTCCCGGTGGCACGCGACCAGTCTGCCGTGTTGAGGCGCGTGAGGCGCGGTGCTGCGCCATCCGGGCCGATATAGCGGGTGATCCTGTCGACCTGCTCAAGCGGCACATAGAGCTTGTCGCCGCCTGCATATTCGAGCAGGAAGTAGTCGCGCTGGCGTCCTGCCACCTCCTGGCGCACGATCTGGCTAAAGAGGGCGATGCCGTGCGTTGCGTGCACGACATAGTCTCCCGGCTTGAACGGGAACGTGACCGAGGTGGGGTCGATTCTCTTGACCCGCTTTGCATGCTTTGCCATGCGCGCCGTGAGGTCGGACACGGAAAGGACGCCCAGGCCTGCCGTCGGCACGATGATGCCCGCAGGGACCGGCGCATCGAAGAACGTGACCTTCCCCTTCTCGAGGGGTGCGGCATCGCGCGATGCCTTCGGATCATCGAGCGGGATCCTGTTCTCGGGGGCAGAGCCCAGAGACTCGACGAAGGGGATGGCCTCGTCGTTGAAGGTGAGCTCCAAGGCCTCGCGGGCACCACGGTCCGGCACGGCGAAGATCACGGCCATGCGGTCAGAGATCATCTGGCGGACGCTTCCCAGAAGCTTCGTGTCCGATCCTGCGATATTCGGCTGCCTCACCTTGAGCTCGGCCGTCACCTTGGCACCCTGGCGCATGATCGAGGCAAACGAGAGGCGCTGCTGGCGTCCGAAATCGAGCTTCTTCGGATCCGTATAGAGCCCCTCTGTCTTCTCGCGCGCATTCTGGGCGGCAGACGAGATATCGTCTGCCGCACGCTGGCAGTCATCGAAGAGCGCCCGCGGCTCTGCAAGCACGACAAGCGTCTCGGAGGAGATGTGCTCCAGAGGAGAGGCCGTGGCTCCATAGAGCACGGGCAGATACTTCTCGAGGTGCGGCGCGTCTGCTCCCTGCCCCAGGAGCTCCAGGTCCTCTGCAATCTTCGTGGACTCCTGTGCCGGTTTGAAGAGGGCCCTCTTCGCACGGACGATTGCTTCAGGAGAAAGTGCCATCTCGCGGCAGGGGCCAACCGTCACATTCTCGAGCTCGCCGATGGTCTGGCCGGTCGAGGGCACCATGCGCCGGATGCGGTCGATCTCGTCGCCGAAGAACTCGATCCTCACCGGGCTTGTTGCCTGGGCTGGGAACACATCGACGGCATCTCCATGCACCCAGAAGGCACCGGGAGCATCGGCTGCCCCCTTCGGGCTGTAGCCCATACCGACAAGAAGGGCAGGGACATCCTCGAACGGCACCTCATCGCCGCATGAAAACGTGCTCGGCGCGAAGTAGGCAGAGCCCTTCGGCGGCACGCGGCGCAGAAGGGAGGCGGCAGATGCCACGACGATGCAGGACTCCCCTGCTGCAAGGCGGGCGATAGCATGGCAGCGGGCACCGACGACCGCATCGTCGTAGCCATTGTCGGACCAGGGGTAGTCCTTCCTGCCTGGATAGCGGGAGACAGAAGGCATACCGAGCCAGGCGGCAAGCGTTCTGGCTGTCCTGTCTGCTGCCTCCTCGCCCGCCACGACAAGAAGGCAGGGACGGGGATTCTCTGCCCAGAGGGCCGCAAGCACGAGCGGACGCGCGCTCTGCGCGACTGCCAGCGTTACATCGTGTCCCTCGTGATATTCATGCAGGGCTTCTGCCATCTCGGGCGCCGCCAGAAGCTGGAGTGCCACACGGTTTATGAACATAGATGCAAGACCTCATATCTCTTCTGCCGGCCTCTGCCAGCAGATTCATGTCGGAAGTCCCACGATAGCAGAGGGCGGGAGCCTCCCTCATCGAGAGAGGCCCCCGCCGCAAAATCGCTGCTTTTTCAGCATGCAACAGGCTATTTCGCTGCGCGTCCGCTCTGCTCTGCGAGCTCTTGAAGATGCGGAAGCGATGCCTTGATATCGTCGGCATCCGCCTGCCAGCACCAGTTGCCGTCGGCCTTGCCCGGCACGTTCATGCGGGCCGTGTCGTCGAGGCCGAGCACATCCTGGAGCGGCACGATCGCGACCTTCGCATCCGTCGCAAGCACGCGCTCCAGAAGCTTCTCGGCAAGCTCCGGCGTGCCTTCCTCGCCGAAGCGGCTCTTCGTCCAGCCAAGGAGCGTCTGCGTGTCGTGCGTGCCCGAGCAGGCCACCTTGTGGTGTATCGGCACATACGACTGACGCACATCCTGGTCGGAGAACTGCACGACATCGAGTCCCGGGAAGCCGCAGGAGGCAGAAAGCGCATGCACGGCCGGCGTGATGGAGCCGAGGTCCTCCGCAATGAAGGGCAGGGGTCCGAGCTTCTTGCAGGCCTGCTCGAAGAGGGCACGACCCGGTCCGAAGCACCACATGCCGTCCTTTGCCGTGTGGCCGGCAGGAATCGAGAAGTAGGACGAGAAGCCGAGGAAGTGGTCGAGCCTCACATAGTCATAGAGCTCGCAGGCACGGGCGAAGCGCTGCATCCACCACTCGTAGCCTGTCTCCTGCATGCGCTTCCACCGGTAGGTCGGGTTGCCCCAGACCTGGCCATCCTCGCTGAACTGGTCAGGCGGGCAGCCTGCGATGGAGGTCGCATGCCCATCCTCGTCGATCGAGAAGAGGTCGGGATGGCTCCAGACATCGGAAGAATCGGCAGAGACATACATCGGCATGTCGCCGACGATTGCGATGCCCTTCGAATGAGCGTACTCCTTGAGCTCCTTCCAGCCCTCGGCGAAGATGAACTGCCTCTTCTCGTGGTAGGAGATCTCCTTCACGAGCGCAGGATCGTGCAGGAGCTTCTCGGAATACCTGTGGTAGCGCTCAGGCCACGTCTGCCAGGCACGCTCTCCCTCGAGATGCTTGATGGCACGGAAGGCTGCATACGGCAGAAGCCAGGCCGCTTCCTTCTTGCAGAACGCCTTGAAGGCAGGATCTGTGCTCTTGATGGCAGAAGCCTTCTTCTCGAGGTCCTCCTGCGTGCCCTCGATGAGGGCCGTATTGCCGGCGAAGGCAGAAAGGCCTGCGTAGGGGCTGCCGTGGTGGTCGCAGGGATTCACGGGCAGGATCTGCCAGTAGCGCTGGTGCCCTGCCGCGAGGTAGTCGATGAAGTCACGGGCAGGCTTGCCCATCGTGCCAGGACGTCCGTCGTTCGGAAGCGATGTGATGTGGCATAGGACGCCCATGCCCGGCCTGAGCGGACGGTCGAGCATCTGTGCCTTGTGGAAGTAGAGGACCGCCGTGCCCAGAGGCCAGAGGCCGACATGGACCTCGCCGTTGCGGACATCGAGATCCTGGCCGGACACGATATCGTCCACGGCCTCGCCCTTCATCGGCACCTCGAACTCGTGGCGCTGGGTGAGGCCGCCATTCACGAGGACCATCACGGTCTCGTCGCCCATCGAGCGCGTGAAGCCGAAGACATCCTGGTTCACGGCAAACGGATGGAAGTCGCCGTCCACCAGGACCGGCAATGACTTCCTGATAGCAATGGCGTTGCGGTAGATGTTGAAGCAGTCCTTGTCCTCATGTCCCCAAGGGAAGGGAGCCCTGTTGTACGGGTCTGTCATGCCCTGGAGGCCTGCTTCGTCGCCGTAGTAGATGGAGGGCACGCCCGGCATGGTCATCTGCAGCAAGGCAGCATCCCAGAGCCTGCCCTTCGCAAGACCCATCTGGTCGCGGGAGAGCTTGTAGGCAGCACGCTGGCCATCGTCTATCGTGTCCGGGTCGGGAGCGCCGCCGAGAAGCGTGAGGATGCGGCTCCTGTCATGGCTGCCAAGAAGGTTCAGGGCCGAATAGAACGCATCGTGCGGGTAGTTCTCGTAGAGCTGCTCGAAGCGGGCAGCCGTCTCATAGGCGTCGACCTTGTTCAGCAGGAAGTCGAGCACGGCTCCCCTGAACGGATAGTTCATCGCAGAGTCGAGCTCGCCGCCGAGAAGGTAGTGCCTCGGCTCGCCGTAGGCCACCTTGTTCGAAGCATCCTCCCAGACCTCGCCGATCACAGCAGCATCCGGACGCTCGGCCCGTGCTGCAGAAGAGATGTCGCGGATGAAGTCCTCAGGCAGCTCGTCTGCCACATCGAGCCTCCAGCCGCGGGCACCGAGACGCAGCCAATGGCGGACGACGCCGTCCTTGCCGCAGATGAACTCGTGGTAGCCCGGATCCTCTTCGCGGACGTCAGGCAGATCTCCTACACCCCACCAGGATGCATACTCGCCCGAATCGTCGATCTCGTACCAGGAGCGGTACGGGGAGTCCTTGCTCTGGAAGGCACCGACCTCGGGGTAGTTGCCATACTTGTTGAAGTAGCGCGAATCGCAGCCCGTGTGGTTGAAGACGCCGTCGAGCATGATGGCCATGCCGTGGGCTTGCGCTGCACGGCAGAGCTCCTGGAAGGCCTTCGTGTCGCCGAGCATCGGGTCGACCTTCATGTAGTCGGCTGTGTCATAGCGATGGTTCGAGGCAGCCTCGAAGATCGGGTTCAGATAGAGCACCGTGACACCCAAGGCCTCGAGGTAGTCGAGCTTCTCTGCGATGCCGGAAAGCGTGCCGCCGTAGAAGTCCCAGGCCACGATATCGCCCGAGGCATCCTTCTGGTAGCGGGGATCCGTGTCCCAGTCCTCGACCAGGCGGCGTCCGGGGCCATTCCTCTTGACGGAAAGCGCCGCATCGACACGCTCGCGCCAGTCGGCGCCACGGGCGAAGCGGTCCGGGAAGATCTGGTAGACGATGCCCTTCGTGTACCACAGAGGAAGCGTCTTCCTCGTGAGATAGACAGAGATCTGCCAGCTCGAGGGCTCATACCACACAAGCTCGCCCTCGCCCGACGTGGCGCCGTCCTTCGTGCCATACCAGCAGACGGACCCATCGGAGCAGTAGATCTTGAAGTAGTACCAGAGGATCTCGGGGTCCGGCACTTCGAAGGAGCCGGTGAAGTGCAGGTGGTCTCCTGCCTCTTCGCGATCCATGTGGTAGATATATTCGCCTTTGCCATCAACCCAGGTGCGGATATCGGCCGAGGCGCCAAAGTCGTCCCAGACATCGAGGCTGAGCACGACGGTGCCGCCACAAGGGGCGGCACCAAAAGGACTCCGATACGTCGGATCCGAACTTATATGCAATGCGCGCAAGGTGACCTGTCTCTCTACCCTGCCTAATCGCGACGCTTGTTGTAGCGCTGGACTTCAGGGTGAAGACTATGATACAGGTCCAGATAGTCGTTCGCTGCCCTCTTCCAGCTGAAATCTTGCGACATTGCCTGCTTCTGGAGCTGGGCCCAGGCATCCTTGTCCGTCCAGTACACTTCGCAGCCCGTGAGAAGCGCGTTCGTCATCTCGTCGGCGTTGATATTCGCGAAGCTGAAGCCCGTGCCCTCGCCCGTGAAGCGGTTGTAGGGAATGACAGTATCCTTGAGGCCGCCCGTCTCGCGTACGACCGGAAGCGTGCCATAGCGCATGGCAATCATCTGGGAAAGGCCGCAGGGCTCGAACTCAGACGGCATGAGGAAGAGATCCGCTCCTGCATACATGCGGTGGCTCAAGGCCGAGTCGAACGTTATGCACGCTGCAAGCTGATCGGAGTACTTCCAGTCGAAGTACTTGAACGCATCCTCGAGGTCCTTGTCGCCCGTGCCGAGCACGGCCATCTGGATGCCGCGGCTCATGAGGTAATCCATTGCATAGCGGACAAGGCCGATGCCCTTCTGCTCCGTCAAGCGGCCGACCATAGCGACAAGAGGCTTGTCGGGGTCGACAGCAAGGCCCAGCTCCTCCTGGAGCGCCTTCTTGCAGGCGGCCTTGCCGGACATGTCCTCTTCGGAGTACGTGGCTGCAATCTCGGGGTCCGTCTTCGGGTTCCAGGCATTCACATCGATGCCATTCAGGATGCCCGAGAGCACATTCTGGCGGCGGCGGAAGATGCCGTCGAGGTTCTCGCCGTAGAACGGCATCTGGAGCTCGTCGGCGTAGGTCGGCGAGACCGTCGTGAGGGCGTCCGAATAGCACAGGGCGCCCTTCATGTAGTTGATGGCGCCTGGGCCCGCGGACAGCTGGTCGCGTGCGGCAGGGATGCCTGCCAGGCCCAGGACGTCGTTCAGCATCTTGTCCGAGTACTGCCCCTGGAACTTCGCATTGTGGACGGTGAAGACCGTCTTGATGTTGTCGTAGAGGGGGATGTCCCGGTAGAACTCGCGCAGGAACACAGGCGCCAGGGCGCACTGCCAGTCATTGCAGTGCAGCACGTCGATGTCGCCGAGCTCCGGCACATGCTGGAGGCATTCCAGGATGGCCTTCGAGAAGAAGGCGAAGCGCTCTCCATCGTCGTAGTAGCCGTATATCCCGTCACGCTTGAAGTAGGCCTCGTTATCCACGAAGTAGAAGTCGAGGTCGTTGAGCGTGAGCTTGTCGATGCCGCACCAGACATTGCGCCAGGACAGCGGCACGTAGAACTCGCAGATGTGCTGCATCTGCGCCTTGTACTCGTCAGAGATCTTCGAGTACTTCGGAAGGATGACGGCGACATGGGCCCCTGCGTGCTTCAAGGCACGCGGGAGCGATCCCGCGACGTCGGCCAGGCCGCCCGTCTTCACGAACGGCACGACCTCGGACGCAGCGAAGAGGATGTTGAGCTTTCTTCTGACAGCCATGGATGCTCCCGCTTTCTTGAGCGCTAGTCGTTGCCCTTGGGAAGGACCAGCACTGCGTCGGACGTGCCACGAAGCACCGTGCCGGCAGCAATGTCGTTGTTGCGGTCGATGATCGCGTTCTCGATGTGGGCTCCGGCCTCGACATGGACAGAGCGGACAAGGATCGCGTTCGTGACCGTGGCGCCCGGATCGATCACGCAGGCACGGCCGATGATGGAGTTCTTGACCGAGCCATAGATCTTCGTGCCGGAGGAGACGAGGGAGTTCGCCACATGTGCGCCCGGCTCGTACTTGGCAGGCGTCGTGTCGTGAGCCTTTGTCATGACCGGCAGGTCAGACGTGAACAGCTGCTCCTGGAGCGTCGGATCGAGAAGCTCCATCGAGCGCTTGAAGTAGGCTTCCTTCGAGAAGATCGGAGCGACATAGCCCTCATACTCGTACGTGCCGACGCGGACCTCGTCGAGATCCTCCTTGAGCGCCTCGAAGAGATCGAGGTGGTCGACATCGCGGTACCACCCCAGAAGCTCCTCAAGCTTCTTCGTGCCGATAACGAAGAGGTCCATGAAGGCAGCATCGCCGAAGGCGGAGCCCATCTTCATGCCGGCGAAGGCGCCCTTGTCGTCCTTCACGACAGAGTTGACGTCCTCGGAGTCCTCCATCGCGCGGTACGTCACGACGGTGATATCGTCGCCGGACTCGATGTGGGCATCGACGATCTTCTTGAGGTCGGTCGTGTACACGAAGTTGCAGCCGGAGACGATCACGTAATCGGACTTCGAGCGGCGCAGGAAGTCGCGGTTTGCCTCGAGGTCGCGGACGAGGAAGCGGCCGCCGGCACGGCTCGTGCCGAACGAGGATCCCGGAAGCGGGAAGAGGCCGCCGTTCTTGCGGTCAAGACCCCAGTCCTTGCCGGCGCCGACATGGTCGATGACCGGACGATAGTTGTCCGGCATGATGAGGCCGACGGTACGCAGGCCAGCATTGACCATGTTCGAGAGCGTGAAGTCGATCATGCGGTAGCGGCCCAGAA
Organism: Atopobiaceae bacterium; assembly: GCA_051876355.1. Classification (GTDB taxonomy): domain Bacteria; phylum Actinomycetota; class Coriobacteriia; order Coriobacteriales; family Atopobiaceae; genus Olsenella_L. Next base: position 17,544 of record JBJEHU010000053.1, on the reverse strand, counting down.
TCGGTGCTGCCGCGACGGGGCGCACGCCTTCGACGAACTGGCTTGGATGGTGCGTGGAATAATTGGTGGTGATGAGTCCTACGACCTTTGCCACGGCTACTCCTCTCCCTTCGTGATGACAGCGTCATTGCCTGCCACTGCCGTATCCGCATCCTTGCTGCCGAAGTCGACATTCTTCTCGACAGTTGCACGCTCGCCGAGAATGGCATTGACGACACGGCAGCCTTCCATCACGCGGGCACCCGGCAGAAGCACGGAGTCCTCGACGATGGAGTGGGGGCCGACATAGACGCCGGCGGAAATGACGGAATGCTTGACCTGGCCGAAGATCCGGCAGCCATTGTCGACGAGGCAGTCATCGATCGAGGCGTCCGGGCCGACATAGTGCGGCGGCATCGGCACGGTGTTGCTCATGATCGGGGATTCCTGATCGTAGAGGTCGAACGCCGGCTCGGAGCCGAGGAGCTCCATGTTCGTCTCGTGGTAGGAGGAGATGGTGCCGACGTCGCGCCAGAAGCCCTCGAAGCGGTACGTGTAGAGGCGCTTGCCGGCGTCCAGCAGCTTCGGGATGATGTTCTTGCCGAAGTCGTGCTCGGAGTTCGGGTCCTTAGCGTCCTCCTTCAGCGTCTCGACCAGAAGGTCGGCGTTGAAGATATAGATGCCCATGGAAGCGAGGTTCGAATCGGGATGCGCGGGCTTCTCCGTGAACTTGAGAATGCGCTCGTCGTCGTCCGTGGTGAGGATGCCGAAGCGCGGCGCTTCCTCCCAGGGGACCGGCATGACGGCGATGGTCAGATCGGCGTTGTGGCGCTTGTGGTTCTCGAGCATGTCGTTGTAGTCCATGCGGTAGAGCTGGTCGCCCGAAAGGATCAGCACGTACTCGGGATCGTTCTGCTCGATGTAGCCGAGGTTCTGCGTCACGGCGTCAGCCGTGCCCTCATACCAGGCACCGCCAGACTGCGTCGCGAACGGCGGAAGGATGGAAACGCCGCCGTTGCGCTCGTCGAGGTTCCACGCCTCGCCCGAGCCGATGTAGGAGTGGAGCAGATACGGACGATACTGGGTCAGTACGCCGACGGTCGTGATGCCCGAATTCGCGCAGTTGGACAGCGCGAAGTCGATGATGCGGAACTTGCCGCCAAACGAGACGGCAGGCTTCGCAACCTCACTCGTCAGCGCCTTGAGCCTGCTGCCCTGTCCGCCTGCAAGCAGCATTGCGAGGCACTCTTTCTTGCTCATACCGATTCTCCCCTTTCAGCTTCCGGATAAGCAAAGGATTTACTTATCTATATGCCATATATCGCGGGCGTACTCACGGATTGTTCGGTCGGAAGAGAAGTATCCGGCCTTAGCGGTGTTGTGAAGCGCCGCACGGTTCCACTTGATCGTGTCGGGATAGTCGTTCGTGAGCTCTTCCCAGGCCGTGACGTAGGAACGGAAGTCCTTGAGCACGAGGTCCGGATCGTTGTTGACCATGAGGTAGTCATGGATGCTCTCGAAGTTGCCGGAGAGACGGGAGAACGTGCCATCCACGAGCTCGTCCACGACGCGTCCGAGACGGTCGCGGTCGGCGTTGTACTCATCCCAGGCATAGTAGCGACCAGAGGACTTGAGTGCATCGACCTCTTCGGTCCTGAGGCCGAAGATCTTGATGTTCTCGTCGCCCACAAGCTTGCAGATCTCGACGTTTGCGCCGTCGTAGGTGCCAAGGGTAAGCGCGCCGTTGTACATGAGCTTCATGTTCGACGTGCCGGAAGCCTCGGTGCCTGCCGTGGAGATCTGCTCGGAGATGTCGGATGCCGGGTAGATGAGCTGGGCATTCGAGACAGCGAAGTTCGGAACGAAGGCGACCTTGATCGTCTGGTTCACGCGGTCGTCGTTGTTGATCACATCGGCGACGGAGTTGATGAGGCGGATGACTTCCTTTGCGAAGTCATAGCTCTGGGCAGCCTTGCCGGAGAAGATGAACGACGTCGGCTGCGGCTTGAACGAGGGATCGTCGAGGAGACGGTTGTAGATGTCGAGGATCTTGAAGACATTCAGGAGCTGGCGCTTGTAGGCGTGGAAGCGCTTGACCTGGACATCGAAGATCGACGTCGGGTCGAGCTCGACGCCCGTCGTGTCCTTGATATAGCGGGCAAGGCGCTCCTTCTCCGTCTGCTTTGCAGCATGGACATCCTTCAGGAACGACTCGTCCTTCTCGTACGGGATGAGCTTCTCGAGCTCATAGGCATCCTTGAGCCAGCCATCGCCGATTGCGTTCGTGATGAGCTTTGCATAGGCAGGGTTTGCCTCGGCGAGGAAGCGGCGGTGCGAGACGCCATTCGTCTTGTTGTTGAACTTCTCCGGCGTGAGGTCGTAGAAGTCCTTGAGCGTCGACTTCTCGAGGATCTCCGTGTGGAGGGCAGAGACGCCGTTCACGGAGTGCGAGCAGATGACGGAGAGGTTTGCCATGCGGCACTGGCCATCCCAGAGGATTGCGGTCTTCTGGAGCTGGTCCATCCAGTTCTCTGCATCATGCGGGAACGACTCGCGGTAGCGGCGGTCGATCTCGTCGATGAACATGTAGGTGCGCGGAAGCTGGGCACGGAGCAGGTTGATCGGCCACTTCTCGAGAGCCTCCGGCATGATCGTGTGGTTCGTGTAGGAGACGGTGGCCGTCACGGTCTTCCATGCGGTATCCCAGTCGAGACCCTTCTCGTCGACGAGGATGCGCATGAGCTCGGGGCCGCAGAGCGCCGGGTGCGTATCGTTCGTGTGGATGCAGACATGCTTCGGAAGGTCTTCCCAGGCGTCCGGGCCGAAGTTGCGCTCATACGTATGGAGGATGGACTGAAGGCCTGCAGAGACGAACAGGTACTCCTGCTTGAGACGCAGCAGGCGGCCATGCTCGCCGGCATCGTTCGGGTAGAGGATCGTGGAGATGGCCTCGACATCGGAGCGGAACTTGAATGCCTTGGCATAGTCGCCGGCATTGAAGGCATCGAGATCGAAGTCAGGCGTGTGCGGCTTTGCGCCCCAGATGCGGAGCTTGTTCACGCACGTTCCGCCGTAGCCGACGATAGGCACATCGTACGGGACGGCGTCGACCTTCTCGCCGCCTTCCCACGTGAACCAGTAGCTGCCAGCCTCGCCCTCGTGGCGTACGACCTCGCCGCCGAAGCGCACCGTGACGGTGCTCTCGAGCTTGCGGATCTCCCACGGGAAGCCATAGCGGAGCCAGTTGTCGGTCTTCTCTACCTGGCGACCTCCTTCGATCTCCTGGCGGAAGAGGCCGTAGCGGTAGCGCATGCCATTGCCGTTGCCGGCGATGCCAAGAGCTGCCATGGAGTCGAGGAAGCAGGCAGCGAGACGGCCAAGGCCGCCGTTGCCGAGGCCCGGATCGGCTTCCTTCGCGCAGAGGGTCTCAAGATCTGTGCCCATGTCCTTCAGGCAGTCCTCGACGAAGTCGCGGATGCCGAAGTTCAGAAGGTAGTTGTCCAGCAGGGGACCGAGCAGGAACTCGAGGGAGAAGTAGTAGACCTGCTTCTCGTCCTTCGGGTGGCACTCGACCTCGATACGGCGGGCCTTCTGGGCAATGAGGCGGGCAAGGCAGAGGAAGCGCTCCCTGTCTGTGCACTCATCGAAGGTCTTCGAGCGCTCGGAGAGGCACATGGCCTCGAGCTGCTCCTTGAAGTCGTTCTTGTCCTTGAAAAGCTGTGGCTGTACTGACATACGTACCTTCCATCTTGGGGCCTATAAGGCCTCTTATAGAACTATCGCTTCGAAGAGCGGGTTGCCCTTTTCTTCGGAGTTGCTTTGGATTCGGCCTCTTTCGGGGCCTCAGTGGATGCCGCTGCCTTTGCAGGAGCCTTCTTCGAAGCTTCCTTCTTGGCAGCCGCAGCCTTCTTCGCAGGCGCTGCCTTGGCAGCAGGGGCTGCTGGCTTTGCGGCGGATGCAGTCTCTGCAGCCTCTGCCTTGGGAGCCGCCTTCTTCGTGGAAGTCCTCCTGGCAGGCGCCTTCTTGTCGGCCGGCTTCTCCTCGGCAGCAGCTGCCTTGGCAGGAGCCTTCTCGGACGCCTTGGCCGCGGTCTTCCTCGTGCGCGGCTTTGCAGCAGGCTTGGGCTTCGGCTTCGGAAGATCGCCGACGCGCTTCAGCACGATGCCGCCGAGTGCCGGGATGCGCAGGACCACCGAGTTCTCGCGCCCGTTCCAGGGCACGTCCTCGCTCTTGATCTCGCCGACGTTCTCGATGCCGGTGCCGCCGTACTCCTTCTCGTCGCTCGTGAAGATCTCTTTCCAGATGCCCGGCGTAGGAATGCCGACACGGTAGTTCTCGTGCGCAGCGACATCGAAGTTGATGACGATTGCAAGGTCATCTGCGGGGTCGTCGCCCTTGCGGACAAACGAGATCAGGGACTGCTTTGCATTGTCGGCGTCGATCCACTCGAAGCCGGCAGAGTCATACCCGCACTGCCAGAGTGCCGGCTCCTGCGTATAGAGCTTGTTCAGCGCGGCGACGAAGACCTGCTGGTCATGGTGGACCTCGTACTCGTCTGCCATGAAGTACTGGATGCCTTCATACTCGCGCCACTCGATCCACTGGGCAATCTCGTTGCCCATGAAGTTGAGCTTGCCGCCCGGATGGGTCATCTGGTAGAAGGCAAGCGCCCTCATGCCAGCGAACTGCCTCCAGTAGTCTCCCGGCATGCGGCCGATGAGCGAGCACTTGCCGTGCACGACCTCGTCGTGCGAGAGCGGCAGGATGAAGTTCTCGTTGAAGGCATACATGATCGAGAACGTGAGCAGCTTGTGGTTGCCCGGCCTCCAAGGGAAGTCTGTCTGGCAGTAGTGGAGCGTGTCGTTCATCCAGCCCATGTCCCACTTGAAGTTGAAGCCGAGGCCTCCGACCTCAGGAGGATAGGTGACAAGCGGCCAGGCCGTGGACTCCTCTGCGATCATCATGACATCAGGATGGTAGCGCTCGACCGTGGAGTTCGTCCTCCTGATGAACTCGGATGCATCGAGGTCCTCTTCCGTGCCCTTGGAGTTGAAGCGCTTCTGGGAAGGATCGTCGATACCGAAGTTCATGTAGAGCATGGAGCTCACGCCGTCCATGCGCAGGCCATCGGCATGGTACTGGTCGATCCAGTAGAGCGCGTTGGAGATGAGGAACGTCCTGACCTCGCCCTTGCCGAGGTTGAACTTGTACGTGCCCCAGTTCGGGTGCTCCTTCTCCTCATAGAGCTTGTGGCCCACGAAGTTGCCGAGGCCATGAGCATCCTTGCAGAAGCCGCCCGGCACCCAGTCCAAGATGACGCCGATACCAGCCTCGTGGCAGGCGTCGACGAAGTGCATGAACTCCTTGGGCGAGCCGTAGCGGGAGGTCGGTGCATAGTAGCCCGTGATCTGGTAGCCCCAGGAGCCGTCGAACGGGTGCTCCATGATGGGGAGAAGCTCGATATGGGTGTAGCCCATCTTCTTCACGTAGTCCACGAGCTCGACCGAGAGCTCGTCGTATGTGAGATAGGATCCGCCTGCGCGCTCCCCTGCCGGAGGCTCGGTGCCGTTGCCGTTGAGTCCGTCGTCGTGGCGCTTCCAGGATCCGAGATGCACCTCGAAGATGTTGAGCGGGCTCTTCAGCATCTTCCTCTTGTTGCGCTCGAGCATCCAGGCATTGTCGCCCCACTCATAGTGGCGGATATCCGTCGTGACGGATGCCGTATCGGGTGGGCACTGGGCATGGAAGGCATAGGGGTCTGCCTTGTAGATGAGCTCGGCGCCAGGCGTGGGCTCTATCGCGTACTTGTAGCACTCATCTGCATGGACGCCAGGAACGAAGCCGCACCAGATGCCGCCGGTCTCGGTCTCGAAGAGATAGTCTGCGTTCTCGTCCCAGCCATTGAATTCGCCGACGAGGCGCACGGAGGTGACGCCAGGCGCCCAGACAGCAAAGTTGTAGCCGTCCTCTCCGTCCTGGGTGGCAGGGTGGGCTCCGAGCTTGTCATAGCTCCGGTACCATTCTCCCTTTCCCATCAGGTACACATCGTCTGAACTTATCAGGTAGCGGGCATCCTTCGTCATTTCAGCCATGGACAATCCCTTCCCCCTCATCGGTACGACCGATGCGCATCCCTAGCGCATCTATCATACTCAAATGACGGCCCAGATTTGGCCGTCTTGGACAATCTGACATGCCGGGCATTGTCTTTCTGCATGTCCTGCATGCCTTTATCAGGCGAACCCATTATCATTTCTTGCAGTCGCCTTACATCATGAATCCGGCAGAAGGAGTGAAATCGCATGCCACGGGAGTCCATTGCATCAAAGAAGAAACGGGCGGAGGAGGTCTGCCGCCGCATGGAGGAGAAGTATGGCGGAGCGCAGAGCGCCCTTGACTACTACAACCCCTATACGCTCCTCATCGCGGTCATGCTCTCTGCCCAGACGACCGATGCCGGCGTGAACCGCGTGACGCCCGAGTTCTTCCGCCGCTGGCCCGACGCTTTCGCCCTGGCCCAGGCAGATCCTGCCGAGGTCGGCGAAGTCATCCGCTCGATCGGCTTCTGGCGTGCCAAGGCAGAGCACGCCGTCGAGGCAGCGCAGATCATCGTCGCGGAATATGGCGGAGAAGTGCCGAGGACCATGGCGGAACTGACGAAGCTCCCCGGCGTCGGCAGGAAGACTGCCAATATTGTCATGAACAAGGCCTTCCATGAGTGCGAAGGCATAGCGGTGGATACCCATGTCTTCCGTATTGCCGCACGTCTTGGCCTCACGAAGGCTTCTGTCCCTCTGGCAGCAGAGCAGGACCTCCTGAAGCTCATCCCGAAAGAGCTCTGGACCGACGTCAACGAGCAGTGGATCCACTTCGGGAGAGAGACCTGCAAGGCCCAGCATCCCTCGTGCGAAAGCTGCATGCTAGCAGACATCTGCCCTTCGTTCGAGCGTCCCGACCGCTACCGCAAAAAGCCGAAGAAGGCAGAGAAGAAAGACACCAAAGCAAAGAAGGAACAGGAAGACTAAGCCTCGTTTCCATTTCACTTCTTATATATACAGAGATGGGGCAGGCCGGCATCCCCTATTCAGGATGCCGGCCTGCTGCCTCAAACGATCAGATTGCCACTATGAAATCCTGCAGCGGAGAGCTACGAATGCTGCCACAGCCGCTGCCGCAAGTGCAGCACCACCCACCGCAAACGGCATATCTCCGATGCCGCCCGTCTTCGGCAGCTGATAGGTCTGCGTGTTGTTGATTGTGATCGTGCCCGTCTGCACATCATTGTTCAGATACGAGTCCCTGTAGCTATGCTCGAGGCCTTCCTCCTCGACGCGATAGACATACTCGTTGCCATTCGCGTCTTTCTTGGGTAGGCCGTCCCACGTCTTCTTCCAGCCTTCGGCAGCAATGATGGTCGTCGTTTCGTAAGCATCCGTCGCCTTGGTGATGGTACCGTCAGAGTTCTTCACATCCTGGTAAAGCTTCACTGTGATGGAGGTTACGCCGATTTGGTCATCGTTCAGCGTCGTTCCGTCCGGAGCAGTGAAGATTTTGTTCACTGTGAGCCGGTCGTACTTGTTGGGCGCATAGATGGCGCCACCACTTGCAGCGATGAAGTGAACATCGGACTGAGCAATATGTGTTCCATCGGACTTGGTCGCAGAGCTCAGGATGCCAGAATTCTGGAGAGCCTGCCATGCCGTCTCTTCGCTCTCGCCGTCCGAAAGCCATACAAGGTAAATAGGCTCGCTTGAGAGTTGATAGCCATCGGGGGCTTTTGTCTCCACAAACTTGTACAGCGTGTCATGAGCCAGTATGGCCTGACCATTTGTATCGTAGAGGTCCCATGTCTTGGATCCGTTATCCAGCGTGAAGCTGTTAGGCTCGCCAAAGCTGCCACCCTCGCCGGAATAGAAGTCGAACTGCGCTCCGCTCAGCAGAGTCTGGTAGTTGTCGGCATCCACCTTGTACAGGGTAAGCTGCGCCTGGACTGCATGGCCGCCAGCATCGCTCGCTGCAATCTGCGCACTTGCGCTATCAGAATATTGACCGGCGAGGCTTGCGCTGTTCGACATCGTGATGCTGCCAGCCATCGATCTGAAGCCCTTGAGCGTATAGGAGTAGACGAGCACGCAGCCCAAGCTGTCAGGAACTGTCACCCTCATCGTATGGCTGCTTGCATCGTAGCTTACGGTATAGAGCGCAGAGGAGAGTTCCGCTCCGCGATGCCCCTCGGCTGTCTCGTTATAGGCATAGAGCCTCACATCAGAAGTACTGAGGACGGGGTTTGATACGCCGAAGTTCGAAAGCGTATCAGTCAGGACCAGCGTGTCCGAATTGGCATCGATATCGCTGCCCAGAGGGTTGATTACGACAGAGTAGGTGACCTGGTCAGCATTGCTGCCCGTGCCCTGGCTGCCTGTCTTGATAACGAAGGTAGGCTCACGATGCACGGTGAACGAGCTGGATTTCTCCGTATCACCCAACGATGCAGTGTTGGTATAAGTCTTGTTGATATTGGCAGCATCGGACCAGTAGTTGTCGTTGCTCCAGGTGGTGTCATACCTGATGTAGTACTGCGATGTCGCGTCATAGCTGCTGAGCGTGAATGTCAGCTTCTGCTGGCCATTCTCAGTTGTGATGGTAGGCGTGACGCTTCCCTTGCTATCTTCCTGGATGCCATTCGCCCTGAGCTTCACAAGTCTTGCGCTGTTCGCGACGTATTCCAGCCCTTCCGGCAGCAGGTCTTCAATCACGATGTTGCCGGATTTGTCTGTGGTATCGACAAGCAAACGGAAAGTCAGCTTGTTGTTGCTGAACGTGTTCCTGTCGTACTGCATGGTCTTGGTTGCATTCGACCAGCTCCCTATATACATCTGCTTGTCGAAGGCAGATGCCTGACGCACCACGGTATTTGCCTCGGATGAGAGGCCGCCGACGCTTGCCCTGTTGCGCATATAGACATCTGCGCCATCAGGGATGCCCGCAGCCGTTGTATCTGTGATGGTCCAATACTTGAGAGTCGAAGTGGTTCCCGCTAGAGAGGCTCCGTCAGCCGGCGTAGCCGTGACCGTGAAGCTCTTCACATGGCTGTCGCCGTCATTCGAAACGACTGTACCGTCGCCATCGTACATGGTCACCGTTACGGTCATAGGAGCAGCAGTCACGTTCCCGCTCTGGGAGACCTTCATGGCGATGGTGCCATCGGCGTTCAATCCGTCTGAATAATATGTGACGCCGGTATCGGAGTTCACGATAAGGATGTTTCTGCTGGCCTGGAGGGTAGCAAGGAGATTGCCTGCAGTGACATAGTGTCCCGCTGCACTGAGCTCGGCGCCTCCCTGGGCCCGGTCATACAGGCTCTCTATCGTGTCGGTGATGGTATAGCTGCCATCTAGATTTGCCGGAGCGGTAGCTACAGTTTGCCAGCCGATCCTGTATTTGCCATGGCCCTGGAAATCCGCACTTGTAGCAGTCTTCTTCAACCCCCAGCTGAAGAAACTGCCAATTCCGACCGTGGCAGATACGCTATGCGTGGTGCTGCCGGCATACACGGTATTCGCTGTATTCGTATTGGTGCCGCTCGCCGACTCCGTCGGCTTGGTGCTGTAGGAGACCTTATAGGTGCCCGTATTGGTGCTGCCATCTGCAACAGTAATCGTTAGGAGGCGGTTATTGTCTGGCTCATATTTGGCCGTGAAGCCTGAGGCTGTAGCCTGGTAGTTGTTCGATTCGCTCAGTGTGAGCACAGGGTTTCCGTCAGCGTCGCTGACTGTTATTTCGCCCTTGAGATCGCCAGGCAGATTGTCCGTCATCTGGAAGCCCGCAAGGCTCTTGTTGTTGCGGTTCAGAGTGACCGTCCAGTCAATGACACTGCCGTTGATTGCCCCCGTCTTCAGGTCATCTGCTCTGGACGTAAGGTTGACAGCGTCATAGACTCCCTGAGTTGCAGAGTTCGCCTGAACCGTGTTGCCGATATTGCTGTCAATGTCATCGTCTGTTGTCGTGAAACTTGCCGTATAGGTGATCTCATAGCTCTCGCCAGCATTGAGGATGGGAAGCTGGAGCAGGAAATGCGGCTTTCCGTTAGTGGTATTCCACATCACTCCGCCCGTTGTCGAGGACAGCGTGCCGATGGTGACAGGAGTTCCTGCATCCGTAGAGGACGTCTTCTTGATAACCTGCAGAGAGCTGTGATCATAGAAGTCCGTGTAGGTGATGTTGTCACGCACGTGCACGGTATCGTTGATATCGAGATGGTTGCCGCCGGTGCCATTGTTCGAAGTCACGGTGATTTTGTAGGTCGCGCCATCGCGATTCACATTCAGCGTGCCTTCCTTGCTGACATGGATGTCATTGGTGGTGACAGCATTCACTGTGATATTTGTACCCGTCGTGCCAAATTGGATGGTGCCGTCGGAGGCAGATCCCGTCCTTGTAACCCACCCCTTGAAATAGAGGGAAGCAACGATTGTATTACCAGTCGCAAAGCTATCAGAGAAATGCATGGTCACCAGGCCGTCAGTCGACACATCGAAGGTGCCTACCTGCTGGTTAGCATTGTCGTAGATTACGGCGTTGGAGATAGCGTCAACAGGACGCACGCCATCTGGCAGCTGGTAGGTAGCATCCTTGCTGGTGGAAGTAATGACGCCGTTTGCGAAGGTGAATCCAAGCTCCACGCGGGCGCTGTCGCCATCGTTGAAGATGGTTGTCACCTGCCAGGAATTATTCACGTTCTTATAGAGCGTGGCACTCGTCAGGTATGCGCTTGCATCAACAGGAGAGGAAGCCGTAGCAGCATTCTCGTCACTGCTTTCTGTCTCAGCGGCAGCGTCCGTAGATGCATCGGCACTTTCAGCCGTAGCAGCTACCTCAGCATCCGCCTCGGCCGTCGCTGCCTTTGCAGAAGAGACTTCGCTTTCGCTGGTTGTGCTCTCAGCTGCTGCAGCGGCAGCAGTTGCCGTCTCAGTACCGTTATCCGTAGTTGTGATCTCGGAAGCGCTGGCGGTGGATGCAGTCTCCTCAGCCGCAGCCGCCTCCTGCGCCTTCACGGCAGTAAGCGTGATTTTATTGTTCAGCTTGAGCTTGGCAAGCCCTTCGTCGTCAGTCGTGAGCCCCGCAAACGTGAAGTCGATATCCACATAGAAGGAGACCGTGCCCTCGCTATCCTCGCTCTCGTCTCCTGCATAGCTGATCGTGAGGATATTTTCCTTGATGGAAGCGGTGAGGCCAGAGGCCGTCACGGCTCCGGTCTCAGATCCTGTATCCGCGCCAGTCCCGCTGAAGACAGAGAGAGCATCTGCATCATCGACTGTAAGGCCTTCCGGCAGGGTATAGCTGTAGCCTGCACCATCTTTGAGATCCTGCGCATCGAGCTTGAAGGCAAGGCGGAGCCTGAGCTCGGAGTCTCCCGCAAGAGGCGTATCTCCGTCCACCTTCTGCCAGGCAGCCTCGCTCGTGCCGCTCTCACGCCAGAACAGAGCAGAATCGTCCGTCAGAGCATCAGAGAGCGTGCCTGCACCGGACAGAGCCGTTGCCGTGCCGATGAGAAGAGCGCAGATGGCAGCTCCCAGCACAAGGGCAATAGCGCCCGTGTGTCTCTGCCATCTTCTGTGCTCGCGGTTGTTCTCGAGCATCTGCCGTGCTTTATCGAAAAGCGTGCTCATGTTGTCTCCAGCTTTCGCTACGCCGCTTCTTCCTGCAAAGCCTTGTGAGCTTCTCTGTGCCCTCCCATCAGGAGGCCAGAGAGCAGCCCGCCCAGTGCTTCGTGCCGAATGCGTCCTTCCAATAGATGATCAGGTCATAGGAGTCGTTGAACTCGTCTGCCAGCGTGCCCGAACCCATAACGAGGAAACGTGCTGTCGTGCCATCCATCTCCCTGAAGGAGACCGTGGTGCCCGCCGTGAGCGTGTCGATCCTGCCGAAGGCGCCATCCCCTTGATAGGACTCTCCCTGGATAGCAAGGGAGGAGGTGCGCTCTGCGCTCAGATACGGAAGAAGGCCTGCTGCAGAGGAATCTGCAGCGACAGGGACATCCAGGCCGATGGATGAGATCTCGAGCCTCCCTGCGATATCCGTGCCCTCAAGCTCAAGTACCGGCAGCTCGGAAGGAACCGTCTGAGCCTCTCCGCCAGATGCAGGAATACTCGTCTCATCGAGGTCCTGCATGATCCGGGAGATGAGCTCGGCGCTTTCGCTCTGCCGTGCCTTTCCTTCGATGAATCCTTTCACTCCTATGATGGCAGCAGCGACCAGAAAGGCTGCACCGAGAAGAGCGAGGATCCTGCCCATGCCAGGCTTTCGTGCACCCACGGTCCTATGCATCCTTCCTTCTGCGGGAAAGGACGATACCGAGGACAAGAAGTGCCGCTCCTGCACCCAGAAGCGCCAGCATCATGGTCTGGCTGTTCGTATCGCCCATGTCGGCGAGCTTTCCTGTCGTGGTCTTGGTCGTCGTAGTGCCCGAATTCGTAATCTGCCAGGACGAGGTCGTGGTCGTGCCTTCAGTCTTTACGGAAGAGGAGACAGAAGCCTTGTATGCCTCCATGCCATCCCTTACTTCCTTCACGGACCAGGAGCCCTCCCCTTCCCAGCGATAGGTCCAATCGTTCGAGGAGTCGAGCGTCACGGTCTGGTAGAGCTCATCGCCGTTGTAGATATCGACCTTCACGGATGCGGGATGTCCCGAAGCATCCTTCCAGAGCTTCTGTACGACGTTTTCGAACTTCTGGCTCTGGACGCTCACGAGCTTCGTGGCTTCCACGTCCTGCGAATAGATATAGGTGCCATCAGCGTTGACGGAAGGGATAACGACAAGCCAGGAAGAGCCGAGCCAGGTCGTATTGCCCGAGGTGTAGGTATCAGCAACGACGAGATAGCAGCCGGGGACGAGGCCAGAAAACTGTGCTGTGCCACCCTTTGCCGTCTTTGCTGCACCCCAGAACGAGGAGGCATCCGCAAGCACATAGCCTTCCCAGCTCTGTGCCATCTGCTGCATTGCATCAGCAGAGACATCTCCTGAAGAAAGCGCGGCAGGATCCATGCCCGTTGCCTCGACAGCAGATGCCAGGGCATCGACTGCAGCAAGGCTGCCGTCGGTATCCATCGTGGCCACACGATAGACCGTGAAGGTCTGCCCATCGACGGGGCATGCCTTGAGGACAATCTCCCCTGCAGCGGAGGTATCCACATGCTGGCCAGAAGCAGGCGTTGCAGCCTTGGCCTGAAGCGGCAGGAGCATGAGCGCACATGCCGCAAGGAAGGCAAGCCCTGCTGCCTGCAACCTCTGTCTTGCGCTACCTCTTGGCATCGGTGCCATCCTTTCCGGAAAGTGCATTCATTGCGTTCTGGCTGCGCCTCTGTCTGACAAGGCGCACCACGAAGAAGACGAGGGCCACTGCTACAGTCAGGACCAATGCGGAGACGACTGGATCGATCTTCGTCGCATTGCCGTCGATTGCAGCAAGCTGCTGCGTATCCACCCTGTGTCCCCTGACCAGGAGCCTGTGGGTGTTCACGCCGTAGGGCGTGCAGGTCACGAGTGTTGCCAGATCCATGTTCGGATCTATCTCGAGGTCCTGGAGCTCATCTGGAAGCACAGTCCTGATCTGGTCCACCTGGTAGGTCAGGGTCTTTCCGAGGACATCGATCTCGAAGAGGTCTCCTTCTTCGAGCTGGTCGATATCCGTGAAGAGCCTGGCCGAAGGAAGCCCTCTGTGCCCGGAGATCACGGTGTGGGTTCCAAGGCCTCCCACTGGAAGCGAGGAGCCCGGGATATGCCCCACGCCTATCTGGAGCGTTGCATCGTCGGTGCCGTGATAGACAGGAAGCTCGACATTGATCTTCGGGATCTTCACGTAGCCCATGATGCCGGTGCCGGTGACATTGAGGAGGCTCTCGTACTGGGCAAGCTCATCTTCGGTGAGCGTGAACCGGGAAGTTCCCGGCTGAAGCGTTGCATTGTACGCAACTGCTTCGTCCCACATCTCCTGGTTCTTCTCTGCCGAGTTGTCAGAGACCGCCTGCTGATATGTAGCGATGGCCTCTGACTGATGCTGCTTGTTCCACCAATCAGAGATGGTGGGATAGAGCATCATGCCAATACCTGCAAGAAGCAGGCAGCCGAGCACGATCTCAGCGATAAGAACCTTCTTGTTGCGCTTCCTCTTCAAGTCACTGTCTTCCAGGGTCGGGTGCGGCAGACCCAAGATGCAGGCCTGCCGCAGAACGTTTCGTCAGAACAGCCAGGCCTTAGGCCTCGTTGTCCTTCTTGCGGAGCTGGTAGATGCCGAAGGCTGCTGCTGCAGCGAGTGTTGCGCCGCCGACATAGAGCATCGTCGTGCCTGCGCCGCCCGTGGACGGGAGGACAGAACCGCGCTTGTTCACGACAGAGGTCGTGAGGGAGCCGGCGTTCTTGTCAGCCGTCCACGTAGCTTCACCCGTCGTCGTGCTGCCGGAGAGGGTGAGGAGCTTCGGGTCGTCGGATTCCTCCTCATGCGTCGCGGTGATCGTGAACTCGACTGGTGTCATCGTGTTGTAGCCGGCAGGCGTCGTGCTCTCAATGAGCTTATAGTCGCCGTCGTCGAGACCGGAGAACGTGAATGTCGTCGCGTTGTGCTCTGCGGAGATGGTCTGTACATCTGTGTAGGTTCCATCGGCGTTCTTCTTCTGGAGAGTGAAGCCAGCACCTGCGAGGGGCGTAGTGCCATCCTGGTCAACCTTGTTCACGATGGTCTTGTAGGTGAAGACGATGTTCTTGTCGTCTGGAGTCTTGCCTGTCTCGCCCTCGCCACCGCTGTTCGGGTTGTTGGAGTAGGTCAGATTCACAGTATTAGGATTGCCCTCAGAGCCGATATTGGCATTCACGTTGAGCTTTGCGGAATAGGTAACAACTACCCTAGACGTAGCCGTAAGAGTCACACCCGGAATGGACTTGAGATCATTGATGGTCCAGGTAACAACTGTGGAGCCGTCAGTCTTCGTCTCGGTCGCCTCAGTAAAGCTGGAGGTAACATTGATGCCGGTTGTGTCAGCAGCGCTCGAGTAAATCTTGATGGTAGCCTTGTGAGTAGCATCGGTACCATCATAGGTCAGGCCCTTGGACATGGTATCAGTGAAAACATACTTGTAAGTCGAATAGTCTGCAATCGTCGAAGGCATGGTACCAGTGATCTGGAAGGGCACCCACTCATTGATGGCCCAGTCTGCAGAATCCTGCCAATCCGAAAGCTGACCGTTCGTATTGTCCTGGACCTTCTTGGTAACGGTCGGAACACTAGACTTGACAGCTGTAGAGGTATCGCCGACTACCTGAACGATAAACTTCGTATAAGCATCGCTTGTGTTGTCCTGGGTGCCGTCCTTGTCTTTCACGAGGTAGTAGCCGGAAGCGAGGCCGTCAATCACTGTCGAGTCCTTAGAGGACGCAACTGTCTTGACCGGCGTTGTGAGCGTGAGCTTGCCTTCGAGATCGGAGATGGTCATCTCATTCTTTGCGAGCTTCTCTGCAACCTCAGAAGCCGTCTCGGTTCCGGTATATGTGACGCCGGAACCCCACTTAACGTTGGAGAGCGTCTTCGTTCCATCGGTTCCGGTCGCAAGATCACCCGTGAAGATCTGGTATGCCTCGTAGGTGTGGCCGGTAGCTGTGCCCGTAAGCGTCAGCTTATAAGTCGTGGTGTCTGCAGCCAGCGCATTTGCCGGCAGCAGCACGAGCGCCATAGCGACTGCCAGGATGGCAGCAACTGCACGTTCGAGCAGGTTCTTTGTCTTGCTCATGTATCCTTCTCTCTTCCTGTATTTCTCTTGCTTGCCTGTACTTGCTTGCATTGCTTGCCTTTTGCTATCTCAAGCTTCCGTGGGGGCGGAAAGCCTGGTTGCCTTGGTGTTCCGAATGTCTCTCAGGGTCCGGACTCCCGTTCCTGGATGGTCTGCATGTCTTTGCGTCCTCTCTTGTTAGGGCGTTGCCTGCTCTTCTGAAATGGCCCCTATTCCAAGGTGCCGAATGACGTAAGGGGCCAGATGCGGAGCATTACCTCGCCGATGATCTGCTCCTGAGGAATGGCGCCCATCTGGGAAAGGCGCGAATCCACCGAGATGCTCCTGTGGTCCCCGAGCACGAAGTACTTGCTCTCGGGCACCTGGTACGGGAACTCGATATCTGCCTGCCCCAGGCTCTTCTCTCCCTGGAGGTAGGGCTCGTCTATGACCTCGCCATTCACGGAGACGTTTCCTGCTTCGTCGATATCGATCCAGTCTCCGGGAAGCCCTATGACACGCTTCACGAGCGTCTTGTTGTTGTAGGAGAAGACGATGAGGTCGCCGCGCTGGATCTCAGCGCTCTTGGAGGCAAGGACGATGTCCCCTTCCTCGAGCGTCGGCGTCATCGAGTCGCCGTAGATGCGGTAGAGCGGGAATGCCAGCATGGAGAGAAGCACCGCTCCAGCAAAGACGGCAGCAAGCACTGCTGCCGTATTGCGTGCGCGTTTTCCCTTGGAGTGCTTCTTCTGCTCGCGCGCAAGCTCGGCATCCACCTGCTCAGCGCTCGGCAGAACGACCTTCTTCGCTTCCTGCCCTTGCTTTTGAGACGTCTTCTTCACTCGTCAAACGCCTCCTCAGATGCGGCATCGGAAGCATCCTCGTCTTCCTCTGCCTCGGCAGAAGTTTCGCCTTCTTCCGCATATCCCTCTTCTGCGTCTGCTGCTTCTGCCCTCTGCAGGTCCATGTTGTAGCCATAGAGATCGATAGCACGCTGCGCTGCTGCAAAAACGCCGGCAAGACGAAGCGATGCTTCGGCCAGAGACTCAGAGTCCTCAATTGCGATGCGCTTGTCCTCGAGCTGCTTCTTCGTCTCTGCAAGCTCCTTCTTCAGGCGCTCATTCTCGGCGACGGCATCTTTCAGGAGCTCCAGGAGCTGAAGCCTCGTGAGCTTGGAGAGGTCTGTTCCGGCAGGCATGCCCGCAGCAGCCTTCTCAGGCGCTGCCTTTCCCTTGAGTTGTTCCGCAGACGCAGCCTTCTTCGCTGCCCTGTCTGCAAACAGTCTGCTCATGGAACTTCGGGCCTCCGTGGTTCGTCTCGAGTCTTTCAGCCTTATGAACGTTGCTCCAGCAACGTCCTTTCAGACAGAATCTACCACTAGCCCAGAAGCATTTCTATAGATTTAATCAGAAAAAGTTTCTAGTAGTGATATCAATGTTTCAATACCAGTACGCCAAATTTCTACTATCAGGAAACTTTGTATTACTGAATTACCTGCTTGTTTGCAGAATATCTCAGTAAAACGCTCTCATTATTCCTGTTAAGAAGCTTGCTATCTAATTTAGAAAACAATATTAATTTCGGAAAAACGTCCCCTGCCGTTCGGGCCTCTTTTTCCATCCGTTCGGGGTGTTAGCGTTTCCAGGGAGCACCAAAGGAGCTGAGCGTATATGCCAAATTCTGGCAGCTTATCGTTCAGGAAGAATGGCGTAGATGCCAAGTCATGGTAGTGTCGGCAATGTTGGTGTAATGGCTCGGCGGATTAGCATTCTGAGTGCAACACGATCCGCCATCTCATGAATGTGG
>JBJEHU010000052.1:0-6130 GCA_051876355.1 Atopobiaceae bacterium | reverse complement strand
CCCTTCTCCTTCATATCGATGTACTGGAAGCGGATGCGGCGCTCCTTGAACCAGCGCTCTGCCTTCTTTGCGTCGTTGCTCTTCTTCGTGCCGAAGATCTGGATGTTCATGGATGCCTCCCCGGTCAGGTTCTCCCATCCCATGGTAGGCGAAGGCGCGGGAGCGGGGAAGATGGTGCCCTGATGCTGCTGGAAGCGTTTTCTCTTTTCCAAGTTCAACTGGAGAAACATTCAAAAACAGTCACAAAAAATGAAGATTAGTGCTTGAAAGTGACGGATTTTGGGTGCATACTGTCATCAGCAACCAGAGAGGAGGCTGAACATGCTCGCATCGGAGAGGCAGGATCTCATCTGCAAGCTCGTAGCCCAGCAGGGGAGCGTCACGACCCCTGAGCTCATGGCGGCACTCGACGCCTCCGAATCCACGGTGCGCCGCGATCTGGACACGCTCATGCGCGAGCGCAAGGTCGTGCGCGTACATGGCGGAGCCTGCGCACCGAAGCGCCATATGGTCATCCAGGACTCGCCGGTCGCGCAGAAGCGCATGGTCAACCTCTCGGAGAAGGAGAAGATCGCTGCCTATGCAGCGACGCTCGTGAACCCCGAGGACTTCGTCTATATCGATGCCGGCTCTTCGACGATGCTGCTCGTGGAGTCGCTGACGGAGACGCATGCGACGTATGTGACGAACTCGCTGTTGCATGCCGAGGCGCTTCTGGCCAAGGGCATGAAGACGTATCTGCTCGGAGGCATGGTGAAGCCCGTCACGGAGGCAGTTGTCGGGGAGGATGCCATCGCCTCGCTCGAACGGCTGCACTTCACGCTCGGCTTCTGGGGGACGAACGGCATCTCCCGTACGGCCGGCTTCACGACACCGGAGCTTTCCGAGGCCAAGGTCAAGGAAGTCAGCCTTGCGCACACGCAGAGCCCCTACATCCTGGCGGACGCAAGCAAGTTCGACCAGGTCTCGCTCGTGACGTTTGCGGCGTTCGGGCAGGCAACCATCATAACGGACCATCTCGATTCCGAGAGTGCCTATAGCAATGCGGAGAACATTGTGGACCTAGAGGAGGAGCGCCCATGATCTACACCGTCACGTTCAATCCGTCGATCGACTACATCGTGCGGATGCCCAGGCTCGTGCCTGGAGAGATCAACCGTGTCACGTACGAGGATGTCCTGCCGGGCGGCAAGGGCATCAATGTGAGCATCGTGCTCTCGAATCTGGGCCACGCTTCCTGCGCGCTCGGCTTCGTTGCCGGCTTTACCGGACGCGAGATCGAGGCACGCATGCAGGCTTATGGTGCGACCTGCGATTTCATCCAGGTGAAGGAAGGCATGAGCCGCATCAACATGAAGATCAAGGCCGAGGAAGAGACCGAGATCAACGGCATCGGCCCGAAGATCGAGGGGGCGGACATCGAGGCGCTCTATCAGAAGCTCGATGCCTTGAAGGCCGGCGATGTCCTTGTCATCGCAGGATCTGTGCCTTCGATGCTTCCGTCCGACATGTACGAGCGCATCATGGAGCGGCTCTCCGGCCGCGGCATCGAGATTGTCGTCGACGCCGAGCGCGACCTGCTCGTGAAGGTGCTCCAGTATCACCCGTTCCTCATCAAGCCGAACAACCACGAGCTCGGCGCCATCTTCGGCGTGGAGCTCGAGAAGAGGCCGGACGTCGTGCCGTACGCACGCAAGCTCCAGGAGATGGGCGCGCGCAATGTCCTCATCTCCATGGCAGGAGAAGGCGCCGTGCTCGTGCCGGAGAAGGGCGACGTCGTCGAGAGCCCAGCGCCGAAGGGTACGGTCGTAAACTCCGTCGGTGCCGGCGATTCCATGGTCGCAGGCTTCATCGCAGGCTACGAGGAGAGCAAGGGCGACTACGGCACGGCGTTCCGCATGGGCGTCTGCACGGGGTCGGCCAGCGCCTTCTCGCCGAAGCTCGCCACGCGTCCTGAGGTCGAGGCACTTCTCAAGACCCTGTAGCAAGACCTGCTGAAAAGCAGCCGAGATAGGAAGAGCGTGCCGGCACCATGCCGGCGCTTCAAGGGGCATCTTCGGATGTCCAGACAAGAGAGGGGAGCAACGTGAAGATCACTGACTTGCTCAAACCCGAGGGAATCAAGGTGGGCGCCACGGCGACGAGCCAGGATGACGCTATCAACCAGCTGATTGCCCTCCAGGATGCCTCGGGCAACATCAACGATACGGTTGCCTACAAGAAGGCCATCCTTGCCCGCGAGGCCGAGTTCTCGACGGCCGTCGGCGACGGCATCGCCATTCCCCATGCCAAGACCTCCGCTGTGAAGCGTCCGGGCCTGGCTGCGATGACGGTACCGGGCGGCGTGGACTGGAATGCTCCGGACGATGCGCCGGCAGACCTCATGTTCATGATCGCGGCACCGGAAGGCCAGAACAACGCGCACCTCGAGATGCTCGCCGAGCTCTCGAAGCTCCTGATGCACCAGGAGTTCGCCGATGCTCTGCGCGCTGCCAAGACGCCGGAAGAGTTCATGTCCGTCATCGACGACGCCGAGGCAAAGCGCGAGGCAGCAGATGCCGCCAAGGCCGCTCCTGCAGCTGTCGCTGCCGCAGGCTATCCTGAGGTCCTTGCCATCACCGCCTGCCCGACCGGCATCGCCCACACCTACATGGCAGCAGAGAACCTGGAGAAGAAGGCCAAGGAGATGGGCATCACGCTCAAGGCCGAGACCCAGGGATCTGCGGGCGCGAAGAACATCCTGACGGCTGACGAGATCGCCCACGCAAAGGGCATCATCATCGCTGCAGACAAGAACGTCGACCGTGCACGCTTTGGCGGCAAGCAGGTCCTCTCCACGAACGTCTCTGCCGGCATCAACGAGCCGGAGAAGCTGATCCAGACCATCCTCGACGGCAAGGCACCTATCCAGGAGGGCACGTCGGTCTCTGCTTCCGAGACGTCGGGCGAGAAGGACTCCACCTGGCACGTGATCTACAAGCACCTGATGAACGGCGTCAGCCACATGCTCCCGTTCGTTATCGGCGGCGGCATCCTCACGGCCATTGCATTCCTCGTCGACCAGCCGGGCCTCGGCACCTCTGCCTACGGCTCCTCGATCCCGGCAGCTGCATTCTTCAAGACGATTGGCTCCGAAGCCTTCGGCATGATGCTCCCGATCCTTGCGGGCTTCATTGCCATGTCCATCGCTGACCGTCCTGGCCTTGCCCCTGGCTTTGTCGGCGGCCTCTTTGCAAAGACCGGCTACAGCCTCACCTACATCACGCTCCTGAACTCCGATCCCAAGGCTGCAGCGGCTTCGTGCATCTCTGGCGGCTTCATCGCAGCGCTCTTTGCCGGCTTTGCGGCAGGATACATCGTCCTCGGCATCGAGAAGCTCTGCGACCATATGCCTGACTCTCTTGAAGGCATCAAGCCGATGCTCATCTATCCTTTGCTCGGCACGCTTGCCATCGGTGCCGTCATGTTCGTCCTGAACCCGCTTTTCGGTGCCATCAACACCGGCCTCAACAACTGGCTCAACGGCATGGGCACGACGAACATCGTCCTGCTCGGTGCTGTCGTCGGCGGCATGATGTCGATCGATATGGGTGGCCCGTTCAACAAGGCAGCCTACGTCTTCGGCACGGGCGCTCTCACGGCTGGCACGACCTCTGGCCAGATCATCATGGCTTCTGTCATGGTCGGCGGCATGGTTCCTCCTCTGGCTATCGCACTCTCCACGACCTTCTTCAAGAACAAGTGGTCCAAGGCTGACCGCGACGCCGGCATCGTGAACTACATCATGGGCCTCTCCTTCATCACTGAAGGCGCCATTCCGTTCGCAGCAGCAGACCCCGGCCACGTACTTCCGTCCTGCATCATCGGCTCTGCCATTGCAGGCGCCCTCTCCGCAGCCTTCGGCTGCACGAGCCCCGCTCCTCACGGCGGCGCCTGGGTCATCGCTGTCATCGGCAACCCGTTCGGCTACCTCATTGCCCTTGTCGCTGGCTCTGTCATTGCCTGCCTCATCCTCTCCCTCTGGAAGAAGCCCTACCAGCAGGAGGCATAAGGACTCAAGGCACGCATACGAGTTCTCTTCGGGAAGCAGCTCTTCGGGGCTGCTTCCCTTTTTGCATCTCGTGCAATGGGGAATACTCTTGCTGGATGACAAGGAGGAGCCATGGGATTTGTCTGGCCGTGGAAGCGGCACAAGAAGGTCAATGAGGTGCCGGACGAGATGGCAGCAGCCGAGCATGCGGCATCGCTAGCAGATGGTACCGATGCAGATGGACCGAAGCGGCGCATCTGTCTCCGCTATGGCGGGAAGGTGCAGGCAGTGGGCTTCCGCTTCCAGGCACAGCTGCTTGCACAGTCGGTGGGCGTCACAGGCTGGGTCAAGAACCTCGACGACGGCGACGTGCTCCTCGAGGTCGAGGGGACAGAGGCGCAGCTTTCTGCCTACAAGAAGGGGATAGAGGACCTCTCCCAGAGCCGCAATACCTGGATCGAGGCAAGGCTCGTCTCCGAGCGGGATGTGCCCTGCGTGCAGGAGCGCGACTTCCGCGTACAATACTAAAGAATCGAAAGCACGGGGATGCACCCATCCCTCTTCAGAAAGGCAGCTCATGATCAAGGAACTCGTGAAGGACGAAGCCATCCTCTCTGCACCATGCGAGAAGGCAACGGCTGAGGATGCGGCGCTTGCACAGGATCTCGTGGATACCCTCGACTCGCTCGAGGATGCCTCCTGCCTCGCTGCAAACCAGATCGGCGTCTCGAAGGCACTCTGCGCCCTTACGGACGACAACGGGCATGACTACGTGTTCTACAATCCGAAGCTCCTCTTCGGCATCCGTCCCTACAAGACCGAGGAAGGCTGCCTCACGAAGGATACGGTCTCGAAGGTCACGCGCTACCAGAAGATCCGTGTCAGCTACCAGGAGCTGAAGGATGGCAAGCTCGTTTCCGAGACCCGCGATTTCCAAGGCTGGTATGCCCAGATGATCCAGCACATGATCGACCACTGCCAGGGCAAGCTCGTCTAGCTTGTGGCTGCTTCCATTGCATGGAAGCTGAATAGGCCATAGCGCTAGAATTGAGCGGAATCAGAAATGCGGTAGCGGTCATACGCTGCCTCAGCTCTGGCACAGGGAGGCATCATGTCCAGACAGGAACTCGTCACCTACTTTTCGGCTACCGGAACGACGGCGAAAGTGGCATCCCGCATCGCCCAGATTCGCGGCTGCGAGGCAGTGCCCATCCTGCCGAAGGTGCCCTACAGCGTAGCCGATCTGAACTGGGGCGATACCGGATCTCGAAGCTCGCTCGAGATGGGCGACGATTCCTGCCGGCCTGAGCTCGAGCCTCTGGAGCGCAATCTTGCGGACTACGGCGTCATCTTCGTCGGCTATCCGATCTGGTGGGGACAGGAGCCCCGTGTCATCGATTCTTTCCTCGAGGGCAATGACTTCACGGGCAAGATCATCGTCCCCTTCGCGACGAGCGGCGGCTCGGGCATGGGGGCAAGCCCTGTCCGCATCCAGGCGCTGACGCCGGGATCCACCGTGCGGAGCGCCCGCCTTCTGCCGGTCACGGTGCCTGATGAGGTGCTGGAGGCCTGGCTAGGCGGCATGCGGTTCGAATAGAGAGCTTCTTTCCTGGACCGAGAAAGCCATGCCCCCAGGAGCAGCAGAGATCTGCCTCTGGGGGCCATAGGCTTTTCAGGATGAAAGGCATCTAGGCGCAGGCTGCCCTCATAGAGGCCACGAATGGGATGTGTGTCTGTGCGAAATTCACGACATTGCCGGTGACAAGAATCGTTACAGCGGTACCTGCGCCGACTCCCTCGAGCCTGCGGTAGTGTCGGGAATGCTGGTGTAATCAATCCGTGAGCGGGCGCCGGGCGTTGTGCCCGGCCGAGCGAGCGGACTCAGCTACTCCTGCATGCTGGTCGTTCCATCAGCGAATCTGGGCATCTCCGTCGATGCCAGCGCCACTGCGAGCGGCTCCTCTGCTACACTCTCCATTGGGCCATCTTCCTTTCCATGAATCCGATTTGTCGCGATTTCAGATCCTGGGACGATGGCCCTTCTCGTGCCGGGGAGGCCTCACCCGTTCACGCGCTTACACCAACAAAAACGACGCGATC
>JBJEHU010000051.1:0-6152 GCA_051876355.1 Atopobiaceae bacterium | reverse complement strand
CGATGCTTTCCTGCTTCCGCACTTTTTCTCAGCACTTGCCTTTCTTGTATCGTACATTTTGGTACCGCAAGTCGGAGTTTGCTGATGATGACAAGCTTGCGCAGGCTATGAAGCGAGATGTCACCATGTTCCTCTTCGATCATCTTGAGCGGTTCCAGGCGTACGGGCAGATTAAGATTTACTACGACAATGGACAGAAAATCGTGACTGATGTGCTGCATAATGCCATCGGCTATGTTGTGGACAAGAACGCAAGAACGCAATTGTCTACCGCAATGTTGATCCATCAAGTTACCGACTGTTCCAGCTGGCAGACTATGCCTGCAGCATTGAGCTCACTGCACTCAAGTATGCAGCACACGAACAGACCAAGACCGATGAGAGCTTCTTTGGTACCTGGAGGACCTTCAAAAAGAACTTCCTGCAGAAGCTCAGATTGCATCGCTTGGCGTAATGCTATAAAGGCGTCTTCCCATCTTCGCAAGATAGCGAAATTGCGGCGCCAGGTGGCATGACTGCAACGAAAGATTGTGTCTCAGGGTGCCACATTATGAGAATCGGAAGCGATAGAGATGCGCAGGTGCGCTCTTCTATGGTATAGGTAGTTTGGTGGCGGGTTCCTGCTACCTCCAAGTGCCGGAGGCCTATCCTCCGGCTTCTTTTATCTCTAGGGAAACGCTGAACAATTGCGGATGACGGCGTCCTTAGGCCTGGCTCCTTGATGTCTGCGTTCGTCTCCGGACTGATAGGCAATGGCGGATCCAAGTGAGCTGTGGTCACTGATGGCTGATGTGCAGACAGTTCCCAGGAGAGTAGGAGATTGGAGTTTCCTGCTTGCCTTTATGAGGATGTGCCGATGCCGCCTCGAATGTGTAGGCACTGTGACGCCCCGCTTCCGCTGTGGACGCTCCCGGATTCAGGAAGCACACAGAGCGAGGCCTTCTTTCAGGCATGATGGTGGCTACATCTATATTGAAAAGAAGCGATTGACGAGGTTGCTGAAAGCTGGCTTGGAAGCTTTGTTTCCGTTTGGCTACGTAACAGATTCTGAGCCTGTCCAAGCTGTTTCGAGTGTGTCATTCTTCATCCAACGCGCCACGAGGCGCCAAGTCCAAGGGAGTAGCCACAGTGTCTCAGATTAAGACATACATTGGTTCTGAAGCTGCGCACAGCGTAGCTATCAGCTCCATTGCGGTACTCCTACTAGCGAGCGCGCGCTAGGCCTTTAGCTTTATTCGGCCTGCGCGTTAGATTCTGTCTTCCCAGAAAGCTAGGCATCGGCGCTCGCACACACCACCCTTACATAGAACTCTCTGCGACGCCTGCCAGGTTTCCTGGGACAGGCGTTTTGTGTATCCATGTGCACCCGCACACGAGAGGAGCCCACCCCATGACACGCAAGATCGCAATCTTCGACACCACCCTCCGCGACGGCGAGCAGTCTCCCGGCGCATCCATGAATACCGAGGAGAAGCTCGTCATTGCCCAGGAGCTCATCCGCATGAATGTCGACGTGATCGAGGCCGGCTTCCCGATCTCGAGCCCGGGCGACTTCAAGTCCGTACAGGAGATCGGACGCCTCGCAGGGGATTCCTGCGTCGTATGCGGCCTCACGCGTGCTGTCGACAAGGATATCGACCGTGCCGCAGAGGCCCTGAAGACGGCAAAGCGTCCGCGCATCCATACAGGCCTGGGCGTCTCTCCGCAGCACCTCGCAGAGAAGCTGCGCATCACGGAGGATGAGTGCATCGAGCGCGCGATCCACTGCGTCAAGTATGCAAAGCAGTATGTGGACGACGTCGAGTTCTATGCAGAGGATGCAGGACGTGCCGACCAGGACTTCCTGATCCGCGTCATCCAGGCAGCGGTCGATGCCGGCGCCACGGTCGTGAACATCCCCGACACGACGGGCTACAACATGCCAGATGACTTCGGTGCCCGCATCAAGAGCCTCTCCGACAATGTCCGCGGCATCGAGAACGTCACGATCTCCGTGCACACGCACAACGACCTGGGCATGGCAACAGCGCTGGCACTGGCCGGCGTCAAGAACGGTGCGACGCAGGTCGAGTGCACGATCAATGGCCTCGGCGAGCGTGCCGGCAACACCGCCCTCGAAGAGGTTGTCATGGCACTCAAGATGCACGGCGACGAGCTCGACGGACATACGGACATCGTGACGCAGGAGCTCACGCGTGCAAGCCACCTGGTATCCCGCATCACGGGCATGAATGTCCAGGCAAACAAGGCCATCGTCGGCGCCAATGCCTTCGCGCACTCCTCCGGCATCCACCAGGACGGCGTCCTGAAGGCCCGCGATACCTACGAGATCATCAACCCCGAGGATGTCGGTGCCGCAGGCTCGGAGATCATCCTCTCCGCACGAAGCGGACATGCAGCGCTGAAGCACCGTCTCGCAGAGCTCGGCTATACGTTCGCTCCTGAGGAGTTCGACGACATCTACCAGCGCTTCCTCGAGATTGCAGACCAGAAGAAGGAAGTCTACGACGAGGACCTCGAGTCCATGGTCCAGGAGCGCGACCGCGACATCAAGGCCGTCTATACGCTCGATGCGCTGCAGGTGAGCTGCGGCGACCCGCTCGTGCCGACCGCTACGGCCACGATCACGGACGAGGAAGGCGCAAAGCATGTCGTCTGCGCCACGGGCACGGGTCCGGTCGATGCGGCCTACAAGGCGATCGACCAGGTCGTCTCGGTCCACGGTGACCTTCAGGAATTCGCCGTCAAGGCTGTCACGCGCGGCATCGACGCAATCGGCGAGGTCACGGTCCGCATCCAGTCCGAGGGCGGCAAGATCTACACGGGCCGCGGCTCCGACAACGATATCGTCGTGTCCTCTGCCAAGGCCTATGTCAACGCGATCAACCGCATGATCCAGACGGCACGCGCCAACGAAGGCAAGTAATACCTATCTATCAGAGACGAGCGGGAAGGAGGCAGGTCAGTGGAGAAGATGACAGGAGCGGAGCTCCTCATCGAGACGCTCATCGAGGAGGGCGTGAATACCGTATTCGGCTATCCCGGCGGCACCGTGCTCGATATCTATGATGCGCTCTATGACAGGCGCGACCGCATCCGCCACATCGAGACGACACATGAGCAGCATGCAGCGCATGCAGCCGATGGCTATGCCCGGGCGACAGGGCGCTGCGGTGTCGTCATTGCCACATCCGGTCCCGGCGCCACGAACCTCGTGACCGGAATAGCTACGGCCTACCTCGACTCCATCCCGCTCGTCGCGATCACCGGCAACGTGAGCACGCAGATGATCGGCACGGACGCGTTCCAGGAGCTCGATATCACGGGCGTGACGCTGCCGATCACGAAGCACAACTACTTCGTGCGTTCGGCAGACAGGCTCGAGCACATCGTGCATGAGGCATTCGCGCTCGCAAACTCCGGCAGGAAAGGCCCTGTGCTCGTGGACATCCCCGCCAATGTCCAGCGCGAGCTCGTGGAACCCCTGGAGCACGACGAGGTGAAGCTGCGTCCCCAGCAGATGGTGCCGGACGAAGCTGACCTTGCGGCGGCAGCGGATGCCATCAACAGCGCCGAGCGCCCGTTCATCTACTTCGGCGGCGGCGTCGTCGCAGACGGAGCAGGGGATGAGGTGGTCGAGCTCGCAGAGAGGATCTCTGCCCCCATCGGCTGCTCGCTCATGGGTGTCTCCGGCATCCCCACGAAGACGCCGGGCTTTCTGGGCATGCAGGGCATGCACGGCCACTTCGCGAGCACGAAGGCGCTCAATGCGTCCGACTGCCTGATCGCTCTGGGCGTGCGCTTCAACGACCGTGCGACGGGCGACCGCACGAAGTTCGGCCCCTCCGGCAAGGTCGTGCGCATCGATATCGACTCCTCGGAGCTCTCGAAGACCCTGGATGACCGGGTCGAGCTTCTGGGAGACGTGGCTGAGACGCTCCGTGCGCTCTTGCCGCTCATCGAGCCCAACACGCACGAGGCGTGGGGACGCAAGGTGCGCGAGCTCAAGGCGGAGGAGAAGGGCTACGACGACTACCGTGACGGCATGACCCCGAAGAACCTCATGGTCGCAATCGACCGGATCCGTCCGCACGAGTCTCCTGTCGTGACCGACGTGGGGCAGCACCAGATGTGGGCGGCGCAGTACCTCACGTTCGTGCGTCCCCGGGAGTTCATCACCTCCGGAGGCTTGGGGACGATGGGCTTCGGCTTCGGGGCAGCAGAAGGAGCTGCTCTCGGCACCGGGTGCCGCTCGGTCCTCATCACGGGCGATGGCTCCTTTGCCATGGACATGGCAGAGACCATCACCGCAGCTGACCACGACATCCCGGTCACGGTCGTGCTCCTGAACAACGGGACCTTGGGCATGGTGCGCCAGATGCAGTCGCTCTTCCGGCACCAGCGCTACTCGGAGACGACGCTTTCCCACAGGGGAGCAGACTACTGCGCCATCGCACGCGGCATGGGAGCCAAGGCAACCCGCACGGAGACCATCGAGGACTTCTCGCGTGCCTTCGAGGATTCCTTCAAGGAGGCAGGTCCCGTCCTCATCGAGTGTCCCATCGGCATCGACGAGTTCGTGACGCCGGTGCTCCAGATCGGCGCGTCCATGGACGAGCTCATCGTGAACATGGACGACGTGAAGCAGAGGATGGGGAGATAGCATCATGAAGACCTACAGCATCGCCATCATGGTGCGCAACGAGTTCGGCGTGCTCAACCGCGTCACGAGCATGTTCCGCCGCCGCCAGTTCAACATCACCTGCCTCACGGTCTCGGAGACCGAGACCGAAGATCTTTCCCGCATCACCGTGCAGTTCGAGGGCGAGGACAGGGCCAAGCGCCAGCTTGTCGCCCAGCTCGCGAAGCTTCCCGATGTCGTGTCCTTCAAGGAGTTCGACCCGGAGGATTCCATCAGCTGCGAACTTCTGCTCCTCAAGGTCGCAAACGACAATGCGACCCGCCAGCAGGTGCTCGATGCAGGCGAGGCATTCCGTGCCAAGATCGTCGACTACACGCGCGATTCCATCGTGTTCCGCATTGCCGGGGGCACCCGGCGCATAGACAACTTCATCGACCTCATGCGCGATTTCGAGATCCTGGAGGTGTGCCGCACGGGCGTCATATCGCTCGAGAGGGGCGCTTCCGTGATGCGGGAGAGCGCGAACATATAGGAAATCTCGATGCCTGAAAGCGGGCGGAAAGCGAACGAACATGCACCGTTTGCCGCGTGCTAACAGGTAGTTAACAGGTAGCCCGGCCAGCCTTCCGGATGAAGGCAGGCAGCTATATTGAACGGACCCAAACCAGGATTGAAAGGGGATTGGACATGGCGTTCAAGATGTACCACGAGCAGGACTGCGACATGAGCAAGCTGGATGGCAAGAAGGTCGCCATCATCGGCTACGGCTCCCAGGGCCACGCACACGCACTGAACCTCAAGGATTCCGGCGTGGACGTGAAGGTGGGCCTCTATGAGGGCTCCAAGTCCAAGGCCAAGGCAGAGAAGCAGGGCCTGGAGGTCCTGACCACTGCCGAGGCAGCAAAGTGGGCTGACATCATCATGATCCTCATCAACGATGAGTATCAGGCCTCCATGTACAAGAAGGACATCGAGCCGAACCTCGAGCCGGGCAAGACGATCGCCTTCGCACACGGCTTCAACATCCACTATGGCTGCATCGAGGTGCGCCCTGACTGCAATGTCATCATGGTCGCCCCGAAGGCTCCGGGCCACACCGTGCGCTCGACCTACCTCGAGGGCAAGGGCACGCCCTGCCTCGTCTGCGCACACCAGGACGCCACGGGCGATGCCTTCGATATCGCTCTGGCCTACGGCGCAGCCATCGGCGGAGCCCGCGCTGCCCTGCTCGAGACCGACTTCAAGACCGAGACCGAGACGGACCTCTTCGGCGAGCAGAACGTCCTCTGCGGCGGCGTGACCGACCTCATGGAGGCTGGCTTCAACACGCTCGTCGAGGCAGGCTACGATCCGCGCAACGCCTACTTCGAGTGCATCCACGAGATGAAGCTCATCGTCGACCTCATCTACGAGAGCGGCTTCGCCGGCATGCGTTCCTCGATCTCCAACACGGCTGAGTACGGCGACTACACCGCCGGCCCGCACGTGATCACCGAGGCTGCCAAGGAGG
>JBJEHU010000050.1:0-29968 GCA_051876355.1 Atopobiaceae bacterium | reverse complement strand
CATGGCGCCTCCAATGATGCATGTCTCCGCAAGCATCATCATAGGTCGTGCCTGGACGGCTACCTCGTAATATCCTGTTGCACTCGGAGTGCGGATTCGCCGCCATAGATTCCTTCCTCTACGAGCGATGTTTGCCACAGCACAGGGCCGTGCCCGCAGAGGCGAGCGACCCTTCATCAACTGGACTTACGCCAAAAAGGGCCACTCATTGATTCATATGCATTATACGACGCAGGCAGGCCATGGCCACGAAAAGCCCAAGGGCTTGCCGTAGCGGCGCCTGGTCGAGATGGGGATATATCCATGCGGAAGTAATGCAATGGTACATGTACATACCAGGTATTGGAATATGCCGTATGCAGTTTCAAAGCCAGCGACGCGCCCAGAATGAAACCCTGCTTTCTATCAACGCAGAAGTCTCGGTCATTGGACGGCAAGACTCCCACGGAAAGTACCGAGGGCTCCAATTATTAGGGAGGACTTCCCAGAATATCATATATATGCTATATTTCTATTAGTTCGGACAACAGAGAGGGGGATGCATGTGGCAGGTTGACTTCGGCCCTATCAGGGAATGGATCACGTCGCTTGATGACGAGACATTAAAATACATCTTTGCGGCGACAGATATCCTTGAGGTGCAGGGGCCCGCATTGGGACGTCCACTTGTTGATACCCTTAAAGGTTCAAGCGTCAAAAATCTGAAGGAGCTTAGACCTGCATCTCCCGGAGAGACCGAGATACGCATCCTGTTTGCATTCGATCCGAAACGATCTGCCATCCTACTTGTAGGAGGAAACAAGGCATCAGGGAAGAACAGGAAAGACAAATGGTCTGGATGGTACAAGAAAGCGATACCTCGAGCGGAACATCTATGGAGCGAACATCTGAGAGAACTATAGGAGGTCCGAAAAATGCTTACTGCAAAAGACATTATGCGCGAGCGCGGCATTACTGAAAAGGACATGGCAAAAGCTCGCGAAGATACTCAGGCGTATATCGAAGCGTACAATCTCCGAAGCGCACGCAAACAGCAGCACATGACACAGACGCAGGTCGCTGACGCAATGGGAGTTTCTCAGAATCGGGTCTCGCAAATCGAGAACGGCGATGTTGATGCTATGACAGTAAGTTCAATCCGTCGCTATGCAGAAGCTCTTGGTGGCAAGCTCAAAGTCACTTTGCAGCTTGCCAATGGTTGTGAGATGCTGCTCTAGCCTCTTCGGTTTCAGTCATTCAGACAGCAGAGAAGAGCCTGGCTGTTTCTCGGGTCACCTTATTTTGAGACGGTGGGATGGCGATTTCACTGCCATCCCACCGTCTCTTTCTTTTCGCTGTGCGATAACGAATCATCAGCGTCTATCCGCAATTGGCAGATCGCGACTGTGAAGCGGAAGCAGAAGGGCCAGGGAGATCCGCAGTGGATCTCCCTGGCCCTTCGAGCACAGCGATGGCACGAAGTCCTTAAGCCTCTGCTCCTTCAGGAGCAGCCTCTTCCTGCTTCTCCCCTACATGGCTGAAGCACTTTGCAAAGACAAGTCGGCTGATTGGACCCGCTGCAAAGAGGTTCCAGAGCAGCGCCATCGGGAAGTTCTTGATGAGGGTGCCGACGAAGATGGCAGGAAGCTCTACGATCGGCATGCCGCCCAAGATGACATTGAAGAGGATGGATGCCACAAGGCTCATGGTCGGGCACATGACAAGCACGGTGCAGGAAGAGCGCGCAACCGTGCACAGGAATGCGTTGTCATGCTTCGGATCCACGAGCTTCGAGGAGAGGTCTGCGCCTACACGGGTGCCCCAGAGATTCGAGAACAGGAACACGAAGAGCCACATGTAGGAAGCCTCGATGAGAGCGCCCAGGAATACGTCGTTCGTCATGTTCGAGAACCCTCCCGGCATGGTCGGGATGCCCATCTTCCAGGCAACGTTGTAGACCTCCATCCCGTATGCCATCGTCACGCTCATGAGGATTCCGAAGATGATTCCCTGCACCCTGTTCTTGGGCATGCTTCCCATTCCTTTCTGCGTGCACAAAAAAGGCGTGCAGCCGGACTGACCGGACTGCACGCCTTGCCTGCACTTTTCCATCTGTACGCTACACGCAACGTCTACTGTAGCACCCACTGTGTGCCTGGTCGCAGAAACGACACAGACGCATCTATTCGGCGTCTGCCTCCTTCTTGCCGAACTTCGCCTTCAAGGCACCTACGGCCGCGGGGATGACAGAGACGAGGATGATGCCGACAATGACAAGCTCGAAGTGCTCCTGGACAGCCGGGATGCCGCCGAAGAAGTAGCCCAAGAGCGTGAAGAGCGTGGACCAGCAGACACCGCCGAGCACGTTGAAGATCACGAAGTTCCTCCAGTGCATGCCGCCCATGCCCGCGAGGAACGGCACGAACGTGCGGATGAACGGGAAGAAGCGGCCCAGGAAGATCGCGAGGTGTCCCCACTTGTCGAGGAAGTCCTCCGTCTTCTTGACCCGCTCGGGCGTCATCGCCTTCACCTTGCCGGAGGCGACGATCTTCTGGCCGAAGAAGTGGCCGATCATGAAGTTGCACTGATCGCCGAGGATGGCTGCTGCCCAGGCCGTGCCCAGGAGCATGAAGATGTTGAACCCGCCGTTATGGGCAAAGAAGCCCGCAGCGAAGAGGAGCGAATCTCCCGGAAGGAACGGGAAGAAGACCACGCCCGTCTCGATGAAGACGATCAGGAAGATGAAGCCATAGGCATAGAGCGGACCTGCTGCAATCCAGGCAGCGATAGCGGTGCGCGGATCGTGGATGAGCTCGGCGACAGCGTTGATGAAAGGCACTGACCTTCTCCTTACAGAAGCCCCTTATACAGAGAATGCCTCGCAGGGCATACGTCCTGGAGGCACTCTGAAGTGCATTCGATGGGAACGGGCGCCCGCCCGAGGCTCCTTATGGCTGCTGCCTCCCGGCCCTGACCAGGTTCGGAACAGTGCGTCGCCCGAACCCATCGAATGCACTTGCGAAGAAGAAGTATAGCGGATGGGTGCCTTCCCACAAAGAGGGCGCTCCCCTCATTGCCCCAAGCTCCACGAGACTTCCGCAGGGATCCCTACTCGAGGAGCCGCTTTGCCGGCACCATGCGCTCCAGAGCATCGTTCAGGATGCGGTCCTCGCGCGCGAAGTGCAGGCGTATGTAGCGGCGCTCCGGGTGCTGGAAGAAGTAGGAGCCAGGCACGCCTGCCACACCGACCCTGCGGGCGAACTCGAGCGCAAAACGGGTATCGGTGCCCATCGAGAAACCGGAGATGTCGCAGAGCACATAGAAGGCACCCTGCGGCTGGATGTAGGGAATGCCGAGCGCATCGAGACCGTTGCAGAAGAGGCGGCGCTTTGCCGTATAGGTGGCCTTGAGCGCCTCGTAGTAGGCATCGGGGAACATGAGGCCAGCAACCGCTGCCTCCATGAGAGGGGCAGAAGGCGAATTCGAGAAGCGCTCATGCACGCGCTTTGCGGTATCGACGATCTCCTTCGGACCATAGAGGTAGCCGAGGCGCCAGCCGGTGATGGAGAACGTCTCGGAAAGCGAGCTGCACATGATCGTGCGCTTGTCCATGCCAGGAAGCGTGCAGAAGTAGATGTGCTCCATCGGCTCGTAGACGATATGCTCATAGACCTCATCCGTGATCACATAGAGGTCATGCTTCTCTGCGATGCGGGCGATGGCCGCGAGCTCGTCACGATCGAACACCTTGCCGGACGGGTTGTGCGGGTTGTTCAGGATGAGGGCCTTCACAGCGGGGTCCGAGCATGCCTTCTCGAGCTCTTCCTCGGAGAAGCTGAACGAAGGCGGCGTGAGCTGGACAAAGACCGGCTCTGCCCCCGCCATCCTGATGTCAGGCACATAGTTCTCGTAGCACGGATCGAAGACGACCACCTTGTCGCCCGGAGCGACAAGCGTGAAGATCGCCACGAGCAGGGCCTCTGTGCAGCCATTGCAGACGACGACATTCTCGTCCGGATCGAAGTCCATCTTCGTGAAGCGGTTGACCTTCTGCGTCAGCGCCTCGCGGAAGTTCGCCGCGCCATAGGAAATCGCATACTGGTTCGGGCCTCCGTGCGTGACCTCGGAGAGGCGGTCTGTGAGCGCCTTCGGCGGCGTGAACGACGGGAATCCCTGCGAGAGGTTGATAGCGTCATATTCATAGGCAACCTCCGTCATCGTATGGATGGCAGAGACCGGTATCTCGCCCGCACAAGGATTGAGGCTCTTCATGGGACAGCACATCCCTTCTCTGTATGAATCAGGCCGCTCACGCAACTTGTCCATCATACTAAAGCCCCTTATCCATGCATGCAGCAATACCGCAGACGGAAGAAGCCAAGCTGTTACCGAAAAGGGCCCGGCAGCCTGCACTGCCGGGCCCTTGGTCCATCTATAGATGCCCGTTCCTACTTGCGGTGTGCGCGGTAGAAGGCGATGAGCGCCTTCGTGGAGGAATCCTGGCTGGAGAGCGCCTCGTCGTCGTGGAAGGCAGGCGTGATCTGCTTTGCAAGCTGCTTGCCCAGCTCGACGCCCCACTGGTCGAAGGAGTCGATGCCCCAGACCGTGCCCTCGGTGAACGTGATGTACTCGTAGAGCGCGATGAGCTCGCCGAGCACATGCGGCGTCAGCGCCTCGCCGAAGATCGAGGTCGTCGGACGGTTGCCCTCGAAGCAGCGTGCCGGCACCATCCATTCGGCCGTGCCCTCTGCGCGGACCTCGTCAGCGGTCTTGCCGAAGGCAAGGGCCTTCGTCTGTGCGAGGAAGTTGCCGAGGAAGAGCTCGTGGATGTCCTGGTCTCCGTCCTTCGTCGGGTTCGGGGTATTCACGAAGGCGATGAAGTCGGCAGGAATCAGGCGCGTGCCCTGGTGGATCAGCTGGTAGAAGGCGTGCTGGCCGTTCGTGCCTGCCTCGCCCCAGAAAATCTCGCCCGTCTCGGTCGTGACCGGCGTGCCGTCCCAGCGCGTGGACTTGCCGTTCGACTCCATCGTGAGCTGCTGGAGATAGGCCGGGAAGCGGTGCAGGTACTGGTCGTACGGCAGCACGGCGTGGCTCTCTGCCTTGAAGAAGTTCACGTACCAGACGTTCAGAAGGCCCATGAGGGCGCAGACGTTCTGCTCGAGCGGCGTCTTTGCGAAGTAGACATCCATATCGTGGAAGCCGGAGAGGAATTCCTCGAAGACCTCGCGGCCGAAGGCGAGGATGAGGGAGAGGCCCACAGCGGAATCGACGGAATAGCGGCCGCCAACCCAGTTCCAGAAGCCGAAGGCATTGGAGGGATCGATGCCGAAGGCCTCGACGCCCTCGAGGTTTGTGGAGACGGCCACGAAGTGATGCCTGATTGCGTCGGCGATGGAAGCATCGGAGCCATCGATGGCCTTCTGTGCCTTGAGCGTATCGATGAGCCAGGTCCTGACCTCGCGTGCGTTCGTCATCGTCTCGAGCGTCGTAAACGTCTTGGAGACGATGATGACAAGGGTAGTCTCGGGGTCGAGGCCCTTCAGCTTCTCGGCTGCATCGTTCGGGTCGATGTTCGAGATGTAGCGGACCTGGATGCCGCCATTGAGGTAGGGCTTCAGTGCCTCGTATGCCATGACCGGGCCGAGGTCGGATCCGCCGATGCCGATGGAGACGACGTTCTCGATCTTCTTGCCGGTGACGCCCTTCCACGCGCCGGAGCGCACCTGATCTGCGAAGGCATACATGCGGTCGAGCACCTCATGGACGTCCTTCACGCAGTCCTGGCCGTCAACGATGAGCTTGCCCTCGTCGGATGCTGGACGGCGGAGTGCGGAGTGGAGGACGGCACGGTCCTCGGTCGTGTTGATGTGGACGCCTGCGAGCATCTGGTCGCGGCGCTCCTCGAGGTGCACAGCGCGGCCGAGAGCGACGAGGTCCTTCACGGTCTCATCGGTGACGAGGTTCTTGGAGAGGTCGAAGTGGAGGTCGTTCACGTCGAAGCTGAGCTTGTTCACGCGCTCAGGATTGTCTGCGAACCACTTCTTGAGGGAGATGCCTTCATCCTGCATCTTCTTGAAGTCCTGGGAAAGCTTTGCCCACTCAGGAGTCTGGGTCGGATCGATAGGTGCTGCTACGTTGGCCACGGAATACCTCCTTGCCTGCCCGCGCTGCGGGCGTGCCAGATATACCTACAGATTACCCCAGCCAGCACATGCTGGCATCAAGCTTCGAAAAAGCATAGCGCACCTGCGCATTTGCCCCCGTATCCGCTAAGCAGGTTTCAGAGATATCAGACCACCTTTGGCAAGAAAAGCAATGCAGCCTAGTATGGCTCTCCGAGAGGCGGAATCTTCTTGAGGTAGGCCCAGACAATCTGCTTCTTCTTCGGGTCGGAAAGCGCTGCCTCGAAGCCGCCGAGATCCATGACGCGCATGCCGCAGACCTCTGCCACATGCCCCGGCTCGAGCATCGCCGTCGCGAAGTCCTCGACGTCCGAGAGCTCCTCTGCATAGGCTTCCTTGACGCAGGCAGAAGCCGACTCGTCGGAAATGACAAGCGTGGCAGGATCCAGGACCGCAATGGCTTCCCTCAGGAGGTCAGGCTCCACATCCTCGCCGGCGGAGGTCTTCGTGGAAAGTGCACACCAGTCCTCCGGTGCATAGCCCAGACGCATGAAGGCGGCAGCCAAGGCCTTGCCATCGGGACCCGCAAGAAGCGTACGTCCGCCTTGGTCGCCCGGTCCAAGCTCGCCTTTGAGTATCAGGAGCGAAGAGAAGGCATTTCCTGCCATCAGGAGCCCACGCTCGGAGAGGCTTGCAATCTCTGCCTGCGATTTCGCTATGTAGCGCTTCCTCACGTCTTCCCGCTCCACGGATACACCTCCAGCCTTCGTGCATACGCATCTAAGCTTACCCCTTATGCACTGTCTGGTTCCTGACAGAAAAGAAGACGTTCGGGGTATAAGCGCTGCAAAGACGCGCGAATGCACAGCGGCAGATCGTTTGAGCCGCACAAGGTTGCATCCACAATGAAGGAGGAAGCTGATGGCAGAAGCTATCACAGCTGCGACATTCGACAAGGTTCTGGCAGATTCTGCCAAGCCTGTCCTCGTTGATTTCTGGGCCAGCTGGTGCGGGCCCTGCCGCGCTCTGGGCCCCACGGTCGAGCAGGTCGGCAAGGAGCTCGAAGACCGCATGGACGTCTACAAGTGCAATGTGGACGAGGAGGAGAGCCTCGCAACGAGGTTCCACATCGTGAGCATCCCGACCCTCATCCTCTTCAAGGATGGCAAGCCGGTGCATACGCTTGTCGGCAACATGCCGAAGGCATCGCTCGAGAGCGAGCTCGAAGCGAATCTGTAAGACAGTGAGCAAAAGGCTATGATGTGCGTGCATGCAGATGCACGCACATTTTTCTTGAGAAGGGCATGCCATGAGGTGGATCAAGGCATTCGGACGTGAGGTATGTGCACACAAGCGTCTGACCATTGTCGTCGTGGCGCTTCTCATCCTCTTTGCAATCCTCGACGACATGCTCGAAGGCGAAGCCTTGAAGATCGATGCCATCGCCTACCATACAATCGTCGAAGGCATGCGTGCAGACTGGCTCACGCCCTACATGAAGCAGTTCTCGAGCCTTGCCTCCCCCGTTGTCCTTTTCGTCATGTGCCTTGTGATCACCGCTTTCGCGCCTGGCAAGCAGCCTGGCAGATGTGCCCTTCTGAACCTTGCACTGACACTTGCGCTGAATGTCCTTCTCAAGAACCTCATCCAGAGGCCCCGTCCCGAGGGTTTTCGCCTCATCGCCGAGACCGGCTACAGCTTCCCTTCAGGCCACTCGATGGTGAGCATGGCATTCTACGGGCTCATGCTCTGGATGATCTGGCACTACGAGAAGGACAAGGCCCTGCGCTATGTGCTCTGCGCCCTCTTTGCCCTCACGATCGTCATGGTCGGCGTGAGCCGCATCTATCTGGGCGTCCACTATGCATCTGATGTCTTGGCGGGCTTTGCTGTCTCTCTTCTCTGGCTTGCCTTCTATACGAAGACGATCGTCCCGCTCTTCATGGATGTCACGCCGGATAAGGCCTGATCAAGCAGTAGGACCGAAGGCTTCAATGCGAAGCGGAATCCGCCGAAGTTTCGGTGGATTCTGTCCAAGTTGGGCGGATTTTCCGGCGGATTCCCCCAAGTTCTGCGGGTTTTCGGCGGGTCGACCGCAATTCCCGTCGAAACAGGCAGAAAACTGCCGCGTTTTGAAGTAGTACAGCAACTTTCGGCGGATCTTCATCAGGTCTGCAGCGCATGTCCAAGAATATCCCGCACTCCACAGCACTGATTCGACTTGGTTGCGGGATATGCAGCTTGATGCATTTTCAGCTGAAGCGATACATCTTGCATCGTCATTCAGAAATTTCCGCATCGCCACGCTGCACATTTCCGCATCGTCTACAGAGCCTTCCGCATCGCCTCAAAGTGCTTCCGCATCGCACGAAAGGCTTCCGCATCGGCCGGCAGAGCTTCCGCATCAGGGCCCAGCGCTTCTGCATTGAAGGCTGGCTGCGAAGCATAAGAACTGGCTTTTATCCATGCTGCCCATGATCTGGCAGGAAAAGGCTTCGGGAAGATAGCTCTTCAGAGCCGATGTCCTATCTCCTAAAGAAATGCCTGCGCTCTTCCTTCTCTTCGTGCTCGAGACGCTGGATATGGGCATCGAGCACTTTGCCATCCTCTATCTCCACCCATCCCATGGTCGGCCCTTCCTGGGTCCTCGGATAGGTCGGAGATCCCGGATTCATGAGGAGATGGCCGGACTTCGAGAGCTCGCAGATGGGCTTGTGCGTGTGTCCGCAGACAGCGATCGTACCCCAGGACATGTCGAGCTTCTCGCGGTAGTGGCAGACCTGCCAGAGCGCCCCCTCATAGAGGAAATGGATATGGCGCTCCACGCCTGGGCCATAGTCATAGCCCCAGTCATTGTTTCCGAGGCAGAGCTTCAGAGGGGCCATGCCAGAGAGGGTGCGGAAATCGCTTGCCGAGCAGATGTCTCCGGCATGAACAATCAGATCGGCACCTCTGAGAGCATGTATGAGCTCTTCAGAGAGGTAGCCGTGCGTATCCGATATGACCGCGACCCTCTTTGCCATAGCTCTTTCCCTACAGCCCGAGCGCGCGCTTGAGCTGCACGACGCGGCGCCTCGAGACGGAGATCTTCTTGCCCTCGATGCCATTGACACCGAGCTGCAGGATGCCGCTCGGCAGCACCTCGACGTCCTCGACGTACTGGAGGTTCACGATGTAGCCACGGTGCACGCGGAAGAAGCCGTGGGGCGTGAGCTCGTTCTCGAGACGTGCCAGGGAGATCGTCGAGAGGTAGCGCTCCGTATCCGTGTAGATGCACGAATAG
The DNA here is from genome assembly GCA_051876355.1 of Atopobiaceae bacterium. Classification (GTDB taxonomy): domain Bacteria; phylum Actinomycetota; class Coriobacteriia; order Coriobacteriales; family Atopobiaceae; genus Olsenella_L. Next base: position 20,584 of record JBJEHU010000050.1, on the reverse strand, counting down.
TCGTCCTTCGCCTCGATATAGCGGATCTGGTCGATCGGCACGAGGACCTTGCGCCCGCCCTTCTCGACCGGGATGCGCTCCACGGAGGCATGGCTCTGCACCTGCGGCTTTGCCATCGACTGCACCTTGTCGAGCGCCTGGTTCAGGCGGTCGGTCTCGACCGGCTTCATCAGGTAGTCGACAGCGTTCACGTCGAATGCCTCCAGGGCATACTCGCTGTAGGCGGTCACGAAGACGACTGCAGGAGGATTCTTGAGCTTGTGCAGGGCTTCTGCAAGCTGCATGCCGGACGTCTTCGGCATCGAGATGTCGAGGAACATCACGTCAGGACGCCCCTCCATGAGCTTCTCGACCGCTTCGCGGGCGCTCGAAGCCTCGGTTATGCTATCGACCCTGCCAGTCTCCTCCAGCAGGTATCTGAGCTCCGAACGGGCCGGAGCCTCATCATCTACGATCATTGCCCTGAGCATCGGCATGAAACCTCCCACATCCTCAATTCCCCATCAACCATAGCAAATAACCGCCCCGGCAGCGTTGCGCTTTGCGCATCGAACATCCGGGGCTTCCCCTGTCATGACTCCAGCATCGCTGCAGCTCCCCCGAGCCTCAACGCGATCTGGGTGCCCTGGTCGACCTTGCTCACAATCTCTATACCCGAATCAGCTCCATAGAAGCGCTTTATGCGCTCGGCCACATTGTGGAGCGCGATGCCTGTGCCCTTCGAAGAGGGCCCGTGCTCTATCGTATGCGGCTTCTCGACCGTCTCTGTGAGCTTCTCGAGCGTCTCCTTGTCCATGCCCACACCGTCATCCGTGACAGCGATCAAGACATCGTCTCCATCCCTCACGGCGTGCACGTCGATGTGGAGCGCCCCCTCGTCGCGCATGGCATGGCGGACAGCATTCTCGACGATCGGCTGCACGATGAAGGACGGCACGAGCATGCGCTCGAGCCCCGGCTCGATGTGCTCGGTCTCGACGATGCGGTCCTCGCCGAAGCGGGCATGCTCGAACGTGAGGTAGCGCCTCGTCTGTTCGAGCTCGCGGGAAAGCGGCAGCATCTGCTCGGAGCCTTCGAGCGTCTGGCGGTAGAACGCTGCGAAGTCACGCAGAAGGACCCTTGCCTTGGCAGGATCCGTCCTGATGAGCGAGGCGATCGTATTGAGCGTATTGAAGAGGAAGTGCGGGTTGATCTGGGCCTGGAGGGCCTTGACCTCGGCGCGTGCCGTGAGCTCTGCCTGGAGGTCGAGCTCATAGGACGTGAGCTGCGTCGAGAGCAGGTTTCCGAGCCCTCGGGCGATAGCGATCTGCGTGCGGTCGATCGTCCTGCCGTAGCGGTAGTAGAACGTGATGGCGCCTACGGTCTTTCCCTGCACGACGAGAGGGGCGATGACCCCAGCAGGCAGGACTTCGCCTTCCTTGATGCGGCCTTCCTCCTCGAGCTGGCGGATCTCTGAGCGCGTGTACTGGAAGGTCTGGAGGCGTCCCGACTTCAGCGTCTCTGCGACACGGGCCGAGTTCTCGCTTCCCGAAGGATAGGCAGCGGCATCCTCGCCGACATAGGCGAGCACCTTCTTCGTGTCGCACATCGAGATGGCCTGTGCCTGCGTCTCAGGCAGAAGCAGCTTGCAGACCGCCTGGCAGGAGTCCGGCATGAGGCCATAGCGCATATGGTCCAAGGTATTCGAGGCAACGCGCAGGGTGCGCTCAGTCGCGCGGGACCGGAGCGTATCCGGATAGATGAAGGAGAGGCTTGCGAGCACCACGACCACGGCAAGTGCCGCTCCCACAAGGCTCGTCGCGACCGTGCTCTGCACCGTGATGCCCCAGCCAAGCACGACCATCAGCGTGATTACGACAAAGAGGAGAATCAGGATGAAGAGAAGGACGAAGCGCCTGCTAGTGTTCTGTTCGTCCATCCGTCATACCCTTCCCTGATTGCGGCGTGCCTGTTGCCTGGATCTTCTCTGTCAGATCCTCGTCTTCCCACAGCGATGCCATGATCCTCGGCCAGAATGTCTGGAACTCGAGGTAGGTCTTCGCATGGTCCTTCGCCCATCTCTGGGCATCCTTCCTGCCTTTGAGCCAGATGCGGAGATACGCCAGATGCTCGGACTCGGCAAGAGCGCGGCGGAATGACGTCTTCTTGATGCGGTCGAAGACCTCGCGCGAGAGCCAGGGTGCCGGATAGGGCTCCAAGGATTGGCGGGTGATCACACGGAGGTCATGCTGCGTATTCGCGAAGCGCACCTTCTCGTACTCGTAGGTCCACCTGTAGACGTCCTGCAGGAACCGCGAGGCAGCAGAGGGAATCTCGGGCGGCAGATGCCGCACATACCACTGGTTGTCGAACCAGACCTCGCGTCCATGCATGCGCATGTTGATGAGGTAGTCCATGTCTTCGCCGCGCGTGATATAGGGATCGAAGCCGACCTGCGTGAATGCATTCGCATGCACGGCAAAGCAGCCGCCGCACACATAGTTCGAGCGGGAGATGCGCGTTGCCTGCTGGGCAGTCCGCATCCACTGGTTGAACTCGCTCCTCTTGGCCCAGTAGCGGTCAGACCAGCGGGGATTCTTCTCGTCTGCGAAGCAGGAATCGTCCCTATCGATATAGAAGCCGCTCTTTGCATCGATCGCGATATCCTGGCGGTTCACATTCCCGAGCCCATACACGGCATCGATCAGGAAGTTCTCGTCGAGCGCCACTTCATCGTCGTCCAGGAACACCACGATATCGTGCCCCAGGACAGCCGCCACAGCGAGCCCCATGTTGCGGATCGCGCCATAGCCCCGAAGCGCCACCGGGTCTCCCTCCACGTCGGGAGCGATCGCATTCACGGCGTCTTCGATGTATTTGGCCTCGTCTTCGCCGACGATCAGGGGCGAGAGGTTCGGGTGCGAGCGGCAGATGGCCGTGACACGGGCACGTGCCGACTCCTCGCATTCCGGTTCAGCCACGAGAAGGACGATGACACGCAGGACGCCTCTCACCTGCTCGAGCGACTCGAGGCATGTCTCGAGCTCAGGCATGGGCTTTCCGACCGGCGTTGCATGGTCATAGGTGCCCACCTCGCCGATGGAGCGGGGCCTGTCATCTGCAGCCCAGTATGAGGGGATGACAATAGCGGGATTCAAGGCTCTGTGTGCCTCCTTGTGCCAAAGCTCTTCTGTCCGGCCCTGCCCTCATGGAGGGAATCCGGAACACTCTTAAGGGTACTACCGCTTTACAGAAACTGGTAGCTCGCGCAAGAACAAACATGCGGCATATTGTGCATGATGCGGCCATTTTCTCCCAGAAATGGCAAGTAGGGGCCGAAAAGATGCTGTATCTCTCATAGGCGATGCCGCATCGGGAGAGCGGCAGCACGGCTCTGGATGCGATGGCCCGAAGGTGCATAGAGCCATCCCTGGTCTTCCTTCCTCCCTGTCCGAGAGGCATCCGGCAGCTGCGCATGCCTGCATGCGGCACAGCTACGCTCCTTTCTGACCCGCACATCCGCCGAATTGCGGAAGATTGGGCATTCCAGGCCCTCTGCCTGCGCATTCAACCAGAAGTTGAGCAGCGGTTGAGCGCATCTCCACCCATATCAACCCTTCCGTCATTGCGTCCTCTCCCCGACTCGTCAGAATGGAATGCGAAAAGGACGTCGCCCGAAAGACCATTCATCCGGCCTGATAATGAAATCTCAGGCCTTCATGCAGGGAGAGAGCAATGGACGCAAAAGAGAGCATGGGCAAGCGCATCGCAAGGCTGCGCATCGAGCATGGCATGACACAGGAGAAGCTTGCACGCGAGATGGGCGTAAGCGCCCAGGCGGTGAGCAAATGGGAGCATGACCAGAACTATCCCGACATCAGCCTGCTCGTGCCCTTGGCAAGGTTCCTCGGCACGACGACAGATGAGCTTCTCGGTGCAGGAGCAGCACCCGTGCAGGCAGAAGACGCGAAGGAAGAGGAGGCTCCTTCCGCGCCTGCTGCAGAAGAAGGGAAAGAGGACAGCGACGAAGGCCAGGATGTCCAGGTCCAGGTCTCCTCGAAGAAGCATAAAGGCCCGCTCTCGCTCATCCTTTCCGGCAAGGACACGGAGGAAGCCGAAGCAGCGCACCATGCCGGCAAGGGACCGAAGACGATGCACATCCAGTGCATCGACGGAGAGGATCCGGACGAGGTCGTGAATCTCAATATTCCGCTCTTCCTCGCAAAGGGATTCCTGAAGAGCGGCGTCTCGAGCATCTCAGGCCTTGAAGGCCTCGGCGTCGACCTTTCGAGCGCAGCCTCTGCCATGGACTTCTCCGAGGCAGGCACGCTTGTCGATGTGGAGGACGGCGGAGACCGCGTCCGCATCTGGATCGACTAGACGAAATATCTTTCCTCTCATCAGAAAGGCATAATCATGAAACAGGATGTTGCTGCCAGAGGCGGCAGGCTCGAGGATGAGCTCTGGGGCTCCTTCTTCGAACATAACCATCTGCTCCTTGCTGCCGTCATCGCGCTCTGCATCTTCGACGGGCTCATCGGAAGCTTCTTCTCCTGGGTCCTGAAGCTCATCCTCGATGCAATCGCATATTCCTCCATGGAGGAGCTCCGCTTCTCTGCCCTGCTGGCAGCGCTCTCCATCGTCCTCGAAGTCGCTGTCTGCCTGCTTCTCAGGGAGGCAGAGCCAGCCTTCCTGAGACGTGCCGTCACGAACTACCGCACACATGCCTTCTCGAAGCTCCTCGACAAGGGCATCGGCGCCTTCGACCAGGGCGGTGCCTCTGTCTACGAATCTGCCTTCACGAACGACATCACGACAATCGAGACGACCTACCTCGAGAAGATCAAGACGCTGGCGACCGACATACCGATGTTCATCTCTGCCCTTATCCTCCTCTTCGTGGAGAGCGTGCCTCTCGCGGCCTGGGCCATCGTCTGCGCCGTGCTGTCGCTCTGGGTCTCTGTCGCCTCAGGCAAGCGTCTGGCACCGCGTCAGAAGGCTGTCTCAGACGAGATGGGACGCTTCGTCGCGGCAGTGCATGACATCATCGCGGGATTCGCCCAGATCAAGAGCTTCAAGGCTGAGGCGCCGGCAGAGAGGCGCTTCTGCTCTGCCAATACGGAGCTCGAGGATGCCAAGCAGGCCAAGCGCCGCTGCGAGCAGGGCATCAATGTCATCGCTGAGGCAGCAGGCTCCATCTCCCAGGTCACAGTCCTCTTCTTCGGTGCCTGGCTCTGCATCGTGGACCATGCCATAACGATCGGCGGCATCATGATGGTGACGCAGCTCATGAACTACATCCGTATCCCCATAGCCGAGCTTCCTTCTGTCTTCGCAGCGAGGAAGGCCTCCACAGAGCTCGCAGCAAAGCTTGCCTCCGAGCTCGCACATGCCCAGGCAGAGGAAGGCACGCTCATGCTTGCTCCGGAGCGCCCGCAGGACATCGAGCTTCAGGATGTCTCCTTCGGCTACGAGGAAGGAAATCCTGTCCTTCAAGGCATCACGGCCGAGTTTGAGGCCGGGAAATGCTATGCCGTGGTGGGAGCCTCGGGATCGGGCAAGTCCACCCTCCTCTCCCTTCTCATGGGTGCACACAGAGACTATGAGGGAAAGGTTACATTCGACGGATCCGAGCTCCACGATGTAAGCCTCGATTCCCTCTACGGAACAGAGTCGCTTGTGAGCCAGAAGACGTTCCTCTTCGATGCCAGCCTCAAAGACAACATCACGATGTTCGGAGACGCCACAGACGAAGATCTCTCCTCTGCCATCGAGCAGGCAGGACTCAGCACCTTCGTAGCAGCGCATGGCCTCGAGTATGCCTGCGGCGAGGAAGGCGCAAACCTCTCTGGCGGCGAGCGCCAGCGCGTCTGCATCGCACGTGCTCTTCTCCACGGAGCACGTACGCTCCTCTTCGACGAAGCAACGTCTGCCTTGGACCAGAAGACCGCAGACCAGGTCACACGAGCGGTCCTGGGGCTTTCCGGCACGACGAGAATCATGGTGACGCACAGGCTCGATGCAGGGCTTCTCAGAGGCTTTGATGGCATCATGGTGTTCAGGGATGGCAAGGTCTGCGAGGCAGGCACGTTCGATGAGCTCGTGACAGAACCTGACGGCTACTTCCATGCCCTCTATACCATCGGGCTCTGAGCGAGACTTTACGCAAGAGCGAAGCGCCATCGGAACAGCAGCTCCGGTGGCGCTTCTTCTGTATGGACCCTAGATATGAATGAAGCCAGGACGGATGTCCTGGCTCTCAGAATTCATGGTGGAGACGATGGGGATCGAACCCACGACCTCAGGCTTGCAAAGCCCGCGCTCTCCCAGCTGAGCTACGTCCCCGATAATAATCGCCCCAGCGGCGACTCGGCTAGCGCTGGGGCGATTATTCTCGAAAAGAAGTGGTGGGCCCGACAAGGTTCGAACTTGTGACCTCCCGGTTATCAGCCGGACGCTCTGACCAACTGAGCTACGGGCCCAACGCGAGAAAATATATTATGCTCATCCCCCCCTCTCGTCAACAACTATTTTGAGAAAAGTCGAGAAAGTTTGTAGCAAGCCTTCTGCCTGCAGATATGCTGCACAGAGACGCTCTGGAGGAGACATGCTGCGAGAGGTCGCCTGCAGATTTTGGCATGGAGGAGACCCATTGGATGCCGCCCAAATGACCCTACCCATTACAGTCAGCATTAGCCCTGAGTTCATCTGCAAGCCGTAGGGTTTTCAACAATGCAAGTCATTGATCTCCCTAACCTTGTAGATGGCCCCAATGGGGCTGCTGGCCTGCCGCCTCCGGACAGCCGTCTGTCCCTGCCTCTCCAGAAGGCCCGGGGGGTGTTGCTGCCGGAGGATGGTGGTCCGCGGGAAACGACTGATAGGGATGTGCCGCCCGGCATGCCGCGCGGCAGGGTAATGTGGGTGTCGCCCTCGCGGAGACGGTGGCCAGCCAACCCAAGAGGAGGTTACCACCATGAAGCGCAGGCAGGAAGACTGGTTCGGGCCCCACGAGCTCTATCTCGGCGTGGATGTCGGCAAGTCCTTCCACTGGGCCGTCGGGCTGGATCCAGACGGCGAGATCCGGATCAGCAGGCGCGTGGAGAACCGGCAGGAGGACGTCGACGCCCTGCTCGACGAGGCCGGCATCGGCGCGCTTGTCGTCGTGGACCAGAAGAACAACATCGGCTCGCTCGTGGTCCGCAGGTGCCGCGCGAGGGGGATCGACGTGGGGTACCTCCCCGGCAAGTCGATGAAGGCCGCGCGCGACATGCTTCCCGTGACGGCGAAGAACGACCGGATCGACGCGGAGGTCATCGCGCAGGCGGGGATGAGCCTCAGGCGCGCCATCCTCCCGATAGCGGAGACGGACGACCTCGGGGCCTCCCTCTCGCTCGTGTCCTCGCAGCTCGCGTATGCCACGAGGCGGGCAACCATGGCCCGGAACAGGCTCCATGCGGTGCTCCTCGAGTCCGATCCCGCCTTCGAGGCGGCCGCAGACCTCTCGGCGGCGTGGACGCTCGACGTGCTCTCGCTGCTCGGAGGGGCCGCAGGGATAGCGGAAGCAGGAAGGAGGGCATATGGGACGGCCTGCGCCAGGCATGGCGCCACGAAGGCCGCCAGGGACGCCCTCTGGGATGCTGCATGCGCATCCGCAAGCAACGGCCGGCATCCCGATGCGGAGGGCATGGTCGTGAAGGAGCCCGCGGCCGAGATCGCCGATGCGGACGCCGAGCGGACCGAGCTCACAGACGAGCTCAGGCGCAGGCTCGACGGGGATGAGACATACCAGTGCCTGCTCACGGTCCCCGGCATAGGCCCGAAGACGGCAGCGGCGCTCGTCACCTCGATCGACATCAGCCTCTTCCACAGCGACGGCAAGCTGGCTTCATACTGCGGCCTGGCGCCCAGGGACAAAGACTCCGGCACCTCGATAGACTCGACGACCAGCACCCACTCCGGCAACAAGGCCCTCAAGAACCTCCTCATATTCAGCTGCAACTCGCTCGTTGGGACCAGGAACCGGTTTGGCCGGTATTACGGCAGCTGCGTGGCGAGGGGGATGCGGCACAACAAAGCGCTCAAGGCGGTCGCAAGGAAGCGGCTCAGGGTGATCTATGCCGTCATGCGGGACAGGGTGCCATATGTCGAGCCGATAGCCAGTGTCGAAAAGCCGGATACCGAATCTTTGGATGGACCGGAAAATGTTGAAAAATCCGGGACCACCCCATTGACAAAACTATAGGGACACCCCCCGCATATCCGAAAGCCCGTACGCCGAGTGGAGAGGCCAGGCAGCTTCAGAACAGGCCGTTCGTCCATAGGACGGGTTGTTCGTCCATCGGACGGGTTGGGGCGTCCATGGGGCGCATTGTTCGTTCATGAGGCGTGTTGGGCGGCCGTATGGCACTGTATCTTCCTGGCGACATCATGCCCTCCCCTGTTCTGGCGGAGCCGCTTTGGCGGTGCAGCGCTCCTGGAATGCTGCTTTATATCCCCTTTCGCTGCCATGGCAGAGGCGGTCCCTGCACTTTGACAGACACGCCAACAGACGACATTCAGCAGTTTTCCCGTTCCCTCTTGGCAAAAGCGTTGAGACGGGTACCATATGCACGCAAAGAAGCATATGAACGAGGCTGGTAGCATGGCATTGATACAGATGGACATACAGACGATCGTAGTAGGCGGAGGCCCTGTGGCATCGCTTCTGGTCCTGAAGCCCCGCATTCCCGAAGAGGCCCCTCATGATGCGCAGCTGCCGATAAAGATCGGCCCTGTGGAGGCCATGGCGATCGGGATGGGCGTGAACGACTCCCACCGCACGACAGACCGGCCGATGACGCACGACCTTCTCAACAATGTCATCGAGTCCCTCGGCGCCCATCTCGATTCTGTCATCATCAGTGCCGTCTCAGGAACGACCTTCTTCGCCCAGCTGAGGATCGAGAAGGAAGACGGAGAGGCCATCTTCATCGATTCGAGACCGTCCGATGCCATCGCCCTTGCAGTACGCACGGGCGCCCCCATCTATGCCAGGAGCGACGTCCTGACCACTGCCTCCTACCCCGACTTCAAGGGCGTGGAGAAGGAAGAGGAAGAGCACGAGATGGAGGAGTTCCACAAGTTCGTGGAGAACCTCTCCCCCGATGACTTCCTGAACGACAGCAACAAGTAACCATATTCCAGATGCCCATTGCGATGGCAATCACAATGGGCATGGATACGATGGAGCAGGACATGCCTCCCCGCACCATCGTGGCAAGATATCCGCGATTCGCTGGTCAGCACAGGCTTCTCTTGCTGGACTGAAGGTCTTTGCCCCGCAAGAGAAGACGCAATGCATGAGGCCGCTTCTGGGCAGCAATGCCATCCGGCGAGGATTGTCTTGGCGCACAGGACTGATGGAGTCCCTGTATCTGCGTTTCGGTTTCTTGGGCTATCTGAACCCTTTCGCGCATCAGCAGAAACGCCTCTGCATCTATACTTGGGATGAACATACCGCACCCCTTGACGCCAGGCACAATGGAGACAACATGCATGTCACGCTAGCCCACATCCTGCTTGAAGAGACGCCGCAGCTCGCCCAGGCCCCTCTTCTGTTCTATCGGAGCAGCAGATGCATATCCCCAATGAAAGAAGGCGTCTGCACACTCGAAAGCGGCACCTCGGCGGACTTCACCACCTATTTCAATGCCCTCAGCGTGGCGAAATGGCATAGATATACCAATGCAGGGTCGTTCTATATCCATCTTGAGGTCCGAGGTGGAGCCTTCACATATCGCCAGCGCCATGCCAGCGGCAGGGACTATGAGGCCGTCATCGTCCCTGATTCCGAACATCATGTCGAGGCATCCGCCACATGGCAGGATCTGGACATTCCGCTCATCGAAGAAGAAGGAGATGTTCTTCTCGGCTTCAGCCTGGATTGCATAGATGAAGTCGAAATCAGGAATGCCTGCTATTTCACTGATGTCCCCGAAAGCAGCCTCAATGAGGTCGAGCTGGCGCTTGCAACAACGACCTTCAGGAAAGAGGCCTTCATCACCCTCAATATAGAACGCATCCGCACTCAGATCCTCGAATCATCTGAGGACATAGCTCTGCACTTCCATATGTATGTGGTCGACAATGGAAGGACGCTCGCTTCCGAGAAGCTCGAGAGCCCCGGCATCTCGATCATTCCCAACAGAAATACAGGTGGGTCGAATGGCTTTGCAAAAGGGATGGGTGCAGCGCTGCATGGGACCCCTTCAGCAAGCCATGTGATACTGATGGACGACGATGTATCCGTGCAGCCAGAAAGCATCTATCGCACCTACTCGCTCCTGCGACTCTTGAAGCCTGAATATCAGGATGCCTTTATCAGCGGCGCGATGATGAGCGCTCGCAACCTGGATGTCCGCATAGAGGATCTTGGAGCAATCGGTCAGAGGGGGTTCTTCAAGCCGCTGCGACCAAACGCACTCATGAACATCGTACGCAACCTGGTTCTCAGCGAGACATTCATGCCGCCTGAGCCAGACAGCACCGAGAACATCTACGCTGGCTGGTGGTATTGCTGCGTGCCATCCACTGCGATTATGCGCTACGGATTCCCTCTTCCATTCTTCGTCAGGTTCGACGATGTGGAGTACGCGCTCAGATGCCACCCTAGGTTCATCACGATGAATGGCATCTGCATCTGGCATGAAGATTTCGCTAGCCGCTACAATGCTGCGATCGAGCGCTATCAGGTCACAAGGAACACCCTCATTGGCCAGATGACGACAGGCGTTGCCCCCAATATCGATTTCATCACGGAGATTGCCCACAATTTCCGGCTTGAGATCGAGAAATTCAACTATCAGGATGCGGCATTGGTGCTTGAAGGGTTCGAGGATGCCCTCAGAGGGCCAGCGCTCTTCCTCTGCCAGGACTTCTCCGAGATTTCGTATCTCGCCGCCTGCGAGAGCAGGGAGAAGCTGGTACCTTTTGCGCAGCTTCGCGGTACCGTCTTGGAGGAGCTTGGCATCGATATCGAGGATTACGACGAGTCCTCCCTGAATGTCTGCCCTCCCGCCAGATCCCGCATCCAGAGGATTGCCTGGCAGAATGGCATGGAACGCGTCTACCACAGCAGCGAGAACGGCGCCATCAATGTCCATCTCAAGCCATTGGACAAGCCATATGCCATCATTGGCGCCGATGGATGGGATGATTACCCACGATGCACCTATGGGGTCGATGTGATCGTCGCCCTCGATCTGCGGCGGCAGTCTGGCATCATGCGGAAGCGTGACAACGAGCGTGCGAAAGCGCTCATACATAGATTCGAAAGGGATGTGAGCCAATACAGAAACCAGCACGACAAGCTGGCGCAAGCCTATCGGAATGATGCCCCAGCGCTTACCTCAGAAGCGTTTTGGACCCGTGGCTAGCCCATCGCCTCATATCTCCTTTCAGTCTGCTCCTTGACAGGCTTCCACCACGATTCATGTTCGCGATACCATGCAATCGTCGAGCGCATTCCCGCCTCGAAGTCTGTATGCACCGGCTTCCATCCCGGCTCCTCTTCGAGCCTGCTTGGATCTATGGCATATCGCACATCATGGCCGGGTCGTTCTGCCACCTTGTCATATGCATCCTCTGGCTCTCCCATGAGTCGAAGGATGCATCCCAACACTTCGGCATTGCTCATCTCGCAGCGTGCACCGACCAGGTATGTCTCCCCGATGCGGCCGCGCACGAGGATGTCCCATAGCGCATGCACATGGTCTTCCACGTGCATCCAGTCCCGGACATTGCGTCCCACTCCATAGAGCTTGGGGTGCCGGCCGGTGAGGATATTGGTGATTGTGCGGGGCACGAACTTCTCTACATGCTGATAGGGGCCATAATTGTTTGAGCTGTTGGAGATGGTGGCTCTGATGCCATACGTGCGGCACCATGCCCTGACCAGGAGGTCAGATCCTGCCTTGGTGGAGCTGTATGGCGAGCTTGGACGATAGGGGTCATCAGGCTCAAACCGTCGCTTGTCGTCCAAAGCCATGCCCCCATAGACCTCATCCGTGGATACATGGTGATAGCGGACATCGTATTTCCGCACGGCTTCGAGCAGCCGGTAGGTGCCGACGATATTCGTCTCCACGAATGGTCCAGGATCTGCGATCGAGCTGTCGTTGTGGGATTCGGCCGCGAAGTTCACGATTGCATCATGCCCCGGAACCACCTCATCCAGCATAGCAGCATCGCATATATCGCCGACAACGAGATCAATCTGGCCTCTGTCCAGGCCTGCCAGATTCTCTGGATTGCCTGCATAGGACAGCTTGTCCAGAACGGTGATATGCGTCTCGGGATGCTCTTCTGCCACCATGCGGACGAAATTCGTCCCTATGAATCCGCATCCTCCCGTCACCAGGATGCTCTTCGGGACAGAACACGCAGGATATGGGGCACCATGCAGAGATCTCCAGGGAGTCCTTGGAGCCTCCCTGTGCTGCAAGAATCCGTCTTCCATCAGCCCGTCATCTTCATCGGCTGAAGAGCCTGAGGACTGCCTTGAGCAGCAGATTGAACAGCCATGCGATGACAGCAGCCAGCGCTATCACGACGACGGGACGGACAATCAGGTCCCAGAGTATCCTGTGCGGCACGAACAGGTCGAATGCATTGATCAGGACCATGTGGAACGCATAGATGCCCAGAGAGAGTGTAGAGAGCTTTCGCACGATCCCATATGCACGAGATGCCTGCATGCGCTCCTCTTTCGATCTGAAGAGGAGGAAGATGCAGGTGGCATATGTTGCTGCCAGGATGCCACGCTGGTTGCCATAGAAGTTGTCATAGGGAGCATATCTGCCTGAGAGCACGGTGTGCCCGATGTTCGTCTTGATGGTCATGCCTATCATCGCGGCAAGCGCCACTGCAGCGACAAGCGCAAGGATGCTGGGACGGGGCATCTTCCGCTTCGTCCCATGAACCAGGTAGTAGCCCAGGAAATAGTAGAAGATCCATCCATCGACGTACGGGATCTTCAGATAGGACAGCGAGAGGCTGCCTGGGATGAACCGTTCAGCGACAGGGAGGACGAAGGTGGAGAAGGCAGACAGGGCAAGGCAGTATCTGAGCAGGCTCTGGTTGTGCGCCATCAGGGAGAAGATTGGTGTCACCAGATAGATGGCAAGGATTGCATAGAAGAACCAGTAGACATCGCAGATCTTGTCCTGGAGGAACCCTCCAAGGAATTCTCCAAGCGAAAGCGACAGGGGCCTGCTCTGTCCCACAGCCTGGATCTGCGCCTCGCAGATGTAGACGATGATGCTTGCCAGCACGAGCGTCAGCAGCACTCTGGAGAAGCGCCTCCCGAGGAACGTCTTCGTGTCATACCGTTCCCGATAGCCCAAAAGGTTGGCGCCGCTGATCATGAAGAAGCAGGGCACGGCAAAGATGAAGAGGCACTGGTATACGACATCGAGGAACCATTGCCGGTCTCCCATATTCAGGAAGATGCTGGTGCTGCAATGCAGCAGCACCACAGCGAAGCAGGATGCGACATTCAGGTAGTCCATCCACCGGTAATGGACAGCAGGCTTTCTTGCAGTGATCTCCATGGCGCTATTCCTCGACAGCCGTTATCTCGAGCAGCTTCATGCCGTTCTCCTCCATCACCAGACGGTATCCCGGCGTGTCCTCATCTACCGCCAGAAGCCCTGCATAGGTTGAGTCGTGGGCGAACCGGTCATACTCATAGTCGGATACTTCCGAAGGCAGTATGAGGACATATCTGGCTCCGACATCCTGCATGGCGGAACGCACGGCCTCATCCGTCGAGACCACGTCTGCCCCGGAAGCGATAGTCACCTGATCAGCGGCGAAGGGATCATGTTCATTCTTCTCATCAAGTTTAGCCTCCGCCGCTTCGCGGTAGAGCATATTGATCCCATCCACCCCATAGGCAGCAGCTGTTCCGTTTCCGGGATAGCTTAGCACGACAGAATTTCCCGTCACCCCTTTGGCCTGGTCGATGAACGTACGTTCAGACCTCGTCAGAGGCTGGTAATCCATATCGTACAGGCCGCGGCATGTCTCGGCATACTTGCCAAAGGGTGTATCGACCTCTCCGATCGCTGGCAGCGTGAAGCTGCTGACATGATTCAGGGCAATGAAGGCCAAGATGAAGAGAAGGGCACAAACCTTGCTCAGCATGCTTGGCTGGGACATCTCGTCTTGATGGGAGAGCTTCTTCCTCAAGCATCCAAAAAGCGATGCCAGCGCATAGGCCACGAGCGGCATAGCGAAGATCGATGCCATGGAGGCCACCCTGAATGGATCGGTATACCAGAATCCAGCGAAATAGTTCTTCCAGGGAGCAGGCAGGACCGCATCGCCGAAGCAGACCACCACAGCGATGGTATAGGAAGCAGCAGTCCATCTGAGGTCGCGGTTCCTCAGCACGAGGATGTATCCCGCCACGACGAAGGCAGCAAGGACGAGCTGCATGGTCGTCGGATAGAAGTCGCCCACATAATCGAGGGTCAGGATATTGACGAGCTCTGTGACGGGATCGACCTCAAGAGCCCAATAGAAGGTGACGACCCCCTTCATCAGCGGAAGGTTGTAGAGCGCCACCAGGATGAGGATAACGAAGAGGATGAAGAGGACGCTTGCTGCAGCCCTCCCGATTCCATGGCCTTCGCTGCCGCTGCGCCGAAGATGCTTGCCCTGCCGAGAGATCTCTTGGCTACCTATGCCATGCCTCCCGCCGCTCCATATCTCATGGACGCACCATGGCACCAGGAAATACACGCAGGTGAACAGCGCATTGCTATGGAGCAGGAACATGCTCACGCAGCCCAGCAGGAAAGCCGCCACGAACGGCAGAGGATGCGTCCCGCCCTCGAATTCCTCGACAGTCCTCATGAAGAGCCAGGCGCCGATAGGCATCATCGCGAAGCCAGCAAGGTTCGGCCAGATCGGCCCCCAGTACAGCATTCCCCATGGATATGACTGGAAGGCCAAGATGGCGCAGGCAGCGAACGGAAGGATTTCCTTGTTGTTCCTGAACACTTCGCTCAGAAGCAGGAGCATCGCGAGCGGAAACACCTCGAATGCGAACATGAAGTTGACGAGGTTCGCCGATGTCGCAACGTCGATATCAAACAGCGAAACAGACAGGGCGCAGCATTCATGCCAGAGCGATGGATAGAATGCCGACGCAGTGCCTGCAAAGGTGGCATAGGCATTCGCCTTGATTGAGGTATATCGGCCTGTATCCAGGATGCTGCGGATGGCATTGTAGTGGTGGATGGCATCTGTCTGTCCCATGGTGGCTGAGGGAATCTGGATGGAACGGAGGAACACCCACCAGCCAACACCAACCCCGACCACAAGGAAGAGGGCGATGCAGGGAATCGGAAGCTTCCCGCTCCCGTCCTCCTCATCGCTCTGGTAGCCTCTGCGGACAAGGAAGCATATGAGTGCAACGACATATATCGGAGCGAGCAGCAGCATTGGCGTGCAATATATGCCCACCGCAGCATAGAGCTCCCCCAGGATGGCGATCAGCGCAAGCGTCAGAATGGGGGCGGCGCAGAGCGACTTCCCCCACCCGACGTGCAGCCCCCGGAGCATGAGAGTGCCCGGCAGCTGCAATATGACAAGATATGCGATTGATATCAGCACCAGATACAACATGGTCCCTCAAATATGATCCTGATCGGCTGGCGGCCTGCCGCCGCTTCCCACTAGATGCCCTTGGCCTTCCTGACGATCGCCTTGGCAATCTCACGTCGCACGCTTCCCTGTGGCAGAATCTCGTCAGCCACCGAACGCAGGGGGCTGTCAGCAGAGATGGCTCGGGGCGGATTGGTGCCATGGCGCCATCCCCTGTCTCCGCCGCCAAGCATCTTGGCAAGCAGTGTCTCATAGAAGGGCGTCTCACGGGCATACTGCCAGTACCATTCCTGCCTGTCGCAGCTTCCGGGCTTCCAAGGCTTCTCGAAGCCGGCAAAATGCATGATCAGAGGATGGGCATAGGCCTTCATATAGCCTTCGTAGATCTTGGCAGGAGCAAAGGTGAACACCTTCTTGATGCGGCCGCCACAGTCATTCATGACATTCCAGGCATTGTCGATGTAGGTCACACGCCCTTGGCAGTGCGCGTTCAGGATGTCTTGGTCGTCGTAGATGTAGATGGGTTCGGCAGCAATCTCGAGCCAGCGCTGGAAGGGATAGAGCTTGCGCATCTCCGCCGTGTTCATCAGCAGGACTCCAGCCTGGAAATAGCCATAGGGATCCTTCAGTTTCAGCACATTGCGGGTATAGCACATTCGCTTGCCATCATTCATGTTCAGATTGCCAAGATAATCGATATCGCGCGCAGCACCAATCAGGTTGTCGCCCAGATCGATGGAGAACAGCTTCGCGATATTCCCCAACACCAGCAGATCGGAATCGAGATAGATCACCTTGTCATAGAAAGGCAGGATCTTCTGGATCAGGAAACGGTAATACGTCTCGACGCTTATGTGCTCGTTGCTCGTCTTCAGATTGTAGGCGCCAATCAGGCTGGAGACATTCACGAAGGTAAGGCGCATGTTTGGGAAGCAGCTGAAGAACCTTCTCATCTCATTCTTGTTGAATGCAGAGAAATCCTTCTCCATGACGTACACATCGTAGAAATGGCTGCTGTCCGCATTCTTCATCATCGAATAGATGGTGGTGGTGACCATGGGAACATAGTTGTTGTCTGCAGCGAACACCACAGGGACAATCGGCAGATCCACCCCGGATGCCGGATTCAAATCGAGCGCATCATCATGATCGGGATGCTCGAAATGCACGCACTGGAGTTCCTTATGCTTCAGATTAGGGCAGGTCCTCTTCTCATGGATGAGGAAGATGTTGAACAGCCGCTCTGAAAGATGTCCTGGCGTCCTCAAGGCCTCGACGCTCAGACGGGATGTATCCCAGGTCTTCGTGAATTCCTCCAGAATCGGGAACATCCACTCGCAGTACTTGAAGAAGAGCTCCTTGCGCATGATGTACATGTTGCAGAAGCAGGCTTCGTGCCCCTCGAGGAAAGCATCCGCATCGACCGCGTAATCAGGATAGAGACGCTTGAGGATATTCATCGCCCTATGGAAATCGGCAACATGCAGATACGGTGCTTTGGCATACTGGTCGACAGGGTTCTTGAACCTCTGGGGGAATGTGTGCAGGTCTTTGATGCCAGTCGTGATGATATCGAAGCCCTCAACCTGTTTTCTGATCGACTCATCGTCCAGGCAGTATTTCGTCTGGGTCTCTGGACCGATGAAGTCATCCATCACTTCGCCGTAATCGTTCTCCTTGTGCTTCTCCTGCGAGAAATCGAAGTAGCGGCGGTAGTGGCAGAAGCCGTAATACTGGGCATCGACATTCTTCCATGCCCAGTACTGTGTCGTGAGCTCGCAGTATTCTGCATTGAGATCAGAGATGTTCTCGCCGCTGTCATCCTGATATGCCCAGAGCAGCCTGCGGCGAGGCGTCTTGGCGCCGACCTGCACAGGCTGGATGATGTCGCTCTTGAAGGTGTCGACATTCTTGTGTGTCGTCATGAATATCCGGATATCCTGCTTCTGGTACGCACCATCCAGCACGACCGAACTGTCGGCAGGAGCTGTGCCGGACGCCCACGAGATCTTGTGCTCGAGATCGCTGAGATGGCTCAGCGCCTTGCCATAGAGCTCGGAGCATGCATCGGCAGCAGTCTCGTCTTCATCGAGCAGCTTCTCGGCGATGCGGAACTGCTTCACGACGAGATCCTGGCCGGAGAGATGGGGATCCTCCTGCAGGCGGTGATAGGCTTCGTCCCTGACACGCGTCAGCAGCTTCTTGGCCACATATGCCCCTCCGAGGCACTCGGCCAGAAGATGGCCGGCCTCCATGCTGTCCAGCTTCGTCCCATCGCCGGCATTGGCATTCCATATATGCGACGCTGCCTTTTCCCGGTATCCTAGGTACTCCCCGGATTCGCAGCCGGATTCCTTCGCGAGCTTCTCTGCCTCTTCATACCACTCGATGCAGCGCTCCCCTTTGCCGATTGTCCTTCCCTTCTTGAGGGCGGCATATGCAAGGTCCCTAGAGAAGCGCATGAGATTGGCAGCGACCGCATCATGCGGCAGATATGGGAGGGATGCCTCGAGCGCTGCTTGTTTCTCGCCGTCATCCACCCGTCCGAACCAGTCATTCATGTGCGTATACATGATCTGGTAGATATAGTTTCCAGCAGCATCTCCGACCAGAGCGGATCCATTGCTTTCCACGAAGTCGTGCAGAGCCTCAATCGCAGCTGAAAGAGCCTTCGAATGCTCGACGAAATCATCGACGGACAGCCTCTTGCTGTTGGTGACGCCACGTCCGACCATATAGCGGTAATAGCACAGATCATTCCGGGTGACCTCACCCTTTGCGCATGACGCAATCACCAGCATCTCATAGCCGTCTTCCACAAGATCGACCCTGTTGGTGGTCATTGCGGCAAAGGCCTTCTTCACGAGGGTGGACTCGAATGCCCTGTGATCGATGTTCCAGTCCTTGTCGGTAGGGTGCTTCCTGGAGAATATCGCTTTGACCAAGGATTCACGGTCCAGCGGCTCTGCGTCCTTGTTGAGCCAATCCGACATCCCCTGCACACCGCTTGCCGGATATCCATCGGCAGCAATGCATTCGACACCGAAATGGAGGATATCGTAGCCATCGAGGCAGGAAGCCAAGGCTTCCTTCAGTCCTGCCAAGGCATGAGGACAAAGCTCGTCATCAGCATCGACAAAAAGGAGATATCTTCCTGTCGCGGCTTCGACGCCTGCCTTCCGAGCAAGATGGAGGCCCTCGTTCTTCTTCTTGTCAATGACATGGATGCGGGCATCCTGCTCGCCAAATTCCTTCATCAGGCCAAGCGTCTCATCGGTGCTGCCATCATTGACCGCAATGACTTCCCAGTCATCGCAATCCTGCCGCTCTATCGAATCGAGACATCCCTTGAGATACTGTGCGCCGTTGTAGCAGGGCACCACAATTGAATAGAAGGGCATAATTCCTCCGCTAGTATCGTGCCAGTTTCAATGTAGGAACCATTGAATTGCAATGTTACCTTATTATGGCTCTTCAGCACTGAGTCAGGGTGGAATCCCAATGAAATGGCAGGTGGCATTGCATCTATCAGGACCTATCGCTGCCTGTTCATGCATCCGAGGCAGCATGCCCTCTCATTGAAGGCGGGGTCCTCCATCCCGGGCGTCCAGCATGACATGGACCCCGCCCTCCGCTTTCAGCCCTGCTTTCCAGACCGCGCGTCCTCGTCGTCCTTCTCGTGGAGCGCCAGCTCCTGAGCCAGCTGCTCCACCTTATCCGTGAGCCTCGAGACATCGCAGGCAAGATTGAACAGCTTGATCAGCATGAGGACGATGATCATGCAGAAGACAAAGTTGCTCGGCGAAAGGAATCCCAGAAGCCCCGCAAAGAAGAAGGCAATCCCTGGGAACAGCGCAAGGATGAGCATAAGGACAGCGCAGACGACCCAATACACCGAGTCGGCAATGCGGATCTTCTTCTTGCGCACGCGATTAACGACGACCCACAGTGCAATGAATGCACCGATTATCAGGACAACACGCAGCACAGGAGACATACGGCAAGCTCCTATCTAAACCATTGAAAGAGCAACAAGGACAGGCAGGTACGTGCCATGTAAGAAATAGCGCTGAAGTACCTGAGGTAGCTAGTTCCGCCTTGACGCTCGCGCATCTCAGCAGGAATCTCGATGACTTTGGCACCCTTCCTGATGAACAGGGAGATGGTATCCGGCTCTGGAGAGATATCGAAATTGCGTGCGAAGACTTCAATCATCTTGCGATCATACATACGCATACCGGATGTAGGATCGGTGATAGTCTGCTTCGTTGCATGTTTGATGAGAGATGCAATCAACTTTGCGCCGGTGCCGCGGGCGCCTATCGCACCACCACCCGCAAGATTGCGGGAGGCAATGACAATGTCTGCATCTTGCTCCCGCATGGCATCAGCCATCTTTCTGATGTATTGTGGCATATGCTGGCCATCAGCGTCGAACTGCACCGCTGCATCGTAGCCATGACGATAGGCGTACTTCATGCCTGCCTTGACGCCTGATGTCAGTCCGCAATTGACTGGCATATCGATATGGTTCAAATGCAGCTCATCGCATATCTCAGGTGTCCGATCTTGCGAGCCATCGTTTACGACCAGATAATCGATATCTGGACAGACGGAAGTGAGCTCCGAAACAGTATTTGCCAAGCATTCCTCTTCGTTGTAGGCAGGAATGATAGCAAGAATTTTCAAGGCAGTCTCCCTATATTGTGCATGCGCTATCTCAGCTCAGCAAATCCTTGCACGATGTACCAGCAATAAGACCGAAACGTATTCTAGGCTAGTGCTGAATGCCAATTCAACTCCTCTTAAGCTGGAGCATAAATTCCCCGTCTTTGTTACCTTGTTTTTATCTATGCAGCGTTAGCTCTTCAGTCTTGCTGATGACAATTCATATCGGCAAAAATGGCTAAGGACTTGCAGCATAGTTAGGCTCATAGAACTGTAAGCGGCTTAG
>JBJEHU010000049.1:0-30447 GCA_051876355.1 Atopobiaceae bacterium | reverse complement strand
TCACAGAGGTTGCACAGGAGGGGCAGCGCGCACGGGCGCTGCCCCTCTTTTTGTGCACGTGCGCTTCCTTCTCTATGGGAGAATGAAGATGTCGGCACGAGCACGGAGGAGCCATGGATATCTGCCAGATCGTCTCCTGGTTCGGACTCTTCAGCGTCCTGGGCTGGGTCTATGAATGCACGTATTGCGCCATCAAGAACAGGAAATGGGACAACCGGGGATTCCTCTTCGGCCCGGTCTGCCCGATCTATGGGTTCGGCGCCTCCTTCGTGATGATTGCCGCCGCAATGATGCCGAAAGAGGCAGCAGATGCGCCCTGGTGGCAGGTCTTTCTCGCCGGGGCTGCCGGCAGCGCCATCCTCGAGTATTCGACCTCCTGGGTCCTCGAGAAATGCTTCCATGCCCGCTGGTGGGACTACAGCAATATGCCGCTCAATCTCAATGGCAGAATCTGCCTGCCGTTTGCCCTCTGCTTCGGCGCGGTGGGCTGCCTGCTCTACTACTACGTCTTCCCGTTCGTCTCCGTCTCGGCACCAGCCCTTCCCCAGTACGCCTGGGAGCTCATCGCCCTTGCCACAGCAGGTCTCATGTCGGCCGATCTTGCACTCACGCTCTCGGCGCTCACCGACCTCACGAAGCGCGTAGAGCAGGGCCGCGACGACTTCGACGCCGTGATGGAGACCGCTGTCGACGATATCGCCTCCGGCAGGCGTCCGCTCGAGCATGATGTCGAAGCGGCTGCAAAGCGTACGGCAGAAGAGCTTTCCTCGATGCAGAAGCGTGCACTCAGGAGCATCCGCACCTACACGGAAGAGCACCGCGAAGCAAGCGCCCAGCGCCTCCGCCGTGCGCTCGAAAAGGCGGAGGAGCAGAAGAGGAAGCGCTGAGGACAAGGCGCTGTCCCGTTCGGACGCCGTCTCTGCCTCTTGGGGCTGCCGGAGCTTTCCAGGCATGGATATCCCTGCCAGACTGGAGGGGCAGAAGATTCCAGCCATAAGGAGGCTGCCATGGGAAAGAGCAAAGAGATCTGCAGCTGCAAGCATGTGACGAAAGACGAGATCCGCGAGGCTGTTCGTCAGGGTGCGACATCCTATAAGGACGTGAAGCGTGCAACCGGTGCCGGCTCCAAGTGCGGCAAGTGCCGCCACAAGGTAGAGAAGATCATCGAGGAAGAGCTCAGGAAGATTGAGGAAGAGGCACAGGGCACAGCCCCGGAGGTACCAGAGTGCAGCACCCTGCCGCTGCCGGGCATCGCAGATGCGGCACCCGAGGCCGCATCCGAGTCCGAGGCACCTGCCGCAGCGCCTGAGCCCCAAGAGGAAGCCCCATCCTTTGCCGCCGACATGGCAGAGCGCGCGGTTCCGGCACAGAAGCAGGAAGTCAGAATCGGCGGCATCTACCGCCATTTCAAGGGCGACTACTATCTCGTCGAGGGCACGGCGACAGGCTCTGAAGATGGCAGGCAGTATGTGGTCTATCGCAAGCTCTACGGCGACGGAGGGCTCTGGATCCGCCCGCTCGAGATGTTCCTGTCTCCGGTAGACCGGAAGCGCTATCCCGAAGCCACGCAGGACGAGCGCTTCTGTCTCGTGGATGTGGCAAGCGTCCGGAACAGGTAGGTCCCGATAGGCAAAGGCAGGGCAGCCAGACGGCTGTCCTGCCTTCTTTCTGTTTCTGGAGCTTCTATCGCAGCGACTTGCCGAGCTCGTAGGCTTCCTTCAAGGCCGGCGACTGGTCGATGCCGCCAAGCTTCTCGAGATTTGCCGCCGTGATGATGCCCATGTTCTTCCAGTTCAGATAGTTGCACATCTGGCGGTACTGGCTCACGGCTGCATCGAAGACATGGTCGGAGTCGGCATCGAGCAGAAGCGCGACACGGTTGAACGCGAAGCCATTCGTGCCCTTCGCATAGAAGCGGTCGATCACGGCCTTAAGCTGCGACGTGATATCGAACCAGTAGATCGGCGAAGCGAATGCGACCATATCGACGGTATCGAGCGCCTTGAGGATCGGCTGCATATCGTCGCGCTGGATGCACTTGCCCTCATGGGAGTGGCAATACTGGCATCCGAGGCAGCCGCCGATATTCTTCTTTCCCACATTCACGAACAGGATCTCGTTGCCGACCTCTTCGGCACCACGGGCAAAGGCTTCAGCGAGCTTGCGGGTGCTGCCCTGCTCCCTCGGGCTTCCATTGATAACGAGTATCCTCATCGACTGCGTCCTCACTCCCGGAAGGGCGCAAGACACCGCTCTCCCGCTTCGTACAGATGTTTCACCCCATCCTACCAGATACGGGGCTCAAGAAGAAATTTCTCCGCGAGCCGTAGCAGGCAGGGGCCCAAGCGGACGGCTGAGGCATCTGCGCGATAGCGAAGGAGCTTACTTCTCGGTGCAGTCGAGGCAGAAGCCATGACCGACAGCGACAAAGCGCGGCGAGAGAGCCAAGAGATCCTTCTGGAGCTTCGTGCGCAGCGCTGCATTGGGCACCCGCTCTGCATCGATAGCAGCGACCTCGTCAGCCCAGGATGCCTTCATGGTCTGTCCGACGCCGTTTCCATAGCGGAGGAAAAGATCTGCCGAGTAGAGGATGCCCGAGGTGCGCTCATACGCAAGAAGGCCCATCTGGTCATGCACCTCTGCCGGATAGTCCACGAACTGGAGATCGAGCCCGCCGTCGGAAAGCATCGACGCTGCATCCTCAGGGACGACCGTTCCCTCATAGCCCCAGCCCGGAAGCTCGCGTGCCGCAAGATGCCCGCAGATGACGCGCATCTCAGGGAATGCCTCATGCAGGGCAAAGACGCCGCCTGCCTCGTCTGACTCCATGTGGCTCACGAAGACATAGTCCAGAGGGCGGCCGCCCAGCACCTCCTTGATCTCGGGGATGATCGAGCGTGCCTGCTGGACGGTGCCGGCAGCAAACAGGATTGAGGGCTCCGTCGCGAGCAGATACTGGTGGATCGTGAAATCCATGGGCGGGATGTAGATCGAGAACTGATAGAGATTGTCTTGAAGCTTCTTCATTGCGTGTCCTTCCGCTTTGTGTTCCGTGCGGGAATACACTGTAGAGGGAAGGAAGCGTTGCTGGATTGAAGCTGCGACACCTTGCCAGAAGTGTTGCATCAGACGGGAGGAGCCATGGAGCAGGCACATCAGGGCCTATCGTCCTCTGCCGATGCTGCCATAGACCAAGCGCTCCTCGGGCTTGCAGCAGAGAAGCCCTATGAGAAGATTTCCGTCGCAGCAATCGCTGCGCGTGCCGGCATGGACCGTGCAACGTTCTACCGGCATTTCGAGAGCAAGGACAGCTGCGTCCGCACGATCTTTCGGCATATCCTCGACGAGTTCGTCTCCCGCTTCCGGAAGAGCGGCTCTCATGATATGGATGCCTACCTGCTCTTCATGTTCCAGACGCTCAGTGCGCACAGGGAGGAGCTGCTGAATCTCTACCGGGCAGGCGCTTCCTATCTTCTGCTCGACGAGCTGAAAGACGCCTTCGGCGTCGAGCGTGCCGCCAAGGCAGAAGATCCCCGCCTCCAGTATGCGCTTGTCTACCATGTCGGCGGCATCTATGCAGACCTCCTCGTCTGGTTCAGCCGCGATATGGAGGAGTCTCCCGAAGAGATGCGCGATGTCGCCTGCGCCGTGCGGCCGGAAGGCGCCTTCACGCTCCTCAATTTCTGAGCAGCGGCACTAGGCTGTCTGAGCTTCCTGCCACTCCTTCGCATAGGCAAGGAAGCGCTCCTTCGTGCGCGAGAAGTGCTCATCGAAAAGGAGGCTCACAGCCGAGGTATCAGAAAGCTCGTGCACGCAGAGCCCCTCGTCGAACCGTGTCATGAATCCGTGGAGCACCGCCTTCCCCTCCCCGAGCTCGACTTCGACCATCGTGTCCTCGATCGGGGGCCGCTCAAGCTCCGGCGTGCGCATATCGACGATCACCGGAAGCTTGTCAGGGTCTTTTCCGGAAGCGCAGAACTCCATCAGAGAATAGCGGCGGAGCTCGAACGACTCGATGCCGGGACGCGCGACGCCGATGCCGAGATCGAGCGTGCCGTTCTGGATCTCATCCGCGATGGCACCAGACTGCATCGTATGGAAATGGCAGCGGACATCGGGATAGCGCTCCCTGAATCCGCGAAAGAGCTCGACGACGAGTGTCGGGTCGATGTAGGTCATGATCCCGACCTCAAGCGTGCCGGCAGCACCTTCCCGCCACGCTTCCATGTTCTGGCACAGGAGGACATAGCGGTCCCAGACAGCTTCTGCCTCCTTCTGGAAATACACCCCGGCATCTGTCAGCGCGATATGGTGGCCGCGCGCGAAGAGCGCGACGCCGAGCTCCTCTTCCAGGAGCTGCATCTGCTTCGTCACGGCTGTCTGCGAGACGAAAAGCTTCCGTGCCGCGCCTGTCATGCTCCCCGCCCGTGCCACCGCGAGAAACATCTCGATCTGCCGAAGGTTCACCTCGTCGATAGCCGCCATAGCATTTCTGCCTCATCCCTCAATCAATAACTATCAGTTATTGATTATAGACTTATCGATATTGGTAGCTCATCCAACCGCTTTCTAGAATCAGAGATGAAGAACAGAAGAGAAAGGATTCCCATGACAGGGAACGCACGCAGAGAGCTCAGCCGCTGGGTCATCTACCTCGCCGCCAACCAGCTGCTCGCTCTCGGCATCATCCTGAACACGAGGACCGGTCTGGGCGTTGCCGCCTTCTCCTCCGTGTTCTACGCAATGGCAAAGATCACAGGCCTCACGCTCGGCACCTGCTCGATGATGCTCTACGTCGTGCTGATCGTCTGCCAGATTGCCCTCCTGAAGAAGGTGACGCTTCAGATCGTCTGCGAGATTCCGTTCTCGCTCCTCTTCAGCCTGCTCACCGACCTCTACGATGCACTGATCCCCGAGCTTTCGCTCACAATGCCTGAAGCCTACCTCCTCCTCGCCGCCGCGCTCATCTGCTCGACTCTGGGCGTCTACTTCTCCGTGAACTGCGAGATCGTCGTGACGCCGACCGATGCGATCGTCCGCACGATCTCCGATGTCTTCCCGATCAAGTTCGCGCTTGCAAAGAACGGCTTCGACCTCTCGATGATTGCAATCTCGGTCATCCTCTGCCTTGCCCTCAGCAAGCCCTTCTACGGCGTCGGCCCGGGCACGCTGATCTCCGTCCTCGCAATGGGGCGCCTCATCGCCGTCTGGGCGCACCTCTGGCAGCCGAAGATGGATGTCTTCAGGAGAGTGCCGGCTCCGGAGGCAGCGTAGAGATCCGATGGAGCGAGATGAGAGGGAGCCGCTCCTTATGGAGTTGCTCCCTCTCTGTCCCGCACCTATATCTTCTGGCTATACGAGATCGAGATGCACGAACGCATTCCAGAGCCCGTCTTCATCGACATCATCTGTCACGAAATCGGCTGCAGCCTTTGCCTCCGGTCCGCCGTTTCCCATGCAGACGCTCGTGCCGGCAAGCTCGAACATCGGGATATCGACCTTCGCATCGCCGAAGGCAACAGCGTCGGCTGCCGTGGCACCGAGATGGTCGAGAAGCACCTGCATCGCATGGGCCTTCGTGATGTCCTTGACGCCGAGGTCGCCGAAGAGCGCGGTCTCGCCGGCGCCTCCCCAGGTGCCGCACTTGAGGTCGGGGAATTCCTCGACCGAGTCCAGATGGTCCTGGTAGCTCGAGAGGATGAACGAGACCTTGTTCACATCGTCGCGTACGAGCTCTCCCCCGTAGACCATCCCATGCATCACATCGTCGGTCTCGAGCTCATCTGCACCCGTGATGCCCTTCCTTCCGGCATAGAGGCGAAGGACCGGACGCGCTGCCTCGCGGAAGTTCCTGCTCGCGAAGAGGCCATTGTTCGTCTCGAGATAGAACTCGAGGCCGCGTCCTTCAAGCCAGGAGACGATATGGCGGCACTGCTCCTTCGTGATGAGCTGGTGCATCACGACCTCGCCTGCGTCCTCGACATAGGCGCCATTGCCGCCGATCATTCCATCGAAGCCGATCGCGGTGAGCTCGGGAGGATTCTCTGCCTTCGAGCGGCCTGTGCACAGGTAGACCCGGCTGCCCTTTGCGCGGGCCGCCTTGATGGCACGCTTCGCGGAGGCGGGAATCCTGTTCTCGTAATCGGTTATCGTGCCATCAACATCCAGAAAGACGACCTTGCGTGAAGCCATGTCCCCTCCCCGTCCTTTCTAGCCGAGGTCAGCGCCGTTCGTGGCAATGACATGCTGGTACCAGTAGAAGCTCTTCTTGCGGTAGCGCTTGAGCGTGCCTTTGCCTTCATCGTCTCGGTCCACATAGATGAAGCCATAGCGCTTGGACATCTGGCCGGTACCGGCACTCACCAGATCGATCGGTCCCCAGGTCGTGTAGCCCCAGACCTCGACACCGTCCTCTTCGATCGTGTCGCGCAGCGCCTTGATATGCTTCCTCAGATAGTCGATGCGGTAGTCATCCTCGACCGTATAGGAGTCTTTGCCGTCAGGCACGAGCGTATCCTTTGCGCCGAGACCGTTCTCGACGACGAAGAGCGGCTTCTGGTAGCGGTCATAGAGCTCGTTCATCGTGATGCGGAAGCCCAGAGGATCGATGGCCCAGCCCCACTGCGACTTCTCGAGGTAGGGATTGAGCGCTCCGGCAAACGCATTGCCCTGCGTACGCGGCGCGCTTGTCGAAGGAGCTGCCGAGCAGCGGGTCGCATAGTAGGAGAAGCTCACGAAGTCGACCGTGTTCTCGGCGAGGATCTGCGCATCCTCGGAGGTCATGCCGAGATCGATGCCCTTGCGCTCGAGCATGAGGCGTACTGTCGCGGGATAGGCACCGCGCGCCTGCACGTCGATGAGGGAAAGCTCATGCTGCGTATCGAGCTGCGCCTGGCGCACATCCTCGGGACGGCAGCTATAGGGGTAGTAGGCACCCGCCGCAAGCATGCAGCCGACCTTGTTCGTCGGGTCGATCTCATGGGCGATCTTCGTCGCCCAGGCAGAGGCGACGAGCTCGTGATGCACCGCCTTCCACTCGACCGCTTCCTTGTCTTCGCCCTCCTCGAAGGCGATGCCAGCACCCATCCAGGGCAGATGGAAGATCATGTTGATCTCGTTGAATGTGAGCCAGTAGTGCACGAGGCCCTTGTAGCGCGTGAAGAGCGCCGTCACGAGATTCTTGTAGAAATCGATGAGCTTCCTCGAGCGCCAGCCGCCATAGGCCTCGATCAGATGCATCGGGCAGTCGAAGTGCGTAATCGTGACGAGCGGCTCGATTCCATGCTCCTGGCAGCAGCGGAACAGGTCCTCATAGAATGCGAGGCCTTCCTCGTTCGGCTGCTCCTCGTCGCCCTGCGGGAAGATCCTCGACCAGGCGATGGAGCAGCGGTACGTCTTGAAGCCCATCTCGGCGAACAGCGCGATATCGTCGCGGTACGTGTGGTACATGTCGATGCCGGTCTGTGCCGGATAGTAGTGGTCGGCATCGAATCCGAACATCTTCTTCTCGCCCGAGACGACCGCACGGCGGTCAGGGCCGGCTGGCGCGACATCGACATTCGCAAGGCCGCGTCCTCCCTCGTTCCAGCCGCCTTCGCACTGGTTCGCTGCAGTCGCTCCACCCCAGAGGAACCCTTCAGGAAATCCCATGGCTGCCCCTTTCCTTGTGTCTGGCACCTGCCAGACTGTCCCATGCATCTCTTCTTCCAGTATGGACGAGCGCCAATGTCCAAGGCTGCTCGCACCCGTATCTGGCATCTCTTTTCGCCCAGAAGTCCCTGCAAGCGCTGCCTCCTGACACGTCCTGACACTTCTGTGTGCGACTTATGGAGACCTGAGGCTGCGCGTCCGCAGCATCACAGCCAAAGACCGCTCGGACAGGATGCAGGGTGCCCTGACACGCCTGCGTGTTACAGTAGGGAACATTCGAGACACAGGGAAGGAATCGCTATGGGTGCAGGCTTCGCAATCATCGTCCTCGGCGTCATCATTGCCATCTGGCAGAGCACGAAGAGGAAGAATGCTGACGGCAAGGTCGAGACGAAGCCGGAAGACGAGGCCTGGCTCTCCCAGCAGGCACGCAAGATGGTCGATGAGTACCATGAGGAGAAGAAGGCAGAAGAGGCCGAGGCAGCTGCGGCCGATGAGGAAGACGAGGACTAGCTCGGATCTAAAGGCTCTGCAGCAGATTCCGCCTGGGCAGCAGCCTCTGCGTCCTGAGATGTGCCGGCAGCATCGCAGCTCCCCTGCACAGCATCCGCAGCTTCAGCTCCGCTCTCTGCGAGCGTGATATCAGCGAGCGTCTCCTCGACCGTACGGATGCAGTCATCCGTGTGCTTCATGACATCCCTGCTCCAGAAATGGATGATGTGCCAGCCGCCTTCCGTGAGCTCGGCATCCACTTCCTGGTCGTGCTCCATGTTGCGCTTGATCTTCGGCAGCCAATAATCCGGATGGTTCGAATGCTTGAGCTGCTCTTCGAGGCTCTCATACTTCTTGCTCTCGAGGCCTCCGTAGAATCCCTTCCCATGGAAGAACTCCGAATCCACGAAGATGCAGAGCCGGTATTTTGTCATAACGATATCAGGCGAGCCGGGGAGCTTCCGGAAGTTCTTGCGGTAGCGGTAGCCCCTGTGCCAGAGCTCCTTCCTGAGCAGGACCTCCGGCTTCGTATCCTTCCCATGTATCTTGGACATGATCTTGCTCCGCACTTCGGGAGAGACCGTATCTGCCACAGATGCTCCCCTCGACGCGTGCAGGACTGGGCCAAAGCCTCAAGGCACGATTATAGCCAAGCGCCCTTTCCTGCCAGATCTCTGCCCTAGCTCAGATAGAGAAGCTCGAGGAGCTTCGTGCCCGTCGCGGTCCTGAAGATATGGCTCTTTGCCTGCTCCGCCATATGCCTTCTGGCTTCCGCATCCTCCGGTGCATCCTCATAGATGTTTACGAGGAAGTCTGCCTCGACGAGAATCTGGTAGTCGGCACCCTGAATATCGGCATACGTGTGATGGTGGGCAATGAGCCAGCAGATGCGCTCCACGACGGCAGGAGCATATCCTGCCTTCTCAAGGAGCGGTCTCGCCACGTCAGGCCCAAGCTCCTCCTGATGCTTGCCGCCTGCATTCCCGTAGATCCGCTCCGACTCATGAATTCCCGCGTCGTGCACGATGGCAGCAGCCTCGACGATGTAGGCAGTCCTCTTGTCGACGCCTTCCGCCTCGGCAATATCGCGCGCGAAGGTACGGACCTTCACGAAATGATGGATACGCTTCGGGTCTCCCTTGTCGTATTCCGCCATTGCAAGCTCGAGCGCTGCATGGCTCTCGGGTCCGAGCTTCTCCGTGCCTTCTTCTGCCATATCCTCATCAGCCTTTCTGTTCCGGCTCTGGACTCAGTCGAAATCGGTCCTGCGGCGGAGCTTCTTCACCTGGCTCCTGCGGGCCTTTGCATCGAGCCTGCGCGCAATGGACGCCTTCGTCGGCTTCGTCTTCTTCCGCTTCTTCGGGCGGCGTGCCCGGCGCACGAGTTCTGCATGGATCTTCTCGAGGCAGCGTTCCCTGTTCTGGAGCTGGCTTCTCGATTCGCGGCTCACGACTGTGATGCCGGTCGGAACATGCACCATTCTTACGGCAGAATCTGCCGTATTGACGCCCTGGCCGCCAGGGCCTGTTGCATGGAACGCCTCAGCATGGCACTGGCGGACGAGCTCTGCGTCCGAGAGCCGTGCGTAGCGCGCATATTCCTCATGGCTCAGATGCCCTTCCGTACTCATGTCCAGCTCCTCTCCGCGAGCCGCCTTCGTCTTCTGGATGATACCCGCCCGCGTACAGGACAGGTCCAGGCAGAGATTCCCGTCTTCTGCCCGTAACACGTGGCAGGACATATCTATCTGTAGCAGATTCCGCCATCTTGCAGCAACCGCCATGCCGCATTGAGGGTGAAGACAAAGGGAGCCGCACCGAAGTGCAGCTCCCCATTCCTCAGAAATCGGTATCCGGCCAGACGAAGTCGAAGGACCCTGCCTCTCCCCCGTCGATCAGGATGTTCTGTCCTGTCATGAACCGGTTCGTGACAGCGACGAAGTAGATCCACTCAGCAATCTCCTCCGGTGTCGCCCAACGCTTCAGGGGCGTGAGCTCCATGATTCGCTCCCACAGCTTCTGGTCATCCATCACGGGACGGTTGAGTTCGGTCAGGACACCGCCAGGATCGATGCTGTTGCACGTGGCCTGAGGCGCCACCCGCTGTGCCAGGTTCTTCGTATAGGCAAGGACACCGCCCTTCGAGGCAGCATAGGCCGGAAACTCGGCTCCGGTGTGTCCGCTCGAGGAGCCGACAAGCACGATCGAGGCAAGCTTTGGCGCAACCTTCTTCCCAGCAAATGCATAGGTCTCGCAGACATTGAGCGTGCCCTTGAGGTTCACGTCGATATCGCCTTCGGTGCCCTGCACGCCGGCACAGGAGACAATCACATCAGGCTCGAGGCACGTGGGGAGAAGTTCCCTGTCCCGGACATCGACCTGATAGTGCGTATAGCAGGGATGCTCTATTGCGGCAGGAGCGCTGTCGATGCCCCAGACTTCATGTCCTCTCGCAAGAAAGAGCTCGGCCGTTGCGCATCCTATGCCAGAGGATGTGCCGGTGATGAGGACAGAAAGCGTGTGTCCGTCTTGATCGAGCGGCAGGCTTCTGGCATCAGGCATGCTGCGCCTCCGGCGTCTGGCGTGCCTCGGGATGAAGCGAGAGATACTCTTCGCCTACGCCGTCACGCTCCCAGCCACGGACGACACGGAAGCCCACAGGCGACAGGAACACCTCGCAGAGAAGCTCCATGACAGCACCGGTGAGAGAGCAGGCAACGACCTGCGTCCACGTCCAGCCGAAGAAGTTGTGGCTCACGATAGCAGCAAAGACGAAGTTGTCCACGAACTGGCCGACAAGCGTGCTCACATAGGAGCGCACGGCAAAGCTTGCGAAGTCGTTCTTCTGGAGCTTCCTGCCGATGCTGACATTCAAAAACGAGTTCGTTATCGACGAGCACACCATTGCGCAGGACGAGCCGAAGACCACATACCAGCTGCCAGCAAACGTCGCATTGAGCGCCGCATTCACCTCGAGCGAGCCATATGTGTAGTAGGCACCCCACATGCCCGGCGTGAGGCTCATGAGCCAGAACAGGATCGAGACGGCGAGGTTCACAAGCAGCGCGAGGATGCTCACCGTGACAGAGGCCTTCGCACCGAAGCGCTTGCAGATCATGTCCATGCACAGGAAGCTGACCCAGCTCACACAGAAGCCGCAGTCAAGCGCGAGATACGGAAGCGAGATGAGCTCCTTGTTCGCAAGGAGATTCATTGCGACGACAGAGACGACGAAGAGCGTGACCGTAAGGCTCGGGATGGACCGGAGCAGAATCCGGCAGTCTTGGAGCGTTTTCTTGAGCATGGGGCTATCTCCCGGTTTTGGATTGGCAAGCAGGTTTCTACCTGGGACTGCTTGGAGGGCCGGCCATCGGCCGCAGAACATGGTAGCAAAGGAGCCCGAAGCAGCCGAGAACTCCAGAAAAAGGCCTGAAAGAAGCTTCAGGCCTGCTTCCCCTGCTCCGATGTCCTGTCCTGCTTCATTCTGTCGGAACCGCTGCGTGCGCTTTCCGGGAGCGGCAGCCCATGGAGCGGGCTCGTATAGAATGGAGACATCTGCAAAAGAAGAGAAAGGCAGGATATGGAAGAAGAGAAGACCGAGAGCGTCGAGACCGCTGCTCCAGAAGAGACTGCACCCGAGACGGCAGAAGAGGCTCCTGCAATCGAGCCCTTCGCCGAGGAGATCTCGTTCGATACGTTCGCCGCATCCGACATGCGCGTCTGCAAGGTCCTTGCCTGCGAGGCCGTGAAGAAGAGCAAGAAGCTCTTGAGGTTCACGCTCGACGATGGCTCGGGCACCGAGAGGCAGATCCTTTCCGGCATCCACGCCTACTACGAGCCGGAAGAGCTTGTCGGCAAGACCGTTGTCGCAATCGTGAACATCCCGCCGAGGAAGATGATGGGCCTCGACTCCTGCGGCATGCTGCTCTCTGCCGTCTACCAGAAGGACGGCTCCGAGCGCCTGAATCTCTTGATGCTCGACGATGCGATCCCGGCAGGCGCGAAGCTCTGCTGAACTTTTCATGAGGAGGAGCCAGATGGCAAGAGCACGGCATCTTCTGCGGGCACTCCTCTCCTGTGCCCTGGCGCTGCTCATGGCATGCGGTGGCGCCTGGGCCTGCAGCGCCACCTCGGCGCCGGCTTCTGCAGATGCCCAGAGCGAGACATCGTCTGACACCGTCGAGGTCGAGCGTGGCTCCTCCTATACAAGCAAGGAGGAGGTCGCTGCCTATCTCCACGAGTATGGAGAGCTGCCGCCGAACTTCATCTCGAAGACGAAGGCGAAGAAGGCAGGCTGGGTCCCCTCAGAAGGCAACCTCGACGAGGTCTGTCCCGGCATGAGCATAGGAGGGTCCGTCTTCTACAACGACGACGGCAAACTGCCGGATGCCGAGGGCAGGACCTGGCATGAGTGCGATATCGACTACCATGGGGGCATGCGGGGACCTGAGCGCATCGTCTGGTCGACCGACGGGCTCATCTACTACACGCCCGACCACTATGAGACATTCGAGCAGGTCTATTGAGGGGAGGCCGAAGATGGTCGCAATCTCGGAGGCAGATACGCTTTCAGAGGACGACATCTGGAGCCTCCTCTCCGATTCTTTCGGCTTTCCGCCCTGGTTCGGACGCAACTTCGCGGCGCTCCAGGACCTCCTCGAAGACATCGATGGTCCGGCCGAGCTCGAGATCGTGCTCGACGAGCGCGACGGAGATGCTTCCCGGCACCGGTTCTTCGAGACGCTTGCCCGGGTCGCCTCCCGTGCCGCACGGGAGAATCCAGCCCTCCAGGTGACGATACATTCCGTTTGAGGAAGGATCTGCCATGATCGAGAAGCATGACATGTGGTACGAACCGCACGAGGGCATCCGCACGCTCCATGTATGGCTGCCTGATGACTACTATCGAGACGGAAACACTGAGCGCTACCCCGTCACGTACTTCTTCGACGGACAGAACCTCTTCTCCGATGCGGAGGCGACCTATGGCACGAGCTGGGGGCTTGCCGATTTCCTCCGCAGCTGGGAGAAGCCGATGATCGTCTGTGGCCTCGAATGCAGCCATGTCGACAACGAGCGCCTCGACGAGTACAGCCCCTGGGACATGAAGATCATGGACTTCGATGTCCACGGCATCGGCGAGAAGACATTCCAGTGGATCATGCATGAGGTGAAGCCCTGGATCGATGCCACGTACCGCACATGGCCGCACCGCGAGGCGACCGGCATAGCAGGATCGAGCATGGGCGGCATCATGAGCGTCTACGGCATGCTCGCGCACAACGATGTCTTCGGGAAGGCTGGCTGCATCTCCTCGGGCTGCCATTTCATGAACCGCTTCTTCGTGCCGCTTGCAAACATCTCCGACATCTCCCCCGACACGCGCGTCTACTTTGCCTGGGCAGAGGGAGAGTCCGGAAAGATCTGGGGAGACGACCTTCTCGAGGATTCGGATGAAGCGGTAGCGACGCAGGGGCTGGCGACAATCCTTCGCAACGAGGGAGCTGCCGTCTCGCTCTGGTGCATCCCGGACGGACAGCACAATGAGGCAAGCTGGGCAACGCAGAACAGACGCTGCTTCGACTTTCTGTGGTGCGCCCGCGAGGATGGGCCAGACGAAGCCTGAGAAAATCGTGGCCGCGACAGCCTGCTGCCGAAGGCCTGGGAAAGGAGCGCTCGATGTTCAGCCCATTTCGTGACGAGCAGGGACACGAGAAAGCCCTGAACGATGTGACATGGGAGGACCTTGTCCAGCTCCAGGAGCTCGAGGAAGGCTTTGCTCTTGAGTTCAAGCAGACATTCGGGCCTTCGGTGCGCCGCAAGATCCCGAAGATCGTCGCCTCGTTCTCGAACTCCCATGGCGGCTGGCTCATCATCGGCATTGCCGACGATTCACGCGAGGTGTGCCCTCTGCCCAAGGGCTCTGCCGACTATTCCCAGATCATCGGCGAGCTCTGCCGCCACCATGTCTCGCCGGCACCCCGCTTCGAGGTGCGCTTCCTTGCCAATCCCCAGGATGCAGAGACCGGCGTCGTGCTCGTCCGCATCGACGAAGGCGACTTCCCGCCCTACGTTGCAGACGGCATCGTCGAGATCCGCGAAGGCTCGACGTCAGGCCCTGCCGATTCCGCCGCGCTGGTCGACCTCTATGACCGGGCCATGAGGAGAAGGCAGGAAGTCGAGCGCTTCTGCCGCCGCACGGTCTTCTATCCGATGGCAGACGATGCAGAAGACGACGCAGCACTCTTCGACCTCTATCTCTTCCATATGGGACCTGACGCAGAAGAGGTGCACTCCCGCGCCCGCGTGAATGAGGGCGCCGCTGCGATGCAGGAGGCATTCCGCCACAACGGAGTCGAGTGCCACATCCAGCATGCCCACGACAGCCTCATCTTCCGGAGCTCCCAGGCAGACGATATGGTCGTCCCCCACTCCGCGATCGAGCTCTTCCCCGACGCGTCGATGAAGCTCTCCGTCCCTGCTGTCATGGTCCGCGGCAAGAAGAGGAAGGGTGCGCTCAAGACGCTCCGCGAGAAGACCGGCGCCACGCTCCCCGACGACATCCGCCTCATGGATGCCTCGGCAGCGCTCCAGCGTGTGACGAGGATGGCATCGCTCCTCGACCGCTTCGTGCGCATCTTCGGCCTCTCATGGCAGGAATATGCCGTGGCATATGAGCTCGAGCACATGGCAGGCGTGACGCTCTGGTCGAAGGATCCGACGTATCTTTCCTATGCGAAGACGCATGGGGTCCTCTGGTGCGCGACGGCAGACTGCCTCTCGCGCGTGCGCTACCTCGACGATGGAGCGCATGACACGTTCCGTGCCCGCCAGTTCGCCGGCAGCCATTTCTTCGAGGCCTGCGGACTTCCGCTCGGCTCCCCCGATACGGAGGACACCGCCCTTGTCCAGGCGCTGCTCTCGACGAGCCAGGAAGAGGAGGCGGAGGACCCACAGGAAGAGTGAGCAGGTTCCTGTCCGATTTCGTGGAGATGGAACGAACGCACCTTTTCTCTTAACAAGCCTGTAGCCAACGTGCGCTACCGTATCCTCTAAAACCTTGAGAGATCGGAGAACAATGGAGCGCTCTGTCCAGGAAGGCTACCTCAACATCCTGAAGCGCGAGCTTGTCTGTGCGCTTGGCTGCACCGAGCCTATCGCTGTCGCCTACGTGGCAGCGCTTGCCCGCGATGCCCTTGGGCAGACGCCTGAGCACCTCTCCGTTGCCTGCTCCGGCAACATCATCAAGAACGTGAAGAGCGTGACCGTGCCGAACTCCGGCGACCAGCGCGGCATCGAGGCTGCAGCAACCCTGGGCGCTGTCGGTGGCAATGCCGAGGCGGCACTCGAAGTCCTCGAAGGCATCACAGAGGAAGAGCAGGCACGTACACGCGAGCTTGTCTCTTCGGGCTTCTGCGATGTATCGCTTGCCGAGGACGTGCCGAACCTCTATGTCCGCGTCGTCGCGACCGCCGAGGGACATGAGGGCTCTGCCTGCGTCTCAGGCAGGCATACGAATGTCGTCGAGCTTGCCCGTGACGGGAAGACGGTCTCTCTCGACGGCGTCAGCGTCGAGGAAGGCGCCACTGTCGAGCAGGCAGACGAAGAGCCCGATCTTGCATGCCTCTCGCTTGAAGGCATCTGGGAGTTTGCCCACACTGTCGCGATTGCCGACATCAAGGACCTGATCGAGCGCCAGGTCACGCTCAACGAGGAGATCTCGAACGAGGGCCTTTCGGGCGACTGGGGTGCCCGCATCGGCAAGACGCTGCTCCTGACCCGCCCGGACGACATCTCCTGCCGCGCACGTGCAGCGGCTGCGGCCGGCTCCGATGCCCGCATGAGCGGCTGCCCCATGCCGGTAGTCATCAACTGTGGCTCGGGCAACCAGGGCATCACGTGCTCTTTGCCCGTTGCCGAGTATGCCCGCTACCTCAAGGTCCCGCACGACGAGATGCTGCGCGCCGTCGTGCTCTCCGACCTCACTGCCATCCATGCAAAGCGCTTCATCGGCGAGCTCTCTGCCTTCTGCGGCGCCGTCACGGCCGCAACCGGTGCCGGTGCAGCCATCTGCTATCTGAGGGGCGGCTCCTTCGGCCAGTATCAGGCAACGATTGCCAATACGCTTGCCAATGTCGGCGGCATCGTCTGTGACGGCGCAAAGCCGAGCTGTGCCGCGAAGATTGCAGCCGCTGTCGATGCCGCAATACTCGGATGCGACATGGCATTGGCGAACGTCGACTTCAGGCCAGGCGAGGGACTCATCGGCGAGACGACCGAAGAGACGATCCGGTCCATGGGATACGTCGGCCGTGTCGGCATGCACCCCACGGACGTCGAGATCCTGAACATCATGATTGGCAAGACCATCTGCCAGGACGCGTAGAGATCAGATACCTCTGATAGCAGACGTAAGGATAGAGGCTGCAAGCCTCGTGCCAGTCTCGCTTGGATGCCTGCCATCGCGTGCGTAGAGCGCCTCTGCAAAGCCACGTTCCCGGAAGACCTCTCCGACCTCGGCAAGAACAAGCCCATGCTCTTCGGCAATCCTGCGTGAAACGTGTGTGATAGCATCCTGCATGGAAGAAGACGTGAGGCCGAGCGCCGCAAGGCGCGGGCATCTCTCATTGAATGCCCACGTCTCGAAGAGGATGGGGACGCCACCCTCAGCACGTACCAGTTCTGCAAGCCTGCCTGCGCTTCTCTCGAAGCTAGCAGGCGACGTCACGGCTG
Organism: Atopobiaceae bacterium; assembly: GCA_051876355.1. Lineage (GTDB taxonomy): Bacteria > Actinomycetota > Coriobacteriia > Coriobacteriales > Atopobiaceae > Olsenella_L. The sequence continues at coordinate 13,573 of JBJEHU010000049.1, read as the reverse complement.
CCGTGCTCATCTCCTGGAGCACGACAAAGGCATATCCTCCCGCTTCAAGCGCTGAGAGCGTCTGGGCCCCGAGCTTCGTCTTAGGATTCAGCTGCTCGGCGAGCCGTGCCCCTCCCCGCGCATGAATCTCGACCTCGCAGGAAAGTTCCTTGCCCAGAAGCTCCGGCAGGCCATTCGCACGTGTGAAGCTGTTGCCGAGCATCAGGATGCGCTCTTTGCCATCCATCGCTGTGGCTCCTACACTTTCTCGAGCAGGCGGACGACGGTAGACATTGCCTCATCGAGCTCCCGGCGCTCTTCGGGAGCCAGATGCGCGAAGCTCTCCTCGATCTTCTGCTGCGCCTCGTGGATATGGGCCAGAAGGAAGGCTTCGCCCTCTGCGCTCAGGCCCACGATATGGCTCCGGCCATCTTCCAGGTCGGGAGAAAGCTCGACGAGCTCGAGCTCTGCGAGCCTGTTCACGATCTTCGATACATGCTGCTTCGAGGTCCGGAGCCGCTCTGCCAGCTCCTGCTGGCGGATCGGTCCTGTCTGGGACAGCTCTTCGAGCACGGATGTCTGCGCCAGGCCGAGCTCTCCTCTATAGGTAGCATGGTACGGTGCCATGATCTTCTGCTCGAAGGCAGCGCGCATCCGGCATGCCGGCATATCCCTGAAATCCATTCGCCCTCCTCGACGTCTCCCCGTATCCTGCTCCTGCAGGCCTTGCAGGCCTCCTTGTCAAGCAGCCCGATTCTGCGCTATGCCTTCTCTGGTGCCGCCTCTTCCTCGCCAGCATCTTCGAGCAGCGCCTCGGCTTCGTCGAGCGAGGTTCCATGCGCAAGCGCCCGCAGGGCAGAGATCTCTCGCCGGTAGCCGGAGAGCTCGTTCGGTGTCTCGAGGATCATCGGCAGCCCCGAGATGCGGGGGTTCGTCACGATCTTCTGGAAAGCGGCAAGGCCGAGCGTGCCCTGGCCCAGCTTCTCGTGCCTGTCCTTGTGGGCATCAAGCGGATTCTTCGAATCGTTCAGATGCAGGGCCTTGAGGCAATCAAGCCCTATCACATGGTCGAACTCGTCGAGCACGCCGTCGAGGTCCTCGGCTATCGGATAGCCCGCATCGTTCACATGGCAGGTGTCAAGGCAGACGCCCATGAGCTCGTCGTGCTCCACCCCTTCGAGGATGCGCTCGAGCTCCTCGAACGTACGGCCGACTTCGGTCCCTTTTCCCGCCATGGTCTCCAGCAGCACGCAGGTCTTCTGACCTGGCACGAGCACCTGGTTGAGGCCCTCGACGATGAGGCGGATGCCCTCATCTGCCCCCTGCTTCAGATGGTTGCCGGGATGGAAGTTGAGGTAGTTTCCCGGCAGCTGCTCCATGCGCTCGATATCGGAAGCGAATGCCTCGCGCGTATACTCCACGACATCCGGCTTGGCCGAGCACAGGTTCATCGTGTAGGGAGCATGTGCCACGAGTTTGCCGAACTGATGGCGCTCCATAAGATCGAGGAGCGCCTTGATGTCTAGAGGATCGGGCACCTTGCCCTTGCCGCCCCGGGGATTCCTCGTGAAGAAGGCAAACGTGTTCGCGCCAATCTCGAGCGCGCACTTCCCCATCGCCTCATAGCCTTTCGACGTCGAGAGATGGCAGCCTACCGTGATGTCGCCCATAGCCCCATACCTTCCTGTCCAGTTTGCAGCCACAGCGATTCTATGCCCTTGGTGCGCTCCGCTGCAAAAGAGCAGAAAGGCTGCAGACAGAGAGCAGCCCGGGCATATGCCCAGGCTGCCTCGATTGCGGATCATATATATGATGCAGAAGATCTTCCTAGCGGCGCACCTTGTCCCGTGCAATGCGCCCCGCTCCCAGAGCAGATGCCACAAGGCCTGCCTTCATAAGGTCAAAGACGACGAAGGGAGCGATGCCAGCCGCAAAGGCAGCAGAAGCCGAAAGATGTGCGACGAGCACAAGCTGCGCCCAGCCGAAGAGATAGACGCAAGCGGTCATTGCCGTGACAGAGACGAACGCAGACACTGCCCAGGGCAGGCGCGTCTTCGCAAGCCGGGAAAGAAGATAGGAGCCCACCCAGGCACCAGCAATGAAGCCGAGGATGAAGCCGCCGGTCGGGCCTGCCAGGCGCCATGCCCCGCCGATGCCGCCTGCAAAGACCGGTGCTCCGAGAGCTCCTGCCGCCACATAGGCAGCCGCTGCCGAGACAGCCTCCTTCGGCTTCAGCGTCGCTGCGATGAAGCTGAGCGCCAGGATCTGGAGCGTGAATGGCACCGGCTCGAGCGGAATCTCGAGGTTCGCACAGAGGGCAAGCGCAGCTGCTCCTGCACCGATGCGCAGGATGCTCCGAAGTGCCGTGCTTCCGGCAAGGGCGCCAAGGCCCGAAGCCTCCGTGCCTTCCGCAAGGAGCGCCTCGTCCATGTTCTTTCTCATCGCATGTCCTTTCGACACAGTCTTCCAAGGAATGTATGCAAAGCATAGCAGCTGTGTCGCATATCCCGTCCCATCCTCTCGTTCAGGAAATCAGACCCAAACAGAAGAGGCGTCTCATACTTTGGCATGAGGTGCATATTTCAGCAGGCGTCTAGCATTTCTCTTGTCAGCAGCGCACAGAGGCATCTGTGCCACGCATGCAGAGAAGAAAGGCTGAAGAACCATGGCAAAGAATGAAGTGCCAGGCACCACCTCAAGCGTCCTGCGCGTCACCTCGCTCATCCTGATCGTCTATGCACTCATCTGCCTCGTGCTCGGACTGTTCATGATGTTCGGCGTCTATATCGTCGCCTCCGATGCAGCTGTCGGCCTCGGTGCCGGCGTTGCAGCGATACTCGGCATCGTCGCCTTCTTCGGGGGACTTCTGAACCTCTTCGTCGGCGCTGTCGGCCTCAAGGCCTCGAAGCAGGCCGGCAAGAACACACTGGCCTTCGCCCTCGGTATCGTTTCCGTCATCTTCGGTGTCTACAGCCTCGTCTCCGCTATCGGCACAGGCGATGCCGGAAGCATCGCGAATGCTGCCGCGGGGCTCATCCTTCCTGGCCTCTACCTCTACGGCGTCTACCAGACGAGGCAGGCACCGGCACTTTCCTGATGTGCGCATCTCACGGGCAAGCCCTCTCTCCTCACGCCCGAGCAGTGCATATGCAGCGGCGGCGCCCTCATGAGAGCGGCGCCGCATCTGCCATCTCCGTCCTGCCATTCCATCAGAAGGAGGCCTCTATGGATACTCTGCATGACAGGCAGCTCCGCGCTATCGCCTGCCTCGGGACAGCTCTTGCGCTCTATGGGGCACAGGTCGTCCTGCCAGCGGCGCAGGCAGAGCCAGCACCGACCGCAGAGCTCCAGAACACGCAGGATGCACCGGCACAGGCAGATGCTGCTGCCGGGGATGCAATCCCCTTCTTCTAGGAGCATGCACAGAACGCAGCCAGGCCTGCTTTCGTCCGCAAGGGCCGAGGGCACGCCTCGCTGCGCTCTTGCTCTGCAGATTCCATATGAGCGCAGACAGAAGGAGCACGCTTACGTCCAGCAGATTCCAGACAACATTTTCCGATATCGTCTGCACCGTAGAGCATGAGCACGGCGCATTTCAGCAGGAACAGGAAGAGGACGGAGACACCGCCTCTGTCTTCGATATCTCGATCGACCTTGCAGACCTTGCGGTCGCCTGCATGCCCGAGTGCGAAGATGCATATTCAGGCAGCGAGAAGCGCACCCGTGCCACCAGCATCGATGCCGGCGAGTTCATCTGCATCCAGGACGAGCATTCCCTCTCCATCGGTATCCGGAGTCCCGAGAGCAAGGGGACAGACGCTGTAGAACAGCCCGAATCCTGGATCCGCATCTCATGGGACAGTGCAGACGACGGCTCCTGCGACCTCACGATCGATATCTCGTCCGCTGAGCCCGGCGAGGAGGGCCCTGCACCGTTCAGGCGCTCTATCACCTCTTGAGGTAATGTTCGAGGTTCGAGCGGAAGACAAGCTCCACATCGCCGACGATAAGGCCTTCCTCGGCAGTGGCATACATGAGGTACGCCGAGAGCGTGCCGGCCGCACGGAAGGCAAGGCCTTCCGGGTCCTTGAAGAGCAGGTTCGAGAACGTATGGTTCCTGAGCGCCTCGATGTTTTCCGGGAAGATGTCAGAACCTATGGCAGGCACCGTGCCGGCAAGGCCTGTCTCTTCGAGCACGCCGGCAAGCACCATGCTGCCTGTCGCAAAGACGCTGCAGGCAAATGATGGTGCATGCCCTTCCATCGCCCCGCGCACTCTGCCGGGCAGCTCGTCCCTCTCTCCATGGCCACCAGGAACGTCGACGATCTGCGCTTCCGGCAGCTCCCTTTCGAGCTCCCCTCTGAAGGCATCGGCCACGAAGCGGTGTGCCTCGACTGTCGGATCTCCCGAAAGGAGCACGACGGAGGGTGCCGTTGTGCCATCGCCTCTGCCCCGCATGAGGTTTGCTGCCTGCTCAGCCATAAGGAGACCGGCGACACGGTAGTCAGGCATGGCAGCCCCGATATGGGGAACCCTGCGATCCTGTCCCATCACAAGCTCTATCGGCATCCCGTGCTCTGCCACACGCTCGAGCTCCAGAAGATCTGCATCGTTTTCTGGCGCGAACGCAAGAAGGCCGTTCACACGCTCCCCTGCATCCATCTTCTCGCGGATCTTCGCAAGCTCCTTGCGATAGCATCCCGGACGGAAGGCGATGCGCCTGAACTCGATATCGCCCGAGCTGTGCGAGGCAGCAAATGCCTCGAAGCCGCTCCAGAGCTTCGCATAGAAGAAGCGTCCATCGTCTTCCGGACTCGGCAGCACGACATAGACGACCGGCGCCTTGCGCCGCAGCATCGAGGCGCTCTCGTTGCGCTCGTAGCCGACCTCTTCTGCATACTTCAGGATCTCCGCGCGGGTCTTGGCGCCGACGCCGGGCTTGCCGGCAATTGCCTTGTGTACCGTATTGACGGAGATGCCGAAGTGGGAGGCGATGTCCCTCATCGTTATGCGTGTGTCTGCCATGCAGAAAGCCAATCCAGATCTTGTTTGTCAGTGCCCACCCATCATAAACGTTGCAGGAGCTGAACGTGAAGTAGCATGCCAGAAGAAACGTGCCCGGAGGGATGGGGGTCCCTCCGGGCACGCAGGTGCATTCTTTCGGTTCAGCTACTGCTCGATATCGGAGTCGTCGAAGCGGTCTCCGCATTCCGGGCAGAACTTGGGCGGATGCGTCTGGTCTTGAGGCACCCAGCCGCACTTGTCGCAGCGGTAGCGCGGCTGCGGCTTTGGCTTGGGCGTTCCGCACTCCATGCAGAACTTGCCCGTGTTCGTCGTGCCGCAGGAGGGGCACACCCAGGAGCCGTCCTGGGAGTCCCCGGGCTGGACAGACATGCCAGCTGCCGCGCCTGCAGCAGCTGCCTCCCGGACGGGAGCATCCGGCGCAGCTCCTGCCGCTTCGACATCGCCTGCTGCCTGGGCCGGCGCATCCTGGCCATCCTGCGGCCCTGCAGCAGGTCCAGCAGGCGCACCCTGCGGATAGCCCTGGGGCGCAAAGCCGTTCGGGCTCTGCTGGTAGCCGTTCTGGCTGTACCCATAGCCGCCCTGGCCGCCGGGATATCCTCCCGGACCGCCGCCAGGATATCCTCCCTGCGGCGGATAGCCGCCCTGGCCTCCCATCTGGAAGAGCTGCTGGGCATTCATGCCGCCCATGCCACCTGCCATCTGCGCCATGTTCATGCCCGCAAAGCCGACGAAGGCGCCAGCATCGTTGCCGGCAGCCGTGCGCATCGCATCGCCCTGAGCGGAGGCGAGGTTTGCTGCAGCCATGCGCGGATCGCGCATGACAGCCGTGCGCTGGAGCTCCTTGATCGTCTTTTCGTCCTCGGGATCCGCTGCGATTGCATTGACGCCGAAGGCGACGATCTGGATGCCGCGGGTCTCGCGCCACTTCTTCGAGAGGATGTCGGAGAGTGCCTGAGACATCTCCTCGGTATGGGCCGGCACGGCAGAGTAGCGCACGCCCATCTCGGAGATGCGGGCAAACGCCGGCTGCAGCGCCGTCAGGAGCTCGCTTCTGAGCTGGGAGGCAATCTCGTCGCGCGTGTAGTCGTCTTCGACATTGCCGCAGACGTTCTGGTAGAAGAGCAGCGGGTCTGCAAGCTTGTAGGAGAACTCGCCGTTGCAGCGCACGGCGATGTCCATATCGAGGCCGATATTGTTGTCGACGACACGGAAGGGCACGGGAGTCGATGTGCCATAGCGGTTGCCGATGATCTCCTTCGTGTTGAAGTAGTAGACACGCTGGTCGAGGCCGGTATCGCCGCCGAACGTGAAGCGCTTGCCGATGTTCTTGAACGTGTCGAGAAGGCCAGCTCCCAGGCCGCCCGTGAAGACGGAAGGCGCCGCCTTCGAATCATAGGTATATTCGCCCGGCTCGGCACAGAAATCCACGGCCTTGCCCTGCTCGACGATGACCATGCACTGGCCGGAGTTCACGACGACGATCGAGCCGTTGGAGATGATGTTGTCATCGCCCTTCGTGTTGGAGCTGCGGGCGCCGGTACGCTTCTGGCCCTTGACGCAGAGCGTGTCCGCATCGAGGGAGTCGCAGTAGAACATCTCTTTCCACTGGTCGGCAAGATTGCCGGAAAGGGCACCCAGTGCCGCCTTGATGAGAGCCATCGGACCCTCCTTTCTGGTGTGGGAGCCTTACTCCTTTAGGTCGCGCATCATGCGTGCGACGAGCTTTGCCTCTTCGCCGCCGATAACGAACGGATGGCCGCCGATCGTGACCTTGCCGCCGTCACGTTCGATCTCGCAGTCATCGTCGTAGGTATCCCAGTCGATGAAGGCGGTATCGCCGTCTTCGTCCTTCATATAGATGCCGGAGACCGTGACGGCAAATCCCACCTTGCCGCTCCCGAAGATCGTCGTGTCGACGACGCAGTACACCTCGTCCGCGTCATCCTCATCCTCGATCTCGAAGTACTTCACGGCCTGGGCGATCTTCTCCGGATTGTCGTCGAGACGGTCTCCAAAGTAGGCATCGGAGAGGTCGTCCTCGTCGTCGACATGCTCGTCGTAGAAGTCCTGGAAGAACTCCTCGAAATCGAAGCCCTCCTCGTCGTCCTCTTCTTCGTCTTCGTCCTCGTCTTCGTAGTCCTCTTCGTCGAGGTCCTCATCCTTTGCGGGACCATCCTTCAGCTTGAAGACGGAATCGCAGCTGTTGCAGCGGCCGTAGACGCCGTTGCCGAACGGAATGACATCGCCCATGCAGTTGGGGCACTTCATCGATACGGCTTCCATGGTTGGTTTCCTTTCATAGAGATCCTGCAGCCGGTTTGCGTGTGTGCTGGTTCAGATTCTAGAAATCAGTCTGGAAGCCGCCATCATGCCAAAGTATGAGGCCACTCCCGCATGAAGGATGGGCTGGAAGTGCCTTCATCTAATACTTTGGTATTAGTCCCTTCTCGCGGAGTGCAGCCATAATGAGAACAGGTGCTGCCAAGGGCAGCACCTGAGCCGCCTGCACACAGGCACAGGGCCTCGATCTTTCTGTCCATCCGGCACATCCGGCTGGCCAGCAAGATCCAGACCGGAACAGATACGACACACGATGCGGCCAGATTCCGGCTGCAGGGACGGTGAGAATATGCTGAACAAGGTCTCCCTCGAACTCGACGAGTATCTCTGGGCGCAGTGGGAATGCACGCGCCTTGCCTTCATCTCTGCTCCTCTCGGCTTCGGCAAGACAGAATTCGCGCACCGCATGCTCCATGGGCTCGATGTGCTCGAAGTGGATTCCGAAGAGGAGGATGTCACCGAAGCCATCACGCCCGAGACGATAGAAGGCCACGAGGCTGTGCTTGTGGACAATGTGCATGACGCTGTGACGACAGCGCAGGAGCCGGTGCTTGCCTCCCTTGCGGCACGTGCGAAGGACACCCGCTTCGTCTTCATATCGAGGGCGCCGATGCCGGGCTGGCTCACGCCGTTCTTCGCGCGGGGCGAGCTTCTGATCGTCACGAGCGATGACCTGCTCTTCACCGACAACGATATCGCCCATCTCCTCGTCGCGAATGGCCTCTCGCCGGCACCGGAATACGTCGAGCACATCGCCGAGATCTCCAAGCGCTATCCGCTCGCGGTCTCTCTTGCCGTGACCCATATGCAGCGCGACGAGAGCGGCACATGGGAGTGCGGCCTCTTCGACGAGGTCATGTGCTACTTCGAGACGGAGTTCGAGCATCGCTTCGATGCCGGGACGCAGGATGCGCTCCTGCTTGTCTCGCTCTTCGACAAGGTCGATGACCGGCTCGTGCTCAAGGTCCTCGGCGAAGAGGACGGCAAGGCCTTCCTCGATGCTCTCCGGCATGCCACCTGCTTTGTCGCCCACGATGCAAAGGGCTGGTATGTCCGCCAGGGCTTGAGGCAGTTCTGCGCCTGGGAGCGTGGCCGCAAGGGCATGGCAGCAGATTCCGAGCGCGCCATCACCCGTGCCATCGCCTACTACGTCGAGGAGGGCGACCACATGAGCGCGCTCGACCTCTGCGCGAAGTGCGGCCGCAAGGAGGAGATGCTTGAAATACTCAAGGAGCATGCCCGCCTCCATCCCGGCAACGGCAGCTTCTTCGAGCTCGAGCGCTACTACCATGAGCTGCCCGACTCTGTCGTGAAGGAATCCCCGCGCCTCATGCGCGTCATGAGCATGCTCGACTCCCTCTCGATGGACATCATGGAATCCGAGCGCTGGTATGAGGAGCTCGAGCACTACGCCGAGGCATCTGAGCGCACGAAGGAAGAGCGCGAGAAGGCAACATCCTATCTCGCCTACCTCGACCTCGCCCTTCCCCACCGCCGCCTCTCGAGCATCGTCGACACCGTGAAGGCGCTTGCCTGCATCAATGCCTCGGACGATCCGGACCTCCAGCTCTCGATCACGAGCGGCATGCCTTCTGTCATCAACGGCGGACGCGACCTCAGCGCCTGGGTGCCGACAGACGATGCGACCTGCCTCGCGATGAGCAAGCTTGCCGGCAGAGCCCTGGGACGGCAGGGCGTAGGCACGGTCGAGATCGCGCTCTGCGAGAGCAAGTTCGAGAAGGGTGCCGATGTCACGCCCTATATCGCCCGCGTGAATGCCCTGCTTCCGCAGATCAGGCGCAAGGGCGACCCTTCGATCGAATTCGCTGCCACAGGCATCCAGTCTCGTTCCCTCATGGAGCAGGGTGATGCCCGCCAGGCGCTCGTGCTGCTCGATCCCCTGCGCCGCCGCATGGTGGAGCACGACACGCCGGAGAGCAGGCGAATCCTCCAGAACCTCGATGCCCTGCGCTGCCATGCCTGGATGAGGCTCGGCGAGACCGAACGTGTCCATGCCTGGCTCGATGAGAATGCGCCTGACACTTCGCGTCGCCTGAACTTCCTCGACCGCTATATTTACCTGACCGTCTGCCAGGCCTACTTCTCCGAATCGAGGTATGCCGAGGCATACCGGCTCATGGCAACGCTGTCGGGATACGTGCAGTCGAGGGATATCACGATCTATGTGATCCACTACGATATCCTCTCTGCCATCGCAGCCTGGCGTCAGGGCAGGACCGAGTGGCAGTCCTGGCTCGAGCGTGCCCTCGAGAAAGCAAAGAGGTACGGCTATGTCCGCACGATCACGGAGTATGGCTCAGCCGTGCTGCCGCTTCTGCTCGAGGAGCAGAAGCAGATGCTCGAACGCGGCGAGGATGCCGAGCAGCTCCCCCGCCTCATCAAGGGCGCGCGCCTCCAGGCATCGCATTATCCGAACTACCTTGCGCCAGCACAGGGTCCGGCAGAGCCTCTGACCGATACAGAGCGCCAGGTGCTGCGCCTCATCTGCCAGAACAAGAGCAACGCCGAGATCGGCGAGCTTCTGGGTGTCAAGCTCCCGACCGTGAAGACGCACGTGAGCCACATCTTCACGAAGCTCGGCGTAAGCCGCCGAGCCCAGGCCGCCAGCGAGGCAAAGCGCCTCCGTCTTGCCTGAGACCTGTACCATCGCATCCATTTCTGAAGAGATTGCTCCATTTGGGCTGTCTGCATGACCGAGATGCAGGCAGCCCTTTCTCATACCATCGAAAGCCTTCCGGCATTGCCTGCTCCAGCCGCTCTCCGTGCGGCATTTCGCATGCCTGAATGGGCATTCCCTGCGTGGGGCCAGAGCTCTTTCAAGGGTGCGCATACGTCTTCGGAGCAGTTTCGTCTCAGACCTCCGATGGCTTTCAGATACCTTCCATCATCCTCAAAGCATCTGCGCTCCTCATACTTCGGAACGATGCTCTCCCATCGACTGCCCCATAAGATTTCTTTCAGCAGCGCAGGGCATGCGCTCACACCCGTCCATAAGGGAAACCGATGAAAGGAACTCAGATGTTCAACAAGCGCACTGCAGCCACGCTCGGCCTCTCCTTTGTCCTTGCCGCTTCCCCGCTCGCCCTTGTCGCCTGCGGAAGCACCTCCTCCGACACGGAGACAGAGGCCGCAACGACCGAGGAGGCTTCCGACACCACGTCCTCGAGCAGCTCCTCGAGCGACACGGCCGCGACGTACTCCATCTCTGCCGACGAGGTCACGGAAGCCTACATGGGCGTCTCCGAAGCCGGCGAGACCGTCTACTACATCGGCAACAGCGATGGCTCGAAGACCGGCATCTTCTTCCTCGATGCTGACAACATGGCACACGTGAGCTTCATGGGCAAAGCCACCGTCACACAGCAGAACGGCGAGAGCCTCATCACGATCACGGACGAGCTCTCCGGCAACACGATCACGTTCTCTGTTGTCGGAAACGACGATGGCACCGTCACGATCGATATGGGCTCCGAGCTTGGCAAGGCAATCCTCGCCGAATGCGAGCCATCCGAAGCCATTGACGCTATCCAGACGATCCAGGGCTACACGGACCAGATCGCCTAGTCCCGGATCCACCTTCCTGAGAGGGCTGGGGCACAGATACCGTTCTCCCTCTGCGCCCCTTCCCCCGTGCCTTCCCAGGCAGTGACATCCCGGAAGACAGAATGTGTCCAGCCTTCCCTCTTTGCTGGCACCTCCTGGCGGTTCCCGCACACACCCGCCAGGACAGAGCAGAAGGGCAGATGGAGCTCAGTCTCCACCTGCCCTTTTTTATGCGCTCTTGTCTGCTGTCCTTCCTACATCCATCCTCTGCGTACCAGGACGACCGAGAGGATCACGCACACGATTGCCGTACCACCGCAGATGATGCCAAAGCCATGCGGAACATTCGCGAGCGGCATCCAGCTCAGATCCACGTTCATGCCATAAAGTCCCGATATCACCGTAGGTATCGAGAGGATGAGCGTGATGGACGTGAGCCGCTGCATCACATTGTTCAGGCGCGAATCCATGAGCGAGCTCACGAGGTTTCGGGTGCCATCCATAATGTCACGATAGATCTGGGCCATCTCGATGGCCTGCTGCGTCTCGGTCGCAGCATCCTCAAGGAGGTCTTCCGTGCTGGGACCGGGATGGAGCCTGCCCGAGCGCTGCAGGCGCGTGAGCACGGAGCCATTGCCGCGAAGCGACGTCGCGAAGTAGACAAACGTCGTCTCCACCTCGTGGAGGCTCATGAGGTCTTCCTCTGTCGTCGACTTCTTGATCTTCTCCTCGAATTCGCGTCGCTGCCTATCGATGCAGCGAAGATCTCTCTGGTAGAGAAGGGCCGCTCTCAGAAGGATGCGGTAGAGGAACTGGCGGCGGAGCCTCGTCGAGAGCTCCTGGCCAGAGCCGACCCTGCCCGGCGAGAGGATCGGCGTATCCTGCGCGCAGACTGTGATCACATTGTGCTCGAGGATGAGGATCCCGAGAGGGATGGTCTCGAACGTCGAGACGCCGTGGCGCACATCGTCGACCGGGATATCGATGAGGACGAGCGAGAACGCTTCCTCGTATTCGACGCGGGATTTCTCCTCCGGGTCGTTTGCAGCTGCGATATCCGCGGGATCGACGCCTTTGAGCTGCGAGGCGACCTTCTCGATCTCATCGAGCGACGGCGAGGTGAGCTTGATCCAGACCCAGTCGCCGATTGCATCGACTGCATGCGTGCCGGTCTCATCTGTCCTGTAGAGCTCTATCACCTGCCGCCTCCTGCCCTGTCCGTCCAGCCTACAAGCATACGCCCGGATGGAGGCCTGGAGTCTTGAAGGTTGCAAGCTCATGCAAAGCCCTGACATGGATTGCCCAGAAGCAGGTACCAGATGAAAGGAGGGCTTGGGACAGAAGAGAGCCTGCAGAGAGGCTAAGCCTGCCTGCCCTTGAAGAAATCCTCGAGACCGTGGAGGTCCTGGCCGATGAAGACAGCCGTGCGCGAGCCTGCCTCCCCCTGCTCTCCCGTCACAGCCCAGGTACCAGAGACATAGTCGAAGCGGATGGGCTCGTTGCCGCAGGTGACGATGCCTTTTGCCCGCGTCACCGCACCGAAGGCGCCTTCTGCCATCGCATCGAGAAGCCACACGAGGTGTGCCGGTGTCGGCAGCCACACGTCACATATCGCCTTTGTCTCGAACCCATGCTCATGGTGGTCATGATGGTGAACATGGTGCTCATGCTCGTCTTCAAGCGAAGCGAGATCTTCTTCCGGTGCAGTACCGGTCCCTCCGGCAAGAGGAGAAACTCCTTGAAGGCGTGCCCAGAACCCTGGATCACTGCAATCGGTGCGCACGATGTCGCAGGATGGATTGAGCCCTTCTATATAGGTCCTGACTTCCTCAACGCTTCCGAAGCCGGCAAGGCCTGCCTTGGAGATCGCGATATGGGCTGCGTGTGCTATCTGGTCCGAGAAAAGCTCCTGGGCAGCAGCACGTTCCTGCTTCCAGGACATGGCATCCACGATCGTCGCGGCAGGCAGGATCTCTATCTGGCTATAGGCCACTTTCTCGGCATTTGCGAGCACACCCGAGAGCTCGGCGACGCCGGTCGGCTCGACGATGAGCCAGTCCGGGTCTTCCTGTCCTGCGATAGCAAGAAACGTCGATGCGAAGTCCTTGCCGCCCGTGCAGCAGATGCAGTCTTCGAGCGATTCCCAGACAGAGCCCGTCCCCTGGTTCCTGAGATGTGCTGCATCGACATCTGCCGTCCCGAATTCGTTCTCGTAGACTGCGACAGTGCCATCGAGATGATGGATGAGCTCCTGTATGAACGTGGTCTTGCCCGCGCCCAAGAACCCTGAGACCACGAGCACCTTCATGAAAATGTGCCTCCTCGAAAGAGCAGGGCCAGGAGCTGGGAAGCGGCTCCTGGCCCTGCGTGATGCTAATCGAATACGACGACCGGCTTGATGAGGTCGCGCGGCTTGTCCTCCATGATCTGGAAGGCCTCGGGCATGCTGTCCCAGCCATGGTAGACATGCGTCACAAGCGGCTTCACATCGAGCTTGCCATACTGCACAAGCGATGCGAGCTTCTCGATGTGGAGCTTGCCAGCAGGCATGATGCCGCCGTTGATCTGCTTGTCGGACATGCCGACGCCCCACTCCTGGACCGGAATCTTGATAAATGACTGGTGACCTCCAGCATAACCGCAGGAATTCCTGTCGCCGCCGAAC
>JBJEHU010000048.1:0-30572 GCA_051876355.1 Atopobiaceae bacterium | reverse complement strand
TATCCGGGATTGGGCGGGCTTGCCCTCTTGACAGGAAGAGCTTCATATCAGCTGTCCGTCTGTCGTCTAAATGCATGGTACCTTGCTAATTGGCGAATATTGCACAGGTACCGATGTAATCACAATTGACATGCATTCCTGAATAGAAGTTAGGGATACTGAACAAAAACGGGCCGGGACATGCATCCCGGCCCGCTCTGTCATTCGTGCGGCTATTGCCTTCGATCCTAGTCGAGGCCCTCGGTGCCGTTCGACTTGATGATCTTCTGGTAGGCGTAGAAGGAGTCCTTACGGCTACGCTTGTAGGTGCCTGTGCCGTCGTCGTGCTTGTCGACGTAGATGAAGCCATAACGCTTGCGCATCTCGCCGGTGCCGGCAGAGACGAGGTCGATCGGTCCCCACCACGTGTAGCCCTTGAGGTCGACGCCGTCGTCGATGGCCTCGCGCATGGCACGGACATGGCTCTTCAGGTAGTCGATGCGGTACGTATCGTGGATGGAGCCGTCTGCCTCGACCTTGTCGAGGGCGCCCATGCCGTTCTCGACGACCATCAGAGGGATCTGGTAGCGGTCATAGATCTCGTTGAGGGCGACACGCAGGCCATCCGGGTCGATCTGCCAGCCCCAGTCGGTGCTCTTGAGGTAGGGGTTCACGCCGCCGAACGTCATGTTTCCTGCTGCCTGCTTCACGTCGTGCGTGCCGACAATCGAGCTCATGTAGTAGGAGAACGTGTAGAAGTCGATCGTGCCTTCCTTGATGTCCTCGAGGTCGCCGTCCTCGATCTGAAGATCGATATCGTTCTCGCGCCAGAAGCGCTTCGCGTAGGCAGGATAGGCACCCCTGACCTGGACATCGGAGCAGTACCAGTTCATGCGGCGCATCTCCTCGGCGTTCGCGAGCACGTCCTTCGGGTCGCACGTCGCGGCGTAGGAGAGGATGAAGCAGTCCATGTTGCCCATGCGGAACTGCGGGTAGTGCTCATGCGCATAGCGCACGACGCGGCCGGAAGCAACGAACTGGTGATGCAGTGCCTGGTAGCGCTCCTGCGGCGTGGTATGAGCTTCGGAGGCGGGGCCGGAGAAGCCACGGATCATGGACGTCTCGAAGAGGTTGCCCATGTCCATCGTGCCGCAGTTGATCTCGTTGAACGTGAGCCAGTAGCGCACCTTGTCCTGGTAGCGCTCGAAGACGGTGTGGCAGTACTTCTCGAAGAAGCCGATGAGCTCGCGGCTTGCCCAGCCGTTGTACTTCTCGACGAGGTGGTACGGCATCTCATAGTGGGAAAGCGTCACGAGCGGCTCGATGCCATGGGCCTTGCAGCAGTCGAAGACCTTGTCATAGAACGCAAGGCCGAGCTCGTTCGGCTTCTCGTCGTCGCCGTTCGGGAAGATGCGCGACCAGGAGATGGACATGCGGAACATGTTGAAGCCCATCTCGGCGAAGAGCGCGATGTCTTCCTCGTAATGGTGGTAGAAGTCGATTCCGTCATGGTTCGGGTAGAGCACGTCCGGCTCGATGTCGACCGTGATCGTGCGGGGCTTGTCCTTCGTGCCGCCTGTGAAGTGGTCATCGACAGACGGTCCGCGGCCATCGACGTTCCAGGCACCCTCGAACTGGTTTGCAGCGGTTGCGCCGCCCCAATAGAAGCCCTCCGGGAATCCCTTGCCCATAGCTTTCCTCCTTCTTCCTGCCAACACACGTCTGCGTGCCGGCACCTCCATCTGTCTCAAGCATAGGGAATGGAAGGGGCACGCTCCAGCATGCAGGAGCAGGTGGAGACTTCTTTTCGCCTTATGGCAGAAGGCCGGAGCATGGACTGACACTTTCTGATACTTTTCTTCTGAGGGAAGGGAGCAACCTATGGATATCGTGCAGAAGATGCGGGACGCAGAGGGGCTCACGCCGACTGAGCAGGAGCTTGCGCATACGGTCCTCTGCCTGGGACCGCGTCTTTCCGATTACTCGATCAAGGAGCTGGCACAGGCTGCCCACTGCTCGGTTGCAAGCATCCACCGTCTCTGCCGCAAGCTCGGCCTCGAAGGCATGAAGGAGCTCAAGATCGAGATGGCACGCGCGACAGAGCGTGCGCAGTCTGCCGGCACGGCCGACATCAACTTCCCGTTCGGTGAGGGATGGACGGCAGGGGAGGTGGCAGCAAGCATCCGCTCCGTCTATGAGCAGACGCTCGCCCAGACCCAGTCCATGCTCGATATGGATACGGTCGAGCATGCTGCCGAGCTCATCTGCTCTTCGCGCCAGATTGCCCTCTTCACGGAGTCGCACAACCGCTATCCGGCAAGCATGTTCTCCGACCGGCTGCTCTCGATCGGGCTCGATGCCCGCTGCGAGGCCGATATCGAGCGACAGCTCAGATGTGCCCTCCTCATGGACTCTGGCTGCGTCGCGATCGGCATCTCCTATTCCGGCGTCTCCTATGCGCTCGAGCGCACGCTCCCCGTGCTCGCAGAGAGGAAGGTGCCGGTCTTCCTCGTGGGCACGCCTGCTGCGGCACGCCTCAATCCCGGCCTTTCCGGCTATCTCTTCGTGAGCGATGCAGAGCGCTACCAGAGAAGAATCACGCAGTTCGCATCGCACCTCGCCGTGCAGTACGTGCTCGACACGCTCTTCGGCGCTGTCTGTGCCACCTCCTGGCCGAAGAGCATCTCCTACCTCGAGAAGACGCTGCCGCTCACACGCAAGCAGGGGCTCGACGATGCACCTGCGGCGCGTGCAGGCCTCTGAGCCTTCATCTCTGTGCCGCTTCTGTGCAGTCGCCCAGCGGCTGAAAGTATTGCTCACAGTGTGCAATACTACGCACAGTGCGCAATTCTGCACACACTGTGAAAGAACAGAGCATGGAAGGAGGCCCTGCCCGTGCCCGATATGGAGGCTCCAGCCGCCACACGGAAGCTCTCGCTTGTCGGTGCCAGCCAGGACAGGCGCACCGTGCGCACGCGCCAGGCGCTGCGCGATGCCCTTGCCCTCGAGATCGAGAAGACGGGAGATCTCTCCCGCGTCACGGTCAAGGCAGTAGCCGATACGGCGGGCGTCACACGGCGCACGTTCTATTCCCATTTCAAGGACATACCCGACCTTGTCGGCCAGATCGAGTCGGAGACCGTCTCCGACGTCAGCTGCCTCGTGCGGAAGCTTGCCCAGACGAACCTCGACGAGCTCCAGGATGCCATCGCCCAGTTCGAGCCGTGCCCGGAATCGGTCGAGCTCCTCGAGTATTTCCAGGAGCGCAGGAGCTATCTGCCGGCCCTTCTTGGCACCGGCGGCGATCCGGGCTTCGTCGAGAAGCTCAAGGAGGCAGCATATGCTGCTGTCTCGGGCCGTGCGAGCCAGGGCATCGTGTTCCCCGTGACCGACGAGCTCTTCGAGTACTATCTGACATTCGCGATTTCTGCCGAGGTCGGCGTGCTGCTGCGCTGGATGCGCACCGGCATGCAGGAGTCGCCCTACATGATGGCCTGCGTGATGACGGCACTCATGTTCGTGCGTCCTGGCGACCTCTACGGCAAGAAGATCAAGTTCGGCGTGCCCTGCCTCGACGATCTGGCAGACATGGCACAGGAAAAGAAGGAGATGCAGGAATGACCGAGAATGGCAATTCCGTCGCAGCAGAGCGCAATGCCCACTATGCGATGCCGCTCGTGCAGGAGGGTGCCGAGCTCAAGCCGAAGCAGCGTGCCGATTTCCGCCACGCCCGCCTTCGCCTCGGCATCGACGTCGGCTCCACGACCGTGAAGCTTGCCGTCATCGACGAGAACGAGCATCTGGTCTATGCAAACTATGAGCGCCACCACACGGACGTGAAGGCAACGGCCCGCGAGGTGTTCAGGAAGGCCCAGAAGGTCCTGGGAGATGCGAAGATGCGCGTCTCCATCACGGGCTCCGGCGGCATGCTCCTGGCCAAGTGGCTCGGTGTCGAGTTCGTCCAGGAGGTCATCGCCTCGAAGCGCGCTGTCGAGTCCCTCATCCCGCAGACGGATGTCGCAATCGAGCTCGGCGGCGAGGATGCCAAGATCATCTACTTCGACAATGGCATAGAGCAGCGCATGAACGGCACGTGTGCCGGCGGCACCGGTGCCTTCATCGACCAGATGGCTTCCCTCATGGAGACGGATGCCACGGGACTCAACGACCTTGCCAAGGGCGCGACGCACATCTATCCGATCGCTTCGCGCTGCGGCGTCTTCGCGAAGTCCGACGTGCAGCCGCTCCTGAACGAAGGCGCAGCACGCGAGGATGTTGCCGCTTCGATCTTCCAGGCTGTCGCGAACCAGACCGTCTCCGGCCTTGCCTGCGGACATCCGATCCGCGGCTATGTCGCCTTCCTCGGCGGCCCGCTCCAGTATCTCTCCGAGCTCAGGAAGCGCTTCTACATCACGCTGAACCTCGACGAGGAGCACAGGATCGTCCCCGAGAACGCGCACCTCTTCGTCGCCACGGGCGCAGCCCTTGCCGGCGAGTCCACAGACCTCGTCACGTTCCAGGAGGTCATCGACAAGCTCGACAGCCTCGGCGACACGCAGGGCTCCGAGGTCGCACGTCTCGACCCGCTCTTTGCGACCGAGAAGGACTACCAGGAGTTCCGTGCCCGCCACGATGCCCAGGTCGTGCCGAAGGGCACGCTCGAGGGCTACCAGGGCCGTGTCTTCATCGGCCTCGATGCTGGCTCCACGACCATGAAGGCAGCGGTCGTCGGCGAGGACGGCGAGCTCCTCTATACGTGGTATGACAACAACAACGGCGATGTCTTGGGCACCGCCCGCAAGATCATGGACGACATCTACGACCATCTGCCTGATGGCTGCACGATCGGCCATGTCACGACGACCGGCTACGGCGAGGGCATCCTGATCGAGGCTCTGCAGGCAGACTCCGGCGAGATCGAGACCGTCGCGCACCTGCGCGGCGCAAAGGCGTTCGTGCCTGATGTCAACTTCATCCTCGATATCGGCGGCCAGGACATGAAGTGCCTCCAGGTGAAGAATGGCATCATCGAGCACATCGCGCTCAACGAGGCCTGCTCTTCGGGCTGCGGCTCCTTCATCGCGAACTTCGCCGACTCCATGGGCATGACCGTCCAGGAGTTCGCACAGGCAGCCGTCCACGGCGAGCATCCGGTCGACCTCGGCAGCCGCTGCACCGTCTTCATGAACTCCCGCGTCAAGCAGGCTCAGAAGGAAGGCGCCACGATCGGCGATGTCGCTGCCGGCCTTTCCTACTCTGTCATCAAGAACGCCCTCTTCAAGGTCATCAAGCTGCGCGACTACGACGAGATCGGCAAGTACGTCGTCGTGCAGGGCGGCACGTTCATGAGCGACGCGACGCTGCGTGCCTTTGAGCTCCTGACCGGCCGCGACGTGATCAGGCCGGACATCGCAGGCACGATGGGCGCCTACGGTGCGGCGCTTCTGGCCCGCGACCGTGCAGGCGCTGACGGCGTCTCGACGATCCTCTCGCGCGAGGAGATCGACAACCTCAAGGTCAAGCACACGAACGCCCACTGCGGACGCTGCTCGAACAACTGCCTCCTCACGATTAACTCCTTCGGCAACGGCCGCCGCTTCATCACGGGCAACCGCTGCGAGAAGGGCTCCGGCAAGCCTGTCAAGGAGCAGAGCAAGGCGCCGAACCTCTTCGAGTTCAAGAACCATCTGCTGTTCGACCGCGAGTGCCTCGATCCCGATACGGCACCGCGCGGCACCGTCGGCATTCCCCGTGCACTCAACATGTACGAGAACTATCCGTTCTGGCATGCGTTCTTCACGAAGCTCGGCTTCTCCGTCATTCTCTCTGACAGGACGACGAGGAAGACCTATGAGGCTGGCACCGAGTCGATGCCGTCAGAGAGCGTGTGCTACCCGGCAAAGCTCAGCCATGGCCACATCATGAACCTCCTCTCGAAGCACCCGGACTTCATCTGGATGCCGTGCATCCGCTGGGAGCGCGCCGAGGACGATACGGCCACGAACCACTACAACTGCCCGATCGTCATGTCCTATCCGCAGGCGCTGGGGCTCAACATCGACGAGCTCTCCGACCCCTCTGTCGAGTACCTCGACCCGTTCCTGCCGTATGACAAGAAGAACGAGCTCAAGCGCAGGCTCTACGAGGTCGTCTCCGAGCAGCGCGAGCAGGATGCTGCCAAGGGCAAGGGCCGCTTCCGTGGCGAGCACATCACGCGCGAAGAGATCGACGAGGCCGTGAACTATGCCTGGCAGGCAGACCTCGACTTCAAGAACGCGATGCACAAGGCAGGAGACGATGCCTTGAAGTGGATCGAGGACAACGACGCGCATGGCATCGTGCTCGCAGGACGTCCGTACCACAATGACGGCGAGATCAACCACGCAATCCCGGAGATGCTCCACGGCTTCGGCTTCGCGGTCCTTACCGAGGACTCCGTTGCCCACAAGGTGCCTGTCGAGCGCCCGATCCGCGTCATCGACCAGTGGATGTACCACTCCCGCCTCTATCGTGCGGCACGCTTCGTCGCAGAGCGCAACGACCTCGACCTCATCCAGCTCCAGAGCTTCGGCTGCGGCCTCGACGCCCTCACGACGGACGAGGTCCAGGAGATCCTCGAGGCATCCGGCAAGATCTATACCGTGCTCAAGATCGACGAGGTCTCGAACCTCGGCGCTGCCCGCATCCGTGTCCGCTCCCTTATGGCGGCACTGAAGGAGGAGCGTGCCGAGCTCGAGCGCGAGACGCGCGAAGGCAAGGTGCATGAGGTGGCTCCTGTCAACGTCCATATGGCCGACGGCTCGCTCGAGCATGCAAGGAAGACGGACCTCACGCGCCGCACGCCGGTCTACCGCGAGTCGAAGAGCGCTGCCTTCAAGAAGGTGCACTACACGCAGGAGATGCAGGACGAGGGCTACACGATCCTCGCGCCGCAGATGTCTCCTGTGCACTTCGAGATCGTCGAGGCCATCCTGCGCTCCGAGGGCTACAACGTCGTGCTGCTGCCGTCTGTCGACCACAAGGCCGTCGACACGGGCCTCAAGTACGTGAACAACGATATCTGCTACCCGTCGATCCTCGTCACAGGCCAGATCATGGAGGCGGTCCTTTCGGGCAAGTACGATCTGTCCCGCACTGCTGTCATGATCTCCCAGACGGGCGGCGGCTGCCGTGCCACGAACTACATCGCCCTCATCAGGAAGGCCCTGAAGGATTCGGGCCACCCCGAGGTGCCGGTCATCTCGCTCACGGCTGCCACGAACCTCGATGAGAACAACCCGGGCTTCAAGGCGCTCAAGAACCCGCGCCTGCTCACGAAGGCGGTCTATGCCCTCCTCTACGGCGACCTCCTCATGAAGTGCACGTACCGCGTGCGTCCGTATGAGGCGAAGAAGGACTCTGCCGACAAGCTCTACGACGAGTTCATGGAGCGTGCGAAGATCCAGATCTCGCACAGCGCCTCCCCGAAGCCGTTCTACCGGCTCTGCGAGGATACGGTCAAGGCGTTCGACGCCCTGCCGCTCGTGAACGACCGCTCGAAGCCGCGCGTCGGTGTCGTCGGCGAGATCCTCGTGAAGTTCCACCCGACGGCGAACAACCAGGTCGTCCGCGTCATCGAGAACGAAGGCTGCGAGGCAGACGTGCCGGGCCTTGTCGACTTCTTCCTGTTCGGTCTCTCGAACCAGATCAACATGAAGGAGGAGCTCGGCACGAAGGCGACGAGCCGCTTCACGCACAAGATCGGCATCGATGCAATCGAGCAGCTGAGGAAGCCGATCGACGAGATGCTCGAGAAGTCGGAGCGCTTCGAGCCGTATGGCTCCATCTGGAGCCTTGCCGACAAGGCGAAGGAAGTCCTCTCGCTCTGCAATACGATGGGCGAGGGCTGGCTCTTGACGGCCGAGATGTGCGACCTCATCGAGTCCGGCACGCCGAACATCATCGTCTGCTCGCCGTTCGCGTGCCTGCCGAACCATGTCGTCGGCAAGTCCGTGATCAAGCGCCTGCGCCAGATGCACCCTGAGAGCAACATCGTCGCAGTCGACTACGACCCGGGCGCCTCCGAGGTGAACCAGCTGAACCGCATCAAGCTCATGATCTCGGTCGCGAAGGAGAACTTCAGGAACGGCCGCTCCGACAGCTTCCGTCTCGAGAATCCTGAGGACCCGGTGACGCACGAGAGCATGCTGCCGCGTGCGGTCTACCACAGGCGCCGTCCGGGCGAGCTCGAGGATTCGCTCGTCCGCGAGGGCTCGAAGGCGACCGGCGCCTACGCAGCCTACGGCGAGACGACGGATGTCGACGGCGGAAAGACGTATGGCACCGGCGAAGGCGCCATCCATCTGACGCCTGAGCAGCTCAAGGAGATCGACGAAGCGAAGCGCAAGGCAGGCGTCCTCTAAGGGACAAGCACATGATTCATGGGAAAGGGCAGGCCGCATGGCCTGCCCTATCTGCTGTCGAGCAGCTGTCGAGTTGACGTATGCCCTGTCGAGTTGCCCGTCGAGTTCATAGAGAGCAGCATAGAAAAGCAGCCTCCGCACGCAGGTGCAGAGGCTGCTCTGTCATGGGCTGGATGGTTCTTAAGCTACTCGCTCCAGTCGGCAAGGGCCTTCTTGCCGAGGGCATCGGCTGCGAGCATCGCGTTCGCGACCTTCTCCGGCGTGACCTCGAACGGCATGTTGTGGAGCGTGTCGTTGTCGGCGCAGGCAAGCTTTGCGACCTCGAGCACGCGCTCATAGGAGGCATCCTCGACGCCGAGCTGCTTGAACGTGACCGGAAGGCCGACCTCGACGCAGAACAGCAGCACCTCGTCGAGCTCCGGCGCGTCTTCGAGCACGAGCTGGGAAATCGTGCCGAAGGCGACCTTCTCGCCGTGATACATCTTGTGCGTCTCAGGCATTGCCGTCATGCCATTGTGGATAGCATGGGCACCTGCGAGACCGGCGGACTCGAAGCCAAGGCCAGAGAGCAGCGTGTTGGCCTCGATGATCTTCTCGACAGACTCGCTGAGCGCTCCTGCCTCGAGCGCGGTCTTCGCCTTGACGCCGTCAGACATGAGCGTATCGAAGCAGAGCTTCGCGAGCGCCATGGCAGCATTCGTGACATGGCCGCCTGCGCAGGTCGTGGCATCGGAGCGCTTGCAGGCACGGGCCTCGAAGTACGTGGCAAGCGCATCGCCCATGCCGGAGACCGTGAGGCGCAGCGGGCTCTTCGCTATGACAGCAGAATCCATAAGGACGAGGTTCGGGTTGTGCTTGAAGAACTGGTACTCCTTGAACTGGCCTTCCGGCGTGTAGATGACAGAGAGGGCAGAGCAGGGAGCATCGGTTGCAGCGATTGTTGGCACGATCACGACCGGGGCATCGATAGAGTTCGCGACAGCCTTCGCCGTATCGAAGATCTTGCCGCCGCCGAGGCCGATCACGACATCAGCCTTGTTCGACTTTGCCAGGGCAGACAGGCGGTCGATCTCGTCCTGCGAGCATTCGCCGTTGAATTCCTCGAAGACCGGAGCGAGGCCTGCATCGGAAAGGCTTGCCTTGACGCGGTCGCCGAAGCGGCGGATGCCGCCGGCAGAGATGATAACGAGGGGCTTTGTGCCATATGCCTTCGTATACGTGCCGAGATTGTCGAGCTCTCCCGGACCCTGGATGTACTTGCTGGGGCTGATGAAGATGCGTGCCATGAAAACCATCCTTTCCCAATGGATTTCGGACCACAGGGCTTTATACCCAGCATCTGATGGCATGAAGGTGTCGAGTCTGAAACGAAGCTGCAGGAATGGTTCATGTTCCAGCGAATTCGGGTGCAGAACTGTCGAGTCTGAAACATTCCTGTTACGTACGTTAACAATCCATCCAGATGTGATGGAGAAAATCAAGCTAAATTGTGCAAACGGAATATATTTAAGCTGCTGCGGCTATACTGTAGCCATGCAGGAGCAGGAATGACGCCCTGCAGCCACAGATGTTCCTTCGGGCCTGTGGTCAAATGCGAAGCAGCGAACCTTGGAAAGGGCTGCTTGCGAGCGAGGAGCAGGTGCTCCGGAGCTCTCCCATCTGATTAGAGGTACATATCATGGCACATCCAGCAGAGCTGAATTGGCAGAGGCTTCCCTTGACTGGCACCGACAATGTGCGCGATCTCGGCGGCTACCCGGTAGGCCTTCGCCAGACGAAGTGGCATGCCTTCCTGCGTGCAGGCAAGCTCCAGAATGTCACGGATGAGGACTGCGATTTCCTCCACAAGTACGGCGTCCGCATGGTCATCGACCTGCGCTCCGATGCAGAGGTCGCGGCAGCGCCTGACCGCACCTGCGACGAGGGCGATATAGCCTACATTCATGCAGAGCTCGGCAGCGAGGACCTGTCCGACCCGGCTCTTGTCGGCTCCCTCAAGAAGCAGTGCGAGGATGGCACGTTCAACGCCGAGGACTTCTATGTCCCGATGCTCGAGAACACGCAGGCACTGCGTACGGTCTTCCGCACGATCTCCCAGGCTCCTGAGGGCGCCTGCATCCTCATCCACTGCAATGCCGGCAAGGACCGCACGGGCATCGTCTCCATGCTTCTCCTCATGCTCGCAGGCGTGAGCCGCGAGGACTGCGTTGCCGACTATGTGCGCTCCTATCCCGATCTCTTCGCCTCCGACGCGATGCAGGCAGAGTGGAACAGCCTCTCTGCGCCGGTGCAGCAGGCCTTCCTCGATATGGGCGCTCACATGGGATCTTTCGTCTACGACTGGATTGTGGACAAGGGTGGCGCCAGGAAGTATCTCGAGGACGCCTGCGGCATCCCTGCTGCCGAGCTCGACCGCATCGCTGCACGCCTGATCTAGGATTTGCTGCAGAGGCGCTGCCGCTGTATCGTTTCATATGATTTCTAGCATATAGATGCCTGGAGAGCCGGAAAGGCGCTCCAGGCATCTCGTCGAAAAGGAGAGACGATATGGCAGAAGAAAGACCGCTTTCGGATGTCGTGGAGCGCTTCATGCGCATCGTGCAGGTTCCCTCGCAGTCCGACGAGGCCCACGAGGACCAGACGCCTTCGACGCCGTCCCAGCTCAAGATGGCTGAGGTGCTTGCGCATGACCTCGAAGAGCTTGGCTGCGAGGATGTCGAGCACGACAGCCACGCATACGTGACGGCGAGCTTCCCGGCCTCCAAGGGTGCCGAGGACCTGCCGGCCCTTGGCCTCTGCGCCCATATCGACACATCGCCTGACGCGCCAGCAGAGAACATCCATCCCCATATCGTGCACTACGAGGGAGGCGCGCTCGTTGCCGGCGTGGTCGACGGAAAGACGATCGAGACGACGCCCGAGCAGGTGCCCGACCTCGACCAGCTTGTGGGTCAGGACATCGTCTGCTCCGATGGACGTACGCTTCTCTCGGCCGATGACAAGGCAGGCGTCGCCGAGATATGCTCGCTCCTCGAGCGCCTCGGCGAGCACCCAGAGCTTCCGCACCCGACGCTCAAGATCGCCTTTGTACCGGATGAGGAGATCGGCCACGGAGCGGCGCTTCTCGACCTCGAGAAGTTCGGCGCGAAGTGGTGCTACACGGTCGACGGCGAGGCGCTCGGCGAGTTCAACTACGAGACCTTCAATGCCTCTGAGACCATCGTCGATATCAAGGGCGTGATGGTGCATCCGGGCTCCGCGAAGGACGTGATGGTCAACGCAATCACCGTCGCAGCCGAGTTCGACAGCCTCGTGCCGGCGTTCGAGCGTCCGGAGCACACGGAGGGCTACGAAGGCTTCTACCATCCGATTGCGATTGACGGTACAGCCTCTGCGGTACGCCTTACCTACATCGTGCGCGACCACGACGCGAAGAAGTTCGCGGAGCGCGAGGAGACGCTGAAGGATATCGCAGCGTTCCTCAACCGCCGTCACGGCGAGGGGACCGTGAACGTCACAATCAAGGAGCAGTACCGGAATATGGCGGACTACTTCCACGGCATGGACTTCCTCGTCGACAATGCGCTCGAAGCAAACCGCGAGGCCGGCATCGAGCCGCGTGTCGTGGCAGTGCGCGGCGGCACCGATGGCTCGCAGCTCACGGTGCGCGGCCTTCCGTGCCCGAACATCGCGACCGGCGGCTACAACGCCCACTCGGTCCGCGAGTTCATCCCGGTGCGCTCGCTCGAGAAGACAGTCGATGTGCTCGAGCATCTGGTCGCAAAGTTCGCTGTGCCTCAGAAGGCATAGGATCTGTCTCGGAGGAGCTGGCTCAAGAGGGCCAGCTCCTTTTCCATCTCTTTGCGCAATATGCAGGCAGGTACCGTTCACCCGTGATATTGCACCGCTGACATGCCAGATCTTGGCAGTCAGCTGATGTTCGCCGTACATGGGGCTCATGTTGGATTAGTATGCTGGAAACGTTACCGAAGGCATTGGAAGCGTTTCCATACGCTTTTGGGAACGTTATCACATTGCCCAGAGATCAGATTTCCCATTCTTGGAGCGGATGGACCATGGACTATCAGGTTCTCTACATAGTCGTTGCCGGCATTCCCTTTGCCGCTACGGTCATGGACTGGCTGAGCTCGGCCATCTCCGAGCGCCACCACAGCCACCACGACACCTATGAGGCGCCTTCGTCGCTCTTCCATGCCCTCGTCGTCGTAATGGTCTGCATGGGCCTTCTCGGCGTCGTTGCCGGCATCTTCATCGAGGCATCTGAGAGCTCATGGAGCTTCCCGTCGGTCATGATGTTCTTCACGGCATTCGAGATTGTGCTCTTCGCTATCTGGTTTGCAATGAAGCGCTACCGTGTCGTGACGTATGAGGACCACATGGTCGTGACGCCGTTCATCGGACGTCCGGCCTCCATCAGCTACGCAGACATCACGGCACTCAAGTGGTCGCGCCTCCACTTCGGCTTCTCCGACGCGAGCATCCACGTGTACGTGGACGGCAAGCGCACCGCGACGCTCTGGGATGGCATAGATATCGACCAGGTGCTCACGACAATCGACCGCTTCGATCTGCTTGAGGTAAGGGGTACCTACGCCTGGTAGGGAAGAACGAAGGCATATGGCTTCGGGCTGCAGAGAATGTTCCCTGCAGCTTTTTCATATCTGGTGCATTCCTAGAGAACGCAGAAATTGATGCCTCTCATCTCACATTCGCGCTAGAGTTCTCGCGTGCGGTGCCATCGCTGCACAGATCCAGAGCAGCTTGGAGGCACAGAAGTGGGCTCGACATTCACCGTCCTTATCAACCAGGTCCTCTCGATGTTTCTCATGCTTGCGGTCGGCTACGTTGCCTACCGCACGAAGCTTGTCACGAAGGACGGCGTCGGCGACCTTTCCCGCACAGTCATGTACATCGCCTCGCCTTCCCTCATGGTGGCATCGTTCATTCAGCCGTTCGATGGGACGCATCTCGTGAATGCCGGCCTGTGTGCCGTGCTGAGCGTCGGCGTGCTCGCGCTCTGTGCTGCTATTGCCCATGTTGCCTATGGAAAGAAGGATGCCATCTCCCAGTTCGGCGTCATCTTCTCGAACACCGGCTTTGTCGGCATCCCGCTTGTCCAGCATGTGCTCGGACAGAGCTACGTCTTCTATGTGACCGTCTGCATCGCCGTGCTGACCTTCCTGATCTGGACATACGGCGTCTATCTTGTGACCGGCAGCATGGAGGAGGTATCTCTCAGGAAGGTGTTCACGAACCCGGCGGTCGTGACGCTCTTCATCGGCTTTGCGTTCTTCCTCTTCAGCGTGCCGGTGCCTGACTTCATCTCGAACTCGCTTGACACGCTCGGCGAGGTCAACACGGGTCTCGCGATGGTCGTGCTTGGCTGCTACCTGGCACAGACCCGCCTCTCGCTCATCGCGAAGGACCTGCGTGCCTACAAGGTGAGCGCGCTGCGCCTTGTCGTGGCGCCGGCACTCACCCTCCTGCTTCTCTGGCTCGTGCCGTCTGCCCTTGTTCCTTCCGATATCAAGATGGTCGTGCTCATCACGTTCTCGACGCCCATCGGCGCCATGGTCGCCATGCTCTCCCAGAAATATGGCGCGAACTACGAGTACGGCGCCGGCATAGTCTCGCTCTCGACGCTGCTCTCGCTCGTTTCGATGCCGATCGTCCTCGGGATAGGCGCTGCCATCCTCTGAGGCAGCTTCCTCATCCTTGATCTTGGCAGGGCTCCGTCAGATACTGGAAAGATCTCAATCTGGCGGAAAGGGGAGCCATGCTCGAGCGCGGCCTCTACGAGAAGACGATAGGCACGAGTCTCAGACATGAGCTCGATGAGGAGCAGGATCAGCTTTCCGCCCAGACCGAGAAGCTTGAACGCACGGACTCGTCCCGTGTGCTTGCCGCGTATGCCGAAGAGGCCGTGAGGCATGCCCTCGATGCAATCGAAGGCGAGGATGCGCCAGAACGCCAGGCAAGGCTCGTGAACGGCCTGATCGAGAACCTCGCTGCGCAGGTCAAGGAAGATGATGCCGGCCTTTCCGACATCCTCGAAGGGGAGCGCGTCGATCTCTCCGAGAGGAAGCCCGAGCAGCTGCTCTCGCTCATGCCGCGCCTGAACTCGACAGGGCACGAGCTCTCCTCGGGTCTGGTGAGGCCCCTGACCTCTGTCGCCCATACGTCGCTCTTCACAGGCGCCGCCCATGAGCCGCAGCTCTTCTCCGAGCTCAGGCGCGAGATTGCCTCGGCAGACGAGATATTGCTGCTTGTCTCGTTCGTGAAGTGGAGCGGCCTCAGGCTCCTTATGGATGTGCTCCAGGAGTTTGCAGACCGTGGCGGCAGGATTCGGGTCATAACAACGACGTACATGGGAGCGACGGACCCCAAGGCGGTGAGCGCTCTCGCTGCGCTGCCAGGGGCTTCGGTCAGGGTATCCTATGACACGAAACGGACCCGTCTCCATGCAAAGGCTTATGTCTTCAGAAGGAAGACCGGGTACACGACGGCCTATGTGGGCTCCTCGAACCTCACGAACCCGGCAATGACAAGCGGGCTCGAATGGAACTTGAAAATCAGCCGTGCCGACGAAGCGGATGCCCTCGACAAGATCGAGGGAACCTTCGATGCCTACTGGGCTTCGCCCGACTTCGAGCCCTATACGGCTGCCGACAGCAAGCGGCTTGCCTCTGCCATCGCTCATGAGCACGGCGGGGACGCAGAAGGATTGACCTCTGCGGCCTACGCCTTCGATATCAGGCCCTATCCGTACCAGCAGAAGATCCTCGATGCGCTCGAGGCGGAACGCACGGTCGGCAACCGCTGGCGAAACCTCGTCGTCGCCGCGACCGGCACCGGCAAGACGGCAATCGCTGCCTTCGACTATGCACGCTTCTGCCAGAAGGTGACGCCGGGAAGACAGGCCTGTCTCCTCTTCATTGCGCACCGCGAAGAGATTCTGGAGCAGGCCTGCTCGTGCTTCCGTGGGGTCCTGAAGGATGAGAACTTCGGCAGCCTCATGGTCGGGAACCATCACCCTCAAAGCTATGCGCATCTCTTTGCATCGGTCCAGAGCTTCCAGTCGCAGAGGCTCTGGGAGAAGGTGGAGCCTGACTACTTCGACTACATCGTCGTCGATGAGATCCATCATGGTGCTGCATCGTCCTATCAGGAGATCTTCGAGAAGCTTGCACCCAAGGTGCTCCTGGGACTTACGGCGACGCCGGAGCGCATGGATGGGCAGTCCATCCTGCCGTATTTCGACAACAGGATCGCAGCAGAGATAAGCCTCGCCGATGCAATCGAGCGCAAGCTCCTGTGCCCCTTCACGTATTTCGGCGTCTCCGACCCATCAGACCTCTCGGGCCTCACGTGGAAGCGGGGAGGATATGAGGCATCAGAGCTCGAGCAGGTCTATGTCTTCAGCGAGAAGATTGCAGAGCGCAGATGCTCGCTCATCCTTGAGGCGCTCAGCCGCTATATTACCGATGTCTCCCGCATGCATGCACTCGGCTTCTGCGTGAGCAAGGCCCATGCAAGGTTCATGGCAGAGAGATTCCAGAAGGCAGGCATCCCTGCGGTCGCGGTGACGGCAGATATGGACGAAGATGGCAGGGAGAAGGCGCGGACGGATCTTGCTGACGGCACCATCAAGATCGTCTTTGCAGTCGATATCTACAACGAGGGCGTCGATATCCCCGAAATCGATACGGTGCTGTTCCTGCGTCCGACCGAGTCGCTCACCATCTTCATGCAGCAGCTCGGCCGAGGGCTCCGCCTGGCACCGGGCAAGGAATGCCTGACCGTCCTCGATTTCATCGGCCAGCAGAACAGGAGATACGACTTTGCGCCGAAGCTCAGGGCTCTTCTGGCATCTCCGACGCATGCGCTCAGGCGCGAGGTCGAGGAAGGCTTTCCCGAGGCTCCTAAGGGCTGCTACATCAGGCTCGAACGTGTGGCACAGGAATACGTCCTCAAGAACCTCGCTGTGGCACAGGGAACGAGAAGCAGGCTTGTCTCGGCCCTTGCGACCTTCGAGGAGGATGCGGGGCAGAAGCTGACGCTCGGGAGCTTCCTTGCCTTCCATCATCTCGATATCCGTGCTGTCTACAAGGTGGCTCCCTTCGAGCGGCTTCTCGTCGAAGCGGGACTTGAGCCTGGGTTCGAAGAACCAGATGAAGCCGGTCTCACGAAGGCATTCCCAAGACTCTGCACGATTGACTCGAGGAGATGGATACGCTTTCTCCTGTCCTGCTTGGACAATGCCGACAAGCTGATATGGGATGAGCTCACGAGCGAGCAGCAGCGCATGCTCGACATGTTCCAGATCACGCTCTGGCCTGACTCGTTCAGACGCGAAGCGCATATGAAGGTGAAAGAGGGGAGCCCTGAGTTCGACAATGCGCTCGAGTGCCTCCAAGAGCTTGCTTCTGAGCCCCATATGGCACGCGATGTGCGCAGGATCCTTGCCTATCGTCTCGACCATATCGACTTCATCGATGAGGAGCTTTCCTGGGGCTTCCCCTGCCCGCTCGACCTCCACTGCCAGTACAGTCGCGACCAGATCTTCCTGGCGCTTGGACGCAAGGATCCCCAGAACATGCGCCAGGGCGTCGCCTATCTGAGGGATTGCCATGTGGATGTGCTGCTGAACACGCTCGTGAAATCGGACAAGGAATTCAGCCCGGAAACGCGGTACGAGGACTACTCGATCGACGAGTGGCACTTCCATTGGCAGAGCCAGAACAAGACGACGCCCGAGTCGGAGACAGGCAGGCGCTACCAGACGGGAATCGATGCGAAGGACAAGGTGCCTACGAAGGCGGCGCTCTTCGTCCGCGAGAGGAAAGCTGACCAGTACGGGACGGAGGCCTATACCTTCCTCGGTTTCGTGCACTGTGCGGAGACTTCAGGCTCGCGTCCCATGAACATCGTCTGGGAGCTTGAGCGGCCGATACCTGCCCGCTTCATCCAGAAGACGGCACGCCTTGCTGGATAGCCCAGAAGCCGTCTCTTCGGAGGCGGCCTGCTTTCTTCATGCAGCTATAAGCTAGCAGACCGGGAGAACGTTCCCACCTGCCATACTGTTCGGGGAAACAGATGACAGGGCCAGCTGGCCCGGAAGGCGGCATCTCATGATCAAGCTTGTGCTTACCGATATGGACAACACGCTCATCCCCTGGGGACAGTCGAAGACCTCTCCGCGCGCGATGGAAGGCATCCGCGAGATGGAGGAAGAAGGCATCCGCTTCGCGCCTGCCTCGGGACGTGACTTCGAGGAGCTCAAGACGTTCTTCGCAGATGATCTCTCCGTGCTCTCCTCTGCTATCACGGCAAACGGTCTCGTGATCAGGCTCGACGGCAAGGTGATCCAGAAGGCAGAGATCGAGCCATCGCTGCTCTATCGCCTCGATGAGGCACTTGCTCCCTTTGCAGACGAGGCAGCGCTCATCCTGTATGACAAGAAGGCACATGCCTATGCACGGCGCCCGGACCCCGGCGAGATCGAGATCATCAAGACGGCCTTCCCGCAGGGCATCACGTTCGTGTCCGAGTGGCCCGATATCGAGTTCTCGAAGCTCGGCATCGCAATGCAGACCGATGCAAAGCGCCGCGACGAGATCTGCGATGCTGTCGCGCCGTCCCTTCCGGAGCTCGACTTCGTGAAGCCGCTGCCAAACTGGGTCGACGTCGTGCCGCACGGCGTCAACAAGGCGACCGCTATCAAGGTGTTTGCCGATGCGCTCCATATCACGATGGATGAGATCTGCGCCTTCGGCGACTCCGAGAACGATATCGAGATGCTCAGAGCGGTGGGCTATCCCGTCGTTGTCGCAAATGCCTCTCCTGCCGCCAAGGCAGCGGCTCGCTACTTCATTCCGGCTGCATCCGAGGACTCTGTCGGCACGGCATTCCTCCAGATTGCCGAGGCAGCGCGCATCGGCGTGCTTCCTGACTTCCTCCAGGATGGGAATGCCCGATGATCAGGCTCGTCGTTACCGATATCGACGATACGCTCGTCTGTCGCGAGAGAAGGGTCATAACGAAGAGAGGGCAGGCAGCGATGCATGCCCTGATGGATGCCGGCGTCGTCGTGGGTCCTGCGACGGGACGCGACATCTACCGTGTCGGCTACAGCTTCCGCTTCGACCATGAGCTCTACAGCACGGCAGTCGTCGCGAATGGCATGAAGGTCTATTACAAAGGGGAGAAGGTCCTCGAACGGGAGCTTCCTGAAGAGGGCCTCGCGAAGGTAGCCCAGCTCTGCACGACAGACAGACGGGCCGGGCTTCTGCTCTTCGACGATACCGGCAGGATCTGGATTGCCGGCACGACCCTGGACAATGCGATAGAGCATGACCTGAGGCATCTGCCGACGGCAGATGGCGTCTCGGAGGAGCTCCCCCGAGGGCGGCGCACCGTGAAGGCGAACTGCCACTTCGATGGCAGGACCGAAGACCTCCTTGCCTTCATGCACGAGCTTGCCTGGGCCTGTCCAGAGCTCGACTTCACCTGCCCTGTCGGCGGCATCATCGATATCACGGTGCATGGCTGGGATAAGGGCGAGGCGACGCTCTGGCTTGCTGACCAGCTCGGCATTGGCCATGAGGAGATCTGTGCCTTCGGCGATGCCGGAAACGATGAGGCGCTGATCGAGAAGATCCCGAATTCGGTTGCCGTGGCCAATGGCTTCGAGGACATCATACGCAAGGCCCGCTGGCATATCGGCACCTCGTTCGATGATTCCGTGAGCGCTGCCTTCGAAGATATTGCAGAGGCTGCAAAGACCGGCACGATGCCTGCCTTCATGGATCCTGCGACCGACGCGCGCTACCGCGAGCTTGCAGAGAGCCTCGTGCTGCCGATGCCGAAAGGCATCGATTCCTAGGCCTTGGCAGTACCTTCGAGATGCGCCCTAATCTGGTTCACGAGCATCTCGAGGGCGACCTGGTTCTCGCCGCCGACCGGGATGATGATGTCGGCATATTTCTTCGAGGGTTCGACGAAGGCCTCGTGCATCGGCTTCACGGTCGTGAGGTACTGGTCGATCACGGAGGAGAGACTGCGTCCGCGCTCCTCCACATCGCGCAGGATACGGCGCAGAATCCTGACGTCGGCATCCGTATCGACATAGACCTTGATGTCCATAAGGTCGCGCAGGGCCGGGTCGCAGAAGATGAGGATGCCCTCGACGACGATGACGCGGGAA
The DNA here is from genome assembly GCA_051876355.1 of Atopobiaceae bacterium. Lineage (GTDB taxonomy): Bacteria > Actinomycetota > Coriobacteriia > Coriobacteriales > Atopobiaceae > Olsenella_L. The sequence goes on along the minus strand of JBJEHU010000048.1, from coordinate 10,964 downwards.
GGCGTGACCGTCACGGTTTCGCTCGAGCGGTCATGCTTCGCGAAGTCATAGACCGGCTCCTCGATTGCATGGCCTGCCTTGAGCTCCTTGAGCTGTGCAATCAGGAGCTCGTTCTCGAAGGCATCGGGATGGTCGTAGTTGAGCCTCGTGCGCTCCTCGAAGGGCATATCGTGGTGGGCACGGTAGTAGGAGTCCTGGGAGATCACGGTGACCTCGTCGCCGAAGCGCTCGGCTATGGCATTCGTGATGGTGGTCTTGCCCGATCCCGTGCCGCCTGCTACGCCGATAACGGTGATGTCGTCCATATGTCTTCTGCCCTTCAGGTGAGCTCTCTTTTCGTCTGTCCATGATAGCCGACCAGAAGCATCTGCAACAGAAAAGGCCAGGGGCAGTGCTCCTGGCCTGAGACATGCGAGTGCTGGACTTCTTCTAGAGGAGCTTCGAGAGCTCGTCCACGAGCTTTGCGAACTCCTTGAGAGCAGCATCGACCGCTTCGCCTGATGCCATGTCCACGCCGGCACCGCGCAGAAGCTCGATCGGGCTCTTCGAGCAGCCGCCGGAGAGGAAGGCGAGATAGTCGTCCACGGCAGGCTGGCCCTCTGTGAGGATGCGGTTCGAGATTGCGACAGCGGCTGCGAAGCTCGTCGCATAGACATAGACGTAGAAGTCGTAGTAGAAGTGCGGGATGCGTGCCCACTCGAGGGCAATCTCGTCGTCGGTCTCGATAGAGGGACCGTAATAGAGGTCGTTGAGGGCACGGTAGCGCTTGCTCAGATCGTCAGCGCCCATGCCTGTGCCCTTGGCGCAGGCAGCATTTGCGTCGCGCTCGAACTCGGCGAAGAGCGTCTGGCGGAAGAGCGTGCCACGGAAATTCTCGAGGTACTCGTTCAGGAGGTAGGCGCGCTCGTGCGGATCTGTCTCATGCTCGAGGAGATAGTGGATGAGGAGGCACTCGTTCGTCGTCGAGGCGACCTCTGCCACGAACATCGCGTACTCCGCATAGCGGGCAGGCTGCGTGTGGTTCGAGAGCCAGGTCTGCATCGAGTGGCCCATCTCATGGCAGAGGGTCGAGACCTCGTCGAGCGTGCCCTGGTAGTTGAGAAGGATCAAGGGCGTCATGCCATGGCCGTCTGCCGAATAGGCACCGCTCATCTTGCCCGGCGTCTCGAAGACATCGATCCAGCGGGAGGCCACGCCCTTCTTCACGGTCGAGACGTAGTCGTCTCCCAGAGGAGCGAGCGCCTTGTACATGAGGTCGCAGGCCTCCTCGAACGTATAGCGGCGCTCTGGCGCCTCGACGATCGGCACATAGACATCCCAATAGCGCAGGCGATCGACGCCGAGGACGCGCTTCCTGAGCTCCATGTAGCGGTGCATCGGCTCGGTGTGCGCATGGACGGAGTCGATGAGGGAGTTGTAGACAGAGACTGGCACCTCGGTCGGGACAAGCGATGCCTCGAGCGAGCTTGCGTAGTGGCGGGCATCGGCGAAGAACTTGAGCTGGCGCATCTGGGCGGCAAGCGTGGCGGCAGCGGTGTTCTTGACCTTCGCGTAAGCGCCATAGACGCTGTGATAGCCGCTCTCGCGGAGCGTCCTGTCAGGGGAGGTCAGGATCAGCGCCGAGTAGGAGCCATGCGTGACAGGATGTGCCTTGCCCTGAGAGTCGATGGCATCCGGGAACTTCATGTCGGCGTCGTTCATCATCGTGAAGATCTGGCCCGGCTGGGTTGCAAGCACGCCTGCCTGGGCAAGGAGCTGCTCCTCCTTCGGGCTCAGCGTATGGGCCTTGAGTGCACGCATGCGGTCGAGCGCGAGCTTGTAGAGCGAAAGGCCCGGCGTGCTCTCATACCAGGCGGCAAGGTCGGAGTCGGAGAGCGCAAGCAGTGCCGGCTGGAACCAGGCACGGCCGGCATCGATGGCAGACTCGAGGGAGACGACCTGGGAGACCGTATCCTGCCAGCGGCTCACACGCGTATCCTCGTCTGCCTTCCTGCCGGCATAGTTCCAGACGCGCTGGAACTGCATCGTGGCCTCGTCGTCGAACTTGAGGTAGGCAAGGAGGCTCTCGCCGGATTCGAAGGCCTTGCCCTCCCAGGAGGCATAGGCATGAGGCAGCTCCTGTGCCTCGGCCAGGGCCTTCTCGAAGGCGGCCTCGTCGACGAAGAGCGATGTCAGGTCCCAGGTATATTTCTCGGGCACCTCCTCGCGGGAGGCGTAGGAATCGGTGAAGGAATCTGCAGTAGCCATGTTCTCCCCATCTCTCGTGCTGCATCTCACATAACAGATGCAAGTATGGCACAACTGAAAGGTGGGGTCTCTGGCCGCTCATCCCGTGCCAGAAGCCACGTCCTTGGGTATGCTGGTAGGAACGTGGCGAAGTGTCTGGAGGGTCAGATGGACAAAGTACGCATAGCAACGGTCGGCAGGTCAGCCATCACGGAGCGCTTCCTCGATGCGCTCGCACAGGTGCCGGAAGCAGAATATGTGGCGTCGTACTCGAGGAAGCTTGAAGATGCACAGTCCTTCGCGGAGACGCATGGGGCCCATCTTGCCTTCTCGTCCCTCGAAGAGCTTGCCGCAAGCGATGCAGTCGATGCGGTCTATATCGGGTCGCCGAATGCGCTCCACGCAGAACAGGCAAAGACGCTCCTTGCTGGCGGCAAGCATGTGCTCGTCGAGAAGTCATTTGCCGCGAACGAGAAGCTTGCCTCCGAGGTCTTTGCCCTTGCGCACGAGAAGGGGCTTGTCGCCCTCGAGGCAGCACGGAACACGTTCGGTCCGGGCGCAGCATACCTCAAGAGCGCCGTGGCCAAGACCGGCAATGTGCGCCTTGCGACCTTCCGCTTCTCGAAGGTGACCTCCCGCATCAGGAAGCTCGAGGCTGGCGAGCATGTGAACATCTTCGACCCGCACATGGCAGCGGGTGCCCTCATGGACATCGGCGTCTACTGCGTCGAATCGGCCCTCCAGTGCTTCGGCGCACCTGAGTCTGTGAAGGCCTCTGCCGTGACGCACCAGGTCGAGGGCAGGGATGCAGACGATCCCTATACCACGATCGACCTTGCGGGCGAGGCGACGCTTTCCTACCCGGGCTTTCTCGTGAACCTGTCGTATGGCAAGGTGTCGAATGACTACCTTGCCTCCCAGATCGAAGGCTCTGCCGGCACGCTCTTCTGGAAGGAGACGTCTTGCCCGAAGACGTTCACGTTCGTGCCATATGTGGACAAGGGCATGGTGTACGGCACGATTGGCGGGGAAGGGGCTGAGACCGAGACCGTCGACATGCCGGAAAACGACATGCAGTTCGAGCTCGCTTCATTCGTCCATGCTATCCAGGGCAGCTCAGAGGCTCTTGCCGAGGTGGCAGAGCATGAGAAGCTCACGCGTGCCTCTCTTGCCGTGATGGACGAGATCAGGCGCCAGTGCGGCATCGTCTTCCCACAGGATAGGTAGGGCCCTCTATGCCGGAGCCAGCTGCCCTTCTCCTCATAGCTCTGGGTGCCCTCCTGCAGGGCATCTTCATTCGCAAGGATGCCCAGCGCCGCTACATCCAGGCGGCGGTCCTCAAGGCTCTCGCGTCTGCATGCTTCGTGGCGCTCGGCCTTGTGGGTGCCTTCATGCCGCCGAGGATTCCCTCCTCGCTTCTCATCTGCCTCGGCCTTCTTCTCGGCATGGTCGGAGACATCCTCCATGCGCTGCGCTTCATCCCGAAGAAGGGCATGGATGAGGAGGGAGCGAAGGCATGGAAGAAGAAGCTCTTCACCGTGGGGGCAGCATTCTTTGCGGCAGGGCATTTCTGCTACATCAGCTATCTGCTCTCGCTCGTGAGACATCCCGTGTCGGCGCTTGTGGTGACGGCTCTGGTTCTCGCTATCATCTTCTGGCGGCTCTCGAAGTCCGTGCATGAGCGCAGCCTCTTCGCGCTGGCAGGAGCTGCCTATATCGCTATCGTCGGCATCACCTGCGGCTTCTCCGTCGCTGCCTTTCTCGGCATGCCTTCCCTTGAGCAGGCACTCTTCGCTTTCGGCGGCATCTCGTTTCTCGCATCGGATACCCTGCTCGTACTGAACTCGTTCGGCGAGAGGCACACGCAGGCCATGCGCACGTGGAGCCTTGTGCTCTACTACGCGGCGCAGACCCTGATTGCGCTCTCGATCTGGCCCTAGGATTTCTTGAGGTGCAGGAGCTCGAGCGTCTTGTCGGCGATGCTGGCACGCGGCGTCGTGCCGTCCTTGATGTGGAGGGCGGCGGGAAGATGTGCGCGGAACATGAGGAGGACGAGAAGCGCTGCCGGCACGAGCGCGAACGCGTCAGCTCCTGCAAGAGCGATCCAGACGAAGAAGATCGAAGGAATCAGCAGGGCGCCGAGGCAGAGGTATCCGAGAGCGACGACGCCTATCGCAAAGCCTGCAATCGAGGAGAGGATACCTGCGAGCGGCGCGGCGAGGATGATCGTGGAGCAGGTCGTCGTGACGCCTTTGCCGCCCGAGAAATGGTGCCAGATCGGGAAGTTGTGGCCTGCCGTGGCGCCGAAGCCTGCCCAGAGCGTGACAGCGAGCGTATGGCCGAAGAGTGCCCAGGAGATGAGGACAGCTATCAAGGTCTTCAGGATGTCCCCTGCAAGGACTGCCAATGCTGCCTTCGTGCCGAGCACATGCCCGACGTTTGCCATGCCCGGGTTCCCGTCGCCGATGGAAAAGACGCTCTTATGCACCAGTGCGTGACAGACGACATCTGCCGTCAGGAAGCAGCCGAAGGCATAGCCGATACTAAACGCCAGAAGACACTCCATTGCAGCCTCGATTCCCTTGCTCGCCGAAGTCTTTCTACCCACTGAAGGCGGCAGGAAGCGGTGCAATGCAGGGGATGGCTTTACGGCTGGATTGCCTTTGCCTAGAGCCTCACATGGATGACCTTGAGCCGTCCTTGGCGGTCGGAGACCTGCATGGAGAGTTTCGTGCAGAGGCCGACCTTGCTCTTGAGGAGCTTCCGCGCATCGCCGAAGAAGGGCTCGCATTCGACGAGCGCAACGCCTGCCTTGTCTGCGAAGGCTTCTGGGTCGTCGACCGCAAAATGCATGGCAGCTGACGCGTTGCCGGTCTCTCTCACATACCTTTCGGCATACCGGAGTCCGCGTGAGTCCACGCAGTCGAATATGAGCTCTGAGCCAGGAAAGATTTGCTTGAGGCTCTGGAGGAGCGAGACGATTCTGTCCTCCTCGAAGTACTGGAAGATGCCCGCAGCGTAGATGAGGACAGGATGCTCATGCGGCACCTCGTCGGTCCAGGCAGTATCGAAGAGGTCGCAGGCAATGAGATGCTCGTTGGGGGCCTGCCCCAGGACCTGGCGGCGGTAGGCGATAACATCGGGGAGGTCGAGCTCGAAGAATGTGGAGTTCTCCGTCTCGATCCGGGAGCTTGCGGTATCGAGCCCGCAGCCAAGGATGATGATAGAAGAAGGGCCGTGGGCAGCGCAGAACTCTTCTGCCATCGTATCCATCACATGGGCACGGGCGGCAGAGGAGAGCAGGTTGAATTCGGATGTCGTGCCGGCAAGGGCATGTCCTGTAAGCGCCGGCTCGAGCTCGAGGGCACGACTGTCGAAGAGGAACTCGGGGAATCTCTTCGAGGCTTCGATGCGGGCCCAGAGCGGGATGAAGAGGGTATTCGGGACGCCGTCGAATCGCTGGTCCATAGGGCCTCCATCCTGCCGCAGGCTTTTACTGGAACGATTCTATCCCTGCGATAGCCATGTGTTAGCTCGAAGTAACTTAATGGGTGGAATGGTCGGCTGGTGGCTGCCATGGAGGCTACAGCGCCTTCTTCGGGCAGGCCTTCACGCATTCGAGGCAGAGGATGCACTCGGTGCCGTTCTGGCGCTTCCTCGAATCGTCGAGCATATCGACATCCATGGGACAGACCTTCCGGCATCTGTTGCAGGAGATGCACTTCGTGTGATCGCAGGTGATGCGCACGAGCGAAAAGTAGCTCATGGGCTTCAGAAACACCGTGATGGGGCAGATGTATTTGCAGAACGCCCGGTTGTCCTTGAAGGCAAAGGCAAGGGAGATGCCAAGGGCGTAGTAGGCGATGTTTCCTGCGATGAAGGCCCAGAACATGATCTCTTCGATGTCTGCAGCCTGTGCCACAAAGAGCGCAGAGACAAAGACGAGGGAGGCGGCGAATGTGAGGTAGCGGATCCAGCCGATCTTCTTTCGGGGCTTCTGCGGCACCTTGTAGGGAAGGAAATCGAGGACCATCGCGGTCCAGCAGGCATAGCCGCACCAGCCACGGCCAAACAGGAGTGGTCCGCATATCTTCGCGACGGCGTAGTGGATGGTCGCTGCCTCGAAGCTGCCGAGGAAGAGGTAGTACCAGAACCCCTCTATCTGCATGTTCTCGTGGGAGATGAGGCCAAGGTAGACAAGCATGTAAAGGCCGACGAGAAGCTGTGCGACCCTTCGTGCGTTCCTGTTGCCCTGGATGAAGAGGGCAAGAGAGAGGGAGAGGGCGGCTCCGATATAGCTGAAGTTGAAGAGATAGAAGAGGTTGGCCTTCGTGAGCCAGAGCGAGATGCCGACGGCTTCGAAGACGGCAAGAAGGCAGATCGGCACGGCATATCTCTTCATGCGGCATCCCTTTCTACGAGGGCGTACAGGAACCATTCTACGCCCCTGCGCTTCTCCGCCATGCCGCCAGGGCGCTTCAGCGTTCAGCGAGGCACATGTACACGAGCGGGAAAGGTCTGCCTTCCTCGTCGGTATCTGTACGCCTGTATGCCACGAAGCCTCTGCGTTCGTAGAATTCCATGGCAAGAGGGTTCTGCTCATTCACGGTGAGCTCGCGTATGCCCCAATGAGAAATCCCGCAATCGAGAAGCGCAGATCCAATGCCCTGTCCTCGCATGTCGCTATCGATGAAGAGCATCTCGAGCCTGTCTCCGGTCGCGCCCATGAAGGCGAGGATCCTTCCCGAATCATTTTGAGCTACAGCAAGATGCTCGACCGCATGGATTGCTTTAGGGGCGCAAGCGCGGATATGCATGATGTCTGATTCGGAAAGGAAGCTATGGGTAGCTCTCACGGAGCGCTCCCATACGCCCAGAAGCTCTTCTTCGAGTTCAGGTGTACAGCTCTTGATCCTCCTGATATGCATACGCATCCCGTTCCGGTTTTGGTGCCTCTGGGCTCATTGCATGAGAGCCAATTGTGGAGAATAGTTCACATATTTGACTCAGCTTGGTTAAGAGCATAATATCTTTTCTTGCGCTGAGGCGCACACAACATATTGCGGGGTGGAGCAGTTGGTAGCTCGCCGGGCTCATAACCCGGAGGTCGGTGGTTCAAGTCCGCCCCCCGCGACCAAATTCAATTCCCTGAATTGTTCAAGCAATTCAGGGATTTTTTTTAGATGGATCGAAATCCTCGAAGGTAACAGCATCCTAGCCAGTCTGTCGCCATTTTCTCTGCTCTGCATTTGCAAACAGCGTGCAGATGGATGAGATACGGTTTATCTATAGCGGAGAGACCTTCCTTAAGAGAATATTTCCCTTATAATTTCCCTTATAGTGGAAAATTTCCCTTGAGGAGGTCTAGTGTCTCCAGAAGAACTCGAAATGACAATCAAGGCGGGAGAGACTGAGGAAGTCGAATTCAAACGATGCGGCACGGTACCGGGTATGGATACGTTCGAGACCATCTGCTCGTTTGCCAATCGCAACGGCGGTAGCATCTTCCTCGGCGTGGCAGACGATGGCACTGTTGAAGGCATCGGCTCGGAAAGCTCGCTTCCCGTACGGCGAAATATCGTCAATGCCACAAACAACCCCAAGCTTTTCAGTATGCCGCCCGTATTCGAGTTCGAGGAAATTGATTGTGACGGGAAACTGGTAATTCGCATATGGGTTCCGGCCGTACAAGGCATCTTCCGATTCAAGGGGAAAGTATACGACAGGGTCGCCGATGCCGATATTGTCCTTAGGACCGATGCGCAGATAAGCTCTCTGTATCTGCGCAAATACAATATTTACACCGAGCAGCACGTGTTCCCGCACCTCGAACTTGCAGACCTGCGCCGCGATCTCATTGAGCGCGCGAGACAGATGGCTGTCTCCAGGCGCCCCGAGCACCCTTGGAGAAATATGACCGATGAGGAGCTCCTGCGCAGCGCTCAGCTTTGGGGCAAGAATATCGAAACGGGTTCTCAGGGCTACAATCGTGCGTGCGCTTTGATATTTGGCAGTGATTCCACCATAATGGCAGCCTGCCCGCCCTACAAGACTGATGCTATCTATAGAGAAAAAGATGCCAATCGCTATGACGACCGGGTGGTCGTGAGGACGAACCTCATAGATGCCTACTTCGAGCTGAGCAATTTCTGCAAGAAGCACTTGCCCGATCCATTTGCTCTCGATGGCGACCAACGTGTGAGTGCGCGCGATATTGTCGTGAGGGAACTTGTCTCGAACAGCCTCATACATCGCGAGTATACCAGCCCATATCCGGCGAAGATCGTTATTGACGAGGAAGGGATGCGTACGGAGAATGCCAGCAGAGCGCTCTTCGATGGAAGGATACGCCTTGCCGACTTCAATCCTATGCCGAAGAATCCCATCATAGCTGGCTTTTTTGCACAGGTGGGGCTCGCTGAAGAGCTCGGGAGTGGCTATCGAAACCTTATGCGGTGGTCTCGAGTCCTGCTTGGCTCGGATCCAGTCCTAGAAGACGGCGACGTGTTCAAGGCGTTCATATCGCGGAATGCGGGACCAGCGGTGGCCCTGTCCGCCAAGAATCTTGGCTTGCCGAAACAGGATACACTTGATGCAATCTGGGAGTTGCTTGAACGTACTGGAGAGAGCATTACCGTGGGCGAGGCGGCACGTGCAGCAGATGTGTCAACAAAGACAGCAAGAAAATACCTTGCTGCGTTGTCCAACGCAGGCCTGGCGGACGCAGAAGGCGGCAAGAGAGTGATGTCGTATCGCCTTGCCAGGAAGTAAGACATCGAACAATGCCATTATGACTGCTGCTGGTGTTAGAACTGCAGACCCAATCGTGCTCAACAGGAGAAAGCATTCTCAGATGCAAAGGCCATCAGGGCAACGTTTGGACTTCGCTATCGACATGAATGCTCTTACTGCTTGAGCGTCTTCATGCGGATGCGGACATAGTCGGCATACCATCTGCCATCCTTGAAGAGAATGGGTCGAAGGGAATTGACGGCATGTTGCTTGATGCGCTCGGCACGTTCAGGATCGATGCCCTCGAAAGGCACCTTCACGAACATGTCGATCCAGTCCCTCATGCCATCTTCTCCCCGCAGCTCCGTTGGCCGTTCGAAGAGGAGGGCATGCGTGACCTTGAAGCCGGCGGCTTCGACGAGGGGAGCATATTCGCCGATGGTGGGGAAGAAGAACGGCATGTGGTAGCCGAGGCCCTCTTCTTCGAATGCTTCGGCAAGCGCTTTATGGATGAGCCGGTTGTTGCCCGAACCGCCGAATTCGAACACGAACTGCCCGCCTGGCTTCAAGGCTTGAGCTACGCAGGCCAGCATGCTTGGCTGCTGCGTGCGGTCGATCCAATGGAATACGGCGTTGGAGAAGACAAGGTCGACAGGCTCTGGGACAGCAAAATCGGTGGCATCGGCGAGCCTGAATTCGATATCGGGATGTGACGCTCTGGCAGCTTCAATCTGGCTCGGCGAGGAATCGAGGCCTATGACCTTCACGTTGTGCTCTGCTATCTCTGCCGTGAGTGCGCCGTTGCCGCAGCCCAGATCGATGGCAGTTGTGACTCTGTCAAAGTCGACGAGATTAAGAACGCAGCTTCCATAGCGGGAGACATACGAGAAGTCCTTTGCATACGTGCCTGCGTCCCATTCGATGTTCATGGCTCCACGCTTCCTGGATTGGCCTGCCTTATATCCTGGATGGTACATCGCTGTATGCCGGTGACGATGAACGAAGAACAGAAGAGGGCGGCATGCCTCGATCTATCTGCCAAGACGCGCAAGGATTGCGTTGATGGTATCAGCATCCTCGAGCCGCGCTATCGCGAAGCTCTTCTTGCCGGCATCCTTGAGCGATGCTCCTACGAGATAGCCTTCTGCTCCGTCGAGCATGAGGAAGCGGTCATGGAAGGCAGTGGTGTGGTGCACCGTCAGCCGTGGATACTGGGCATTGAATGTCTCGATATCGCGCTGCGTAAGCTGCGTGCGTGGATGGGTCCAGATGGTCACCTCGACACTATCCCGCTTCTTTGCGAGGATGTTGAGCGTTCCAGCATCCACATAGCCGTCGATAAGGACAATCTCTCGCTGGGCTTTCTGCACGAGCTTCACGAGCAGCTCGAAGGCATCCCAGACCTGCCCTTCGAAGAAGACCTTCTGGGCAGGAGGCTCATGTGACTCCATATAGTCGAAGACGCGCTCGAAGCGCTCGTCGGTGCTCTTCTGATATTCGAGCTGTCTGAGCTCCACAGTACGAATCTGCTCGAACATGGTGGCGTTGTCCGCAATGAAGTGGCGCATCTCCACGAAGGCATCCATGATGCGGACGCTGACCTCTATAGCAGTGTCGCTGCGCAGGACCGCCGAGAGCATGGAGACCCCCTGTTCGGTGAAGGCACGGGGCGGGTAGCGCCGCCCGCCGCGTGTTTCTTCGTTTGAAATCACAATCTGTGATTTCAAAGGGCTCTTCGACACGATGTGTGAATGAAGAATATGCGAATGCGCAGGTGGCACGGCACGTTCTCCTGTAGGTTTTTATGTGCGAAGTAAAGACCTGCCAGAAGGGGGCGCACCGTGCGCATTTCAAGCTTAGCGAAGATGATGGTCGGCGTCGAGGATATCGTCGTGGAGGATGTCTCCCTCGACGAGGATGCAGGAGCTGTGGTGATCGATGCCAGGCCCTGCAGGCCCCATTCCTGCAGGTGCGGGAAATGCGGGAGGAAGGCCCCCTACCACGAT
>JBJEHU010000047.1:0-84231 GCA_051876355.1 Atopobiaceae bacterium | reverse complement strand
TAAGCCGCTTACAGTTCTATGAGCCTAACTATGCTGCAAGTCCTTAGCCATTTTCTAATAAAGCCTTTTGCCTCTAATCTGTTATTAAAATTCATCTTGCCCACCAGGGTGGCTCTATGAAAAAATCTGTCCATACCCTGCATCTTCCTCCAGTCGGTTCACGGCGTGCCGTGGGATGCAAGTACCGCTGCTGCTGTCTTTGGCTTTCAGGATATGGGAGCGGAGATTGTGCCTTCTTCCACATACAGAGGCACAGCCAAAGATATGTCCGCAAGCGGAATCGGAAGCGTTCTGCAGCGGGCCTGTGAGCTTTGTCGCTGAGTGGCGCTGCTTTGTCCTGCGTGGTCAGATTCTCGATGTACGCCGCTACCGCGGCACCTGGGACCAGCCTCTCGATCCGGCTATTGTGCGCTCCGCCATCCAGCCTACGATGATGCACCGCAAGGCTATACAGCAGATTTCGGCCTCGCAGAGGATGGTCGGACACTTCTTGTCGAGGTGAATGACGGATATGCGCTTGAATCGTATGGCCTCGAGCCCCACGTCTATGCCCATCTGCTCGCTGCACGCTGGTACGAGCTCGTCTCCCTCCCCGATCCCTTTGTCTTCGGCCCTCTGCCTGAACCGATTCCATGAAACCAGCCATTTGCCAGATCTATGATGAGTAGCAGGTAGCATTCGTCACTCAAGGGGCATCATAAATTCCAGGCTTATCCATATCAGCAAGGAGATCTCCTATGCTCTTCGGCACCATCCCGAAGAGTATGGTCTCACGCTGGACTCAGAGGGCTTCGTCGAGATTGCCGATCTTCTGGCAGCCGTCAATGCAAAGCATCCCGGCAGACGCCCTGTGACCGAGTCCGACCTCGAGGAGATCGTTGCCACCTCCGAGAAGAAACGGCATGAGATTGCTGGCACCCGCATCCGGGCACTCTACGGACATTCATTCAAGGAGAAGATCGTGCACGAGCCGGCAGAGCCGCCTTCCATCCTCTACCACGGTACCGCCAGGAAATTTCTCCCCTCTATCTTCAAGCAGGGGCTTCTTCCCATGGAGAGGCAGTATGTGCATCTCTCGGCCGATGTAGCCACAGCGCTCGATGTAGGCAGGAGGAGGGACGCAAAGCCTGCCCTTCTGGCTGTCGATGCGAAGCGCGCCTTCGCTTCTGGCATAGGCTTCTATAGGGGAAACGATGCCGTGTGGCTTGCAGACCCGATTCCGCCCGAATATCTCGCTCTGGCAGAGGGTGAAGACTAGGCTTCGGCTGCTGCCATCCAGTGCCCTTCGTCATCTGAGAAGCTGAAGGACCTCATGCCACCCATGTCCACAACGTCCGAGACGGTGGCATCGCGCCTCTCCATCTCCTCATGCACGGCTTCGATATCCGCTACCCGGAAAAGGAGGGACGGCATGAGAGTATTGACCTCAGGAGAATACTTCTCGACGAGCGAGCGGTCCATAAGGACGATATGGGCATCTGCTGGCCCGAACGAGAGCACGGGAGCAACAGATCCCTCCGGTCCCGGACGCACGGTCTCCTCCTGGAAGCCGAGCTTCTCCGTCCAGCAGATCCTGCAGGCTTCCACATCGTCGCAGTAGACCATCACTTCGAGCGCCTGGGCACCGAGCATTGCATCCTCCTTGAGAGAGCCTGTACTGAGCTCCATTCTCCCAGAAGGCAGAGCAGAGGAGCTGTGCATCCATGCACCAGAGAACAGCATCTGCATGAGCAGCCTAAAGCGTCCTCATCCAGTCGGCTGCAAGATCGGGCCAGCACTGCATGAGCGGCTGGGGCTGCTTTCCTTTCTGCACGACATCTGCCGTCGCGAGCGACAGCCCGTGCCCGCCATACGGGAAGATATGGAGCGTGAACGAGACACCAGCACGGCGATATGCCTGAGCGAGCAGGAGACTGTTCTCGACCGGCACCGATGTGTCTTCGAGCGTATGGAAGATGAAGGCAGGAGGCGTATCCTTCGTAACCCTGTTCTCGAGCGAGAGCTTCTGCCTGAGCTCCTCGTCGTTGCCGCAGAGATTGTCGAACGAGCCCTTGTGCGCAAATGCTCCCGAAGTGACGACAGGATAGCCGAGGACAAGACCGCAGGGACGCATCTCTTCTGCCGCTGCGCCCACACGCTCTGCAAGCCGGGGCTCCATCCACTCGCAGCCAAGATCCAGTGCCAGATGCGCACCTGCAGAGAATCCCATGAGATAGATGCGTTCTGGATCGATATGAAACTCCTTGGCATGATGCTTGAGGAACGCTATCGCTCCTGCCGCCTGGACGAGCGCTACCGGATAGCGGGCAGGAGCGCAGCTGTAGGAGATGACGCAGGCAGCAAAGCCCCTCGCCACCATCTGGAGCGCGACCGGCTCTGCCTCCCGCGCCGACACCCGCGCATAGGCACCGCCCGGAAGCAGCGCGACGCAGGGACGCTTCACGTCGGGATCAACCTTGTCGAGGACATCAGGGAAATAGGTCTCGATCCGTGCCGGCTCCCCTGCCTTCGGAAGTGCCAGCCGGTCTGCATGCGGTACCTCAGGTACCGCCCTGCCTTCATCTTCTGCCGCTATCGTCTCATGGAGCATGGAATCTGCCTCCTGCATCGTATCTATCTTCACAGGGGCACATCTTACGCCTCGGCACTGCAGATTGCGTACGCAGAAGAAAAGGCTGGCCCCGGTCATGCCGGAGCCAGCCGCACGTCTCCTGATAGCGTGCTTCGCTATCCCATTCTTGTCAGAGCTTCGGCTAGGCTGCCTTGCGCTTGGCATACCTTCGTCCAGCAACGACACCGAGAGCCACAAGGCCTGCAGCAGCCGCGATATCGACGCCGATCATGACCTTGAACCAGTTCGCGATCTCGCCCGAGGGGTCGGACTCGTAGCGCCAGCTGTTCACCGCCGTAAAGAGGATGTTCTTCGCTGCGCGACGCATCTGAATCACGGACGTGGCGCTGAAGTCCGTCACATAGTTCGTCGTCTCGGTAGAGGCGAGCATGATGTCAGTGCCGCCACGGATGACCTGGTCAGCATTCTGGTAGCCGTAGTTCGTGCCAGAGAAGTAGTCCGTCTCGACCATGCCCTCGAAGCCCCACTCATCTCGTAGGACGTTCTGGTTGAGGTTCAGGCATGCGCTCGAATAGGTGTTGCCAATGTAGTTGAAGGAGCCCATGATGGCCTCGCCGGTCGGCGTGTCCTTCACGACCGTCTCGAAGGGCTTGAGATAGAGCTCCCTGATGGACTGCTCGTTCGCCCAGGTGCAGAGCTGGCCGTTGCGCTGGGTCTCCTGCTCATTCAGCGCAAAGTGCTTCGTGAAGGCGTAGACGCCCTTCTCCTTCGCTCCCTGGACCTGCTGGGAGGCAAGCGTGCCCGTGAGTACCGGATCCTCGGAGAAGTACTCGAAGTTCCTGCCGCCAAAGGCAGAACGGTGCAGGTTGATTGACGGTGCATACCAGCCGGTCACGTACATGTCATGCGCCATGTCGCCGATCGTCTCGCCGTACTGGCGGGCAAGGTCCTTATTCCAGGTGCAGGCAAGAGCGACGTTCGAAGGAAGGCCGATGGAACTCACGCCAGTGAAGTTGTCCTTGAGTGCTGCCGGACCGTCGACGTCAGAGAGGCGGATCTTGCCGATCGAATCGACCGCTGCATTCTGGTAGCCGCCATTGGCGATGAGAGTGTTCATCTCGTCGACCGTGAGCTGGTCGAGAAGCTCGTCCCACTTCGGATCGTCGTAGTCGAGGCCACGGAGATCGAAGAGCCGCAGGCCGTTATTGGCACCAGTCGTCGGCATCACGTCAGAAGGATCGTCGAACTGTGTCGGATCGTAGTTGCCATTGTTGTAGTAGGTAGCCTTGTACTCATCGGACATGCTGTAGTTCGTCGGCGTTGCAAGGGCCATCTGTGCATTCGCGAAGCCGTCTGCCCTCGAGAGGTACTCGAGTCCGCCGTTGACATCGTCGAATTCGTTCGTAGCTGCGACCTGGTCGCCGTTGTGCGTGTTGTCGTCCGTGTTGTACGTAATGGTCTCAGGGACCTCGATTGTCTGCTCGGAGATCACATTGTGGGAGTCGGAATTGATCGAAATTGTGTAGGTGCCAGCCTCGAGCACATAGGCCTGGGCATTCTTGTCGTCGTAGGAGGCAAGATCGTCGTCATCGAAGCTGACAGAGATCGTCTGGCTCTCGCCCGGATCCAGGAGCTTCGTCTTCTCATAGGTGATGAGATTGGCAGAAGCCTTCTCGATGCCGCCATTCGTGTAGGGCGGGTTGCTGTAGACCTCCACGACATCCTTGCCTGCCACAGAGCCCGTGTTCGTGACGGTCACGGTGAAGCTCACGGTGCCATTCGCATACTGGATGGGGCTCATCTCCTGCGTGAACGTCGTGTAGGAGAGGCCATAGCCGAACGGATACTGAACGCTTGCGTTGTAGTCGACCAGTCCCTCATCTGCAGCCGTCTCCCAGAAGCGGTAGCCGACATAGATGCCCTCGGTGTAGTTCACGAAGCGCGGAGAGCGCACGCCACGGGCGGAGTCGATCTGGAATTCCTGCACGTTGTCATACGGGAAGTCGCCGAAGTTGTTCCAAGACGGAGCCTGGGTGAGGTCGTAGAGGAACGTATCGGAGGTCTTGCCGGAAGGGTTCACCTTGCCGGAAAGCACGCTGCCGAGGGATTCGAATCCTGCCTGGCCCGGATGCGGAGCCCAGACGACGCCCTTGATCTGGGGATAGTCGTTCACGAAGCCCATCTCGAATGCATTCGCGCCGTTGTAGACGACGATAACGTTGTCGAAGTTCGAGCAGACGAGATCGAGCATGTCCTTTTCCGTGTTGTCGAGCTCGAGGTAGTGCATGCCCTCAGTGAAGTCGGCATAGTCAGAGGAATTGTTGTTGTACGTGATGCCGTCTGCCGTCATATCGGTCGGCAGGTCGAGGCCTTCGCCGCCGACACGGCCAATAACGACGATAGCGGTATCGGAGAAGCTCTTCGCATTATCGATGAGGCTCTCGGAGTAGCTGGCTGCAGGAGGCTCAGGCAGCGTCCAGTCAGCGGAGGTCACGGCAATCTTGCCGCGCTCGGTCGCATAGGACGTATAGAAGTCCGTGAGCTCCTGGTTCGTCGTATAGCCGGCATCTGCCAGACCATCGAGCAGCGACGTCGTCTCATAGGCATCGGAAAGAGATCCAGAACCGGTGCCGCCGTAGATCGGATTCGTCGATGCCCAGCCGAACACGTTCACGTTGCCCGGCGCAAGCGGCAGCGCATTGCTGTCGTTCTTGAGGAGCACGATGCCCTCGTTCTCGATATCGACAGCAAGCTGGTTCGTCTCTTCGATGCTTGCCTGCGAAAGCTCGTGCTTCTCTGCTGTTGCCATCGTCACGACGCTGTTGAGCGGACCCGTGAGCATCGAGTTGATGGACACGATTGTGATGGCAGCCGCTGCAATCCAGCTGATCGAGTGGATGAGCTTCCTCTTTCCCTCATCCGGCATGCGCTTTCTGCCGGTCGCAAGCGTCACCACAAGTGCCGCTACGAGGGCGACGACGAGCGCTGCAAGCTGCGGTGCAACCGACTGCACGACGGCAATCACATCGTCGATGTTGATGTCGAGCATATCCCACATCCTTCTCTGTCTCCTGGGGCTCCCCCCCAGACCTTGCTCCTGAAGACAATGTAGGAAAGCTGCTCAGATGCTGAAATAGACATGGACGCTTCGGTCGCTTTCCTGACCGCTATTGGCGAAGAGCCTCGGCTCCACGCTGAAACGCTTGGTATCATGAAGCCCAGACCACCATCTGAGGAGGAGACATGCTCAAGGCACTCATCGTCGAGGACACGCCCGAAGAGGCCGCAGCGCTCAGACACTGCCTCGAAGCGTATGGGCAGGAGCATGGCCTCGAGTTCGAAGTCGAGTGGACGCAGCTTGCCATCAATCTCGTCAAGAGCCAGAAGCGCTATGACGTGATCTTCCTCGATATCGAGATTCCCGGCATCAATGGCATGGAGGCTGCAGAGCTCGTGAGGCTCCGCGATACGGCGACCCCTATCATCTTCGTCACGAACCTCGCGCAGCATGCCGTGAAGAGCTATGAGGTGAACGCTGCAGGCTACATCGTGAAGCCGGTGACGCTCCCGAAGCTCGCGCTCTGCATGGACAAGATATCAGGCAAGCTCAGGCGTGCCGGCGCGGCCAAGCTCGCTATCCCCACAAGCGGCGGTCTCAGAGCACTTGCCATCGACGATATCTCCTATATCGAGCTCGTGCGGCATGACCTCATCTTCCACCTTGCAAGCGGCGAGGAGCCCGTAAAGCTCAGGGGCACGATCAAGCAGGTGCTCGAGCAGGTGGACGAGGAAAGCCCGCTTCTCCAGGTCTCGAGCGGCTGCGTCGTGAACATGGACTACGTCCGCCTCATCCATGGGCCAGAGGTCCGGATGGCAGACGGCACGCAGCTTCCTTTGAGCCGTGCTAGGAGGAAGGCTGCTATCGAGGCATTCTCCTCCTTCCTCGGAAGGAGTCATTGATGCTCGGCCGCATCATCCTCGTGAGCCTGCCCAATCTTCTGACTATCTTTCTGGGCATAGGGCTCTTCTGCTCGCTCTTCCCGCTCAGGGAGCATGCAGGAATCCGCCTGGCAATAGCGGCAGCAGTCTGCTTCGCCCTCTCTGCAGCAAGCTCCATCATCCACGGCGTGCTGACGCCGGCACTTGCTGCTGGGGGCGCAGGTCCTGCCGTTCAGGCCCTGCCGACGCTTCTCTTCTTCGCGCTCGTCCTGCTTGCCTCCATACCCCTTGCCCGTTTCGTCTTCTCCATGGGCAGATGGGATGCTGTCTTCTGCTGCACGGCAGGCTATGCGCTCCAGAACTTTGCCCACGTCGTCTACGAGCTCGTCTCGCTGCGTCTCGCTCTCGACCCTCTGAGCTCTGCCGTTCTGCTTCTTGCCATATCCCTCGCCGTCTACGGCCTCTGTGCCGCGACCGTGATCCGACAGATCCAGAAAGGACACCTTGCAGGGGAGGGAGACCGCCATACGCTTCCGCTCCTCCTTGCGGTCATCGCCCTCAATATCGTGCTCGACTCGTTCGGAAACACGCTCTCCTCGGCAGGCCTCCTCCCTCCTGCAGGCTTTGCAGTCCTGCGCCTCACGCAGGCATTCGCCTGCACCCTGACGCTGGCACTTGCCTACGAGCTCCTCGTCGCGAAGCACCTGCGTACCGAGGCTGCCGTCACGCACCAGCTCATGGAATCGGAGAGGCGCCAGTTCGAGGCCTCGCGCGATACCGTGGAAGCCATCAACAGGAAGTGCCACGATATCAGGCACCAGATGTACCGAATCTCGGAGGGCACGGAAAGCCGCGACGAGCTGCTCCGCGATATGAGCCGCCTCATCTCAATCTACGATGCGAAGGCTACGACACTGAACGATGCAATCGACGTCGCCGTGAACGAGAAGAGCCTCATGTGCCAGGCACGAGACATCGGTCTCACCTGCGAGGTCGACGGCAGGCTCCTCTCCTTCATGGAAGACCAGGACCTCTATGCGCTCTTCGATAGCGCACTCGATACCGCGATTGCCGCGGCAGACAGCATCAAGGAGCCAGACCTGCGCCTCATCGACATCAGCACGGCAGATACGGGGACGATGGCAAGCATACAGATGCGCACGTTTGCCGACGCATTCCCCGAGGATGCAAGCTCCTTCTTCCTGCTCAAACAGATTGTCCGCCGCTATGCCGGCACCGTCACAATGGATACGGGAGACGGAATGGCAAGGTTCTCGATCCTTCTGCCCGTGCCCCAGAAGTGACAGGACATCAAAAGATGCAAGGTGCATCGGCTCCCACCCTGCATCTTCCTTATCCCTTATGAACAAGCTTCTACAGCTCGGACCCGTCGGTCTCGATCATATGCTTGTACCACCAGAAGCTGTCCTTGCGGGAGCGCTTGAGCGTGCCGTTGCCCTTGTCGTCCATGTCCACATAGACGAAGCCGTACCTCTTTGCCATCTCTCCTGTGGACCTGGATACCAGGTCGACATTGCCCCACATCGTGTAGCCGATGCACGGGACATGGTCGAGATTGATTGCATCGCGGATGGCACGCAGATGCTTGGCAAGATACTCGCAGCGATAGGTATCGTGGACCTCTCCGTCCTCTGCCACCTTGTCGATAGCGCCCATGCCATTCTCGACGACGAAGAGCGGCTTCTGGTAGCGGTCATAGAGCTCGTTCAGGCAGTAGCGCAGGCCCAGAGGGTCGACTGCCCAGCCCCAGGGCGTCTTCTCCGCGCAGAGCGGGTTCGGCGTGCCACCGAGAAGGTGCCAGTCGGGGTCCTTGGCTGAGACGACGGTCGAGCGGTAGTAGGAGAAGCTCACGAAGTCGAGCGTGCCCTTCTGCATGAGTTCCTCATCGCCAGGCTCCATCTTCACATCTGCGCCCATGCGGTTCCAGACCTCGGAGGCGAAGTTCGGGTAGGCGCCGCGCGACATCGCATCGATAATGAGATACTGCTCGCGGCGGTGGCTGTACCAGGCCCAGATATCATCCGGTGCACTTGTTGCCGGATAGAGCTCGCTCATTGCATACATCGTCGAGAACTGCGAGCCTGGCATCATCTCATGGCCCATCGCGACGACCTTCGCAGAGGCGACGACCATGTGATGGATTGCCTGCCAGTACACCGGCCAGCTCTGGTTGGTGATGCCCATCATGCAGACGCCGCGGATTGCGTTGGGCTCGTTGAACGTGAGCCAGTACTTCACCTTGGAGCCGAGGCGCTCGAAGAGGGCGCGGGCATACTTCACGTAGCAGTCGATGGTTTCGCGTCCGCCCCAGCCGTTGTAGCGCTTCACGAGCTCCAAGGGCATCTCGTCGTGGCAGATCGTGATGAGCGGCTCGATGTTGTGGGCCAGAAGATCGTCCACGACCTTCTCGTAGAAGGCAAGGCCTTCCTCGTTCGGCTCATCCTCGAGTCCCGTCGGGAAGATTCTCGACCAGCAGGTCGAGAAGCGGTACACGCGGAAGCCCATCTCGGCCATGTCCTCGATGTCCTCGCGCCAGTGATGATAGAAATCCACTGCCTTGTGGGAGGGGTAGTACACATCATCGAACATCGTGAGCTCGGCGCCTTCCGGAAGCGCCTCTTCCCAGTTGGAAGATCCGCGCTTTCCGTCCTTCATCCACGTGACCTGGCGCGGATGCGTCTGGTCGCCGTCCGTCGCGAAGTCTATCGCGAGAAGGCCGCGTCCGCCTTCACCGAAGCCTCCTTCGAACTGCCAGTCCGACGTGGCGCCTCCGAAGAGGAAGCCCTCGGGAAAACGCTCTTCTGCCATGATGGGATCCTTTCTGTGCCGGCCCTTGAGGCCTAGCTTATCTGTTTGAGGGCTCAGAACTCCTACGCTGCAACTTCTTCATCGAAGCCGAGCGCGAACGTCACTGCGAAGGAGACGACGATTGCGACAGCGATGGCGATGACGGCGGCAATGATCGTGTCCTCGAAGATCGGGAGGGCCAGGATGTTCGAGTAGCCCATGATGTAGGCATGCATGCCAAGAAGGCCGCCGACCAGGCCACCGGCTGCACCGCCTGCCATGACACCGTAGAGCGGGCGCTTGAGGCGGAACGTGATGCCGTAAAGGGCAGGCTCGGTCACGCCGGCAATGATGCAGCCGATTGCGATGGAGACGGCTTCGCTCCTGAACTCTGCATCCTTCGTGCGGGCTGCCACTGCGAGGCAGGCACCGCCCTCAGCCATGTTGTGGAGCAGGAGTGCCGGACGGAACAGTCCGTCGTAGCCCGGGTTCTGGAGAAGCTGGACCATGAAGGGGCTGAAGACCGTGTGGACACCGACCATGATGAGGAAAGGAAGGAAAGCAGCAAGGACCGCAAGAGCGACAGGACCTGCGACGCCGTAGATGCCCATGAGGACAAAGACGATGCCTTCGCCGATCCAGGTGCCGAGAGGAGCAAGCACGACCATCGTAAGGACGTAGGTGCAGCCCATCGTGAGCATGCCGACAAGGACAGACTTGAAGATGCCCGGCACGACCTTGTTCCAGAGACGCTCGAACTCATAGGCCGCAAACGAGAGCAGAAGCGCCGGGAAGAGGCCGTTCGCATAGCTCTTGAGAAGCACCGGAAGGCCGAAGAGGGTCTGGTCGACCTGCGGGTCTGCCGAGACGAGCTTCAGGAAGTCAGGCGCGAACATGGCAGCTGCCACGGCCATTGCATAGATTGGCGTAGCGCCGAGCTTCGTCGCTGCACCGTAGGCAATCCAGATCGGCAGGAAGTAGAACGGTGCATTCGCGACGATAGAGAGCAGCGTGTAGGTGGAAGATGCAGCAAAGTCAGGAGAGATGAGCGTGACGAGGAGCAGCACGACCTTGAGCATGCCTCCTGCAATGAGGCCCGGAATCGTCGGCGTCACGGATGCCGTGATGTAGCCGATGATGTTCTTGCCGAGCTTCTTGGCATCGAACTTGCCGGATTCCGCATCAGCATCCGGGTTCTCGTCCACCGGTGCCTGCTCCGTGAAGTGGAACTGCTTCACGACCTCGTTGTAGGTCTCGACGAGGTTCTGGCCAAGAACGACCTGCATCTGGCCGTTCGCATTCACGCAGCCGAGGACGCCCTTGATCGTCTTGATGGCCTCCATGTCGGCCTTCGCGTCATCCTTCAGGACGAACCTCAGCCTTGTCATGCAGTGCGTCACGGCCTTGACGTTGTCGGGGCCTCCCACCTGCTCGACGATATCCTGCGCCAGCTTCGGAAAATCCAGTGCCATCGTGTTCCCTTCTCTATCCCCTGCGGCTCCCCCGCCGCCTCTGAGACATAAGATATCCGCTGGCAGATGGGCTGAATGATGAGCCATCTCATCTGGTAGCCTTGATTTCCGGAAACAGTGCCCGGTGGCGCTTCCGCGCAGTAGCAGCGCTACCGCACGCTATCAAGAGAAGAAAGAGGCATCCCATGTCTGTGCTCGAGAGCCTGAAAGAGGGACAGGACTTCACGGCATCCGAGAAGGAGCTTGCCAGCTATATCCTGAGGCATGCCGACGAGGCCTGCCACTTGAGCATGCGCGAGCTTGCCGATGCGGCGGGCAAGTCGAACGGTACGATCATGCGCATCTGCCGCAAGGCAGGATGCGAAGGCTGGAGCGACTTCCGCATCGAGCTTGCCGCAGACCTCGAGCGTGTACGCAGGAACGTCCATAGCGTGAACCCGAATGAGCCGTTCCACGGACAGGTAAGCCCCCGTGCCGCTATGGATGCCATCGCGAAGCTCCAGCAGAAGGCCGTGGAGGACTGCTATGCCGCAGTCGACCCCGACCAGATAAGCCGTCTAGCCAGGGCCCTGACGGAAGCACGCACCACCATCTACTACGGCCTCGGCGACTCCTATGCCACGGCGACATCGTTTGCTGCCCTCATCTCGAAGATCGGCGTCACGTGCCTTCCGGCAGATCTCTACCGCTTCCAGAACGATGCTGCCTTCCATGCCACGCAGAAAGACCTCGCCCTCTTCGTGACCTATAGCGGCGACACGCTCGACATGTGCCAGACGCAGCTCGAGACCCTGCGCAACCGCCACTGCAGGATCGCTGTTGTATCATCGCGTGCGTCCATTGCAGAGAGGACATCGGGCATCGACTTTCCCGTCGTCGTGCCTCTGCGAGAGAACAAGTACGGCAAGGTCGCCACCTTCTACTCGCAGACCTGCCTGCGCTATGTCCTGAACTGCGTCTACAGCATCGCATTCTCGAAGAACTACGCGAACAACCTGCACAACAAGGACCTCATCGAGATGCTTGAACCGGGGCTCGGAGCCTGAGAGGCTCCGCTCCTGTCAACTGATCTCACTGATGAGGGCAGAGGCAGCGTCTCTGTCCTGCCCTGCCGTGCACTCGACCGAATAGGAATACTGAACTTGGCATCCTTCGTGCAGGCTGCGACAGCGAGGTAGGCGCCGCCCTCAGCTATATTGTGGAGCAGGAGTGCCGGACGGAAGAGGCCATCAAAGCCCGGGTTCTGGAGAAGCTGGACCATGAAGGGGCTGAAGACCGTGTGGACACCAACCATGATGAGGAAGGGAAGGGAGGCTGCGAGGGCTAGAGCGATTTCCGCATCGAGCTTGCAGCGGACCTCGAACGTGTCCGCAGATTTGCCCGGACTATGTCCTGAACTGCGTCTACAGCATCGCTTTCTCCAATAACCATGCGAACAGCCTTCACAACAAGGAGCTTATCAAGACGCTGGAGAAGGCTTGAAGCTCGCAGGTATCGATTTGCAGGTGCACTAAACAAGGCGTGCATAGTCTTGAGACTGATGAAATATATGAGAGATTACGATATTGTCATCTCGAACTGAATACAAAGCTACATAGCGCATGATTCGCATCGGTCGCCATCCATGGCGAGCTACTTCAGGTATACGGCTAAGCGCATACATATCTGGATGGCTGCACACGAGGGCTGCCTGCTTGTCGAATTCATCCACAAAGTGACCAGCAGCTTGCGGGCTAGCCAAATCTACGGCAAGATAGCGCACGATGCTCTCGTAGTCCAGTTGCGCCTGCGGCAGCAGGATGCACTTAAAGCCCATATTTAGCTCGTATCTGTTGGACAAACACAGGCTCATCTACGAAATTGCCGTCCCGGTAGTCTCGTTCGGCCTCGGCCAGCACTCTCAGAAGTTTCGCCTTAGCGAGCTCTTCAACCATCTGTTCATAATCCGAGCTACGCATAACAACAAATTCGTCATATCCATTGCGCGTTACGGTAACTGGCTGCGAGGATTCCTTGACCGTTTTAGCAAATGCTGCAGTGTTCTTGAGGTCACGGATTGGAACAGAGATTGCCATCAGTCCTCCTTATTTCCACTATCTGTGGCCTTATTATACGACATCCGAAATCCAGGAAGTCCTGCGCACAATGCATATGCCTCCCGTACCAATAAGCGTTTATACAACCTCTCCGCATCTTAGCGAGCATTTAGAACGCAAGCAGGAGCATCGAGGGCAGGGTGAAGAGCGAGAGCAGCGTCGAGAGCGCCACGACACCTGCTGCATACTCTCCATCCCCGCCGACGCGCTGTGCCAGAAGCGATGCCATGACGGCTGCAGGCATTGCCTCATACATCACAAGCATGAGCGATGCTGCGGCACTTCCTAGCAGGACGCGGACAAGCGCAACAGCAGCAAGCGGCATTGCGACAAGGCGCAGGAGGCTCGCCTTCCAGGAGGCGCGGCAGCGCAGGATGGAGCCCAGATCGACAGCTCCGAGATAGGCGCCAAGCACGAGCATCACAAGACCGGTATTGAGGCTTCCGAGGTCATTCAAGGCAGACAGGACGATCTGGGGCGGCTGCCATGAGGAGACGAAGCAGATGAGACCGAGGGCGATAGCGATGATGGCGGGATTCGTGAGCACGCGCTTCGGTTCGATATCATCTCTGTCATGCGAATACAGCCACACGCCATACGTCCAGATCAGGAAGGTCTGGACCGTATTGGCGACAGCGATGAAGAAGACGCCGTCAGCCCCTACGACCGCCTGGGCAAGCGGAATGCCGATGAAGCCCGCATTCGTGAACATCGTCGAGAAGTGCCCGACATCTGCGACAGCATCTCTGCTTCTGCCATACGCCACCCATATCACGGCAAACGATGCAGCAAGAAGGATGGCGGTGCCCAAGGCGACCCAGGCAGCATCCAGAAGGAGCGCTGCATCGAAGGGCCTCATGAGCGCCTCTGCAATGAGGATGGGATTTGCGACATAGAGCACAAGGTCGTCATCTGCAAGACGCCAGCGTCATTCAGGAACTTCACCCGATAGAGCGCAAAGCCTACTGCAATGAGCAGGAACATGATAGCGATCTGGCTTGAGATGATAACGACAGCATCGGACATAGCGAAGCCCCTTCCTCTGATGCATCCATCATGGATGCGGAAGGGAACTGCTGCCAGACAAGGCACATTTATGGTAGCGCCACTACCGGAAGAGCTGCCTTATGTCCCTGTCTCAGGGAAGCACCGCTTTCCTAATGTCCGTGTGGCACGACATCGAGCTGTCCACGCTCGAGCACGAGGTCGGCGTGGACCAGACGGACGAGCGTGCAGCCGAGAGGAATCAGGGCACCCAGGAGCGACATATAGGAGAACGCCTCGCAGAGCATGGTAGAGACGACAGCTCCTGCCGTAAAGCAGAGCAGGAGCGATGTATGCACCTTGAGCTTGCGGCGCAGCCCATGGTCTTCAGGATGCCTGATGAGCTTTGCGAGGTTCGATCCGATCTGGCGGATATGGTTCGTCACGAACGTCGTGGCAGCAGGCACGCCTTCCATCTGGCGGTACGTATTGAACTGCATGGCACAGACGAAGTTCAGGGTCACCTGGCAGATCTGGTCAGGCCAGTCCGCCGGCATGAGGGCGAGGAAGATGACCATGAGGATCTCGAGGGCGATGAGAAGCGTATCCCAGCGCAGGAAGTGCATGCGCTTTATGGTCTTGCCCATCCATTCAGAGAGGAAGGAACCGAAGAAGTACGCACTGATGGGAAGCAGCAGATAGGCGGCATTGAGCCACTGGCGTGTGCCAAGCGCCATCGCAAAGAGGACGACATTTGCGGTCTGCGCATTGCAGAAGACGCCGCCGCGCAGGAAGAACGTGTAGGCGCCATACCAGCCTGCCACGAAAATCAGAAGCCAGAACGTATACCTGCGTTCACACTCGAGATACCCTGCCTTCACGATGCCTCTTTCTGCCAAGGTGCATATCATCCACGGCAAAGCACCTTACGCGTCCAGGAGCCATCCGGCAGAATCTGTAACGAACCCGATGCCGCTCCTCCACGGCTTCGCCAGATTGGGCAGAGAGCGAGCATCCGCCGCGGCAGCTTAAGACGATGGAAAACCATGCCCTGCCTGCAGAAAGACAGGCACGGCAGCAACACGTTTTGTCCTATAACCCTAGTTGCTTGGTGGTTGCGCGAGGCCATTTTCAACATCGAAAAAGAAAACAGCTCAGAAGCTTATATAGCCTCTGAGCTGCTATTTTGCAATGGAGCCAGCTATCAGACTCGAACTGATGACCCCCGCTTTACGAGAGCGGTGCTCTACCAACTGAGCTAAGCTGGCCTCGCATTCGCGCAAGACGTTGTCTCAACGCGTGCTTTTTAATAGTACGGATGTGGACCCAAAGATGCAAGCATTATTTTGCCCCTTTTCAAATTTCTTCGTTTCAGGCACTGTTTGTCCATCCGTATCCAGCGATCCCCGCTTTACGAGAGCGGTGCTCAGCCAATCTCCTGGCTCCCGCTATGTTCTCGCCTCTTCCCTCCCTCCATACGAGCAGAGGGGCACAGCGCACATGCACCATGCTCCTCCGGACGGGAAAGGAAAAGATGGATGGAATCAGATTCATGGATCTTGCAGCATCGGCTGGCGGCATGGGTGGGAGAGGACGCCGCCAGCCTCATCTGCCCTGGCTGCTACTTCTTTGCAGGGTCATCCACGGAGGAATCATTTGCTGCAGCCGGTGCTGCCGCGAGACGCGCTGCCTTCTTCATCTTCACGCCCTTGACGAGGCGACGGATGTTGAGGACAGAGAGCAGGACGAAGACTGCTGCCACGCCGTAGACGATCTTGTAGTACCACGGCATGCTGCTTCCGACCTTGGCCGTCGGCGCGATGCCGTTCATCGCGTTGGAGTTCACGACGGAGTAGAGGATGCGGTGGCTTGCTTCGCGCATGGCGGAGACGATGGCAGGATCGTCAGCGTACTTCTTGAGCTCGGGGCCACGGACCTTGTTGAACATCATGTTGTCCCAAAGGTCTGTGCCGGCCAGGAGGCCGTCAGGCGTGTCCATGTACTTCGAGTACGCGCTCATGTCAGTGATCGCGATGCCCTTCATGCCGCACTCGCCACGCAGGAAGTCGGTCATGAGAGCCTTGGACTCGCCGCACCACTCGGCACCGAGACGGTTGAAGCCACTCATGATGCCCTGGGCGCCGCCCTCGGTGATGCCCTTTGCTGCGCACTTGAGGTAGATCTCGCGGATAGCCTGCTCGTTGGACCAGATGCTGATGCCCATGCGGTAGGTCTCTGCATCGTTCAGGGCAACATGCTTCTCGAACACCATGACGCCCTTGGACTGGATGCCCTGGATCTCGGACGCGCAGATCTCGCCTGCGACGTAGGGGTCCTCGGAGTAGTACTCGAAGTTGCGTCCGCCATATGGCGAGCGGTGGACGTTGATGCCCGGGCCATAGACGCCGCTATAGCCGTTCACAAGGAAGTCCTCGCCCATGAGGGTACCCATCTCGTTGATGAGATCCTTGTTCATGGTTGCTGCCATAACGTCCGCAGACGTGTAGGTCATAGCCGAGCTGCCGCCGAGGATGGAAGCCGTGAGGCCGGTCGAGCCGTTCTCTTCCCTTGTCATCGGCAGTCCTACGCTTGCGACATTGTTCGTCTGGTGGAAGCCGCAGCAGACGAGCTTGATCATATCGTCGACCGAGAGCTGGTCGAGGAGGTCATCCCAGGCAGGATCGTCGTAGGCAAGGCCCATCATCTGGATGAGCTGCTTTCCGTTCTTCGCGCCCGTCGTCGGCATCGTTGCGTCTTCGGAGCCCTTCTGATACGTCGTGTACTTGAGCGCATCGACGAGGGCATCGGAGGCGACCCAGCCCTTCTGGACAGTCGGGTAGGTGCCTTCCCAGTCGGAACGGCTGAGCCAGGTGACCTTGGACGGAGAGACGGAGCTCTTGTTCGGATCTGCCTCGTCGAAGAGGTTCGTGATCTGGGCGCCCGTAGCCTCGCTCGTGGCGCAGGTCTTGTCGTCGAAGGAAGCGTTCGTCCACGTCCAGACGAGCGACGTGTCTCCTGCTGCCGTCATCTTCCCTGCCGTGTTCTCCGGCGTATAGCCCTTCTGGGCGAGGAAGTTGTTCACAGCGGCATGTGCGTCGTCAGCAACGGTCAGGTAGTAGTCGCCTGCATCGAGGATGTAGGTCTTTGCGGCATTGGAATCGTAGGAGGCAAGATCTGCCTTGTCGACCTTGATGGTCACGGTCTGGGACTCGCCCGGCTCGAGGAGCTTCGTCTTCGAGAAGCCGACGAGCTCGGCAGATGCCTTCTCGACGCCGTTTGCCTTGTCGTAGTCCGTGTACGGGCTCTGGGCATAGACCTGGACGGCTTTCTTGCCAGCAACTGAGCCAGTGTTCGTGACCGTCACGCTGACATCGAAGTCGTTGCCGTCAGGTATGACCGTGTAGTTCGAGTAGCCGAACGTCGTGTAGGAAAGGCCGTGGCCGAACGGGAATGCGACCTGGTCAGCCCAGGAGTAGTCGCCGGCGTTGCCGGTGCCCATGACAGCATCCTCGTAGCGCGTCTCATAGTAGCGGTAGCCGACGTAGATGCCCTCCTGATAGACGTTGTACGTGTTGTTCACGTCGTAGAAGTCGCGCTCGCCGTCCTCCTGGTACTGGAGGCCCGCCTCATCGGCATTGGCATACTTCTGGCCGTAGAGGTTCCTCGTCGAGGGGTTCGACTGGGCATCCATCGCATAGGTGTCCACGAGGGAGCCCGACGGATTGACGGAGCCGGAGAGCACGTCAGCGACGCCGTAGATGCCGCCCTGGCCCGGAAGGCCAATCCACACGGCTGCATCGATGCCGTAATCGACGCCACACTTGTCCGGGAACAGGAAGTCGCAGTCAGGAGCGTTCGACGTGTTGAAGAGCACGATGATGCGCTTGAAGACGCCCTGGTCCTTGAGTGCCTTGAGGCCTGCGAGGTTGTCCTTCTCCTCCTGGGAGAGCTCGAGGTAGTCGCCGTCCACGCCGGAGTTGTAGGGAATGCCGAGAGACTCGTCGGCGTCGGGCAGGTCTGCGCCCTCGCCGCCGGAACGGCTGATCACATAGATGGCTGCATCGCCGTAGTCTGCGAAGGAGGAGCCGGCACCGTCCTCGACGGTAGCCCAAGGCACCTCGTTCGCGCCGAACTCGGGCAGGGCCTTCGTCGGGTTGTCGGAAGAGGTCTTGACGTCGGCGACAGAGCGCTTGTACTGGCTTGCGATATCGTCAGAGGTATAGAAGTTCCAGAGCGTGTCGTTCACGCTGATGCCCTCGCGCTCGAGCGCATCCTTGAGCGTCGGGAACTTCGAGGAATCGGACGAGCTCGAGCCCGTGCCACCGTAGAGGAGATCGACGGAAGAGCGGCTGAAGAGGCTCACCTTCGAGCCGGCTGCCAGCGGCAGCGCATTGTTATTGTTCGAGAGAAGCGTCGTGCCTTCTGCCTCGACCTCCTCTGCCACCTCCGCTTCCTTGCTTGCGCGGTCCTCATCCGAATACGTGGCTGTGTAGTACTGGTTGTCCGTATCGGAACGCGCAGGCGTTACGGTCGTCGGGTCGGTCTTCGTGTAGACATTGATGATGGTCTCGAAGCCGCTTGCAATCTTCGGAATCACGACGCCGAAAGCCAGAGCGAAGACCACCGTGATGACGGAAAGGATGCTGAAGAGCACCACATGGGGCTTCTTCGGCCGCTTCTTCTTCTGGTCCTTCCGCTTCTTTTCTGCTGACACTGCTATCTCCTTTCGTCCCTCAATCCACCTGTCCTGCTATTTCTGGGCTTCTGCAGCCTCTAGAGCAGCTGAGTCGCCTTTGAAGCCTTCGACATCCGCCGCAGTCTTCCACTTCTCCATTGCATCCTCGACGGACATGCCGCCCTCGATAGCGAGCTTGCGGGCGCCGTTCACGGCCTGGATCTCCTCCATGCGCTTGCCGGAGAGCGTGTAGCGCTTCATGGCAAGGAGCGTGAACACCCAGGCGATCATCGGGATGACGCAGAAGAGCACGATCGTGAGGCCCTTCATGCCCGGCACATAGGCCGTCGTCGTATCCGGCAGGTGATTGAGGCCGACTGCCAGGAGCGCGAAGCCGACGACCGTCGTGGAGAGCGAGCTCACGAGCTTGTCCACGAACGAGAACAGCGTGCCGATGACGCCCGGCGCATAGTTGCCGGAACGGAACATCTCGTAGTCGGAGACATCGGCAATCATCGGGATGGCCATGTCTGCCGTCGAGTAGTAGGCGCCGTATCCCAGGCCGTAGAGCAGAATGAAGGCAATCGTGTAGGCGTTGAGCGTCAGATGGAAGCCGCCATCCGTCGAGAAGATCGAGAGCGTGAGCGCGGGGTTGCCTGGCTGCCACATCATGAGCAGCACGCAGACGCCGATGTAGAGCAGAAGCGCCAGGCTCGTGAACGTGACGAGCGTCTTCTTCTGGCCCTGCTTCTGTGAAAGACGCAGTCCTCCCAGGAAGAACGGTGCCGAGAACACATAGCCGAGCACATACATCGGCAGATAGAGGCCGTTGTAGTTGCCCATCATGCAGCTGTAGAGCAGGATGCCGACAGACGTGTTCGTCGCGACGGCGAACGCGAACTTCGTGCCGGATGCAGCGACGATGAGGCGCTGGAGCTCCTTGTTGTGCTTGAAGATCTGGACGTAGTCATGCACCTTGAGCTTCGCCTGCTGCTGGCCACCTGCGAGGCCCCAGAACTCCGGCCTGTCCTTGCCGGCAATGCCGATGACGGCAAGAGCGGTGAGCGCTGCAGAGAGGCAGATAACGAGCGGAATCAGGATATTGAAGAACTGCTCCGTGCGGAAGCCGACGACGCCGCCGACGAGCGATGCCACTGCCATCGTTACGCCCATGCCGACAAGAGAGGCAATCGTGTTGAAGAGCGTGAACGTCGGGCGCTGCTTCGGATCGTTCGTGAGGCAGGTCTGGGCAGAGCGCGTGCAGGAGGTCTGAATCGAGTAGCCGACCATAAGGAGGATATAGAAGAACGTATATCCCACGTAGCGCATTGCGACATTGTCTGCCGGGATGAGGCGCGTGCCATAGAAGAGACAGAGCGACGACACGATCATGACAAGGTTGCCGAGCACCATGAACGGGCGGAACTTGCCGAAGCGCGTCTGCGTGCGGTCGATGAGCATGCCGACGACCGGATCGATGAAGGCGTCGAGCGCACGGGTCACGGTGACCATCGTCGTCGCGAATGCGAGGAGCAGTCCCAGGACGCCCTCAGCGTAATATGCGATGTAGTTCATGAGGAGGACGTAGTAGACGTTCGTCGCTCCGTTGTTGAACGGGAAAAGGACGAGCTGGTACATCTTGGCACGGTTCATGCCGTCCTGCACGCCTTCCGTCTCCCCCAACGATGCCTTCTGAGCATCAGATTTCGTAGCCGACATGTTAGGCTCTCTTTCATTTATAGCAGCAGAAGCTGACAAGGAGCTGCCCACCCATCTGCACGCAGTGATGGGCAGCAGATGCAGCTACTTCTTTTTCTCGACGGAGAAGAATGCAGAGACGACCAGCAGGACGGCTGAAGCCACAAGCAATGCTGTCGCAGCAATGGTCGCATACAGAACGCTCCAGCCCACCATATTTGCCGAGTTCCAGGTCAGCAGGCCAGAGATGAGAATGATTCGGGATGAGATGACGGCCAGTCCAACACGGGCAAGAAGAAATACCCCTGCGCCGGTTGCAAGCATCGATGCAATCGGAGCAGTCTTCTTTTCCATGAAGACAGAGAGACAGACAAGCGCCAGTGCAGCAATGATGCCGAAGATATACATGCCAAGGTCGGCAAGCGCATAGTCCGACGAAATGGAGCTGCAGACAATGGATGCAATCATGCCGGCAAGAGCCAGAGCGACAGATACGATATCCAGGACAAAGCCTGTCCCAACATTCTTGGTTGCTTTCATTTCCTATGCCTCCTCGTCAGTGGCGCTGCTGTTCTCGGCATCCTTCTGCTTCGCATTTCTCTTTCGGATTCCCGCAGCAGATGCCAGGGCACCGATTGCGACGATTCCCGAAGCGGCAGCGAGGCCCAGGTAGGCGCCCCTCCACCAAGTCATCCGCTTCTCCACCTTCGCGGTGCTGTTGTACCGGTTCACCAGGTTGGACTGCTCCAGTGCGTAGAGCACGTTGTGCACCGAGTCCTTTACATGGGACTGGAGATTTGCATCATGCTCGACAGTCTTGACTCCGGCCTGGATGCCATTGTGCTGCGACGCAAATATCTGCGTGCTGTAAATGCTCGACCCATCGTCATTGAATCCCGAATAGCCACGGGTATCAAAGCAGGTGACACCGGAATTGAGGACCGCTGCATACAGGTCAGCATCGTCGTAGATGTCGGTCACGAAATAGCCGTGAGCGCCCCATTCTTTCTGCAGGATATTTGTCATGAGCCCTGAGCTGCAGGTGCATTCGACCGGACCGATCTTGCTGAATGATGTCATCAGTCCCTTGAGCTTCCTGCCCTCGCCCTGCGAGCGGTACTTGACTGCTTCGAATGCAATCTGGAATGCACGGAGGTCGCCTTCGCGCGCCTTCTGCTCGGTCATGTAAGGCGCAACGCCGGAGCGATTCGTTTCCTGATCGTTGAAGGCGAAGTGCTTCGGCGCAACGACAAGTCCGAAATCGCTGGCTCCCACTGCATATTCCATAGCGATGGTTCCGCCGAGAACAGGATCCTCGGTATAGTATTCGCCATTCCTGCCGTTGTAAGCATGACGGTGAGTGTTGAGTCCGGGACCCCAGAGAATCGGGATTCCGAAGAACAGCGATTCGTTTCCGACGAAGCCTCCTTCTTCGTACATGAGATCGTGGTCGAAGGACGAAGCGAGCAGAGGTGCACTTCCGAGGACACTGCCGGTCCAAGCCGCATTCTTGTCATCTGCCTTGATGGCCCAGGGCGCATTGGTGTCGACTGTGGCGCTCAGCGCCGTAACGAAGCCGATGCCCATGTTCTCCGTCATGGTCGCTTCATACAGGCCCAGAGAGGAAATGCCCGGGATGCTCGGGCCGCCGAACGTGGCTACATTGAGCGCCTCTTCCAGCGACATCTTGTTGAGTGCTTCATCCCAGGTCGCGTCGTCGTAATCCAGGCCCGCCAGGTCATGGAACATCACATCGGAGCTCTGGTTCCAGAGGATGGAAGAGGTATCGTCGCTCTCGTGGACCTCGTAATAGTTGCCACTGAGATAGTTGATGAGCTCTTCATCCCTGAGCGTCATGTCGCTATAGGTGGTGGGATACGTTCCACCCCAGTCGGTGCGCGAAAGAGCGGTCACTTCGCCAGCCTGGAAATGGTTCCAATCCGAATATTCAAGCTGGTTGCTTACCTGCACGCCGGTCTTGGAGAGAGCGAAGGCAGATTCCGGGATGACCGACTCTGTCACATCGAGCCTATAGGCCTTGGAGGCATCTGCCTCGCCCTCGATGGCGCTCTGGTCTGCACCCGATGCAGCCAAAATGCTGTTCAGGGCATCATGAGCACCATTGCCGATGGCAAACCAATAGCTGCCTGCCTCGAAGACATAGGAGCCCTGCGTGCCATCTGCATTCTTGTGCGTCATATCATAGCTGGCAAGATTCTGGAGATCGACCACTACCTCGACGGTCTCTGAGCTTCCCGGCTGGAGCGTTGCGGTCTTGCCGAATCCAAGCAGCAGGATTGCCGGCTTCTCTGTGCCGCTCTGCTTGTAGGGAGCCTGTCCATAGACCTGGACGACGGAGCGTCCTGCTACATTCCCGGAGTTTGCCACATCGACCTTGACGGTCAGATAGACCTCAGTAGCTCCCTTGTCGTTCTTCGTCACTGAGAGCTTCGGAGTTCCTGAGAGTGTCTGGGAGAACGTCGTATAGGAGAGTCCGTAGCCAAACCCATAGGTGACTTCAGAGGCATAATCCCACTTGTCGGATCTGGCATAGGCACCGGAAGGATTGGCTGCATTCCCCTGGCCTAATACGCAGTCGAAATAGCGTGTCTCGTAGTAGCGGTAGCCGGTATAGATGCCTTCAGCCTCGATGACATAATGGGATGAAGTGTCTCCGAACATGCCGGCGCCACGCGAGAGGACTTCCGAGGCGTTGGCATAGGAATAGTTCCCCATGTTCTGCATGGCAGGAGCAGACATGTTGTAGGTAGGCATGATATCTGCGAGATGGCCAGAAGGATTCTCGCGGCCCACAATGATATCAGCGATACCCAGAAGTCCATAGGCGCCAGGATATCCCATCGAGATGATGGCAGCGATTTCCTCATCGTCAGCCAGCTCGCGGATTTCCATCGTGCTCGCCGAATTGAGGATGACAATGACATTCTTGGAGCACTGCTTGGCCATCTCTATTGCAGCGCGCTCATTGTCGCACAGCGCAAGCGGCTCGCTTGCGCCAGTGCCTTCTGCAACGCCTCCGGGGAAATAGTCGACCGACTCTGCGCTCGGACGTCCCAAGACGACAATTGCGGCATCTGAGTAGGAAGCGAAGCTGTCCCGATAGCCCGGCTGGGCGGCCTCGAGCTGATCGGTGGAAGGCTCGCCTGGATCGAATACATTCGCAGGGATGTCGTTGTTCGTGTGCTTGAGCTCCTGGTTGATGGCATCATATGCTGCCACCATCGTCGGATTCACTTCGAGACCTGCACCTTCGATCTCGAACTCATCACCTGTCCATCCGCTGATGGTCGGAGCCGGATCGCTGAAGACAATCTTCTTGCTTCCGTCATCCTGCGGAATAGTCTTCATCGAGGTGCCCGTGGCAATGGTGTTGGCAAAATCGGTAGATGACGTATCTGCCAGCGCCTGTTCCAGACTGATGTATGGTCCTGTCACCTTGGTGCCCATGCCAGAGCCCAGAAGCGTCACATGTGAGCGAATGCCGAACAGCGTGACCTTTTCGCCCGCTGCAAGCGGAAGACCAGAGCCGGACTCGGTATTGTTCTTGAGGAGCACCGCACCGCCAGCTGCCTGCCGACGCCCCAGATCGATGGCCTTCTCGATAAGGGCATGCGAACTGCCAGACCCATCGCTCATCAGCAGCTCCTGAGAAGGCTGGTACGCCTCGTAGAGCGGCTGATCGGAAGTGCTTTGCGAGACAAATTCAGAGCTCTTGGTGCCAAGATTCTGATCGAGTGTCGAACTGTATTGTTCGACCGTGCTGCCGATGCCTGCTGCAGCTGCCAGCCCCAAAGCACCCGTGGCGACAAACCCACGCCTTGTCAGCAGCTTTCTCTCTGGCGATTTCTTGCCCATTCGCTTCTCCCCTCATTTGGCATGACTTATATCTGCTGGATGCGCATGAGGCATCTAGCGTGTTGCTGGAAGAAATAGATTGATTTGCAGCCAGTGGATGCAGCTCTTACGTCCAGTTGCCTCCGCCGCCCTTGCCCTTGAGGCTGTAGGCGGGATTCTCGTTCCTCACGCGCCAGAACTCGGCCGTATCGACGAGCGCACCGGCCTTGACCTCGATCTTGTTCTTGCCGGGCTGGAGCGTGACATCGAACGTGAAGACCTTGTCCGCCTGCTTCGTTGCCACGGGCTCGCCGTTCACGCAGAGCGTGACTTCAGACTGGTTCGAGTAGACCTTCACGCGAATCTTGTCCTGGGCACGGTCGCGGAAGCGCTTCGAGCAGATGTGGACCATCGGCTCTTCGTTCCACCAGCACTTGTAGAGATAGAAGCTGTCCTTCTTCGTCTTGCGGTCGAACGTGACGAGGCCCTTGTGGTTCATGCCAGGCTCGCCGCCCTGGTTCCTTGCATCTGCCGCGAAGTCGAACATGTTCCAGCAGTGCGTGGCCCACAGATACGGATGCCGGTCGAAGAAGCGCAGCATGTATTCGTGGTAGCGGCACTGGTACTCCTCCGAGTGATCGCCGCGCCGCGGATGCTCCGAGTGGAGGTTCGGCATGGCCTCGCAGCCGTACTCGCTCATGCCGATCGTGCGCTTCGGGTGCACGAGGTGGAAGAAGCCGAACCACAGGTCGTTGAGCCACATGCCCGGCACATACCAGCCGAGGTAGAGGTTCCAGCTCACGACATCCGAGATGAAGGCGACACGGTTGAAGGGGCCGCACATCGCGTAGCAGGCAAGCGTCGTGAAGCGGATTGGGTCGAGCTTGTGGCAGAGGTCATTGAGCTCATAGTGGTTCTGAAGCATGGCCTTCTTGTCATGCGTCGAGATCGTGATCTCGTTCGAGAGGCCCCAGCAGACGATTGAGGCGTGATTGTAGTTCTGGATGATGAGCTCTTCCATCTGCGAACGGGTATTGTCGTTGCCGTGGGCAAGATGCTCGGAGATATAGGGAATCTCTGCCCAGACGACGAGACCGCGCTCGTCGCAGAGGTCGTAGAAGTGCTGTGCGTGCTGGTAGTGGGCAAGGCGCACGGTGTTGGCGCCGATCTCGCAGATGAGGTCGATGTCCTCCTCATGCATCTCAGGTGTAAGGGCATTGCCGATGCCTTTGCGGTCCTGGTGGCGGGCAACGCCGCGCAGCGGATAGCTCCTGCCGTTCAGGAAGAAGCCCTTCTTCGGATCGTAGGAGAAGCTCCTGACGCCGAAGCGCGTGCTCACGGTATCGATGACAGAGCCGTCCTCGGAAAGGAGATCCGCCTTTGCCTTATAGAGGTATGGATCACGCCTGCCATCCCAGCGGTGGGCGTCCTCGAGCACGAGCTTTGCATCCGTGCCCTTGCCCGTAACGACGCACTTCCCATCAGCATCGAAGATGCGGACCTTCACCTGGGCGGCATCCTTCTCGGAACCTTCGATCCAGGTCCTGACTTCGACAGCGGCATCCTTTGCGCCATCTTCGATCTCAGGCGTCACGGCAATGCCGGGTCCGCCATGGTATTCGAGCGCGAAGTGCGTCGATGCCACGACAAGGAGCTTTACGTCTCGGTAGATGCCGCCGTAGAACGTGAAGTCTGCCTTCTGGGGATAGACACGGTCGTTCACGGAGTTGTCCACGGCGACCACAAGCTCGTTCGCTGCACCTGCCTTGGCAAGTGCCTTCGTCACATTCACGTGGAACGTCGAGTAGCCTCCATCGTGGTGGGCAAGCTTCTCCCCGTTCACCGTGACATCGGCAGAGGCATTGACGCCGTCGAAGACGAGGTAGGCTGCCTGCGTCGCAGCATCGAATCCTTCCGGCGTCTCGAATGCGCGCCTATAGGTGCACGTGCCGCGCCAATAGTCGTTTCCGCCATCCTGTCCATCCTGTGCATTCCAGGTATGAGGGACATCCACCCTGGATGTGCTTCCATCCGGTCCCGTGAATTCCCAATCCTGATCGAGATCTGTGTAGCAGCGCATATCCGCATCCTCCAGACGGCTACTGTGCTTTGTTCTCGCTCTAACTGATATATCACTATACACATTCTTAAGGAAAACTGTTTGAGAAGTGTTTCTATCGGCAAACGGCAGAAATTCAGAGCCAAGCGTCAGATATCGCGCCAGAATCGCACATATTTATGGAGATATGCAGCTCTATCGTGCATAAATGCACAAATCAGGCGCACCTATACTGCCGTACCGCAGCTACGCATTCTTGCGTATTCGCGCAATTTGAGCCAAAAATGGCCTTCACTCATATATCAGTGAGATGAAATAGCCCGAGATAGCGGTATATCAGTTAGCGGCAGATATCTCTGCCATCAGCGCGCAACGAAGTAATCCGGGAAGCGCCTGATGACAGCAGCAGACTCGCTGAACAGCAGATGCAGATGGTTCGAGACGAGGAAGCGCGTCTCATCCGTGTCCTTCTTCTCAAGCGCATGGAATATTGCGTCATGCTGGTCGAGGATGCTGTCCCAGTCGAGGTCTTCCGTCTGGACACGGAGCCAGCGATAGCGCTGCAGGTCGATGCTGATGAACTCGAGCCACTGCCAGATCTTCTGCTTGTCGGCAATGTCGTAGAGCTTCTCGTGGAACAGGTTGTCGTAGTCGAAGAAGCCGCGGCGGTCCTGCGTGTCG
This sequence comes from Atopobiaceae bacterium, assembly GCA_051876355.1. GTDB lineage: Bacteria > Actinomycetota > Coriobacteriia > Coriobacteriales > Atopobiaceae > Olsenella_L. The sequence goes on along the minus strand of JBJEHU010000047.1, from coordinate 57,392 downwards.
CGCGCCTTCCTCTCTTTCGAGAGCAGCTCCCTGAGCTCAGAGAGGCCCTTCTCGTCCATGCGGGCACAGGCTTCGACGCTTATCTGCGATTCGAGGCTCTCGCGCACATAGCGGGCACCTTCGACGGACTCGAGGCTGATTCTCGAGACATAGGTGCCGCTCTGGGGCACGGTCTCGACGAGGCGCTCCTGCCTGAGTCTCACGAGAGACTCGCGCACCGGCGTGCGGCCGAGCCCGAGGTCTGCGCAGAGATCTTTCACCTGCAGCTTGTCTCCCGGCGCATACTCGGCATAGACGATGCCGGTACGGATGGCATCGTATGCCTGGATCTGCATGCTCTCGTCCTGCTCGGCCTTCGCTGCCATCGTCTGTGCCTCCTGCTGCCGCCCGCCGCATCTCGCGACGATATCTCTTTAGCAAGTATACGAGTTATGGGGCAAAATCGGAACAATAGCTGCCATTTTCTGCGGGGACGGCTGGACGGGACGAAGCCAGCCTGCCCGTGCCCCGAGATGTATCGAGCCCATGCTATGCACGCAAATGCCGCTCATCGGACTTTCCGAAAATATCTTCTGAAAAGCATTGACAAGCCTGTGTGCGAGTTGGAATATTGCGGATAACTGATATATCAGTTATCCGACACCAGAGGAGAGACCATGTTATCCCTGAAGCATTGGCAGGACGAGCGTGCGGCATTCGAGGAGGCAGGCATCCAGCTGCCGAAGGCAGACCCGGAGCCCATCAAGGCTGCCGGAAAGAAGCAGCCGGTCTGGATCCACGTGGGTGGCGGCAACCTGTATCGTGCCTTCCATGCAGCTATCGCGCAGGACATGATCGATGCAGGCGCTCTCGACCGCGGCGTCGTGGTGATGGAGACGTTCCGCCCGTTCACGGTGGACGAGCTCTACAAGCCCTATGGCAACGCAATCCTGCAGGTCATCATGAACCCCGACGGCACGCTCAAGGAACGCGTCCTTGCGTCGACCGCAGATGCCCTGTTCGCGAATGTCGAGCGTCCTGAAGACTGGAAGCGCGCCCAGGCCTACTTTACAAGCCCCGAGCTCCAGCTTGTGACCGTCACGATCACGGAGAAGGGCTATGCCCTCCACGATGTGGAAGGAAATCCGACGGCAGCTGCAAGGCAGGATTTCGAGCAGGGACCTGAAGCCCCTGCGACGACGATGGCAGCATTCGCAGCGCTCCTCCTTTCCCGCTTCAATGCGGGAGCAGCGCCTCTTGCCCTCGTCTCGACCGACAACTTCAGCCAGAACGGCAGGCACTTCCGCGATGCGGTAACAGAGGTCGCACGCGCGTGGCAGAAGACAGGCTTCGTCTCCCAGGACTTCGTCGACTATGTATCCGACGAGAAGCGCGTAAGCTTCCCCTGGACGATGATCGACCGCATCACGCCGAATCCGTCTCCCGAGACGGAAGCTGCCCTCAAGAAGCAGGGCTTCACGGATCTTCCGCTCATCGCTTCTGGCCGCTCCCACTTCGCAGGCTTCTCCAACACCGAGGCTGCGCACTACCTCGTCGTCGAGGACTCCTTCCCGAACGGACGTCCCGACCTCTCGGCTGGCGGCGTCATCCTCTGCGACCGCGAGACCGCTGAGCGTGCCGATACGATGAAGGTCACTGCCTGCCTGAACCCGCTCCACACGACGCTTGCCGTCTATGGCTGTCTGCTTGGCTATACGCGCATCTGGCAGGAGATGGAGGACAAGGACCTCGCCTCCCTCATCCGCCACATCGGCTACGACGAGGACCTGCCGGTCGTCGTCGATCCCCACGTTATCAATCCCCGCTCCTTCATCGACGAGCTCGTCGGGAAGCGCCTGCCGAACAAGGCTCTCCCCGACTCTCCGCAGCGCATCGCGACGGATACATCCCAGAAGATTCCCGTGCGCTTCGGCCACACGCTCAGGGCTTATGCCGAGAAGGACCCTGCACGTCTGGGACAGCTCACCTACATCCCGCTTGCGCTTGCCGGCTGGCTCCGCTATCTGCTTGCTGTGGACGATGAAGGCAAGGCATTCGAGCCGAGCCCCGATCCCGACCTTGCAGAGCTCCAGCAGGCACTCTCTGGTCTCAAGCTCGGTGCAGCCGATGCTGTCTCCGTGCATGCAGCGTGCGAGCCGATCCTTTCCAACGCAAACATCTTCGGTATCGATCTCTATCCCTCCGGCCTCGGCAAGAAGGTCGAGCAGATGCTTCTCGAAGAGCTTCGAGGCCCCGGTGCCGTGCGCAGCACGATCGAGCGCTATCTCTGATTTTCGCCACCCATTGAAAGGATTTGCACAATGAAGCTCACGTTCAGATGGTACGGGGACGGCGCCGACACGATCCCCCTGGACTACATCCACCAGATTCCCGGCGTCTCGGGCATCGTCGGCTGCCTCATGGATGTGCCGGTCGGCGAGGTCTGGCCGAAGGAGAAGATCGCCCACCTCAAAAAGGAGGCAGAGGACCATGGCCTCTCCCTCGAGGTCATCGAGTCCGTGAACATCCACGACGATATCAAGGCAGGCCTTCCCTCCCGCGACCGCTACATCGAGAACTACAAGGAGACCATCCGGAACCTCTCCGAGTTCGGCGTCAAGGTCATCTGCTACAACTTCATGCCGGTCTTCGACTGGGTGAAGTCGAACCTCGACTACAAGCTGCCTGACGGCTCGAGCACGCTCTGCTTCAGGAGGGAGGACATCCCCGACGACCCGGAGGAGCTCCTCGACCGCTATTCGAAGGGCACAGACGGCTATGTCCTTCCCGGCTGGGAGCCCGAGCGCCTCGCGCACCTGAAGGAGCTCTTCGAGCTCTACAAGGATGTCGACGAAAAGGCCCTGCGCGACAACCTCGTCTACTTCCTGAAGGCCATCATCCCGACCTGCGAGGAGTGCGGCGTGAAGATGGCGATCCATCCGGACGATCCGCCCTACTCGATGTTCGGCCTCCCCCGCATCATCAAGAACCGCGACGACCTCGACTGGCTCTGCCGTGCCGTCGACTCTCCGGCAAACGGTATCACCCTCTGCTGCGGCTCGATCGCCGAAGAGCCTTCGAACGATGTCTACGCGATCCTCGACGAGTTCTCGAAGCGCGGGCGCATCCACTTCGTCCACATGCGCAACATCCGCTACATAGAGCCGGGCAAAAGCAAGGACTTCTACGAGGCGCCGCACCTCTCGAAGGAGGGATCTCTCGACCTCTGGCGCATGTGCCGCATCCTCTTCGAGAACGGCTTCGACGGCTATATGCGCCCCGACCACGGCCGCATGATCTGGGGCGAGACCGGACGTCCGGGCTATGGCCTCTACGACAGGGCTTTGGGCTGCGCCTACATCAACGGCATCTGGGAGACCCTTGAGAAGGACGCCGCCACGAAGTAGCTCTATCCCGCAAGACAGCACTGGACAGAGGAGCGCCTGGATGCAGAAATGCACCCAGGCGCTCTTCATGTCTGCCATGCCAAGGCTCCTGTCTGGTATATCAGCAATGCCCTGCCATCAGGCTCAATCAAGCAGCCCCTTCTCACGCCGTCTCAGGGACCTTGCATCCTCGAGCGAGAGCCCTCTCCTAGCCGATCTCCATCTCGGAGAGGCTCTCTGCCCAGGCTTTCGCTGCAGCAGGACGCTCTTCGCTGCTTCGCGCATCCTCGCCGTGCCTTTCTGCCTTGGCAGCACGTTCCTCTCTTTTCATCTTTCTCCTGCTCTGCTTCAGGAAAGAGGGCCGGGACGCAGCTGCATCCCGGCCCTCTAAACCTGCGCCCTGCTTGACTGGCTGTCTGCACCTACAGCAGGCGCAGAACGCCCCTCACGAGACGCTCGAAGTCGTCTGCATGGACCTTTGCCTCTTCGAGCACCTTGTCATGGCCAAAGCCAGCCGTGCCGCTCTCATTGGCCGCAAGCGTGAGGCCGAGGACATTCATGCCCAGTGCGTGCGCCATGATGACCTCATTCACGGTCGACATGCCAACATAGGACACGCCCATCGTCTTCATCATCTGCACCTCGGCTGGCGTCTCCGTGCAGGGGCCGATGACGCCGGCAAGGACGCCCTCCTCGACGGCGATGCCGAGATCGTCTGCAACGCCGCGTGCAAGGGTCCTGAGGTACGGCGTATAGGCATCTGCCATATCGACGAAGGGAGACTCGACGTCGCGCAGCCCCTCATCCTCGGCAAGCGGGTTCCTGCCGGTGAGGTTGATCTGGTCCGTGATGATGCCGAGGCCGATGTTTGCCATGCCCGAGACGGCACCGGTCGCGCAGGCAAAGACGATATCGCGGCAGCCGAGACGGTGGGCATGGCGGACAAGGGCGCAGATCTCGGAGGCGCTGTAGCCCTGATAGAGGTGGATGCGGCCCGGATAGACAATCACAGGCACATTGTCGATCGTGCCAATCGTCGCCTCGAACGTGTGGCCCGGCATCGGCTGCGCCTCATCCGGGAATCCTTCGATATCGTGGTAGTCTATGCGGCGCACCGGATGGACAAGGCTTTTGAGGTGGCCAAGTCCTGTGCCGAGGATGATTGCCACAGGATGCTCTACAGACGGGTGCACAGATTCCACAGTCGTTTCGCTTACCACGGTGATTCCTTCCTCTTCGAGGAGGCGGGCAAAGACCCCATCCCCCTCTGTCGTCCTTCCGCTATAGCTACCATCGTAGATGACACCGGAGCCGCATGAAGGGCTCTTTGACTTCAGGACGGCAAGCGGCACCGGCTGCTCGTGTACACGGGCATGTGCAAGGGCTGCTCCCCGCCCGAACGCCTCGGTCACATCCGTCCCATCCTTGAGATAGACCCGCCCATCCCTGATCTCTGCCGGCAGGCGCGGAATCGGAAGGTCCGAGAGCTTTTCCGGACAGACAGGGATGGCATCTGCCTTCTGGCAGAGGGCAATGACCGCATCCGAGGCCTTCGTGCCTCCGTCGTAGCGGCACCGCTCGCCCAGAAGGCATGCGCTCACAGCGATATGCATGTGTGTCCCTCCCTCGCTCGACAAAAAAACGGGCAGGCGCGCAACCGCACCTGCCCGTCCATCGTAGCGCTTGGAATCTGTCCTTTAGGCTTCCATCGTGTAGATCTCGATGCTTGCCTTCGAGAGCTCGTTGTTCACGTAGTTCGTCCACTGCTGCGATGCGGTCTGCGTCGCCGTGGAGTACTGCTGGTAGGCCACGTAGTAGGCCGCCTGTGCCGCTGCGTACGTGGCGGAGTCGTTCGTGATCTGGTAGTCGGCAAGAGCGGAAGCGTACGTCGAAGAGGAGTCCTTCCAGGTGCCCGTCGAGGAGTCCCACTCATCGCCTGCGAGGTTGATGATGTAGGTCGCGTAATCGGCCGTCGGCGTATCTTCTGCACCGTCAGCGGGCTTCGTCGGAGCCGTCGGCTGGGACGGGATCTCGGTCGTCACGACCTGGCTGCGGAGCTTCGAGAGCGCGCAGGACTGGCGGACCAGGTTCTTCACGGAGTCCTCGTCCATGTTGTAGTTCGAGGCGATCGTTGCATAGTCCGTGGAGCCGAGATACTGCTGCGCGTAGGCATCCATATCGTCGTCAGAGACCGTGATGCCCTGGGAATCGACGACCTTCTGCATGATCTGGTTGCGGGCAAGGTCGATGATGTTGTCAGCGGTCGGCACCGTGTAGCTGCCGTCGTCGTTTGCAGCGCTGTCGAGCGAGGAGGACTGCGTGATCACGTCCTTGGCCGTGATCTCATACGTCTGGCCGTTATACGTATAGCGTGCGACGACCGTGTCGAGATCGGCTTCCTGCAGCGTCTGGGAGTTGAGCGAGCTCGTGCCATTGAAGCAGAAGTGGCCCACGACACCGCCGATAACGAGGCAGATGACGGCCGCGACGATCGTTGCGACGAGCGGCACCGTGCGTCCCGGCTTGGAAGGCTTCTTTTCGGCCTTCTCGTCCTTCGGGGCCTTTGCAGCATTGGCCTTCTTGGGCTTCGGAGCGACCTTCGTCTCTTCGGCCTCCTTCGTGTCCAGTTCGGTTTCCGGCTTCTTGTCTGCCATGCTCAATGAACCTTTCCTTTGAGTTCTTTTGCAATGTTTTCGGAGAGCGCCTGAATGTAGCTGGCTCCGCTCTTCGTGTCGAAGGCAATCCGGTCGAGAAGCTCATGTGCACACTTCTCCGAGATCGGACCCTGTGCCATATCATAGAGGGCAACAAGCATGTCCCTGTATTCGGCATCCCCATGGTAGCACTGTATGGCTTCGTCCAAGAGAGGCCACACCTCGTCCGAACGGGCTCCAGAAGTCGAGCCATATGCTGCCAGGAATCTGAAGGCCGCAAGGCGCACCGGAGCGGAATCCTCATCGAAGAGCGACGTCTCTGCCGCATCGATGCCCGGCTGGACCTCCTGGGGATGGGCCTGGGCGACGAGCGTCAGCGTATCAAGCACTTCCCAGCGCGTCTGCGCCTCGGGGCGTCCCAGAGCATCGAGAAGATCGTCCAGATACGGCAGGATCGCAGAAGGATCCTCCTTCGCGATGCTGTAGACCTTCTGTGCCGCAGCCTGGCGCTGGCGGCGTGAATGGGCAGCAAGGCCGCCTACGAGCGCAGGCAGGGCGCTTGCCAGAGAGCTATCCATCGACTACCTCCATATATCTGCACTGTCATATTCTGGCCCAAGCGGGCTTTCGCCTAGTGGCGGGGCCTGCGGTACGGGCTTTCCTCGGCCGCTTCCACAGCCTTCTCGGAAACCTCGGGCGCTGCATGCACGGCTGCCTCGTCGTCCGGGTCTCCGGAATCCTCTGTCTTGTCAAGCAGCGACCAGTCGAGGCCTGCCTTCTTCGTCTGCGTATCGTCCTCGAAGAGCAGCTGCAGGGCCTGCGTGCCCATCTGGGCGCCGCCGATGTTGCAGAGCACGTCGTAGAGATTGAAGACGGTATCCGTGCCCGGAAGCGTGAGATCCTCTTCCTCGGCAAGCCTGAGCGCAAGCGCGAGATCCTTCCTGAGATGCACGGCCTTGAAGCCCGGCTTGAAGTCGCCGGCAAGCGCCTTCGGCGTCAGCTCCTCGAGCTGGCGGGAAGAGCCCATGCCATGGGAGATCATATCGAGGACCTCATTGCGGTCGAGCTCGCCCTGCTCTGCCAATGCCATCGCTTCGCTCGCGCCGAGAAGCGCCGATGCAAGCGCGACCTGGTTGGCAAGCTTCGCGATCTGGCCCTTGCCGGCGCCGCCGAAGCAGTAGATCTTCGACGAGAACGTCTCGAGCACAGGACGGATCGGTGCGATATCCTTCTCCGTCGCACCTGCGATGAGCGTCAAGGTGCCTGCCTTGGCGCCAGCCTCTCCGCCTGTCACCGGGATGTCGAAGGCATGCTTGTCCTCGATTTCTGCCGAATCATGCAGGTCACGTGCCAGCTGCGGCGACGACGTCGTGAGGTCGATGAGATAGGCGCCCTTCTTCGTGGCACGGATGAGGCCGTCTGTCGTCAGATAGACCTCCTCGACCTCGTCGGGGTAGCCGAGCATCGTGAACACGATATCGGCGTCACGTGCTGCATCGGACGGGGACTTAGCCCACTTCGCGCCCTTCGCCAGAAGGCCTTCTGCCTTCGACTTCGTGCGCGTATAGACGGTGAGGCGATATCCTGCCTCGAGGATGTGCGCTGCAATCGGCGCTCCCATGATGCCGGTGCCGATGAAGGCGACCGAACGAATTGTGCCCAAGGCCATATTCCTTGCCTTTCCTGCTTATTTGCTGCGCACCTTGCGCGCGATGCGGTCTGTCAGCGAAAGCTTCTCGCGGCGGTCGGAGCCCCAGAACACGAGCGCGACCATGCCGGGGCCGACATGGGAGCCGATGACCGGGGAGATGGAGCTGCGAATCACGGTAAGGTCCTCGCAGCCGTCCATCTTGCGGATCTCCTTCTGCAGCCAGTCGGCATCCTTCGGCGCGTCGGCATCCATGATGCCGATAGGAAGCGTCGTATCGTGGGCGTAGTTGTCCTTGAACTCCTGGAGGATTGCGCGCAGCGCCTTCTTGCGGCCGCGGCACATGCCCTTGAGCGTGAGCGAGCCGTTGAGGTCGTAGGAGAGCTCAGGCTTCACGTCGAGCTTGCCGCCGACCTGGGCTGCCGTCGGCGGGATGCGCCCTCCTGCCGCGAGCCAGTGGAGCGAGTCGAGCGTGAAATAGCCCTGGATGAAGTAGCGGGCATCCTCTGCCCACGCGACAAGCTCCTTCGCCGTCAGGCCGTTCGCCGCCTGGCGCACGACCTCGATCGCGAGGAGCTCTGCTGCCGCAGAGGGGCAGAGATTGTCCAGGACATAGATCTCTGCATCGGGATGCTCGTCGCGCACAAGCTGGGCGCCCTGCTCGGCAGCATCGATCGAGGATGAGAGGCCGCCTGTGAGGCCGAGATAGATGATCGGCTGGTGGCGCTCCTCGAAGAGCCGCTCGAAGATCTCCATGTAGTGGCCCGGCGTCACGGCCATCGTCCTGAAGCGCGCATCCGGATTCTTCCGCATGTATTCATAGAACTCATGCGGCGTCTGGCTCTGCCACATGTCATCCGCATGCTCGCCGTCCGGCCCCACATAGTGGAACGGGATGACCTCGATGCCAAGCTGCTGGGCAACGGATGGATTGAAGTCGGCCGCTGTATCGGCCACGATCGTGACGCCGAGGCGCTTCTGATAGGCCTTCACATACGAATTAAGCGCCGCGGCGCCGGTCACATTGGGGACTGGCGTCGCGACGGCGTTTGTATCAGTCTGGAGAGATGCAGCCTCGTTTTTGTCCTGCAGCTGCTGTTCGTGCTTACTGCTCATCCAGCTCCTCTATCTTCGGTTTGATGATGCCATACCCGCCATTCTTCCTATGGTAGATGACATTCACCAGGCCGGTTTCGGCATTCAGGAACACATAGAAATCATGGCCGAGCAGGTCGGTCTCGACGAGGGCCTGCTCCTCGCTCATAGGCTTGAGGTCGATATACTTCTCGCGCACGAGCAGGTCGTCATCCTCTTCAGGCAACGGCTCGAGCAGCTTCTCGAGGTCCTCTGCCGTCTGCGCGGGCGGCTCGACCTTCTGTGCATGCTGCCTCTTGTCGATGATGCGCGTCTTGTACTTCCTGAGCTGGCGCTCCACCTTGTCGGCAGCAAGGTCGATCGCTGCATACATGTCCTCTGCGCTCTCGGAGACACGCACGACGGAATCGCGCACATGGACCGTGACCTCGCAGGTCTTGCGGTCAGGATTCGAGCGGTTGTAGTCCACCCTCAGCACGACGTCGCATGTCATGGGCTTGATATCGAATACCTTGAGGGCATTCCCGATCTTCTCGTCGCAGTAGCTCCTCAGGGCATCGGTAACCTGGATCTTGCGGCCCGAAAGCTTGATGTCGACCATAAATGCCTCCCATCAGAACCCGGAGCGCGCCCCGCGCTCCGCTTGTACAGGACTCATACCCATTCGTCGGCTCGAGGCAACGCTCAAGCCATTCATATCTGCGAATGGACAGATGGAAGGCAGCCTGCCCTAGGCAGCGTCTGCAAGCGTCGACGAGGTGTCCCGGAACGTGAAGCCCGAGATGGCAGACGATTCGTCGAGATGGGGCATGCCGTCAAGCCACTTCGAGCGGATGAGGCCGTAGGTGCCATCCTGCTCTGCCGCTACCTCGGCATTTCCGATGGCAGAGGCAAGTTCGGTGTTCGAGGATGCGACGCCGATGCCGATGCTTGCAACATCGCCGAGAGAGCCGCCGAAGGAGATCTTCGCGATGTAGCGCGAGAGGAAGGCACCCTGGTAGGCAGAGCAAACCACATAGTCTGCCTCCCCAGCCTCGAGCATATGGAAGCAGTCGTTCAGGTTTATTGCCATCGCCACCGTCACGGAAGGCTCGGCATGCGACATCACGGACTGGGCTTCGGAGCCCATCTGCACGGCCACCCGCTTGCCGCCCATCTTGTCTGCCGTGAGCGTGCCGTCGACATTCCTGCCAAACGCGGCAAGCGCCGACTCTGCATACGTGCCAACGACCGAGACGCCGTCCTCTTCGCCGTCCGTCATGTCCATAACGATATCGCAGCCCTGGGAGAAGCCGTCAGCGGCATCCTCCACGCTCACGAAGCGGACCTTGAGTCCGAGGTGCTGGGCGATGTCCGATGCCAGGTCGATATCGAGGCCCTGGAACGTCCCGCCGTCGCTGATGATGCTCATCGGCAGCTGCACATCCCGCTTGATGCCGACAACGAGCGTGCCCTCCTCGTGGAGCGCTGCAGCGCTGACCTGGGGCACCATCTTCGCCTGTGCTTCGGCCGTCGCCTCGGAGACGGACTCCTCGCTGCCGCCGAACGCCGAGCGTGCTGCATCGAGAGGAGCGAAGGGGAATCCGGTCACGACGGCCAGGACGGCACAGGCAAGCACCGCTGCAACGGCGCAGACCGCGATACGCAACTTCATGGACCCATCCTTCGCTCAGCGGACGACATGGCTGTCTCTTCCAGCTGACCTGGTCTTTGGCCCCACACCCGCGCACTGGGGCCTCCGCTTCGGATGCTCAGGCACCCCCACTCAAAGCCCTCTTGCCTGTGGGGCTCTCTGCCCCAAAGCTTCTCAGGCAGTGCGACTTGCTTCTAGGACGAGCCATGATCGCCAGCATGCCCACACGCTGGCTTACGTGGATCCCTTTGACCTCGTCTGTCATGGACTAGGAGGCATGTGCATGCCTCCGCAACCACAGACCTAGAAGAGACAGGGTGATTATACGGCTTTATCTATCAATTCATGCGATAAATAGGCCCTATGCTGCAGAAATGGCCATGTCCGGCGCGTGCCTATACAGTTGCCTGAATTGTGTGCTGCGATTTTGCCGGAAATTCCTGCATACCTGCCCGATGCTGCCTCCTCATGCCTGCCGGAACGCTCCAAGCGCATGCGCTGCCGCAGAGGCAGGCGTGACGGCAGGAAGCGCAAGGTCGAGGCCATCTGCGAGAGACTCGAGCGCCGTGCTTGCCAGAAGGAGGCCGTCGGCGCCTTCCTCTGCGCCTTTGGAGACGATGTCCTGGAGATGCTTCTGCAGGGCCTCGCGATCCGAAGATGCACCAGGGACTGCCTCCACTGCCTGCTGGAGCCACAGCTTCTCGTCCTCGCTCGGCGTGATCACGATCTTGTGCGCGAGGATGAGCGGGCGCTTGAGGAAGCTTCCCTTCATGGTCCGGTAGCTGCCCAGAACGAAGACCGAGCGCCAGTCCTGGACAAGCACGTCCTGTCTGAGCGCCTCTGCAAGGTCGAGGAGCGGAAGCGGGCTTGTGCCGGCAAGGGCCCTGGACGTACAGTGCGCGCTCACGGATGCCACGAGCGCAGCGTCTGCTCCGGCCTGGGACAGCTCCTCGAGAGCATCCTCAAGCAGGCGCACAAGCTGCTCGTCTGCGCCCTCGAACGCAAGCCGTCCGAGACATGCCTCTGCCCTCACCTCGGCGATATCGAGAGCCGCATCCCTGCCCAGGTGCTTTTCGAGCCTCTGGGCGAAGGCGCCCTGCCGGCCTTCCGGCGAAACGATGCCGAGCTTTGCCATGTGCCCCTCTTCCTCGAGATCCTGCTATCTGAGCGAGCCTACCAGACCCGGGCAAATGCTGCAGCCGTGACGGCACGGGCACCGCGGGACGCAAGCGCCTCTGCTGCCGTCTGGATGGAGGCGCCTGTCGTCACGACGTCGTCCACGAGCAGAAGATGCATGTCCGAGACATCCTCTCGTGCCTCGATCGTGCCTTCGAGGTTCTGCCGGCGCGCCTTGCGGCCGAGCTCTCGCTGGTCCTTGACGGAATCCTTCACGAGGACATCTGCGAGGGGAAGGCCGAGCTCGTACGTCAGGTGCTTCGCGACAAGCTCCATATGGTCGAAGCCGCGCGTGCGGAGCGCATCGGGCGTTGCCGGCATGAAGCATATCGCGTCGATATCGTCCGGATCGAAGCGCGGCTCTCCCGTGGGAAGCACGCAGCCTTCGGCCTCGTCGAGCGCCGTCGCGATCGCTGCCGCCATGATACGGGCAAGCCTCGTCTCATGCTGGTCCTTGTAGATCCTGACAAGCCGCGCCGCCGTGCCATCAAAGCTCATGGCACAGATGATCGTGCGCACGCACCAGTCGCCCTTGCACTCCGTGCAGAGCGTCGCTCCATAAGGAGCGCCACAGACAGGACAGGCATCTATCTGGGATATCCAGGGAAGGGACAGGCGGCACTCGTCGCAGAGCAGCGTCTCGGGCCTGCCGCAGCCGACGCAGCGCGTCGGCCAGAGCGTCTCTTCCGCGGCATCGCGTGCCGCGCGGAGCCACGACAGGGCCCCTGCCTTCAAGCGGTCTCTTCCAGAATGCTCTGCCTCCATAGCGCTCCCAGGACGCGCTGCTCTCGCCGATGCATCCCAGCGTAGCACGGAGGCCCATCTTGCAGCTACCGGTAGAAGAGCGCCGATCCGTTCTCCCAGAGTGCCCGATATGTCTCGAGCCGGTCCTGTGCCAGGCCCGCCTCGAGGCGCAGGTCGGAAAGCAGAGCTGCCGTGAAGCCGACCATCGCAGGCTCGTTCTCGCAGCCCCTCATCGGCACCGGCGCCATGTACGGGCAGTCGGTCTCGGAAAGGAGCCTCCCCTGGGGCGCGCTCAGCGCTGCCGCGCGGATATCGTCCGATTTCCTGAATGTGAGGGCACCGCCGAACGCGACGGAGCAGCCAAGCTCGAGGTAGGGCGCAAGCACGTCCCTGTTCCCTGTGTAGCAGTGGAGGTCTGCTCCGGCCTCTGGCACGCCTGCCTCTTCGAGCACGCGGAGCGCATCGGCATGCGCCTCTGCCTGCTCGTCGTCCTTCGCATCGCGGATATGGAGCTCCACAGGAAGGCCGAGCTCTCCCGCAAGCACAAGCTGCTGGCGGAATGCCTCCTTCTGCTGCGCGCGGTCCACATCGCACGTATAGTCGAGGCCGATCTCGCCGATACCGACACAGCGCGGGCTCCGGATCAGCTTTCCGAGCGCCTCCTTCACGGACGGATCCCCGAGGAAATCCGCTGCCCCATAGGGGTGGGCACCTGCCACGATCCTCGTCTCGTCAGGAAGCGTCGCTGCAGCAATGCCAGGCTCCTCGAAGGCAGGGATCTCCCACCTCTTGCCGATCTCGCCGATCAGCCCATGCGCTTCTTCGAGCCAGCCTTCGAGGTCCCTGAGCGTCGCCTCTGCGTCGCGTGCATCGTCTGCAGGGTCGAACGGCACGACGAGGCGGCAGACGCCTGCAAGAGCTGCGCGTGCCACCGCATGCGCAGGCGCCGCCTCCCAGAATGCGGTGAGGTGGCCGTGCGTATCGATCAGGGGGTAGGGAGGACGGGGATAGTCCTTCGGCCTCCCCTTCTTGTCGTGGAAGAGGACCCCATCTTCAAGCGTCTGTGCCCACTGGCCTTCACTGTCCGACATAACGCTAACGCTCCCCGCCGAAGGCACCCGCGTCCTCGAGCGCCTCCTCGAGCGCCAGGAACTGTCCGACAGAAAGCGCTTCTGCCCGGACCGTGGGGTCTATGCCGGAAGCAGCAAGCGCAGCGTCGAGTGCATCCTTTGCAAAGCCGCTCTTCCCCATCGCGTTCCTGAGCGTCTTTCTGCGCTGCGAGAACGCGGCATCGATCACGGACTCGAGCCGTGCGATCTTCTCCGGCGTGCAGGCTGCACCAGCTGCTGGATCTTCGAGCGGTGCGCGGTCTATGCGCACGACTGCCGAGTCCACATGTGGGGGCGGCATGAAATTGCCAGGACCCACCTCGAAGCGTCCCGTGACGTGTCCGAAGATCTGGAGCTTTGCCGTGTAGGCGCCATACTCCTTCGTGCCAGGGGTGGCAGAGATGCGGTCTGCGACCTCCTTCTGGACCATCACGACAAGACGTGTTAGCGACGGCATCTCCTCGAGCGAGCGCAGGATGATTGTCGCCGCAACCTGGTAGGGCAGGTTCGAGACGAGCTTGGTCGGCTCCGCCGGCACGCCTTCGCGCCCGAGAGCGGAGATCGCCTCGGAAATCTGGGCAGGAGAGATCCTGAGCGCATCGCCCTGGATGAGGGCAAAGCGCTCCGACCAGTCTCCGCAGGTCTCTGCAAGCACGCGGGGCAGGCTCCTGTCTGCCTCGAGCGCGCAGACAGCCCCTGCCAAGGGCAGCATAGCGACAGTGAGCGTGCCGATGCCCGGCCCCACTTCGAGGACCGCGTCATGCTCCCCAAGCTCTGCAAGCTCGAGGATATGGCCTATGACCTCATCCTGGACCAGGAAATTCTGCCCCAGGCGGTGCTTCGTCTGGAGGCCGTAGAGGGCGAGGATCTCCTTCGTGGCCGATGGCTTTGCGAGATAGGAATGCATGGGCCTACTTGTGCTGGAGGCGCGGGAAGAGCGCCTCGCCCTTCGTCACGGGCGCATCTCCCGCAAGGCGGCCCCACTGGCAGGCCTCTTCGAGCGCCACATCTGCCTCGTCTTCCATGGAAAGACGGCGCAGGACCTCGCGCGACGTCTCGGGCATGAACGGCTCGAACAGGTGCGCAGCGATGCGGATGGACTCGAGGAGGTTGACGATGATGTCAGTGAGCTCGCCGGCACGGGCAGGATCTTTCGCGACAGCCCAGGGAGCGGAATCCTCGATGTAGTGGTTCGCTGCGTGGACGAGCTCCATCACGGTGTCCTTCGCGCTCACATAGTCGAAGCGCTCCATTGCCTCGGAGTAGCGGCCGCAGATGCCCTCGGCGATAGCCTTGAGCGGATTGTCCTTCTTCTCCCAGCCATCCTCGAGGGCAGGGGTCTTGCCGTCGAAGTACTTCGCGCTCATGTTGAGGGAACGGGAGACGAGGTTGCCCCAGCTGTTCGCGAGGTCTGCGTTGTAGACCTGCTCCATGCGCTCGAACGAGATGGCGGAGTCTTCGCCGTGGATCACGTCGGTCATGAAGTAATAGCGGTAGCCCTCGACACCGAGCAGGTCGATAACATCCTGCGGAGCGATCGCATTGCCGCGGCTCTTCGACATCTTCTCGGCCTTGCCGGTCTCGGCGTTCCTGACCGTGAGGAAGCCATGGGCGAAGACATGCTCAGGCAGAGCTTCGCCGATAGCCATGAGCATGGCAGGCCAGATCACGCAGTGGAAGCGGATGATGTCCTTGCCGACGACGTGGTACTGGGCAGGCCAGCGGTAGGCAAGCTCGGCCTTGGCCTCGGGCGTATCGACGCCGTAGCCCACAGCCGTCATGTAGTTCAGGAGGGCATCGAACCAGACATAGGTGACATGCTTGTCGTCGAACGGCACCGGGATGCCCCAGTCGAAGCTCGTACGGCTGACAGAAAGGTCCTGGAGGCCTCCTGCGACGAACGAGCGGACCTCGTTCATGCGGAACGATGGCTGCACGAAGTCAGGATGCTCGTCGTAGAGCTTCAAGAGCCTGTCCTGGAAGGCAGAAAGCTTGAAGAAATACGACTCTTCCTGGACACGCTCGAGGGGACGGCCGCAGTCGGGGCAGAGATGCTGGCCCTCGGTGTGGTTCTCCTCGTCGGCCTTCCTGACCTGGTTCTCGGTGAAGTAGGTCTCCTCCGGCACGCAGTACCAGCCGTCATAGGAGCCCTTGTAGAGATAGCCCGACTCCTTCATGCGGTTCCAGAGATACTGCACGGCGTGGTACTGGCGGTCTTCCGTCGTGCGGATGAAGTCATCGTTCGAGATCTCGAGCTCGCGCCAGAGGTCCTTGAAGAGCGGCGCCTGGGAATCGCACCACTCCTGCGGCGTCATCCCGTGCTTCTCGGCAGCCTCTGCCACCTTCTCGCCGTGCTCGTCCATGCCCGTCAGGAACTTCACGTTGTAGCCGGCAGCGCGGCGATAGCGCGCCTGCACATCGCAGAGCATCGTGCAGTAGGCCGTTCCCAGATGCGGTGCGGCATTTACATAGTAGATGGGCGTGGTGATGAAGAATGAAGGCTTCTGTGCCATGGATCTCTCCTCATGACGGAAGGCAAAGGCCTGATACGTGCAATGAACCACGTCATTATACTGCCTTGCTTTGCCATCCACCCAAAGTCCCGATGCATTGCCCGAAAGAGGCTGCATCAGCCTTGTACAGAAGGCTTTTCGCTGTCTTCATCCTTCTGGCCGAGACCAAATACCTTGTCGATGATGGACTGGTCGACGCCGTGTCGGGAGAGCTCCCTGGCGATACGTACATTTGCTTCGCGCATCTCCTCTGCATGCCGCTCCTCTGCTTCGGCATATCGCTCTTCTGCTCTGACGGATCGCTCTTCTGCCCTGGCACAGCGCTCTTCGACCTCGCGCATCTCTTTGGCATGCCGCTCTTCCGCTTCTGCATACCGTTCGTCCGCAAACTTCAGGATCTTTCCGCCCATGGCTTCCCTCACCTCTCCCTGCAGGGGTACATAGTCCCGGAGCAGATGGTCTGATTCCTCGATTATAAGCTCGGTCATGCGCTTCCAGAATATGGAGCCACCCTCTGCAGCACCCGAAGGACGCTTCCTGACCAGCACATTATCTGCCGCAGCTTCCGCCAGGCGTTCCTGGATATCTCGGCACTCGGCGAGCAGCTCCTCCTCGAGTGCACTGTCCCGCGCGATTGCTGCGAACCTTCCCTCGTAGCGCATGAGCCAGAACGGCAGAAGGATCAGGAGATGCTTTGCGAACATCTCGTCTGCCGATATCTGCTTTGCCCATATGGCCCGACACCTGTACTCGGATATCGTCCCATCGAATTCCATGACCTCAACCGAGATGAAATCCGGCGTGCTCCTTGCATCTCTCAGGAAGACGACACAGGAGGCCGGAAGCACGAGCTGTCTGTCCTCGCCTCTGGCTTCTGCCTCCTCATATGCAATCTCGTGGTCGTACTCGTCCATCCTCATTGCCATATGCGGGTCCCATGTGCTCTGGCATTCGATATGGAACGTCCTGCCCCCGATGCAGAAGGCTGCATCGACATTCTTCTTCCGCTTGCCGGCATGCTCCTCGCCCATGCGTGTCACCGGTGCATCTTCTGGATATGCCGTGCCGAACGTCTCGTTCACGAGCGGCACGAGCAGCTCCGGCATCTTTTCTGCCATCGTCTTGAAGGCAGAATCATAGATGGGGCTCCTGTCCATCCCGTCTCCTTCCCAAATAGCGCGCGTGCTCTTTCGGGCAGGACGATAGCATGATACAAGAACAAATGTTCTAACAACATTCTGGCACGAGTCTTACAGACCCGGAGCATATCCCAGCTCAGGAGCCTGACAGAAAGGAGATCTGCAGAAAGCGGTGACGGCAAGCGGTCCTGGATTGCCGGCGAGAAGAGATGCAGACTCAGAACCTGAAAGGAGTCGGGTCTGCAGGACAGGCAGGAATGTCCCTATTCGGAAACGTCTTGAGCAGCAGCAAGAATCTGCGCATAGATATCCTGCCGCGAGGCTCCGTATTCCTTTGAGAGACGCTTCGCAAGGCCACTCTTCGGCTCGCCTTCGGCAAGCCCTTTTGCGATAGCCTCTTCGAGCGTGGGCTTCGTCTCGCTGCCCTGCCGCAGGGAGGCAAGCTCCTCTTCGGTCGGTGCCTCGACGACGAAGACGCACTCTCCCTTGATCTCCGGACGGGCCGCAAGCTCCTCAGCAAGCTCGGGTGCACGTCCGCGCACGCACTCCTCGTGGATCTTCGTGAGCTCGCGCACAAGGGCGCACCTGCGCTCGGGGAAGGCCTCGGCGAGCGCTGCCGCCGTCTGGACGACACGCCGTGGCGATTCGTAGATGACAAGAGAGCCGGGAACACGTGCAAGCTCGGCGAGGCGGCGCCTCTGGTCTCCTGCCTTCCGGGGCAGAAATCCCTCGAAGAAGAAATGCTCCGACGAGAGCCCCGATGCCACAAGCGCACAGATGACCGCAGACGGTCCCGGTATCACTTCGCAGGGAAGCCCTGCATCGAGCGCTGCATCGACGAGACGCTGGCCAGGATCCGAGATGCCCGGCATGCCGGCATCCGAGACGAAGGCGATGCGTTCGCCTGCTTCGATGCGCTCGAGCGTCGGCGCGATCTTCTGGGCGATGATGTTCTCGTCTGCGCGCTCGAGACGCACATGGATGCCAAGCACGGAGAGGAGCTTGCCCGTGACCCGCGTGTCCTCGCAGAAGATGGCATCGGCACGCCCAAGCACCTCCCGGACACGCGGCGAGACATCCTGGAGATTGCCGATGGGCGTCCCCACCATGGAGAGCATGCCTGCCATCAGTCGAGGAGCCTCCTCTCGAAGCTCGAGAGCGCGATCCGCGCATCCCAGTTCGGGAGCCTGCCCGATGTCTTCCAGGTCTGGAAGAACCAGGCTGGGCAGTCCTTGTAGGCAGAGAGCTGCTCAGACACATAGACGCGCTCGAGGGCGATGCGCCCTTCGGGCGTCGTGACGGAATCGGAATACGGCAGCGCGGCCGACCACTTGCCGACCATGACGGGAAGCTTCGAGCGGCGCTCGCGTGCAAGCGTGCGTGCCGAGCGCTTCGCGAGCGCCCGGACATCGACTGCGGTCGATGCCTTGCTGAGGTCGTCGAGATACTGGTAGAGATGGCAGTCGAGCCATACGTTCCCGTCATGGCTGCGGGCCAGGAAGAAGTCCCATGATGCCGGCATCCCGGCATCGGGAAGCACGATCACGGGAGCATCTCCTGCCTCGTTCCTGATCGCCTCGTAGGCCATGCGGTAGTAGTTCCTGAGCATGTGGAGCGGCACGCCGTCAGACATCTGCCAGAGGCCCTGCCGCTTCTGCGGCACCGGATCGTCTGCAAGCTCGATGCCGAGAAACGAATCCTCGACAGCATAGCGGCGGACCAGCTCGACGAGGAGATCGATGACCTCATTCCTATGGTTCTGTGCCATCGTCGCGACCGCAATGGGGTCGTCCCGGAATTCGGAGGCACCCGGAGAGATCGCAAGGGACAGGAGCACCTTGAGGCCGCACCTGTTGGCCCAGCCTATCGCTGCGTCCACCTGGGAAAGGCAGCCGATATAGGGGCCCGGCACCGGGCCATCCGCGCCGAGCACATACCAGGGAACCGGCAGCCTCACGGCATTGTAGCCGCGGTCGGCGATGTTCTTGAAGTCATCTTCCGTGATGAAGGAGCGCCTGTGCGCACCGATCAGGTCCTTGTAGTGGACAGGCCCCAGCACCCGCGCCAGATCCTTCTCCGTGAGCGTTCCGGAATCGGCAAACAGCTCAGGCGTCACCCATGACTCGAGCGTGAGCCACCCGGTCAGATTCACCCCGTGGTACCTGGTTGCCTCTGTCATGTCTGCCACCTCATCTATGCTCGCACATACAGGAATTATACCCTCAAGCTGAAGAGCCGCCCCTCATGAACGGCTGCATTGTCCGAACAGAATGCGCTGGCTCAGTCCTCAGGAAAATAGCTTGCGCAGTTGAGCGGCGTCTCGTACACATCGACCTCGTATATCGGCAGCCCCTCCGCCTGAAGGAGATCTGCGAAATGGTGCGCAAGGTTCTCGGCCGTCGTGCGGAACGGCAGCATCTTGAGGACGAAGCCCTCCCCTTCGAGCGCCTCGATCGTCGCAGGCGCGAGCGAGCCTTCCTCGACGAGGAACATGTGGTCGAAGCTGTTGACGACGTCGCGCACCTTCTTCTTGAAGACGCCGAAGTCCACGACCATGTCCTTCATCGTGCCCTCCTTTCCGAGCTCTTTCTGGCGGATGCAGACGACGACACGCCAGCGATGCCCGTGGAGGTTCTCGCACTTCCCGTTGTAGTCGGTCAAGAAATGGGCGCCGTCGAAGCTTGCTTCGGTCTTGAGCTGATACATGGCATATGCCTTTCCCGGGCAGCTGCTGCCCGTCGCAGTCATGGCAGAGGCACGACCTTTGCCTCCACGAACCAGCGCGGCCCCTCGAAGAAGAGGTAGGTCGGATGCCCTTCCACCTTCACGGTGTAGCGCACCCCGCACCCACCGGTCTTGAGCGAGCAGGCCTGCCGCACATCGAGCACACGGTCGACATCGTAGTGCACTCCATCCTCCCACACGACGGTGAGAGGCGTCACCCTGCCATCCTCATCGGTCTTCGATATGACTGTGACATAGCGCTTCTGGCGCTCCACCACGCCCCTCATGGAGTGCTGCCTCCCTTACGCGAAATACGATACCGGATGAACGGTGTTGTCCTTCTCGGGATCGAGGTCCGAAAGCCTCTCGTCGGTGAGTTCCGAAAGCCTGCGCACCGCATGGTTCCCGAAGCGCGACCGGAGAGCGTCGATCGCATCGTCGAGCGCCCGGAGGCGCAGCCTTGAGAGCTCCGTTCCGGCAAGATCGAGCTGGATGGGCACATCTGCCGGCACGAGGCCGAGCGCGCGGACACCGATGGCACGCACCGGACGCGCCGTGACATCCCAGCTTTCGCAGAAGAGGTCTGCTGCCGTGCTGCAGAGCTCCTGCGTGATGCAGGAAGGACGAGGAAGCCGGAGCTGCCGCGATTCCTGCATGAGCGTATCCGCGTCCCTCATGGAGACCGCGATGCCCTCTGCCGCGAATCCAAGCGCCCGGAGCCTCTGCGCGACCGACTCGCCCATGAGCCAGACGATCTGGCGTGCGCACCTTTCGTCCTCGACGTCGAACGGCGCCGTGATGCCATTCCCGACGCTCTTGATCTCGCGTGCGATATCGGCGGTGGTCGGCACGAACGGACGCACGGGGTCGCTGTCGCGCCCCTGCGCGAACGAGCGCACGACGAGCCCCATCCTGCCGAGGACATGGCGGATGAGCTCTTCGTCCGAGGCAGCGAGCTCCCCTATCGTGCGGATGCCGAGGCGGGCAAGCTTGCGCGCCGTCGCCGGTCCGACATAGAGGAGGTCTTCTGCTGGACAGGGCCAGACGAGGCGTGCGGCATTCTCGGGCCGTATCTCCATGAACCCATTCGGCTTGTCGTGGTCTGAGCCGAACTTCGCGAATATCTTGTTCCAGGAAAGGCCGACCGAGACCGTGAGGCCGAGCTCGGAGAGGATGCGCTCCGAGATCTCCTGCGCGATGAGCGTCGCATCGCCGCCTGCCAGATGGGCCGATTCCGTGATATCGAGCCAGGCCTCGTCCGGCCCGAACGGCTCCACGAGGTCGGTATAGTCGTAATAGATCTTGCGGGCCAGCTGTGAATAGCGCTGGTAGAGCTTGTAGTGCGGCGGCACGACGATCGCTTCGGGGCAGGCCTTCCGTGCCTGCCACAGTGCCATCGCCGTCTTCACGCCGCGCCGCTTCGCCTCGTAGCTTGCCGTGAGGACGATGCCGTGGCGGGCCTCTTCGTCGCCGCCGACGATGACGGGAAGGCCCCTGAGCTCGGGGTGTTCCGCCTGCTCGACGCTTGCATAGAAGGCATTCATGTCGCTGTGGATGATGACGCGGCTCGTATCGATCGCACCGCCGAAAGCGATGTGCGCATCGCGGGCGCACGCATGCTGTGTTTCCATCGCTCCTCCTTGCATCCAGTATGGAACATCTGTTCGTAGTATGCCAGAGGGAAGCGACAGAAATTCGGCCTCTCCATCATAGCGGAAAGGCCGAACACAAGTTCTTTATATTCTGTTCGAATCCAGGAATCACTCGCCGGACGGAGCGCCAGAGGAAGGCTGTGCGCCTCCCTTGCCGCCCGAGCGGTGGCGGCGGCGCGGACGCTCGCCGGAGCCGCGCTCTTCGCCCTTCTGCCCTTCGGGACGCAGGTGCTTCGGACGGGGTGCCTCCTTGCCGGAGCCCTTCTGGGACGCTCCCTCTCGCTTGGAGCCGCGGCCATTGCGGGCATCCTGGGCCTGGCCTCCCCTGTCGCCAGGACGGCGGCGGGGCCTTCTCGGCCCGTTGCCCTCGGCGGCACCCTCGCCCTGCTCCTGCACCGTATGGCGGCGGCGCTGCGGGCGCGGCTGCTCTGCCTTCTGCTGCTTCGGCTGCTGCCCCTTCTGCTCCTGGGCTTCCGGAGCGCCTTCCACATGGTGATGGCGGCGGCGGGAGCGGGCCGGTGCCTCTTCGCCGGATGCATGCTCCTGGGATGCCGCAGGTGCGGATTCGGGCGCGTCCATGCGGACCTTGCGGCGGCGGCGCGGCTTCGGCGTTGCCGGTGCCGGGCTTCCGTCGGGAATCTCGACCTTCACCATATGCGCGCTGCCCTGGCCCTTGCCCTCGGCACGGCGGCGCCTCCTCTTCGTCTCCGGGAGGAGGTTGTCTGCTTCAGGCAGCGTCGGCTCGGGCGGAAGCACGCCGTGCTCGCGATCAAGCTCGGCCAAGGCCATCTGGATATCGGGAGAATCGAGCCTGTCGAGGACAGCGCGCGTGACCGTATCGGGACGGCAGGCGCAGCCGAGCTCTTCCGACTTCTTGCAGGCGGCCTCGCTTGCCGTCATGTCCTTGAGCGGCACGCGGAACGACTTGCCGTTCTCGACGCGGAGCAGGAGCTCCTCCTTCGGCGTATCGTATTCGACGATCTTCGCCTTGCCGAGCGGCGTATCGATCACGGCATTGCGCTTCGGCGCCCTGCTCTTGAAGTCGCGGTAGGCCTCGAACTCATAGCGCAGGCAGCACATGAGACGCCCGCAGGCACCGGAGATCTTCGACGAGTTGAGCGGCAGATCCTGCTCTTTTGCCATCCTTATGGACACAGGCTGGAACTCATGCCCGAAGCGGCGGCAGCACAGCTCCTGGCCGCAGTGGCCGTAGCCGCCGACGATGGCAGCTTCCTCGCGGACGCCGATCTGGCGCATATCGATGCGGGCATGCAGCTCATGGGAGAGCTCGCGGACAAGCTGGCGGAAGTCGACACGGTCCTCTGCCGCGAAATAGCAGACGACCTTCTCGCCGCCGAAGAGATACTCGACACCGACCGGCTTCATATCGAGGCCGGACTCATGGACATGCTTGCGGAAGATCGGCATCGCCTTCTCGCCGAGCTCGGCGAGATGCTCTGCGTGGGCAAGATCCGCCTCCGTCGCGATGCGCAGCACATTCTGGAGCGGTGCCGTGCCGATCGTGGCTTCGAGCGTCTCGTCGTCGACCTCGCAGGGGTCGCCGACAGCAAGTCCTATCTCGGTGCCGCGCTCCGTCGTGACGATCACGTGGTCGGCTTCGCGGGCACCTGTCTCCTTCGGGTCGAACCAGAGCTCGCGCAGCGAGTACTTGAACTGGACAGGGATGATGGTGGTCACGAAAGTGCCTCCTTGATGGCACACAGCATGACCTCCAGGGTCAGCTGGGACGAGACATTATGGGAGAGGCTCTGGCGTGCCTCGCCGACCGCCGCAAATCCTGCCATGATGGCAGGGGTGCCGGCATCGGCGATGCGCTCCGCGAGCCCGGGAATATCGGCATTCACGGCGGCTTCGGCGCACCCGTCGGCTACGAGCAGGGCATCGCGGAGCACGGATTCCGTGACTGCGAACACCTCCATCATACCCGAACGTTCGCGGGCAGAAAGCTCGCGCTTCTGCGCGTCCTCGAGCGAATGAATCGCAGAGGCGGAAAGGTAGTCGGAGACCCTATCCCGTTCCTTCTTCTGGTCCTTCTTCACGTCCTTCAGAGGCTCGCGCACAAGGTCGGCCAAGCCGCGCGCAGCGACGAGCACGTCCCACATGTCGTCCTCGGCAAGCCCATCGATTGCCTGGACCGTGCGGGCACGGAGCTCCCGCCTCGACGGCTCGCCGAGGTAGGCGGAAGCGGCATCGGGCGTGCCTGCGACAGAGAGCGCAATCCTTGCATCCTGGGCAGAGACGCCGGTCTTCTGGACGATGGCTGCGATGGCCGTCTTCTCGGGGATGGCACGGAACGGCACGATCTGGCACCTCGACACGATGGTCGAGAGCACGGCCTCCGGCGAGCGCGCAAGCAGGATGAAAACCGTATGCTCAGGCGGCTCCTCGAGCGTCTTCAGGAGCGCATTTGCAGAGGCGCCTTTCAAGAGCGCAGCGCTCTCGAGGATGTAGAGCTTCGTCTTCGCACGCACCGGAGCGAGCTGCACATCGGCGATAAGGTCGCGGATCTCCGAGACAAGGTAGCCCGTGGCAGATCCGGGATGCAGCCAATGGACATCAGGATGCGTGCGGTGGCGGACCCGGATGCACTCCTCGCACGTGCCATCTCCCCCGTTGGGACAGACAAGGCACTCGGCAAGGGCCAGCGCTGCCTCCTCCATGCCGGAGCCCGGAGCCCCGCAGAAGAGATAGGCATGCGTGATGTGGCCCTCCGTGACGGAGCGCCCCAAAAAGTCCCTGACCGCATCCTGCATCTCGAGCGCGGCAAGCGCCTTCGGCAGGGCCGCCCGCTCAGACATGGAGGCCTGCCCGGGAAAGCTCGGGGAATGCATGCAGAAGGACAGCACGGCAGCGCTCGGCGCATGCCTCTTCGGTCCCCTCCGCATCGACCCAGCGGATGCGCTCCGGCTCTTCCTTCGCAAGCGCAAGGTAGCCTTCGCGCACCTTCTGCTGGAATGCGATGCCTTCCGCCTCGAGGCGGTCGGCCCCGCCTTGGGTGGCACGGGCCAGCGCATGCACGGGGTCCATATCGAGGAGCAATGTCACATCCGGGACGAGCCCGAGCGTGCCGAGCTCGTTCGCGCGCCGCACGATATCGGGAGAGATCTTCCTGCCAGCCGACTGGTAGGCGACGGTCGAATCGGCATAGCGGTCGCAGATGACCCAGGCGCCACGGGCAAGGGCCGGACGGAGACACTCGCTCACGAGCTGCGCCCTCGATGCCTCATAGAGCATGAGCTCGCAGCCGTCAGCCATCTCGCCGTTCTCCGGGTCGAGCAGAATCCGGCGGATCTTCTCCGAGATCTTCGTGCCGCCAGGCTCGCGCGTGAGCACGACCTCGAAGCCTGCCGCTTCGAGCGAGCGTGCAAGAATCTGCGCCTGCGTCGACTTGCCGCAGCCGTCGATGCCTTCGAAGCTGATGAATGCGCCCATGCTACTCTGCCGCCTTCTTGCGCGTCGTCTTGCGGGCAGCGGTCTTTCGGGCCGGAGCCTTCTTGGCAGACGACTTCGATGCGGCACCCTTTGCGGACGCGCTCCTCGAAGAGGTTCTCGTCCTGCCGGATGCCCTGCCTGTCGTCCTGGCCGCTGCCTTCTTCTCGTTTTCCGGGCAGGCGGGATTCGGGCAGAGCTTCCAGGGGCCGCGGGCCGTATGCACGACGACAAGCGGCGCTCCGCAGGCTGGACAGGTCTCCCCTGTCGCCTCGAGCTTGCCGCGGGCCGGAAGCGGATAGCTCGTTCCGCATTCGTCGTAGTTCTCGCAGCGGATGAAGCGCTTGCCGGTCTTCTCCGACTTGTGGGCGATGAGCTTCGCATCCTTGCCGGCAGCCTTGCACGTCGGGCACTCGCCGACGACGAGGTCCGGCTCATAGTTCGTCGGGCACTTCGGGTTCACGCACATCTCGTAGGCACGGCTCCTGAACGGATGCACCTTGATGCGGGGAGCACCGCACTCCGGGCACACGCCTGCCTCGCCCTCGATCGGCTCGATCCTGCCCTTCGGCAAAGGATACGTGACATCGCAGTCCGGCCAATTCGTGCAGCCGACGAAGCTCGAGCGCGTCTTCGCGGACGTCTTCACGACGAGGTCGTGGCCGCACTTCGGGCAGACGCCGATCTTCGCATCGGCCGTCACGGCGTCGGCAATCGCGTTGCCGAGGTCTTCCGTATGGTCGATGAGATCGTCGAGCATGCCGGCAAGGAGCGCACGGGAGTGGTCGACAACCTCGCTCTGCGTCTCGCGGCCCTCGGCAACCTCGTTCATGTCCTGCTCGAGCTCGCTTGTCATCTCCGGCGTCGTGATATGCGGCGCGTAGGTGTGCAGCGCCTCGATGACGGCCATGCCGAGCTGGGAGGGCTCGATCGGATTGTTCTTGAGGTACTTGACCTCGAAGAGGCGGTCGATGATGGAGGCACGGGTCGACTTCGTGCCGAGGCCTGCCTTCTCCATCTCCTGGATGAGCTTGCCCTGGCTGTAGCGGGCAGGCGGCTCCGTCTGCTTCGCATCCATCGAGAGCGACTCGACGTTGCAGACATCGCCTTCGGCGAGCTGCGGCAGCTGCTCGTCCTTCTTCATGCCGTAAGGATAGATGGCACGGAAGCCCGGCTTCACGAGCACGTCTCCCGTCGCCTGGAACGGCTCTCCCTCGATCGAGAAGACAAGCTTCGTGCCCTCGATCGTGGCCGGCTGCATGAGCGTCGCCAAGAAGCGGCGGGCGATCAGGTTGTAGAGCTTCCAGTCGGCAGGCTGAAGGTCCGAAGGGTCTGCTGCGGCCGTCGGATAGATGGGCGGGTGGTCTGTCGTCTCCTGCTTGCCGCGGGTCGCGACGAGCTTCGGCTGCGCCAGGAGCCTGTCGCACACTGGTGCATACTGCGGCACGGCCTTCAAGGTCCTCACGCACTCCTTGAGGTCAAGCGACTTCGGATAGACCGTGTTGTCGACACGCGGATAGGAGATGAGGCCTTTCATGTAGAGCGACTCGGCAATCCTCATCGCGCGTCCAGGAGCGATGCCTTCGGCTGCCGCTGCTGCCTGCATGGACGTCGTGTTGAACGGTGCCGGTGCATGCACGGTGCGCGACTTCTTCTCGATGCCGGTGACCGTGGCCGTCTTTGCATCCTTCACGGCCGCAAAGGCTGCATCGGCCTTGTCCTTGTCCCAGAAGCGTGCCGTTGTATGGGTGACCTTGAAGGAGTCCTTCTCCTTCGAGAGCTCGCCCGAGATGACCCAGTAGTCCTTCGGCACGAAAGCCTGGCGCTCGCGCTCGCGCGCGACGACCAGCGCCAGAGTCGGCGTCTGCACGCGTCCTGCCGAGCGGGTATTGCCGAGACCGCCGAAGCGGGCGACCGTGAGGTAGCGCGTGAGTGCTGCACCCCAGATGAGGTCGATGTACTGGCGGCTCTCGCCGGCGTCCGCCAGATCCTGGTCAAGCTCGACGAGGTGCGTGAACGCATGGTCGATCTCTGCCTTCGTGAAGGCGGAGTAGCGGGCACGCAGGGCCGGCGTCGTGGGTGCGACCTGGCGCACCTGGCGCAGGGCGTCGGAGCCGATGAGCTCGCCTTCGCGGTCGAAGTCCGTGGCGATGATGATGGAGTCGGCCTTCTTCGCGAGGTTCTTGAGCGAGCGGATGATCTCCTTCTCGGCCGGCTTCTTCTCGATCGGCGACCAGACAAGATATGGCAGGGCCGGAATCTTCCAGCCCTTCACGTCGACGCCGTCCTCCAAGAACGGCTTCTTCTTCTTGAAGGGCGGCTTTGCGAGCGTGTCAGGCAGATGGGCCGGCAGGTGCTCGCCGTCTTCGGTGAGACCGTACCAGCCCTCCTTCTTGCTGTATTTGAGCTCAGGCGGGAAGTCGGGGGCCATGATGTGGCCACGGAGGCCTATGGTCACCCACTCCTCCCCGTCGTGCTGGAAGCGGTAGATCGGCGTCGAATACACCTTGTCTGCCTTGGGCTTCCCAGATTCGGAAAGCAGCCGCGCAATCTGCGTGGCTGCATCGTTTTTCTCGGTGATAACGAGTTTCAAGCTCTTCACCTATTCCTTGTCGAACTCGTGCTCCTCATAGTCCTCGCGTGTCCACTTGAGGGCTTCCTTGCCGTCGCGGGCGGTGATGACCTGGCGGGCGATGGCCAGAGCGATCTCGTAGAGGCCGATGAGCGCTGCGAACATGAGCAGCATCGTGACCGGGCTTGCATCCGGCGTGACGATGCCGGAGAGCGTCATGAGGCCGACGTAGATGTAGCGCCACTGCGCACGGAACGTCGAATACGGCACGATGTGCAGGATGGACAGATAGAAGATCACCAGCGGGATCTCGAACGCGATGCCGAAGCCGATCTCGAGCTTCATGAAGATGTCGAGGTAGTCCTCGGCGTTGTAGATGGCGGAGGCGAAGTCATCCGTCTGCTGCAGGAGCCAGCCGAAGGCGGCGCTCTGGATCACGAAGTAGCAGAAGATCATGCCGAGGAAGAAGAGGATGACAAGAGCGGCGACAGTCGGGATGACCCATCTGCGCTCCTTCTCCTTCAGTGCCGGAAGGAAGAATGCCATGATCTCCCAGATGATGATCGGCGTGCAGATGATCATGCCGAAGAAGAAGGCGACCTTGAAGCGAATCGTGAAGCCGCCGAGGACGGTGAGGACCTGGAGCTTCGCATCCTCTCCCAGGATGCCACGCAGAGGATCGAGCATGAACTCGATGAGCGTCGGCGTCGCGAAATAGATGATGACAGCCGTCGCAAGGACGGAGACGACGATGATGGTGAGACGGCGGCGGAGCTCTCCGAGATGGTCGAAGAGCGGCATGCGCGCTGGTCCGATAGGCATCCCTACTCCTCCTTTCCAGAATCTGCGGCAGGTGCGGAAGGAGCTGCCTCTGCCTTCGTGGAAGCAGGAGCCTCTGCGGCCTTTGCGTCTTCAGAGGCCTCTGCGGGCTTTTCTGCAGCGGCTTCATCCGCCGGCTTCTCGGCCTCGTCTGCCTTCTCTGCCTTGTGCGCCTTCGGCGTCATCGCATAGAGCGCAGCGAGATCGGGCTTCTTCGGAGCGGCATCCTCGCCTTCGGGCAGATCCTCGTCGGAGTCGGCACCGGCGAAGGACTCGCCGACCTCGTCCTTCTCGTTCGCATCGAAGGCTGCCTGCTCCTTCTCCTCGGCAGCAGCAGATTCCTTAGCCTTGCGCTCTGCCTCGAGGCGTGCCTTGCGCTCGGCGAACGTCTCGGGCTTCTTTGCAGGAGCGGCGGCTTCAGTGCCCTCTGCTCCCTCGATGTCTGCATCCTCGGCCTGGGCCGCCTTGGCCTGCTCGGCACGCTTCTTTGCAGCCGGCTCGTTCATGCCCGAATTGATCGGGTCGACGATCTCGGACTGCACGACCTTCGTCACGTTGTCCTGGGCATCGCGGAACTGCCGGATCGCACGGCCGACCGTGCGCCCCATGCCCGGCAGCTTGTCAGGCCCGAAGATGAGGAATGCGAAGATCAAGATCATCGCAAGCTCGGTTTCACTTATGCCAAACACGCGTCATACCTCCATTAACGCCGGATCGGACTGGATGGAAACTTACTCCGTGACATTGAGCTCGCCGTTCACGCCGAGAAGCGCGAGGACACGGGAGACATTGCGCTGCGGACGGACGATCGTGAAGCGCACGCCAGCATCCTTCGCGGCATGCGCTGCACCCACGAGCACGCCGATGCCGGTCGAGTCGATGTAGGGGACGTTCTCCATCGCGACGGCGACCTCCTTGGCGCCGGAGGCAAGGGCGCCCTCGAGTGCCTGCCTGAGCTCGGGAGCATTCGAGACATCGACCTCTCCCGTCACGCTTACCTGTGCGGTGCCTGCCTGCGTGGATGTTTCTATAGAGAGTGCCATGAGAGATTTCCTTTCTCCTGGATAAATTCCTTAGAGGCCCGTGCCCGACTCGCCCGAAAGCGTGCTCGAGAGGCCTTCTGCCGTCGACGAGGACGAAGAGGACGTAGAGCCCGAGCTCGAAGACGAGGATTCGGAGGCAGCAATCGTCGCGAGCTGCTTCTGGGCGAACGTCTTGGAGCCGTATTCGTCATTCGGCTCGACGGCGATTGCCTTGTTGTAGGCGTTCTTCGCGGAATCCGTATTGCCCTTCACCTGGTAGAGCATGCCGAGATTCGCCCAGGCAGGACCGTAGCTTGCATCTTCCTGCGTGAGCGCCTCGAGCGATGCGATCGCGTCATCCGTGTCTCCTGCGTAGTACTGGCACAGCGCCCTGTCGACCTTCACGGCAGAGGAGTCGTTGAGCGCGAGGTACTTGTCATACGTCGCGATCGCGTTGTCGAGCACGTCGTAGGCATGGCTCGTGTCCGCATCGGCCGAGCTCGCCTGGAGAAGCGCGACGCCCCACTTCATGTAGTCGTTGCCCATGTTGAGAAGGGCTGCGAGGTTGTTGGGGTCGGAGTCGAGCTTTGACTGCTGCGCATCGACGAGCGCCTGGTAGCGCGAATCGATCGCATCGGCCGAATTGTCGTCGGATGAGGAATCCGTGCTGTCGGACGATGTGTCGGAAGACTCTGTGCTCTGGGAGTCCGAGCTCGAGCTGCCTGCTGCCAGATAGGTCAAAGACGGCAGCATCATCGAGAGCGCCATGAGGACGATGAAGACGATCAGGACGATGCGGACCGGCATGCTCACAGGCTCGCCCGGGGTCCAGTGCTTCCCCTTGGACTTCTTCGCGCTCTTGTTCGGGGCAGACTTCTGCGCTGCCTTTGCAGCAGACGTATCTGCACCCTTGGCCTTGCGTGCGCTTCCCTGTGGCTTCTTCGGCATTGCGACGAGCTCCTTCTTGCTTTGTATGGCTCCCAAGCATCATACGACGCAGCCCAAGACTGGCATCATACGCCCGCCATACATACTATGTTTGCTGCCATCCAGCAATTGTTGATGAACACCCATATTAAAGTAACACCTCCCGCAGCGTGTGCGGGAGGTGCCAAAGAGTATGGAGATTCTCCGGAGGAGCTAGGCGCGCTCTGCGCGGGCAAGGCGTGCGGAGACGAGCTTCACAGCCACGACGAAGACATCGAGCGCACGGCTGAGATCCTCGATCTTCGGGAATGTCGGGGCGATGCGGATGTTCGTGTCGTGGGGATCGTGCCCATACGGCCACGTGGCGCCCGCCGCCGTAAGCTTCACGCCGAGCTCGGCGCACAGCGACACGATCTTCGCCGCAGAGCCCTCGGGGCCATCGAACGAGACGAAATAGCCGCCGCGCGGATGCGTCCACGTCGCGACGCCGAGATCGGAGAGGCCCTCGGTGAGCTTCTTCTCGACAAGCTCGAAGCGCGGACGGACGATGGCAGCGTGCTTCATCATCTGCTCGTGGATGCCCTTCATGTCCTTGAGGAACAGCACGTGGGCATACTGGGAAATCTTCTCCGGCGAGACGCGCATGACAGAGAAGGCCTCGCGCATCTCTGCCATGTCGGCAGGCGATGCTGTCATGAATGCGATGCCGTTCGACGGGAATGTGATCTTCGCCGTGGAGCCGAACTCATAGACGAGGTCGGTCGTGCCAGCCTCTGCCAGGGCCTCGAAGATGTTGAGGAGATGGTCTCCCTCCTCGTAGAAGTCATGGACGGCGTAGGCATTGTCCCAGAAGATGCGGAAGTCGGGCGCTGCCGGATGGAGGTTCGCGAACGCGCGGACGACGTCGTCCGAGTACGTGATGCCCGTCGGGTTCTCGTACTTCGGCACGCACCAGATGCCCTTGACCGTCGGGTCTCCCTCGACGAGGCGGCGCACCATATCCATGTCAGGGCCGTCTTCCTTCATCGGCACCGGCACGTTCTCGATTCCATAGTAGGCCGTGACCTTGAAGTGGCGGTCATATCCCGGAGACGGGCAGAGGAACTTGACCTTTCCCTGCTCTCCCCACGGCTTGTTCCCTGCGATGCCGTGCGTGTAGGCATGGCTGATCGTATCGTGCATGAGGTTCAGGCTCGACGAGCCGAGAACGACGACGTTCGCAGGATCGACGCCGAGATACTCGGCGGCAAGGCGGCGTGCCGAGGGCAGGCCATCGGGTCCGCCGTAGTTGTTCACCTGAATCGTGCCATCCATCAGGTCGGAATGGGAATTCACGAGATCGAGCATCGGACGGGAGAGATCGGTCTGCTCGGGCGACGGCTTGCCGCGCGTCATATCGAGCGCAAGGCCTTGCGCCTTGAGATCTGCTGCCTCGTGCTCGAGTTCCGCGATGGCGCGGTCGAGCTCCTCGGTCTCCATGCCTTCATATGCGTTGCCCATAGGGCCTCCCTCATCGTAGCGTGGCAGTGGGCTCTCGGCCCTCCTGCACGTGATGCATGCTTTTCAAGTATAGAAGCATTTCGTCTGCCTTGTCTCCGCTCCTTGCTATCATGTCACGTATGAGAAACCATGCATCTGCCTCCCACGGAGGCCACAACGCACACAAGACGCTCCGCACGAACGAGCGCTCGGATGAATACGGCGAGCTGCAGCACCTGGTAGACGAGCTCTATCAGGGCAATATGAGCGGCTCCGTCTCAAGCATCGACGTGATAACGAGAGGCGAGGTGGACGACCTCGGCCCCGACCTCATGGAGGTGCTCGAGCTCCTGCCTTCGGGCTCCTACAAGCGGGGACGGCTCTGCGACCAGCTGAACTCCATCATCACGGCACACGGCTGGGGCTACACGTACGGCACGGTCGAGTAGCCAGAACTGTACGCCACATACATATATATGCACAGAAGAAGAGGCGCTCCCGGACGATCCGGAAGCGCCTCTGGCGTGCTATGAGAGCTCTTCTCGTGCCTCTTCGGGCTCTTTCCTCTTCCCTTTCGTCACCGCATCGGCGATGTGGATGAACGCAAGGCCGAGAAGCGCCGATGTCACGGAAGCGGCAAGGATCGCGCACTTCGCCTCGAGCTGCTCCTGCGCATCCGCGAAGGCGAGGCCGGAGATGAGGATGGACATCGTGAAGCCGACGCCGCCCATGAGGCCCATCGTGATGACCTGCTTCACGTCCATCCCGTGCGGGAGCTTCGCGAAGCCGAGCTTCACGAGCAGAAGCGTCACGAGGATGATGCCCAGAGGCTTTCCGAGGACCGCACCGAAGTAGGCGCCGCGCGTGACCGAGCCCGCAAGCACGGCTGCCATATCGACGCCGACAAGGCGGACCTGCGCATTCACGAACGCGAAGACTGGCAGGATGAAGAAGTTCGTGAAGACGGAGAAGTAGCGCTCGACACGGCGCAGGGGCGGCGTCGCATGGTGGAGGACGCGCTCTGCGATATAGGCATGCTCTGTGAAGTCATGCTGGCCCAGGATATGGGACTCGTCGTCATATACATCATCGAGTGCTTCCGACTCGCGGGAGAGCCAGTCACCGAGGCTCGAGAGGCGGATGTCGCTCTTGCCAGGGAGCGTGAACGCGAGGATGACGCCAGCAAGCGTTGCATGGATGCCAGAGTTGTACATGCAGAACCAGAGCACAAGGCCGACGATCAGGTAGGGCTTCACCGAATAGACCTTTGCATGGTTGAGCGCCATGAGGACAAGGACGACGATGGCAGAGGCTGCGCACCACGCGATATCGGGCGACTGCCCATAGAAGAGGGCGATCACGACAATAGCGAGGATATCGTCTGCAATAGCGAGCGTCTGGAAGAAGACCTTCGTCGAGACGGCGATACGGTCCCCGGCCAAAGACATGACGCCGAGGGCAAAGGCAATATCGGTCGCGATCGGCACAGCCCAGCCATGGGGAGCGCCGCCCTGCGCGTTCAGGGCAAGGTAGATGATGGCAGGGCAGAGGACGCCGCCGACAGCTGCAAGCATCGGCACGGCTGCCTGCCGGGGATTGGCAAGCTCCCCTACCGTCATCTCGTATTTGAGCTCGATGCCGACCTCGAGGAAGAATATTGCCATCAGAAAGTCGTTCACGAAGCCCTCGAGCGAGAGCTCGCCGACGAATCCGCCGAGACGGATCTCGACCGGCCACCTGAGCGCCGTCTCCACTGCCTCATAGGCAGGCGTGTTCGCGACGAGCACGGCCAGAAGGGCACAGATGACCATGGCGCCAGCAGCGATCGTGCTGTTCGACGTGATCTCCTGGAATGCGCTTCTGACTCCGAGGCGGCGCAGGACCTGCTCCTCCTCTATGACAGGAGACAGCGCCTCGGGCAGGGACCCGTCTCCCGCGAATGCAGCAGCATCGCTCTGCTTCGTCTGATCCAGCTTCTCTTCGGCCATGTTCGCCTCCATATGCGGTATCCGATACTGATTGTCATATACACATATATACCCTACCGAAACCGCTTGAAGAAAGGGACAGGTGTCGGTGCAGGCTGGCCTGTCCATAAGGTGTACATTTCATAGTGGCTCCACGTGCCGAAGCAGTCCCGCAAGCGCATTCCGGGAACGGGTAGGAACCGACAAGATATCCTGCAACAATCGGAGGCGTCCATGAACGACCAGCGCATAGCGGTCCTGTGCGACAGCGGAACCGATACTCCCGAAGCATTCGTGCGTGCACACGACGTGAGGGTCGTGCCGCTGCGCATCAACTACAGCGATGGAACAAGCTACCAGAGCGGCGTCGATATCACGGCAGACGAGGTGATCGAGCGCTTCAAGGACGAGATCCCGACAACATCGCTTCCGACCCCTGACGCTATCCGCCAGGCGCTCGAGAAGGCGAAGGCCGACGGCTACGAGAAGGCCATGATCGTGACAATCTCCTCCGGCCTCTCTGCCACGTACCAGACCGCCGAGCTCGTGGCCCACATG
Source organism: Atopobiaceae bacterium (assembly GCA_051876355.1). GTDB lineage: Bacteria > Actinomycetota > Coriobacteriia > Coriobacteriales > Atopobiaceae > Olsenella_L. The sequence continues at coordinate 23,146 of JBJEHU010000047.1, read as the reverse complement.
ATGGAGGGCTTCCCCATCATCTGCATCGATACGAAGAATATCGGCCTTGCTGCCGGCATGGTCGTGCAGCGTGCCGTCGAGCTCATCGAGGCTGGCACCCCCTTCGAGGAGCTCGAGGAGCATCTCGCAAAGGCGGCAGAGAACACCCGCGTCTTCTTCAGCTGCAAGACGCTCGAGTACCTGAGAAAGGGCGGCCGCATCAACGAGGCGACCTACCGCCTTGGCTCCATGCTCAACATCAAGCCCGTGATCAGCTGCGACAAGCAGGGCTACTACTTCACGGTCAAGAAGGCCCGTGGCTGGGACAAGGCTCTTGCCACGGAAGTGAAGCTTGCCCGCGAATGGTCCGTCTTCTTCGACAAGGTCCGCCTCGGCATCTGCTGCACGAATGCCCTCGATGTCTTCGACGAGATGGAGGAGAAGCTCAGAGCCGCTGTCCCGAACGCGCTTCCCGACATCCAGCGCACGCTCATCTCCCCCGATCTTTTAATCCACACAGGACCGGAGCTTGTCGGCGTCTCCGTGATACCGGCAACAGAGCAGGACCCTGCCCGGTAGATATGCGCACCTGCCGCCTCACATATGAGACAATGGGTGGGCACGGCATGAAGAGCGAGCAAGGAAGGCATCCATGGAAGACTATCAGCGCGAATTCATCGACTTTATGGTAGACAGCCACGTGCTCAAGTTCGGCAGCTTCACCCTGAAGAGCGGACGCCAGTCCCCCTTCTTCATGAATGCCGGCGCCTACGTGACAGGAGCCCAGCTCCATGAGCTTGGACGCTTCTATGCGAAGGCCATCCACGACAACTTCGGCCTCGACTTCGACGTCGTGTTCGGCCCGGCCTACAAGGGCATCCCTCTGGCGGTCGTCACGGCCATCGCGCTCGACGAGCTCTATGGCAAGGAGGTCGCCTACTGCGCAGACCGCAAGGAGGCCAAGGACCACGGTGCCGACAAGGGCAACTTCCTCGGCGCATCTTTGAAGGACGGCGACCGTGTCGTGATCGTCGAGGATGTCACGACATCTGGCAAGTCCATCGACGAGACCTACCCGAAGCTCAAGGCAGCAGCCGATGTGGATGTGAAGGGCCTTATCGTCTCCCTGAACCGCATGGAGGTCGGCAAGGGCGGCGTCAAGAGCGCCCAGGACGAGATCCAGGAGCGCTACGGCTTCCCTGTCGCAAGCATCGTGAGCATGAAGGATGTCCGCGAAGCGCTCACGGGCACGCTCATCACGCCCGAGCTCGATGCAGCGCTCGATGCCTACTACGCACAGTACGGCGCAAAGGAATAGCAGGAACTCAATCGCGAGCCAGAAGAGAGGCGCTCCGGAGCGGATGCTCCGGAGCGCCTTCGCTGTGCTGTCTCTGTTTTCCTGCTAGCAGCCGCAGTCTTCCGACTCCGTGAGCTCCGAGCGCACGACAGAGCGCAGATGCTCCTCTGCAGCACGCATGGCCTCCTCATTGCCCGACTTCCTTGCTGCACGGTAGGCATTCATCGCACGGAAGAAGTCTGTCTGGGTCGGATCGTCCTCAGAAGAAGTTGCTTCCTCTTCTTTCTTCATGCTCCCGAAGGCATGCACAGAAGATGCCGGAGCCTCCTCTTCCTGGGTCTTTCCGAGTGCCTCTTCGAGCGCATCCGACATCTTGTAGCCGGACTTTGCCAGGTCGTCTGCCAGCGTATGGTTCCCGTTCTCGCTCATGCAAGCCCCTCCAGCTTGTCTACCTCGTTCAGGAGCTGCGTGCTCCTGTCATGGAACATGAGGCCACGGCTGTGCTCCACGAACTTCTTCGAGCCATGCTCTGCCACGAAGTGCATGAACTCCGGATCCACTGCCAGGTGCGTCATGAATATCAGCATCTCCTGGGAGTCGCCGTAGGCATCGTTCACGAAGTCGATCGCGCAGTCGATCTTCGAGACGTATTCCTTCGAGGCGGCACCGAGGTCGCGCACCATCGCGTTGAAGCCTTCCTTTGCCGCATCATAGGCATCCTGCGGGCTGAGCGAGCCGCCTGCCTGTGCGACGGCACGTGCGACATCCTTCCTGAGCGTGCCCAGGATCTCTGCCTTCTTCGCCTCTGCCATCTGGCGGGCACCCGAGGCAAAGCCGGATGCGACAAGGCGCCTGAGCTCGAGCTGGCACTCGTTCTCCTGCGCCGTGAGAGACGCGAGGAACGACACGCCGGAATCGGAGTCCTTGAGCTTTGCCAGGATCTGGCGCACCTCGAGGAGCGCCTTCTTCTTCGCGGCGAGGCGGTGCACGTCGCCCAGGAGCACATCGAGCAGAAGGTTCACGAGGGCGACACGCTCGTCGAACGGCGCCTCCTTCGCACGCTCTTTGAGCTCCTCGCCGGCAGCGCCGGAAAGGATGGCAGAGACCTGGTAGTCGTCCTGGTACTTCTCGAAGAGCTCGAGGTAGAGGCTGAAGTCCTCTGCAATCTCCTGGTCCTGGAGATACTGGCTGATCAGGTTGAGGTCGACATCGAGCCCCTCATGCTCGTAGGCCAGGATCATGCGGGACAGGTCTTCCCAGCCACGGGCCGTCACGATGCTCGTGCTCTCTGCCCCGGCATGGACGTGGTAGAAGTTCTGCGGCTTGTTCGTGAGGTACGTGAGGATGGCGGGATGCACGCCGTGCGTCGTCGCATAGTCCATCCAGATGTCGAGATCGGGCTCGATATCGATCCTCTTCATGCGGTCGAGCATCGCAGCATCGAATTCGCGGGCGCTCCTGTTGTACTCAGGCGGGTTGCCTGCCGTCACGATGACCCAGCCGACGGGCAGCTTGTGCTGGCCGAACGTCTTGTACTGCAGGAACTGCAGCATGGCAGGAGCGAGCGTCTCGCTCACGCAGTTCACCTCGTCGAGGAAGATGATGCCCTCGGGGATGCCTGTGCGCTCGATTGCATCGTATGTTGCCGCGATGATCTCGGACATCGTATAGCGCGAGACCTTGTACTCCTTGCCGCCGTACGTCGCATCGGCGATATACGGCAGTCCGAGCGCCGACTGCCTCGTGTGGTGCGTCATCGAGTACGAGACGAAGTTGACGCCGAGCTCCTCTGCGACCTCGGAGACGATAGCGGTCTTGCCGATGCCCGGAGGGCCCATCATGATGAGAGGGCGCTGCATCTGGGGCGGAATCAGATAGAGCCCGTTCTCGTCCTTCGCGAGATAGGCACGCACGGCGCCCTTGATCTGCTCTGTCGCTGTCTTGATGTTCATTGCTTCCCTATCCTCGCTTCTCGGCCTTCTGTTCGCGGTAGCTTTCCGATTCATCGGATTCGCGTTCGAGCTCCTCCGGCGGCAGCACGAGCTGTATGGCCCAGGGCGGAACGCTTTCCTTGCGATAGGACTCATCGTAGAAGATGAAGGCGCATCTATACGGAGGCTTCCGCTTCGGATACGTGCCGAAGCCATCCGTGAAATAGATCATGCCATCAAGGTGGCGGAACTCGCCTTCGCGGATGAGCCGGTCGATGTAGTCGAAGGCAGGGCGGAAGTCCGTGCCGCCGAAGCCCTTGACCGTGACATGCTCGGACCACTTCGCGAGGTCCTCGGGCGTCTGGATCTTCGTATCGGACTCGACGCCGGCATCTGCCTGGATGATGTGGATGTTCGTGCGCTCGGTGAAGGTCGAGCCGGCGTGCAGCACATCGAAAGCGGTGTCCACGAAGCGCTGGATCGTGTCGCCAGCGACAGAGCCCGACGTGTCGAGCACGATCGCGAACTCGCGGATCCTCTTCTCGTCGCGGTATTCGAGCGGCTCGATCAGAGGCACATTGCCGTAAAGCTTGAGGCCATACGTATAGAAGACATAGTCGAACTCATCGTCCGACGTATGCATGGTCTCCTGTATCGTCGCAAACTTATGCAGGAACTCGCGGAAGTCCTGGGGGCGGTGCGTCCTGATCTCGAGCTCATTCGTGAGGTCGCCGAGCTGCTCTCCGCGCTCGCGCGAGAGCGTATGGAGGTCCACATTGATGGACTTTGCGACCTGCTGCCACTTGTCCCGCTCATGCTCGCGCTCACGCTCGCCGAGGCCGCCTGCCTGGCGCACGAGCGCCTCGTTCTCCGCTTCGGAGCCTGCGCCCTGGGCCTGATTCGACCTCTGCTGCGTCCTGCGGGCGCTGCCTTCGCGCTCCTCGCCCGAGCCCTCATTCGGGGCATGGCGCTCCTCGTACTCCGTCGGCGCATGGGAAGACGAGCCCTCCTTCTGTTGCCCGCCATTTTCAGGCGTGGAGGCAGAAGCTGCGTACCAGAGGTCATGGTTGTCCACATGGAAGATCGATCCCCAGGCACTCATCAGGTCATGGTAGTAGCCGCGGCGCAGGGCCCTATAGAGCCGGTCTGTCGAGAGCGGCCCATGCAGGTCCTTCTTGAGGTGCTCGAGCACGACCGAGATGGCCTCGCCCCTGTCGCCTTCGCGGGAACCGCAGATCTCGGCGGCCAGGCTCTCGGCGATGATGTCAGAGGCAAGGTCCCAGGGGAAGCGCTCGACGCGGTCGTCGACGAAGGGGTGCATGAGGATGCAGTGCATGAGGACATGCACGATATCGTGGATCGGGGGCTTCCTCGTCTTCGCGAACGTCGCGAGCACGCGCGTCGGCTCGATATAGAGCGTCTGGCCATCCGTCGCGAATGGCTCGATCATGAGGGCAGGCGAGATGTCGCTCTTGAGCTGGCCTATCGCGGGAGCAAGGAAATGGCTGTCGCTCACGACGAGGCCTTCGGCCAGGTCGACGACCTTGCGTGCCAGCTCGTAGCGCTCGCGCGTCTTCTGCTCTGCCTCTCTGAAGGCTGCCTTCTCTTCGGGGGTGAGCCCCTCCATCGCATCTGCCATGGCGGCCTACAGGAGAAGGTCCGAAAGGTCGCCGAGGTCTTCCTCGCCGCTTGCAGGCGCCTCTTTCTGCTCAGGCTCCTCTTCGGCCTTGGCATCTCCGGCAGACTTTGCCGTATCGGAGAGGTCCTGGCGAAGCGTCAGGAGCCAGGCTGCAATCTCTGCATGCCCTGCCTCGGAGGCAGCATCGATCGCACGGTCGAGGTTTGCAGGCGTATAGGTGTTCTGCCAGCCCAGCAGGTCCTCGAGCTGGTCGAAGCAGGCGCCTCCTGCCAGCACAGTGAGGAGCACGCCGTTCTGGTACTCCGTCCCCGGCGTGAGATGGGCGACCATGCGGCGCACGAGCCCGACATTCTTCCTGAGCCAGCTCTGGGAGCAGAGCCTGTCATAGAAGACCGAAGGCGCCTTCTCGCAGATCCAGACGATCATGCGCTCGTCCTGGTTCGGCACGACCATGCGGCCCAGAAGCTCCGGTATGCGGCCCGTGCCGCCGAGATGCTGGCGATAGAGCTCGAGCAGCGCATCGACGAGCTCGAGACAGGATTCTGCCGTGCCTGGCACATAGGAGGCAGGATAGGCATAGGCGCGCGATGCGCAGGCAAGCGCAGCGCGGAAGATATCGTCGAAGACGATGGGGATGAAGCTCTGGTCGTTCGCAAGCTTCGCCACGAGCTCGCAGCTGCGCGTCACATCGGTGCCGCGCGAATAGTCGGCACCGACAAGCTCTTCGGACGGCCCGAACGTGCGGAAGATCTCCGAGGTGACCGAGCGTCCCTGCGGGTCTTCGAAGAGCTTCGGGGAGGATCCTGTCATGTCGCCGCGCGTCAGGTCATGGATCAGGAGCGAGCGGTCCGTGAGGTCTTCAGGCAGCTGCGGATCTTCGAGCAGGTTCACGCGGCGTGCCTTCAGGTCATAGGCAATGTCCTCGCGGTCGCAGCGCAGCGCCAGGGCAAGCGCCCAGCCGCAGTACGGGATGGGCCCCAGATCTGCGATGATCGCATCGACGACCTCGCGCGATGCCCAGACGCAGGCGCGCTCGAGGAAGTCGGTGAGCTCTCTCGGCGTAGCATAGCTGCGCAGGGCCTTGAGCTCCTTGATAGCGGAGAGGGCCTCCTCGTCCGTGCCTGACACCAATGCCATGCGAAGCTCTGCTGCAAGGCGCTTGTAGTGCCTCTTCTCCACGGACATTTCCATGTTCCAACCCCATTTCAAGCCGCACGATGCGGCAGATGCCATCCGACAAAGATGATGCCTTCTGTAGAATGGTAGCCATTCCCCAAGACCTTGGATAGTGATACCCGCCTTCGGGCATCCTCATGAGGAGAGTCCGCTGAATGGCAGAGAAAGGGAGCATCCACGCATGGCAGGCAGCAGCAGGAATGCAGAGGAAAGCGTCGTCGTGACCGAGCATGTGCGCTCGAATCTCGGCTGGGCAGCAGGCGTCGCCGCATCGGGTGCTGTCACGATCTGGCTCCTGCTCTTCCCGCTGTTCTCAAGCTCCGTGTGGCTTGTCTGGATCCGCTGGATCGGCATCCCCCTCGTCGCTGCCTTTGAGGTCATGGCCCTGATCCAGGTCCTCAACTACTTCAACCGCAGGCTCGAGGTCTCGGACGCAGGTGTCGTCTACACGAACTGCCTCAGGCGCACACGCTCCTACAGCTGGTCTAATGTCATTGCCTACGATATCCGCAAGAAGTCCCATGCACTCGAGCTCGTGCTCGCAGGGCATCCGAGGACGTTCCACGAGTCGAGCACGAATTTCGACGCCTTCGTCGACTGCGTAATGGACCATACTGAGCTCATTGCCCTGTCAGACCGTTAGGAGAAGCACATGCAGATACGCCGCGCCATCGAAGGAGATATCGAAGGAATCATGGAGCTCCTGATCCAGGTCTGCAATGTCCATGCAGAAGGACGTCCCGACCTCTTCATCCCCAATACGAGGAAATACACGGAAGACGAGCTCAGGGCGCTCATCCAGGACCCCGCACACCCCATCTTCGTCGCCGTGGACGAGAGCAGGCCAGAAGGCTCGCATGAGCTTCTGGGACACGCCTTCTGCGAGCTCCAGGACCTCACGGCCTCGCCGAACATGCGCCAGGCTCGCGAGCTCTACCTCGACGACCTCTGCGTGAACGAGCGCTGCCGGGGCCAGCATGTGGGAGAGGCTCTCTGGGAGGCCGTCTGCGCCTATGCGAAGGAGGCAGGCTGCTACCGCGTGACGCTCCACGTCTGGAGCTGCAACCCGAAGGCCGAAGGCTTCTACGAGCACCTGGGCCTCAAGACCTATCTCCTCGGCATGGAGCATATCCTCTAGAAGGCCCCATCCTCCGAGGCTTCGCCTCGTGCGGCATCCTCTTCGACCATGAAATCGGGGAGGGTGCCTCTTTCTGCTGCACGGGCGATATCCTCGAGCGCTGCCGCCACCCCATCATCTGCGCAGGCACCGATATGGTAGCGGGCAAGCGCGGCCACCTCCTTCGTCGCGTTCGCGACGGCAACGGAGTTCGTCACCTCATGGAAGACCGGCACATCGTTTGCAGCGTCGCCGAAGACGACGACCTCCCCGTCCTTGAGGCCAAGCTTCTCCATCAGGATATGGAGGCCTGATGCCTTGCTCACGCCGTGCGGCACGATATCGTACCAGTCAGGCGTCGGCGAGACGATATCGAACTCGGGGAAGGCAGGACGGAGCTTCGTCTCGATCGTGCGGCAGGCAGGACGTCCCGAGGTGGCCGCAAGCGTCGCTGCAATGAGCGGCACGTCGGGCACCTGCTCCACCAGATGGGGCTCGAACTTGAAACGCCTCTGGAATGTCGGCACCTGCTCAGGGTCAGCTGCTATGACCCAGACCGGATTCGTGATATCGGTATCTGCCGGATACGCCACCAAGAACACATCGGGCACGTCTTCGAGCATCTCTGCCATGCGTTCAAGCGGACCGTGATCGATGAGGGAAAGCGAGACGATCTCTCCGTCGACCATGACCTTCTTGCCGCTCGACATGACCCCTGTCTGGAAGGCAGAGGCATCGCCCTGGAAGAAGCGCAGCAGCTCATGGTAGTCGCGCCCCGTGGAAGGCCCGAACTCGACGCCCGCCGCCCGTGCATCGGCGATAGCATCGAGCGTGCGCTTCGAGACATGCGGATTCCCGAAGGGGATGAGGGTGTTGTCCATATCTGAGAGGGCAAGGCGTATCACGGAGGGCTCCTTAGGAAGGCAGCTTCTGTTCTCGGTCCTTCCTGCATTGTAGCGGCGCCTGCCACCCCGCTTCCGGCAGGGCCCGGCAAGCATTCTGTAAACTCACAGCGCATCCACTGCAGCAGCACGCGAGTCAGCCTGTATGCTGGTCGAAACAGGAATGAGGGAGCGAGGAATCCATGAGGGCAGAGCTCGGAATCGGCACACGCAGCCAGACCATAGAGATAGACGATGCAGAGCTCATCGAGGTGATGCATGCAAAGGCCGTCGAGGCAGGAAAGCCCGGCGAGAAGCTGGTTGCCGAGGCGCTCGCCTCTCCTGTCGGCACGCCCCGTCTCAAGGAGCTTGTCCATCCTGGCCAGAAGATCTGCCTCATCGCGAGCGACTGCACCCGCCCCTGCCCCACGCCCGAGCTCCTCGCTCCCGTCATGCAGGAGCTCCACGAGGCAGGAATTCAAGACAAGGATGTCTTCGTCGCAATCGCTCTGGGCTCCCACAGGCCCCAGACCGAGAGCGAGCTCTCCCGCATCCTCGGCCCCTGGAAGAGCAGGCTCGCGGTCGTGAACGGCAGCACGTCCTTCAGGCACTTCGGCGCCACCTCTTCCGGCACTCCTGTCGACATTATCGAAGAGGTCGCGGATGCCGATGTGAGGGTCGGCCTCGGCAATGTCGAGTACCACTACTTTGCCGGCTACTCGGGCGGCGCCAAGGCCATCATGCCCGGCTGCTCCACCTTCGATGCCATCCAGGCCAACCATTCCCTCATGCTCGACCCGAAGGCGCATGCCGGCAACATGGAGAGCCCTGTGAGGCTCGATCTCGAGGAAGCCTGCCGCATGGTCGGCCTCGATTTCATCGTGAACGTCGTCCTCGACGAGGAGCGGCACATCGTCTATGCCGCAGCAGGAGACTTCGTCTGCGCCCAGCGCGATGCCTGCCATCACCTCGACGATCTCTACGGCTGCGAGCTCCATGAGGAGGCAGACATCGTGGTCGTCTCCCAGGGAGGGGCCCCGAAGGACCTCAACCTCTACCAGCTCCAGAAAGCCCTCGACAACGCGAAGCACCCGGTGCGCGACGGCGGCACGATCGTGCTTGTGGGATCTTGCCAGGAAGGCTTTGGCCAGCCGACATTCGAGCAGTGGATGCGCGAAGCGAAGACGCCGCATGAGGTGGTGGAGCGCCTCCAGAAGCAGTTCGTGCTCGGCGGCCACAAGGCGGCAGCAGTCGCCCAGATCCAGGAACGTGCCGACATCTATCTTGTCTCCGACATGCCGGATGCCGAGGTCGAAGCTGCGTTCATGAGGCCATTTGCAACCGCGCAGGAAGCGCTCGATGCCGCACGCGAGAAGACGTTCCGCACGCTCGGCCGCGCACCCCGCATCCTTGTCATGCCCCACGGAGGCTCGACGCTCCCGCTCATGCGCCTCTAGATATATATCTGAAGTATCGAATCCAAGCCGCTCTGGGCGCCTGGTCCGGGGCGGCTCTTTCATGCACAGCGTTCTTCCTGCCGGCATTCGCTCCGTAATGCCTACTTTGCGTAGGCTTTGCAGCAAATTTGTGCGTTTGCCTACGCTACGTAGGCATTGTTTCTGGCGTTCGCTCATTATTTCTGGTCTTCTGTGATGGAATAACCAGATTCGATGCAGGAGCGGACATGGCTGAGGACGGGGCACAGGAAGAGAAGAAGGAGCAGGCCCCGGCGAAGCATCCAAACAACCTGCGCGAAATCAGGAGGGCTCGCAACCTCTCCACAACGCAGCTCGGGGACTATATCGGTGTCACCAAAGGGGAAGTAGAGCACTGGGAAGCCGGCCGCCGTGATATGAATGCAAGCCAGCTCGTGAAAGCTGCCGAACTGCTGGACTGCACACCGAACGATATCCTTGGATACAGCAAAGAGGGGCATCTCCCGGGCATCCTGAGAGTCGTGAAACCTGAGGTCGAAGAAATCATCGACCTCTATCTCGACAACGACCTTGTCGTGCAGGCGGATGTGAAGAATATCCTTCTCCGCCATGCCAAGCACCCGCAGAAGTTCGAGAAGCGCCACAAGGACTAGGCTGTCCCCCACCGGCAGACTCCAGACCCCTTAGAATGGAAGGGCTGAACAAATCTACTTCCATGCAAGGAGCTGCAACACCCCTGATGTCTGACATGAACATTCCGGCCGAAGTGGCCGACGAAGGACCGAACGGACCTGGCTCTCTCGGCAGGCTCGGACCAGACTGGGCCACAGAAGACCCCCATATCCCGACCGATGAATCCCTCGAGACGTTTCTCGGGTGGGTCGAATCCCGCGGCATGGAGCTCTGGCCCCATCAGGAGGAGGCACTTCTCGATATCGCCGCAGGCGACCATGTGATCCTGGGCACCCCGACGGGCTCCGGCAAGTCCATGGTAGCGCTTGGCATGTGCTTCATGGCACTCTGTGCAGGAGAGCGGAGCTACTACACCGCCCCGATCAAGGCGCTGGTATCAGAGAAGTTCTTCCAGATGGTCGACATCTTCGGGAAGGACAATGTCGGCATGATCACGGGCGACACCGTGATCAACCCTGAGGCGCCGATCGTCTGCTGCACGGCAGAGATCCTCGCGCAGGATGCATTGCGCTTCGGCGAGGACGCCGACATCGGCTATGCCGCGATGGACGAGTTCCACTTCTATGCCGACCGCGACCGTGGCTGGGCCTGGCAGGTGCCGCTGCTCACCCTCCCCCACGTCCACTTCCTCCTCATGAGCGCCACGCTCGGCGATGTCACGGCAATCCACGACAAGATCGAGGACCTCACGGGACGCACGGTCGATGTGATCGCGAATGCCCCGCGTCCCGTGCCTCTGCACTACCAGTTTGTGGACACAGCACTCGAAGCGACCGTCGAGCTTGCCCTCAAGAGCGGCGATGCGCCGCTCTACATCGTGCACTTCGCACAGGATGCTGCCTTCAAGAGCGCCCAGGCGCTTGCAAGCTACGGCGTCAGCACGAAGGAGCAGAGGGATGCCGTGAAGGATGCTATCAAGGGCACCCGCTTCACGACGAACTTCGGCAAGGCGCTGAAGCGGCTTCTGCTCTGTGGCGTCGGCGTCCACCATGCCGGCATGCTCCCGAGATACCGCCTCCTCGTCGAGAAGCTGGCACAGCAGGGTCTGCTTCCTGTCATCTGCGGCACCGACACGCTTGGTGTCGGCATCAATGTCCCGATTCATACCGTGCTCCTGACACAGCTCACGAAATTCGATGGACGCCGCATGCGCCGGCTCAATGCGCGCGAGTTCCACCAGATTGCAGGCCGTGCCGGACGTTCCGGCTTCGATACGGAAGGCGTCGTCCTCGCCGAGGCGACCGAATACGATATCGAGAAGGCACGCGCGCTCCTCAAGGCTGGAGGTGACCCGAAGAAGGCCCGCAAGATCAAGACGAAAACACCTCCTGAAGGCTTTGTCGGCTGGAACGAGCAGACGTTCCAGCGCCTCATCCAGGCGGAGCCGGAGACACTCGTGCCGCATCTCAGGATCACGAACTCCATGGTGCTCGCAGAGATAGAGCAGGGCGGAGATGCCCTTGCACGCATGCACAAGCTCGTCGAAGATTCTGCCCAGACAGCAGAGCAGAAGGAGAAGCTCTCCGAGCGCACAGACGAGATCTTCGCTACGCTGCTCGATGCCGGTGTCATCACCTGCACCACAGAAGACGGCCATGATTCCTACTCGACGCTTGTCGACCTGCCGGACGACTTTGCACTCGACCAGCCGCTCTCGCCGTTCCTGCTTGCAGCGCTCGAGCTCCTGGATCCCGAATCTCCCACCTACGATATGGACCTCATCTCGATGGTCGAGGCGACGCTCGAAGACCCGCACCAGATTCTCCGTGCCCAGGAGCGCGAAGCAAGGGCACACGCAATCGCCGAGATGAAGGCCGACGGCATCGAGTACGACGAGCGCATGGAGCGCGTCCAGGAAGTGACCTACCCGAAGCCTCTCGAAGACCTCCTCTCCCAGGCCTTTGCCGAGTACTGCAAGAAGGTCCCCTGGGCTGCCGACTACGAGCTCTCGCCGAAGAGCGTCCTGCGCGACATGATCGAATCTGCCTCCGACTTCAAGAGCTACATCCAGCGCTACAGCATCGCCCGCTCCGAAGGCACGCTCTTGCGCTACCTCTCCGAGGCCTACCGTGCGCTTGACCGCACCGTGCCGCTCGACAAGCGCGATGACTACCTCAAGGACATCATCAGCTGGCTTGGCCTCATGGTCCGCTCCATCGACTCCTCCCTCTTCGACGAGTGGGAAGCATCTGGCACCCTCCCCGAGGAGGAAGCTCCGCAGGCACCGGACGAGATCGTCCACGACCGGCGCGGCCTCACGCTGCTCGTGCGCAATGCGCTCTGGCAGCGGGTACGCCTGGCCCAGGCGGGAGACGCCGAAGCGCTGGGAGCGCTCGATGCCGACTACGGCTACCGCGAGGTCGTATGGCGGCGCATCCTCGAGAGCTACCACGAAGCGCATGAGGATATCCTCCTCGATGCGGATGCCCACTCCTCGAAGTTCTTCGAGCTCTCGGAGGAGAAGGAGAAGTCCGACCACCTCTGGCAGGTCCACCAGATCTTCAGCGACACCGAGGGCGACCACGACTTCGGCATCCTCGCCGATGTGGATCTCGATCTCACGCAGGAAGAGGGAGAGGTCCGCTTCAGGACCTACAAGGTCGGCTTCATCGAGGACCTGCTCGAGACCGAATAGCATGCCCTCAGGCACTGTCAGCATTTCAGAATGGCCCGATACAGACGAAGAGCCGCTGTCCCAGCTGGAACAGCGGCTCTTCTATGCGTACGTTTCAGGAAGCGAGGCCTCTTGGGGAATTAAACCTCTTCCTCCTTGTAGATGGCCGAGGTGAGGCCGAAAGCAACGCAGAAGGCGACAGCGAACATGATGATGTACTGGACAGGCTGCGTGATGCAGAGCAGGATGCCGAAGATGCCCGTGACGCCAGTGCCAGATGCTGCGAGGTGGAAGATGTAGCAGCAGAGAGCGCCGCATGCAGAGCCGATCATGCCGCAGACAAACGGCTTGATCTTAGGCAGGTTGACACCGAAGATTGCAGGCTCGGTGATACCGAGGAGGCAGGAGATGCCGGAAGGAACAGCGAGGGACTTCGTCTTCTCGGACTTCGTGCGCAGAGCGACAGCGAGGCAGGCACCGCCCTGGGAGATGTTGGCAGCAGAAGCGATCGGCAGCCAGTAGGTCACGCCGTACTGGGCGAGCATGGAGACATCGATTGCGGTGTACATCTGGTGCAGGCCGGTGACGACAGACGGAGAGTAGATGAGGCCGATGACGATGTAGCCGATGCCCAGAGGCACGGAGAGGAGCCACATGAGCAGGCCGAGGATTGCGTTCTCAAGCCAGACGAAGATCGGGCCGATGAAGAGGATCGTGATGTAGGCAGCAAGAGAGACGGAGACGAGCGGGGTCACGAACAGGTCGAACATCTCGGGGACGACCTTGTGGAGACGCTTCTCGAAGAAGCAGAGGATCCAGACACCGACGAGGATGGGGATGACATGGCCCTGATAGCCGACCCAGTCGATCGAGTAGACGCCGGGGATGACATCGAGCGTGATCATCGTGCCGTTCGCGATTGCCGTGGAGGCGCTATAGGCATTGATGAAGTCGGAGCTGATGAGGAGTGCGCCGAGCGAGGCTCCGAGGTAGGGGTTGCCGCCGAAGACCGTGGCTGCAGAGAAGCCGAGGAGGATCTGGAGGTTGCCGAGTGCGCAGGCATTGATCAGCGATGCGATGCGCCACCAGACCGTCGTGGTGTCGAGCGCGAAGAAGCCCGCGCCGCCATCTGCGACAGGCGTGCCCATGTACTGGATGGCGGACATGACGCCCATGAGCATACCGGAAGCGACGATTGCCGGGATGATCGGCACGAAGACGTCGGAGAGGACCTTGATGGCGCGCTGGAAGGCGTTGCCCTGCTTGGCTGCCGCTTCCTTGGCTTCGGCCTTCGAGGCCGCGCTCACGCCGGACTGCTTGATGAACTCGTCGTAGACCTTGTCGACCGTGCCCGTGCCATAGATGATCTGGAGCTGGCCGGATGCCTCGAAGTTGCCCTTGGCACCAACGGCGTTCTCGAGCTTCTCCTTGTCGATCTTGTCGTTGTCAGCGATGACAAGACGGAGACGCGTTGCGCAGTGGGCGGCAGACACGATGTTGTCTTTGCCGCCGACGGCCTCGAGGGCCTCCTTGGCAGCTTGTGCGTAATCAAGAGCCATGCGTGCTTCCCTTCTCTTCTTCCCTGTTTCCCAATCCCGTTCTGAGACCGTTTGTGAAATCGTTCTCACACGGATATGAAACCGCATAAACAGAAAAAACACCAGAGCTTCCTGATTGCTGGTGACGAACGGTAGCTTATCGTCGGCGAACGGCATATTGAGCAGAAAATCGGTCTTGAAGTGCCTTAGCCTGACACGAAAATCTGGGAACGTTAACTCTAGGAGCGCGTAGAGTTGCGGATCTGGATCTCGTAGCCCATGCGGATCTCGCGCGAGACCTGAGGAGCTCCCTGCATGGCCTGGAGCAGGATGCGGGCAGCCTCCCTGCCAGCAGTCTTGTAGTGGTGATGGATCGTCGTGAGCGTCGGCGTCACGACGCGCGAGAGGTCCCCGTCTCCTACGCCTGTGATCTGCACGTCTTCCGGCACACGCTTCCCGTACTCCTTTGCACAGGTCATGGCGCCATATGCGATGTTGTCCGACGCGCAGATGAGCGTGTCGCACTGAGGGTAGGCATCGAAGATCTTCTCTGCGCATGTATAGCCAGAATCGAGCGTGAAGGCGCTCACGACCTGGGCCTCGGGCGGCACCTCGATATCCATGTCGCGGCAGGCATCGAGAAAGCCCCTGTGGCGGCCCTTGCCTGCCGATTCGTCCTCTTCCGTGACACCTATATAGGCAGGGTACCTTCCATGCTGGAGCACCTTGCGGACGAGCCAGTACATGGAGCGGTAGTCATCGTTGTAGACGGATGTATGGCCTTCGAGGTCCTGTCCAAGCACGACAAGCGGGCACTTCAGGGCAGCGATCGCATCGAGATGCGCCTGGTCGAAGACCGTGGCGATGAGGATGAGGCCGTCGACCTGGTTCCTGTTCGCGAAGAGCTGGAGGTAGGAGACCTCCGTCTCCTTGTTGTTGTTCGTGTCTGCCAGAAGCATCTGGTAGGGCGTATCGGCAAACGCAAGCGAGATGCCTGCAAGCATGCGCGAGACGGCGTGCGAGTTCACCTTCGGCAGGATCACGCCGACAAGGTTCGTCTTGCCCGTACGCAGCGTCTGTGCCTGCTGGGAGGGCACATATCCCGTCTCCTCGATGACCTTCGCGATCGTGCGGCGCTTCTCTTCGGAGACATAGCCATTGTTGAAGTAGCGCGACACCGTGGCACGGGAGACCCCTGCCATCTTCGCGATCGTGTTGATATCCACATGCCCTCCTGCACCCATACGAGAGCGTCCATTCTATGCCCCGCACACGCAGCCGGCAGCATATTCCGCTCGCAAGATACGTACCACATTTTCGTGGAAATATGAGAACGATTTCACTATAGTGTGGGTGAATGGTTGGAAAGGGAAGGTCCGACGCAAGGAGAGTGTCAGATGGCTACCGCACTTGAACGTGATCTCGACAGGCTGCGCCAGGAGAAGGAGCAGGGGGCTGCACATGGCAGCTGGGCCGAGCTCTTCCATCTGATGCCTCCCGTCGGCTGGCTGAACGACCCGAATGGCCTTGCCCAGTATCAGGGCCGCTACTTCGCCTACTTCCAGTATTCGCCCTTCGATGTGAATGGCGGCGTCAAGTGCTGGGGCTTCCAGACAAGCCAGGACCTGCTCCAGTGGCACTACGAAGGCTGTGCGCTCTACCCCGACCAGCCGGCCGATGTCTCGGGTGTCTATTCGGGAAGCGCCCTCGTGCAGCCTGACGGCCTCCATATCTTCTATACCGGCAACGTGAAGCTCGAGGACCAGGATGGCTACGACTACATCCATAGCGGGCGCGAAGCGAACACCGTGCACACCGTCACGAAAGACGGCCTCCATTTCGGGCCGAAGCATGTCGTGATGAGGAACACGGACTATCCGGAAGACGATACGTGCCATGTGCGCGACCCGAAGGTCTGGCAGGACGGCAAGGACTTCTGGATGGTGCAGGGCGCAAGGAGATCTGACGATGTCGGAGAGATCCTCCTCTTCCATTCGGATGACCTCGACCACTGGACGCTTGCCGAGCGTCTCACGACGCCGGAGCCCTTCGGCTTCATGTGGGAGTGCCCGGACTGCTTCGACCTCGACGACAAGGCCGGCGTGACGCACCACATCCTCTCGACCTCCCCGCAGGGGCTTTCTGACGGCGCCTGGGCCAGGCGCAACGTCTACCAGTCCGGCTTCTTCGAGCTCTCCTCCCCCATCCAGGAGAATCCTTCGTTCGGCGACTTCGCGCTCTGGGACGCCGGCTTCGACTTCTATGCGCCGCAGACCTTTGCGGCAGATGATGGACGCCGCATCCTCATCGGCTGGATGGGCATGCCCGACACGCCGGAGGTCACGAACCTCACGATTGCCGATGGCTGGCAGCACTGCTTCACGCTGCCCCGCGAGATCTCCTTCGAGGATGGGCAGGTCGTGCAGAGGCCTGTCCGCGAGCTTCTCGCCCACCGCACAGACGAGCAGTCTTCCGAGGGCTCTTTCGTCGATATGGGCACCCCTGCCTTCGACTGCGAGATCGAGAACGGCAACCTTCCCTTCACGGCGACGATTGCCCATGAGCTCAGGCTCTCCTGGGACGGCCAGACGTTCAGGATGGCATTCGAAGATCCGTCGAAGGATTCTGTCGGTGCCGGCAGGACCGAGCGCTGGGAGGAGCTTCCCGAGCTCTCGAGCCTCCGCATCATCGTGGATGCCTCCTCTGTCGAGGTCTTCCTCGAAGGCGTGCCCTTCACGTTCTCGACGCGCTTCTATCCGAAGCAGCATTCCTTCATCGTGGACGCAGCTCCCGAAGTGAAGACCACGTTCTGGAGCCTCTCCTTCTAAAAGCTGCCCAAAGACAGGCAAAGGCCGGCACCCCGCAGGGTGCCGGCCTCATTCATGCATGTTGCCTTTGGTACCTAGTCGCGCGTGAGCTTGCGGTGGATGCGGTGCGGACGGGAGGCGTCAGGCCCGAGCCTCTTCTCGCGGTTCTCCTGGTAGGCCTCGAAGTTGCCCTCGAACCAGTACCAGGCACCCGGATTGTCGTCCGTGCCCTCCCAGGCAAGGATGTGCGTCGCGACACGGTCCATGAACCAGCGGTCGTGGCTCGTGATGACAGCGCATCCCGCAAACTCCTGGAGCGCCTCTTCGAGCGACTCCAAGGTCTCCGTGTCAAGGTCGTTTGTCGGCTCGTCCA
This sequence comes from Atopobiaceae bacterium, assembly GCA_051876355.1. Lineage (GTDB taxonomy): Bacteria > Actinomycetota > Coriobacteriia > Coriobacteriales > Atopobiaceae > Olsenella_L. The sequence continues at coordinate 5,665 of JBJEHU010000047.1, read as the reverse complement.
AGAGGAGCAGGTTTCCGCCCTGCTTGAGCGTGAGCGCCAAGTTCAGGCGGTTCCTCTCGCCGCCGGAAAGGACACCGGCACGCTTCTGCTGGTCCTGGCCCTTGAAGCCGAACGCGCTCACATAGGCGCGGCTCGGCACTTCGGTCTCGCCGACGATGATCGTGTCATTGCCGTCGGAGACGACCTCCCAGACATTCTTGTCCGGATCGATGCCGCTCCTCAGCTGGTCGACATAGGAGAGCTTCACGGTCTCGCCGAGCTCGAGCGAGCCTGCCGAAGGCTGTTCCTGCCCCACGATCATCTTGAAGAGCGTGGACTTGCCGACGCCGTTCGGGCCGATCACGCCGACGATGCCATTGCGCGGAAGGCTGAAGGAGAGGTCGTCGATCAGGACACGGTCGCCGAAGGACTTCGAGAGATGCGAGGCCTCGAGGACCTTGGCGCCAAGGCGCGGGCCTGCCGGGATGTGGATCTCCGTGAAGTCGACGGTGCGGATGTTCTTCGACTCCGCCTCCATCTGCTCGTAGGCAGCAAGGCGTGCCTTGCTCTTTGCCTGGCGGGCCTTCGCGCCGGAGCGTACCCACTGGAGCTCTGCCTGCATCTTCTTCGCGCGCTTCGCGTTCTGCTTTCCTTCCATCTCGAGGCGGGCTGCCTTCGTCTCGAGGTAGGTCGAGTAGTTGCCCTTGTAGGGATAGAGCGTGCCGCGGTCGACCTCGCAGATCCACTCTGCGACATCGTCCAGGAAGTAGCGGTCATGCGTGACGGCGAGCACGGCTCCCGGATAGTTCTTGAGGTACTGCTCGAGCCAGAGCACGGACTCCGCATCGAGGTGGTTCGTCGGCTCGTCCAGGAGCAGCAGGTCCGGCGCCTCTAGCAGGAGCCTGCAGAGGGCGACACGGCGTCTCTCGCCACCGGAGAGATGCGTGACCGGCTCGTCCGGGTCGGGACACTGGAGGGCATCCATAGCCTGGGAGAGCTGGCTCTCGAGGTCCCAGCCATTCGCAGCATCGATCTCGTCCTGGAGCTTCCCCATCTCTGCCATGAGGGAATCGAAGTCGGCATCAGGAGAAGCCATCTCCTCGCCGATCTGGTTGAAGCGGTCGATCTTCTGGAGCAGGTCGCCGTATGCCATCTTGATATTCTCGATCACGGTCTTGTCTTCGTCGAGCGGCGGCTCCTGCTGAAGGAGACCTACCGTGTAGCCCGGCGTCAGGCGCGCCTCGCCGGCAGACACGTCCTCGAGCCCTGCCATGATCTTCAGGAGCGTGGACTTGCCCATGCCATTCGGGCCGACGACGCCGATCTTGGCACCGGGGAAGAATCCCATCGTCACGTCGTCCAGGATGACCTTGCCCTGGAATGCCTTGCGGGCCTGATGCATCTGGTAGATGAACTCTGCCATCGAGCCATCACGTCCTTCCGGTTCTAGGGAGACTGTCCGCTCCCTCTCTCTGTCAATATTCCATCCATTGTATGGGAGGGATGCAGAAGGCCCTGCCACCAGCCTCCGAAAGCGCAGAAGGCACGCAAGAAAACAGCAGACAGGCTAGAATGGGCCGGGACTCAGAGAAAGGACTGCATGAAGCGCATACTCATCGTCGCGACCGGCGGCACGATCGCCTCGCTCCCGAGCGATACGGGACTTGCTCCAGGACTCACCGGAGCCGAGCTTGTCGAGCGGGTTCCCCAGCTTGCAGAGCTTGCCGAGCTCGATATCGTGCAGCCCATGAACATCGACAGCACGAACATGCGCCCGCGCGACTGGCTCCAGATAGCCGAGACGATTGCCCAGCACTACGAGGAGTATGACGGGTTCGTCGTCCTGCACGGGACCGACACGATGGCATACACGGCAGCGGCGCTCTCCTATCTCCTGCAGGACTCGCCGAAGCCGATCGTGCTCACCGGCTCCCAGCAGCCGATGGCAGCGCCGTTCACGGATGCGAAGCTCAACCTCTACCAGTCCGTGCTCTTTGCAGCAGATGATGCCTCCCGCGAGGTCACCATCGTCTTCGACGGCAAGGCCATTGCCGGCACGCGTGCCCACAAGCAGCGCACGATGAGCTACAACGCATTCACGAGCATGAACTACCCGACGCTTGCCTACATCCGCCAGAACCGGGTGATCTGGAGCGGCCTTGCAAAGCCCGCCTCGAAGGAATCGCTCGCGCTCAGGCGCTACTTCGCGCTCGACGAGCGCGTACTCGTCCTGAAGCTAACACCCGAGCTCAGGCCTTCGATCTTCCATCTCCTCGAGCGCGACTACGACGCCGTGATCTTGGAGACCTTCGGTATCGGCGGCATCCCCGACTACGACGCCGGCGCCTTCCAGGAGGCGATCTTTGCCTGGGTGGCGTCCGGCAGGACCTGCGTGCTCACGACCCAGGTGCCCGAGGAGGGGCTCGATCTCGGCGTCTACGAAGTGGGGCACGCCTTCCAGAACAGGCCAGGGATACTTCTCGGCGGAGACATGACGACAGAGGCGCTTGTCGCAAAGACGATGTGGGCCCTGGGCACGGGAACCTCGACCGAAGAGATCGCGCAGCTCTTCTATCAGGAGATCAACCACGACCGGACGCCTGCTGCCTAAGCCCCTTAACAGATGCACGTTCTGCATGAACAAGTTGTGATAATTGGTCCCTCCTCATCCATTTGGGACGCACGCCGACCCGCTCGCGGGCAGTTGGTGCTAACAATGGAGCACACACATATACTGAGCCTTGAATCATGTGCCTTCTGTAAAGCAGCAGAGCAGGGCTGAGCATATGCCATCCGCCTACCCGCTCCGCACAAGATGACAAGGAGTCACGCACATGTCCGAACCCGAGACCATCCGCAAGGTCAATGTAATCGGCCACCTCCATCCGGATACGGACAGCATCTGTTCCGCTATCTCCTACGCCTACCTCAAGAACCAGCTCGGAGATACGTACTACGAAGCACGCCGCGCCGGAGCCGTAAACCGCGAGACCGCTTTCGTGCTCGATCACTTCGGCTTCGAGGAGCCGCCTCTGATCACGAGCGTGCGTCCGCAAATCAAGGACATCTCCTACCAGAAGGTGCCTGGCATCGACTCCGAGATGTCGCTGTTCGCTGCCTGGAACACGATGGGCATGGGCAAGGTCGATACCCTCTGCATTACGGACGATGAGAAGAAGATGCTCGGCATCATCGCCGTCAAGGATATCGCCAACGCGAACATGGACATCTTCGACACGCAGGTCGTGAGCCGTGCCGAGACGAAGTATGCAAACATCGTCGAGACCTTGAAGGGCGAGCTCGTCCTCGGCGACCCCGAGGGCCGCGTGACCCAGGGCAACGTGCGCGTCGGCACGTCCCCTGAGATGATGGAAGGCCTCATCGAGCCGGGCGATATCGTGCTCGTCACGAACCGCTACGAGACGCAGCGCTTCGCTGTCGAGTCCGGCATCGGACTTCTCATCATCTGCAACGGCGCCCAGGTGAGCCACGTCGTGCAGCAGGCAGCAGCTGCGAACAACTGCGCCATCATCACGACGCCGTACGACACCTACGCAGCCGCACGCCTCGTCTCCATGTCCATCCCGGTCCGCGCGAAGATGCTGCCGGCCGACAAGGTCCTGCGCTTCAGCGTGAACACGACGGTCGATGACGCGCGCAAGACGATGTCGTCGTCCCGCCACCGCTACTTCCCGGTCCTCGACGAGGACGGCAACTATGCCGGCATGGTGTCGAGCTCCAACCTCCTGTCTGCCCGCAAGAAGCACGTGATCCTCGTCGACCACAACGAGCGCAGCCAGGCAGTCGACGGCCTCGAGCAGGCCACGATCATGGAGATCATCGACCATCACCGCATCGGCACGATCGAGACCGAGGCTCCTGCCTACTTCAGGAACGTCCCCGTGGGCTGCACCTGCACGATTGTCTACGACATCTACCAGGAGAAGGGCATCGATATCCCGGCCAACATCGCCGGCCTCATGCTCTCCGCCATCCTCTCCGACACGCTTGCCTTCCGCTCCCCCACCTGCACGCCGAGAGACGTCTATGTCGGCAAGGAGCTTGCAAAGATCGCTGGCGTCGATATCGACACGTACGCTGACCAGATGTTCGATGCCGGTGCCGATCTCACGGGCCGCACGGCAGAGGAAGTCTTCGGCTCTGACTTCAAGGTCTTCAGCCGCGGCTCCATCCGCTTCGGCGTCGGCCAGGGCTCGTTCATGACAGAAGGCTCGAGGAAGGCTGCCGAGGCCCTCGTCGGACCGTACCTGCCGGACGGCGCTTCTGCAAACGATATCCCGATGGTGTTCTACATGTTCACGGACGTGAAGTCCCAGACGACGGAGCTCCTCTACTCCGGCCCGAACACCGAGGCCATCGTCTCCCGCGCCTTCGATGTGAAGCCGGTCAACGGCATCGCCACGCTCCCGGGCGTCGTCTCCCGCAAGAAGCAGGTCATTCCTGCCCTCATGAGCACGCTCCAGGCCATGCAGGAAGAAGACGGCGAGTAGAAGCCGCGCCTCCCGATACGCTCTTGCCAGAACCCCGCAGCCACCGCTGCGGGGTTCTTTCTTTGTTCGTTCAGTTACGCAGCAGACGTACGGCCTCCCATGCATTAGCATGCAGAAGGAAAAACGTGTCCCAGCCAAGGAGTCCCATGCACAAGCTTCACAAGGTCCATGCCCGCATGCCCAAGCACTTCGTGCTCGAGGAGCGGCTCGCGAAGTATGCCGATGCGATAGAGACCGAGCCCAGAAAGTATGCCGGCAGGTGGGCAGAGGCCTGCCACCCGCTCGAGGAAGGCGGATATGGCCGCTTTGCCAAGGTCGAGCTCGACCTCGGCTGCGGCAAGGGGGCGTTTGCCTGCGGGATGGCAAAGACGCATCCCGACACGCTCTATATCGGCGTCGATACCGAACCCGTCTGCATCGCCTATGCCGCACAGCTTGCCTTGGAAGAGAAGCTCCCGAATGCCCTCTTCGTGCCCGGCATGGGAAACGACGTGCCCGAGTTCTTCGGGCCCGGCGAGCTCTCCTGCATCCACATCAACTTCCCGACGCCCTTCCCGAAGAAGCGCTTCGCCGAGTACCGTCTCACGATCCTCGACCGCCTCATGGACTACCGGCGCGTCTTGGCCCCCGGCGCCCCGATCGTGCTCAAGACCGACTCCCAGCCGTTCTTCGACTTCACATGCACGCAGCTTCCGCTTGCAAACTACCGCCTCGTCTGGAAGACAGACGATACGAGAAGCAAGCTTCCCGACGAGCCGGTGACAGGCTATGAGGAGAGGCTCACGGCACAGGGCGCGAAGGTCCTGGGCCTCTGCGCCATTCCGGAAGATTCGGCACCCACCAATCCTGTGCAGACCGCGGAGCTCTCCCTCTCGAGATACCTGCCCCATGACCTGGAGAATATGGACTACGTGCCGTATGGCATGGAGAACACGGTCAGGAACATGAGAGACTACAAGAAGAAGCACGGCGAGGGCTACTATGTCCACAACAGGTAGCTGAACTGGCAGCAATCATTGCCCGAAGCCCGCACCGGAACGCTTCCGATGCGGGCTTTGCCTTGACCAGGCAATGTCATAGATTCCCATTTTGCAAAAGTGGCGCATATACCGTTTTCATTAAATGGCTAAGGACTTGCAGCATAGTTAGGCTCATAGAACTGTAAGCGGCTTAGG
>JBJEHU010000046.1:0-6634 GCA_051876355.1 Atopobiaceae bacterium | reverse complement strand
GCGCCACATTCATGAGATGGCGGATCGTGTTGCACTCAGAATGCTAATCCGCCATACGGAAAAACGTGCAGGATATTGTCATTCCATCTGAAGAGGAGCGCGTGAAGCTATGGCCGCTCGACTTCGAGGAGTATTTGTGGGCATTGGGACGCAGAAACCTTGCAGATGAGATCCGCCGCTGCCGCGATGCTCTCAAGCCTCTGCCAGACATCCTCCATCGCCAGTGCGAACGTCTATTCAATGAATATATGCTGGTAGGAGGCATGCCACAATCAGTCAGCGATTTCATTGAGACGGCATCCTTTTCAAAGAGCGACAAGACAAAGAGACAGATACTTGCACTCTATGCAGAGGATATCGAGAAATTCGGTGCAGAAGATGCCCGACGGGCCTACTCCATCTTCATGGGCATCCCTGGACAGCTTTCCCAGGGAAGCAAGCGCTTCAAGTTCTCGTCCTTGAATGGGGGGAGCCGCTATCGTCAGTATGAATCGGCACTCCGCTGGCTAGAGGATGCGCACTATGTGAACATCTGCCGGCTCTGCAACGATCCGAACGTCGGCTTCAAGCTCACAGCGGATGAGAGCGAAGACAGCTCGCTCAAATGCTATATGGGCGATACCGGTCTTCTGGTGTCAAGTATCTTCGATGAGGGAGCAGACGCAGAGCAGATCTATCGTGCCCTGCAGTTCGGCAAGCTCTCCATCAATAAAGGCATGTTCGTGGAGAACGCTATCGCCCAGCAGCTGCGGTCAAATGGACGTCCGCTCTACTACTATGCATGGAATGAGCCTCCTCTGGAAGAGGGGAAGCATCCACGTCCAAGGGAGATAGATTTCCTGATCACCAGAGGATTCTCGGATGCTGCCGGCAAGCCGAGGATTGCGCCCATCGAAGCAAAATCCACCAAGCATTACTCTACGATTTCGCTTGACGACTTCCACAGGCATTTTGCCGGTCGCATCGGAAACGAGTTCGTCCTGCATCCGGGCCAGTTCAAGAGAAAGGGAAATCGGATCTACCTGCCGCTCTATATGTCCTTCTGCATTTAGGCAGAAGCCTCGCGGCAGCGCCAACGCCGATTGGAGCGGATGCTCATGCTATGTCCAAACTTGGTGCAGGTCCGTGTTACTTCGGATATTCTCGAACGGTTGGACAGGAGACAGCTCCATGCACCAGAAGGCGGTGAGAGTCCTGTCGGCTCTCCTGCGGCTGCAGGGCGCTAGCTCCATAGCAGCAACGCGCCATTCGACGAGTGCCGCTATCGCATTTCCGTCAGCCTCAGAGCATCCTTCCCTCTTGGCGCAATATCCGAATCGACACCTGCCCAAGACAAGATGGCGCGCTGCAGTATGAGTGATGAAGGCTTGCATACGAAAAGTGCCGCGCTCCTTTCGGAGTGCGGCACTCGCTGCCTGCATCTGAATGAGAACGGCCTACTGGTGGTAGTAGCTCAGGAAGTCCGCAAGCTTGTTCATGGCGTCGCGCAGGGTCTCGATGCGCGGCAGGTAGACGATACGGAAGTAGCCCGGCGTCTCCCAGTTGAAGCCCTTGCCGTGGACAATCAGCACCTTCTTCTGGCGCAGCAGGTCGAGAGCGAACTTCTCGTCGTCCGTGATATGGAACTTCTTCGGATCGAGCTTCGGGAAGATGTAGAAGGCTGCATCCGGCTTCACGGCCTCGACGCCGTCAATGTTGTTCAGGGCATCGTAGACGAAGTTCCTCTGCTCATATACACGGCCGCCCGGCACGATGTAGTCGTTCACGGACTGATGTCCACCCAGAGCCGTCTGGACGATGGACTGTGCCGGCACATTGGAGCACAGGCGCATGTTCGAGAGCATGTTGATGCCCATCATGAAGTCGCGTGCACAGTCCTTGTTGCCCGACATCGTCATCCATCCGATGCGGTAGCCGGCAATCATGTGGGACTTCGAGAGGCCGGAGTATGTGATGCAGAAGAGGTCCGGCGCGAGGCTTGCGATGGAGACATGCTTCTTGCCGTCCATGACAAGACGGTCATAGATCTCGTCGGAGAGGATCATGAGCTGGTTCTCGCGGGCGACCTCGACGATCTCCTCCAGGACCTCCTTCGGGTAGAGCACGCCCGTCGGGTTGTTCGGGTTGATGATGACAATGGCCTTCGTGCGGGGCGTGACCTTCTTCTTGATGTCCTCGATGTCAGGATACCAATGGGCCTTCTCGTCGCAGAGGTAGTGCACGACGTGGCCTCCTGCAAGCGTTGCGCAGGCCGTCCAGAGCGGGTAGTCAGGGCTCGGAATCAGGATCTCGTCCCCGTCGTCGAGCAGTGCCTGCATCGTGAGGTTGATGAGCTCGGAGACGCCGTTGCCGGTATAGATGTCGTTCATCTCGACATTCGGCAGCCCTTTCAGCTGGTCATACTGCATGATGGCCTTGCGGGCGCTGAAGAGGCCGCGACTGGCCGAATAGCCTTCGCACTCCGTGAGCTGGCGGCTCATATCATAGACGACCTCGTCCGGCGTACGGAAGCCGAAGGGGGCAGGGTTGCCGATATTGAGCTTCAGGACATGGGTGCCTTCCTCCTCCATGCGGTTTGCCTCGTCGACGACAGGGCCGCGCACATCGTAGAGGACATTGTCGAGCTTGTGGGACTTCGTGAATTCGCGCATCGGACGTCCTTCCGGATTGGTCGTGCTCTTCTGGTCTGTGCTGGGTTCAGGTGCCTTCTGTGCTGCAGGAGCAGAGTCTTCAGCTCCTCCGAGCCATGCACTCGGAACATCGAGCGCTTTCGCAAGGAAATCGAGCATCTCGGGACGCGGGTAGGTCTTTCCTCCCACGTACTGGCTGAGCTTGCTCTTCCCGAGCTTAACGCCCGCATCCTCTGCCATATGGATGAGGTCCACCTGCTTCAGGTGACGCTCATGCATCGTATCTTCCAGGCGCTTGGCAAAGACCTGAGGCTCTGGTGCGGTTCTGGTCTCCATGCGCGCTCCTTCCTGGCTTCTATAAGTTCAATTCTATGCATAAAGTTCAATTTCATTGCTGCCTCTTGTTCAAGGCAAGTGGCAGCATAGCACAGCAAGAAAGCGTCAATCATTGAACTTTTCAGGAAATCGGTTCAATTCACAGTATGTACCTGCCAGCGGCACCATTGCACGCTATCTCCCCTCCTCAAAAGGCGAACGCAGGCGAAAGTCGCTGATGCCAGCTCTTTCGCCTGCGTTCTGCACGTGTCTTATATATGGTTCTGACTATGCTGCTGCCGGCCTCAGGGAATGAATCCCATCCCTCTCGCCGAGCACATTCTGCGTGACAGCATGCAGAGAGATTGCCAGATAGGCCAGGAAGGCAAGAGACACTCCTGCCAGGACCGCAGGGTAGCTCACAGAGCCTCCCGGCAGCGCAAAGAGGTTCACGAGCAGCGCCTCTGCCACGACGAAGCCGACCGACACATGCACGACTGCCATCGCGAACGACGTAAGGAAGAAGGCTCCGGTCTCGGCTCTCAGAGCTCCCCTGAGCTGCCCTTCCGTGGCACCAAGCTCTTCGAGCTTTGCGAAGGACTGCTTCTCGTCGAGCCCCTCTGCCATCTGATGGAGCGCAAGCACCGCAAGAGCCGAAATCAGGAATGTGAGCCCGAAGAAGAGGATGATGTAGATGAAGGAGCCCAGAAGGGCCGTCGCTTCGACGTCTTCCAAGATCTCCTCTGTCATCTGTCCCCTGATGCCTGCGGCCATAGCGATGGCACAGGCGCCGACCGCGAGAAGCGCCGAGGAGACAGCAAGCATCTTCGAGCTTGCCGAGACATGTGCCTCGAGCTCGCGGACGACGAAGAGGCGCACTCCCTTCCAGGCGCCCCTGCCCCTGCGGAAGAGGTCTCCGAGAAGCCCCGCAGCGGCATGGACGACAAGGCAGGAGCCGCATACCACAAGCGCGATCATCGGCACCATGAAGAGGATAAAGCCCGCAAGCGAAAGGCAGATGCCGTAGTCCAAGGCCACGCAGGCAAGGCCGATAGCGAGTTCGCGGACCAGCTTTCCGCGTTCCGGCTTCACGGCAGCATCCGATACATGCTCTGCCGAAAGGAGCTCCTGGATGCTCGAGCGTCTGAGCTCGCGCACGGAGGCGACAGACGAGACGAGCGCGACCATGAGAAAGCCGCCGAGGCAGAGCGCCACTCCCGGAAGGGAAATGACAAGAGCGGGGCGCCAGGCCAGGCGGAAGGACCAGGCCGCAAGCACCGACGTCAGGGGCGAGAGCGCGATGCCCGCTGCGATGCCCGCACCTGCCGCTGCAAGGCCGACGATGCCGCACTCAAGCCTGAGCACCCGTGCTACCTGGCCCTTGCGCATGCCGAAGAGCTCGAGGAGCGTGAGCTCCTTCTTGCGCCTTCTGGCAATGAAGCGTGCCGCATAGGAGGCAAGGAAGCAGAAGACGAGCACGGAGAAGAAGTCAAGCGGGGCTATGAGCTGCGCTGCATCCCTCATGGTGGAAAGTCCCTGCGCCGCTGCTGTCCCATCACCTATCGCGGCTATCGTGTCGGTGCAGGAGGCATACGTATAGAGCAGGCAGGCGCAGAAGGCAAGCGTCGCGAAATAGACGGAATAGCTCCTGACGTTCTTTTGGACATTGCCCTTTGCAAGCGCAAGCGAAAGCCCCCTCATGCCGCCTCCTGACCTGCCGGAAGACCCCACGTGAGCAGAAGCTCTGCCAGAGCAAGCAGCCGGTCCACGATCGAGGAGAGCATCCTCTCGGGGAGACTCAGGTCTCCTGCGAGCCTCCGTGCATTTCCATCCCAGAACCTCTCGGCCCTCTTGTTCATCATCTCGTGCTCCTTTCCTGCATCTTTTCATCTTCCATGGTGGCAGGCACCTCCTTTCCCTGCCATCGATTCGCCTTGCGCGTGCCTTACATCTCTGCAAGGTTCAAAGTGCACATATGCAGAAGGCATGGAGCACGCTATCTTCCGTCTGAGGAATTTCCTTTCAGTGCATAATACTTTCTAGTGAAAGTTATTCAAGGGAGGAAGCTATGCCTGAGGTCAGGCAGGATGAATCACATACAGCCCCCGCTGCACGCCTCACGCGTGCCATGGGCGTCATCGAGACGAGAAACCTCTCCTCCGCACCGAATGTCTCCCACGGAGAGATCGGTGTTCTCGGCTACCTTGTCTCGCATGGAGGCGCAGCAGCCCCGTCGGATCTGGCAGAAGCCCTGAATGTCACGGCCTCGCGCATCGCGAATACGCTGAAGGCGCTCCAGAAGAAGGGCTACATCGTCCGCGATATCAACCCGCAGGACCGCCGTGGCGTGATTGTCTCCATCACAGATGCTGGCAAGGCCTACGGCGAGGCAAACTACCAGGAGACTGTTGCCAATACCGCTCATCTGCTTTCTGCACTCTCTGCAGAGGAGCAGGCAGAGCTTGCTCGCCTTGCCGAGAAGATAGCCTCCTCGCTCGAAGAGTCCTGAGAAAAGCGGTACTACATGGCGCCGTTCTCTTTGGCTGATACTTTCTACTATTCATTATTTCTTCCGTTATATTTCTAAAAAGAAGGAGGTCAGATCCAGGACACCTGGTTCTTCAAGGGAACGCTGTGCAAGAACATTGCCTTCGATACCAGGTGCGTGACAGACGAAGAGCTGGAGCGTACCTGCGGCCTTTCCGGCTTCGTGAAGAGCCTGCCCTCTGTCCTGGTCCGTGATAGGCTTTTCAGGAACGCACTGCTCGAGCCGGAAGGACATGCTATGAGATACCTGCTGCTTCTGCGCGGCATCAACGTTGGAGGCAAGAGGCCCGTGCCCATGGCAGAGCTGAGAGGCCTCCTCGAAGATCTTGGCTGCGAGCATGTCTCCACCTACATCAACAGCGGCAATGCTTTCCTCTCTTCGGACACGGATGAGGATGCCTTGAGGGCAGACATCCAGCGCGCCCTCGATGAGGCCTATCCCTTCGATGTGGAGCCGGTCCTTATGAGCGAAGAGACCCTTCAAAAGGAAGCATCCCTTCTCCCCTCCTGGTGGCACGATCCTCTTGCACGCCGGGATGCGCTCTTCCTGACCGAGGGAGCAGATGCCGCAGCCATCTTCTCCGATATCGAGGCGCTGCCCAAGATCGGCGAGAAGGTCGCCTTCGGGAAGCGCGTCGTCTTCTGGGGCATCATCGACAAGCCGTCGCTTTCCCGCTCGTCCTTCCACAGATGCCTTCTCGGCAAGCCCTGGTACAAGGAGCTGACGATGAGGAATGGCAACACGTTCGACCGCCTCTGTACCCTCATGGAAGAGAAGCCGTCTTCGTAGCTTTCCTGCTTCCTCCGCACAATGTGCCTTCACATGCAGCAGGGGCCCGCCGAAGCGGGCCCCTGCTTGCAAAGGAGAGGATGGGGATTGAGGGATCTGATTTGAGGGAATCTGCGCCTTACACGGAGAGCATGGAGGCACGGCGCTGGTGGAGCGCCTTTTCCTCGCGGTCTGTGAAGTTCGCGATCACATTGTCGAGGGCAGCGACGGCTTCCTTCTTGTCGTGGGGCAGATGTGCCTTGAGATAGATGCTACTTGCTGCCGTGCCGGAGTCGACCGTGATATCGATATCGAGGCCATTGATGAGCTCGCGCATCTCCTGGAGACGCTCCTTCTCCGTGGCCTCGGTGAA